>CAMVIM010000074.1 GCA_947167515.1 uncultured Prevotellaceae bacterium | reverse complement strand
TGTGCCGTATTGCCGTTCTTACGCGGACTTCCGTTGATAAATAATGCTTTTGTCATATCCTATAAAACGTGATTACAGCCGTGATTATTGTATGTTGCCGTTATCTGAATGCCCTCGTCACCCGTTCACGATACTGGCGCAACTCCTTTTCATCACTGCTCTCCATGAACTTCTGGATGTATGCCAGCAGTTCCTCCTTCGCCTCTGGCAGACGGCACTGAACGTGGAACAAATTGGAGGCATGTTCGTTCATGAAGATGGTATCGTTGTTCAGACAGCGCACCAACTCGTGTATTTCCTCCAGCTTTTCCTTCTCTGTCGATTCTGTGTACAGTCCTTTCTCCATGGCACGATACAATGGTGTGCCTGGCACTACGGTCAGCATCGAAGTGTTCACCATCGTCATGTGCAATCCGTCGTAGAGTGCTGCCGTCCGCTGGGCATTGGTCAGTCCGTAGCCGTGCCCGCCAGCACCGTTGAGGAAGTTGACGACGTAGGGAAGCCCTGAGGCATCAATTTTCTCCAATTGCTCACGGGCCTCGGCTGCCGTATAGCCTTTGTTGATACGCTTCAGCACCACATCATCGCCAGACTCCACGCCGATGTAGGGGTTAGAGTAGCCTACAGCAGCCATGTTGCGCAGTTGTTCCTCGGTCTTGTCGTAGAAATTGTCGATGCGGGCATAGCCTCCGATGGTCTCTACCGACGGTACGTATTTGTGCAGCAGCTCTGCCGTTTTCATCAGCACATCATAGTCAGCCGCAAAGCCGTCGGCACCCTGAAGGAATATACGCTTGGGTGCACCGAAATACTGGGGTATCTCCTTGATGTCGGCCTCTATCTGCTCGATGGGCGATTCCTTGAATTTCTTGTCCTTGAAGTAAGTACAGAAAAGGCAGTGGTTGTGAGAGCACCCTTCAGTAGTCTGCAAGTACCCGTCAGCCGATTCGTATGGAGGGCAGTTGATTCCGCTTGAAAAATGCATGTTGTCTGTCCTCCTTACTGCTTGATGGTCAGCACTTCCTCCAACGGAAGACGGCTGGAACTGAAATCGTTGATACCGTCTTCGGCTGCATAGCCAAGCGCGATGCCCATGATAATCTCTTCATCTTCCGGGACAGAGAGAAGTGGACGCAGTTCTGCGGGGAACTTGACAATCTCGTAGGCAGGAATGGAGTCTATGCCCTGATCCTTGGCAGCAAGCATCAGTGCCAGACCGAAGCCGCCAAGATCATATATAGGCCAGCCCGTATGTCCCTTCCCAAGTGTGAGGTACACCAATGCCGGAGCATTGAAAAGCACCTCGTTCATCTTCAGGAAATGTTTGATTTCAGGATCACCAGAGTATTCTGCCACAGCACCCATGAAGTCTTTCATGTTCTGCTGACTACGTTCTGAGAAGTTGGTGCGGTGACCTGTTGGCATGTCGGGCGAACCCTTGACCTTTTCCTTATATTTTCCAACCCAGATTTCCTTGATTTTCTTCAGGGTTTCACCTGTGGCGATATACACGTTCCAAGGCTGGCTGTTCTCCCATGACGGTGAACGCTGAGCCGTGCGCACGATGTCCTGCAGTACCGTGACGGGAATCTCGTCTGACTTAAAGTTCCTGACTGAGTGACGTTTGTTGACTACTTCTTTGAATTCCATAATGTCTTTCTCCTTATTTATTATTTATAATGTTCGTTTGTATGTTCTGATGGTTTCGAGTGCATCCATGTCGCCATGCTGGATGATGTCGTTCAGCGTGGATAATATCAGTGGTTTCCTCTTCAGGAAATCAGGGCCGCTGAGGTTGGCGGCTATTGTGTGATGGGTGATGAATTTGCAGTCGCAGGTGAGGTTTTCCACGAATGTGCGCAGTTCTTCAAGCATCTCCTTTTCGGTCAAAGGAGTAAACTCACCACGCTCGGCTTCCTCCAAAAGCGGAGTGCCGGGAAAAAGTGTCAAGCCTCCCGTGCCTACGAGCATAGGCTTCAGCTGGTTGAAGATCTTGGCAGAGTTCACGGCATGTTCATGACTATGCTCACGTCCTGCCACGCCGTTGAGGAAAGTCACCCAATACGCGATGCCAGCCTCTTCCAGCTTACGGCATTGCTCTAAGATGTCCTGCGAGGTGTAGCCCTTGTTGATGCGCTTCAGCGTCCAGTCATCACCACTCTCCACACCAAGCGATATTTCGTTCACACCAATAGCTTTCAGCTTGCGAAGTTGCTCAACGGTCTTGTTCTTGATGTCAGAGACGCGCGTGGCGGTGTACATGTGTTCCAACTCGGGCAGGTACTTCTTGATGAGTTCCAGTCGTGGCATCAATCGGTCGAAACTCAATGCCAGGGGATTGGCTGACAACAGTTGGATGGTCTTGGCATGAGGCTCCATAGCCTGGAGTTCCTTCAAGTCCTCCTCCAGCCATTCCATCGGCTGCATACGGAAGGGCACTTCCTTGTACATCGTGCAGAACTTGCAACTGTTATGTGTGCAGCCCTGCGTTATCTGGATAAGCGGCCATGTGGGCCAATAGGGATTGCGATAAACGGGATCTGTGAAATGCATTACTATTACCTTTCTTCTATTTTGACGGTGCAAAGGTACGATGAATTTCACAGATCACCATCGTTACTTACCTCCAGGTAAGTGAGATTTATCCCAGCATCAGCCTCCGATGCTCCATGCCCCATTCCGTCATTCGATATATGATGGCATAGAGCCGTTTGCCGTGCTCCGTTACCCGGTATTCCACACGAGGAGGATAGCCGTAGCATTCAGTGCGTTCTATCAGATAATCGTCAGCCATCTGCCGGAGCCGTTCTGTCAGCACTTTCTCGCTGATGCCGTGAACGTCTG
>CAMVIM010000073.1 GCA_947167515.1 uncultured Prevotellaceae bacterium | reverse complement strand
CAGCGATTGAAAGCCATTTCTTTGGCAATAAAAAGTTTTAGCGGACAGTAATAATACTAAACAAACGTGTCCTCAATGCGGCAGAAAGCGGTGCTTCGTCAGGTATGTTGATGAGGAAGGTAAGATTGAGCTCCCTGACTATGTGGGACGATGCGACCATGAGGATTCGTGTGGTTACCATTATACGCCCAAGGACTTCTTCAGGGACAACTCAGAATTGAAGCCTAACAACTTTGAGAATAATGCATGGAGATATGATAAGACGAATAAGTCTGTAACGGTTAAGCCAAGACCTGAGGTTCCGTCTTTCATATCAGCTGACATGATGCGAAAGACACTCTCACATTACGACATCAATCCCTTATACCTGTTCCTATGCAAGACTATCGGCAAGGATGCTGCCAACAGACAGTTTGAACGCTACAAGGTGGGAACTTCCAAGAAATGGGGAGGCGCCACCGTCTTTTGGCAGATTGACAAAGATTGCAACGTCCGTTCAGGAAAACTGATGGGGTACAATCCCAAGGACGGACACCGTATCAAAGAGCCGATACCACAAGTCTGCTGGGTACACTCGGAACTGAAACTGCCAGACTTCCATCTGAAGCAATGCCTGTTCGGAGAACATCTGCTTGCCACATCTTCTGCCACTGTCATGTTGGTGGAAAGTGAGAAAACCTGTCTGATAGCATCCAACTTCATGCCGGATTTCCTATGGCTCGCTACAGGTGGCAAAGATGGATGTTTCAACGAGGAAACCATGCAGGTGCTCCGTGGTAGGGATGTGATTCTGATACCAGACTTGGGGGCGACAGAAAAGTGGACCAAGAAGTCTGCCATCCTCACTCCCATCTGCAAGAGCGTAACCGTTTCAACTGTCTTGGAACAGATGGCGACTGATGAACAGCGTGAAGCGGGACTTGACATTTCCGACTTCCTCCTGATGCAGGAAACTAAGCAGATGATTCTCCAGCGAATGATTGAACGCAATCCTGCACTTCAAAAACTCATTGATGCACTTGGTTTGGAAGTGATGGACTCATCACAATGCGATGAAATTCCAACAAAAGTTGAGTCGGAACCACAACTCAACAGGCTGACAATAATCCAGACAGAAGGAAAAAGTGCGGAGGATTTAAGCTCGACACAGGAGCAACGTTGGCATGGAAGGAATGCAGAATGCCACAAGTGCAAGCTCTCGCATGAGGGCATCAACGGCACCTATTGTGGCAAACTTCACCGCTATGTCGAGTACGGAAAGGGTAACTGCGGCATAGAATCCGAAGTTCCTCCTGCTCCTGAGTAAATGCTGCGTCGAAAGGGATCACCAAATAATCCCATAACATAATATGGACTTTTAGATTCGCCACCCCAAGGTGTACTCCCTTAAAAAGTCCCATTATGCTCTCCGAGGGTTGGTTCATCGCTATAAAGTAGCGTCGCCGCACATGGCAAGAACCAGAAGCAAAATGCATCTGTGAGGGAGTGACTCTCTCCCTCAACCCTCCACTCAGGTTCCACCCGAGACCCAAATTTCACCTAATCACTAATTCTAAAAAATGTATTATGTCTAAAGCCAAAAATAATATACCCCGTGCGGCCATTCATGTTGGCGCACCATCCAAGTCCTTTTCTGCTGCGGAAGGCTACGAGCCTGAACGCAGAGGATGGGACGAGAACACCTATCGTCTGAAGAACCAGGACACAAACAACCATTACGATTTCTCACGTAAGCATCTCAACTTTGAGATTAACAGCCGAGGCGAAATCGTTCCTCTTGGTTCCAATCCCGTGCCACTTCATGAGCGTTTGCAGAAACGCTTAGATGAACTTGAATTCAAACCATATATGGACAAGAACAATCCTCTGGGCATCTCCGACAACAGTCCGAACTGCACCGTCGGCATCATCGTCAGTGGTGACCATGATGTGCTGACCCGACTCGCCTTTGGTGACCAAGAAGTGGACTTTACCCTGCAAAAGAGTAATGCCCATGTCGTGCTGAAGCAAGGTATCAATGATTGGGCAATGGACACCTACCGTTGGGCATGTGACCGTTGGGGTGCTGAGAACATCATCGGATTTGACGTACATCTTGACGAGACCACACCGCACATCCAAATCCAGACCATTCCTGTAGCCAGGACAAAAACCAGAGGACGTGCATCTGTCAAGTATGTGCATAAGGATGACAAATCGAAGGTACTCTCCTATAAGGAATGGAAGAAACTACCTGAAGAAATCCGCTCGAACTTCGTAAGAACAGAAGCCGAACGGAGGGAAAAGGAAAGTGTATCGTATGCCAGTGTATGGGGCAAGGACAAATATGCCGTAGGAAACACCTATAAACAGATGCACACCGACTACTATAATGAGGTGGGACACAAGTATGGTTTGGAGCGTGGCGATGACATTGCCATGCTCCCAGGTGAAGAACGGCGTGAGCGTGTCCACAAGAGTAAGGCTGTGTTAGAGGCTGAACGCCAAGCCAAGGATGCTATAGCTAAGAACCAGATGGAAAATGAACGTCTGGAAGGCCAGAAGGAAAAGATGGCGGGTGAGGTGCTGGGTATGAAGAAAGAAAAGGAAAGCCTGAAAGAGCAGAATGACAAGTTAGAGGGCGAGATACACAATAAGGAGCAGCATAAGGAAAAACTGGAAGGCAATATATCCCAGCTGGAAGATTATGCTGCGGCATTGGACATCAAGGAGGAAGACCTGATTGTGCCGACCTTAAAGACTGACCTACTTGTAAAGAATGCGTGGGATGCCATAAAAACCGAACTTGAAAAACCTATCCCTGCCTTCGGGCAGAAGGAATGGAGAGAAGGACGGCGGGAAGCGATAAAGGTTATCCTTACCGAAATGCAGACTGCACTCATGCAAGCCAAGGAAGTCCAGAAGCAGGATATACTGAAACTGGGGAAGGCACTCTATAACAAAGCTATGCAAAATGTAAGAGCAATCATAGAACAGAACAAGCAGCTGCAAAAGGAAAATGCCCGATTGACTGAAGAAAACGATGTCCTCAGAAAGCGGATTGCCTCAATGGATGAAAATGCCATCGCCCGACTTCGGGACAAGAAGGATGCAGAAATCAAGGAACTGCAAGGGCGACTTGGCAAAGCCGAGTCCGAGGCTGTCCGTTCAGGCAATAAAGCATATAGTGAACATCAAAGAGCCGAAAGCGCCGAAGCCAAAGTCCGGGAAATGTTGGACATCCCTGAAATCAAGGAAATCTGGGAGAGCATACAGCGGAACAAGGAAGA
>CAMVIM010000072.1 GCA_947167515.1 uncultured Prevotellaceae bacterium | reverse complement strand
CTTGCATCCCCCCACGCGGCGGGCTGCGTTTTTGATTTCTGAGGCAAAGGTACGGACATAAAAAATCCCAACCCAGTAAAAAACCGAGTTGGGAATAACATTGGGAAAATGGGAAAGGTTTTGGGAAAAGCCCCTCCATTCAGCGCCGGTCAATCTCCAGCAGCTCCATCAGCTTCATGCCCACGACCACCTGCTTCCGGGAGTATTGGTCAGCCGTGTTCTCGTATTGGTGCCACAAGGAGACATTCTGCGGCAACTGGTTGAGCGACACCTTGCGGAAACTCTCATACTTACAGGGAATCCTCACCTCGCCCATGCCCAGATTCTCCATCGTCCTGCTGAAATCGGCTGCCCTTTGCGGATAGCCGCAAAACGTGGAGAGCACACGAAAAATGGCATACCATTGCGCCTGGTCGCGTATCAGAAACTCATTCTGCTCGTCCCTCGCCTCCATCAGCTTCACGATGGCATTCTTCACCTCCTCCTCCGTCTTGCTGATGGTGGGCGCACCTTCGCCATACTTCTGGTAGTACACCTCACCCTTATTCACAGCAATAATCTGTGCTCCATTCAGGTTCGCCCCCCTGAAGAGCCCCTCCATGTTAATCACGTCCTTGTCTTCCATCTCTTCTTATTGGTATTTTGTATGCGCCACATTCCCCATATTTGATGCGATGACTTGGTCAGCCTGACCGATGCCTACAGAGTTGGTGGCAGCAGGGTTATTATTCAGTTGAACGAGCGGTGCAGGCTGCCTGTTCGCGAGCTCCATCTTCCAGCGGTTACGCTCCTCATAGGCCGCATCGAAAAGCGTCTCCACCTCCTCCGCCGCCATCGGCCACCAAGCTTCCGTCTGCATGTAATCGCACACCACCCGCCATCTCCTCATGGCCTCATCCACCCCATAACGATTGATTTCACGCGCCACCTTCTTGCAGAAATCCGCCACCGGCGCCTTCTCTGCAAGGTCATCATCCCTTCTCCTCATGGCCTCCTTCGCAGGCCAATTCAAAAGCGTGCTATTTGTCTCATTATCGTTCATATAGGGCGGTAGAGGGTAAAAGGCAACCCCTATTCAGAATTGCCAAACAATTTAATTTTCAAGCCATTAGCCAAGAGTCCACCCCCTGATGCAGGAGTCTCCTCAAACTGTTCATTGATTGCTGCAAAGATACACTTTTATCTCTCAAACTTCCAAGCAAAAACCCCACTTTTTTTCAGGAACTTATCAACTCCCCTGTTGATAAAATTCTTTTCTCATGACAATCAGCGATATGCAAAAATCAACACAAAAACACCACAAATTTTCGCCCAAAAACCATGCAAGCCCCACACAAAAAGGCTTGCACGAGAGATGAAAAGAAAAAAGTGTAAAATGGGAATTAGCAAATGAGCATTACTTCAAAAAGCTCAATTGCAAATTCAACATGAAGTATTCTCTGCCATCTACTCTTTTTTAAGATTACTGTTTTCCACCAGGGGTCCCATTAGCTTGGCCATTACTCCCATTCTTCCCATAATTCTCATTCCTCCCATAATTCCCATTCCTCCCATTGAGATACCCCATCCCATGCTCTTCCCTCCAATTCCGCCTGGCTGCCGACATCTGCTCCTTGATACCTCCATTCTGCAAGAACTCCGCCTTGTATTTCTCCAACAGCCGCCTCAACAGATAGTCAGTCTGATGGATCAGCACCAACGCCACATTCGCCACCGTGATGTCATCCCTCAGTTCGCACACACGCAGATAGTCGGAAGGCCTCGAATGCTGCTTGCACCACTCACGTGCATTCCTGCACTGCTGGCTGTTCACATCCCATATCTTGTCGCCATGATTGCGTAAATAGTCTTCATAATCCTCTTGTAACTCCTTCAAGCTCGCCTTTGCCACATTGACCAGCTTGATACAAGCTTCTGTCGATGTGGTGCCTGTTTCGTTCCCCTCCGCAATGTTCTGCTTACCCGACCGTGCTGCCTGCTTCATCTGGTCAACCGTGCGGTCACCTATCTGCGGCAGGTAGTGCTCGATGAAATAACACGTCATGTCATAGATGCACTCCGACTTCTGGAAGGCGATGAGCTTCTTGTAGTCGCCTTTGGGGGTGAGGAAGCTGCTGTTGTCAGTAGGCATAGTGGGATTCTTTATGAGAGTGATGAGAATGATGGGAAAGATGAGAAAAATGAATAGTGGACGACATTTCGCCATACACCTTCACGCCGCTCTCCTCATCCACCTCCTCAGGGAAATCAGCCAGTTTTATTTCTTTTTTCTTCGCCATACTTTGGTTTCATTTTTCCGATTGCAAAGATACACCTTTTTCTCCACCTCTCCAACTTCTGGCCCTGAAAAAGTGAGAACAAGCCCTGAAAAAAGACGCCCCATGTGTAACTTTGTAATTTTGTCATTTTGTCATTTCATGTTGTGGTTTGGGGGATACTAAATAGGGGGTTTCTTAAGGGGATATATATTATATATTATATTTTATTATATATTATATATTATATACGCGCCTCCGCACGAGAGTTACAAAATTACAAAGTTACAAAGTTACACTATGCGAATTAAAGGGTACACGACGGTAGAGTTAACCTATACACGACGTAAGAACTATAGTTCATACGGCGTGTACACTTAATAAAGAACGGCGTGTAAAAAAAATTGGTAAACTTTCTTCGGGGGGGCTGGTAAAGGCAGTAACTTTGTAGCGTGTTAATTCACTCAACTTTCGCAAGTTGTAGAAGTTATAGAAGTTAAAGAAGTTATCGCTTCGCTTAGAAGTTAAAGACGATACCTTCTGACAATGAATACAGCAGCATGACATTCGTCTCTAACTTCTTTAACTTCTCTAACTTCTTTAACTTCAAAAAAGTGGAGCTTGCGAAACTTTAGTTAATTCACTTATGTTTAACTTTCAAAACCAAAACAAAACATGGCAATCAAAATGAGAAAGGCTGCAATGCAGCTCACCTTCCGAGAGGGAAAGCCCACGGTGTACAAGCTCCGTCAGCTGGTGTTCCCTGCTATCAAGCACAAGAACCTGATCAAGTACATCGCCAACTCGGCCAACCTGCCTGAGACGACGGTGGAGGCTGCCATCGCAGCAGTCTGCGAGGGCATCCTGTACTTCTCCATCAACGGTCACCGCGTGACGTTCCCCAATTTTGGCGGCTTCTACGTCCACGTGAAGACCAAGACGGCTCGTTCGCTCCGAGAACTGAAGCCAGAGGACAACATTGTTTCCGCAACGCTCCGCTTCGCTCCCAACAATGAAATCCGTGAGGCTGTGGCCGACACTGCAACGGAAATCATCAGCACCGGTGCTTACGTGGAGCAGGAGGACTAATCGGGAGAAAACCGCGAATTAAGCAGATTTTTTTAAAACCACGAATTTAACGAATTACACGAATTTCTGCTTTCTTGGCGAAAGCCCATCCGGATGGTTACAAAGAGTCGTCCACGACTCGGAAAATTCGTGAAATCGAAAAAAAATCCGTGTAATAGCTTACCCATAAGCGGGAAAAAAAATTCGTGAAATTCGTGTAATTCGTGGTTAAAAAAACAGAAATCAATTCACAAACCAATTAAAAC
>CAMVIM010000071.1 GCA_947167515.1 uncultured Prevotellaceae bacterium | reverse complement strand
ACCGTTCCAAAACCATTCGTCAGATGGCAACGGAAGCCTTTGATCGATGGATGGAAGCAGGAAACATTCTTGATTATTAACGTAAAGAAAAATAATATGAGAAAGAGCATCTTCATATCGGCTGTTGCTATACTTTTCATTTGTATTGAGTCCCATGCTCAGTCCATGACCTACAATCACGATGCCTCCAAGCAGGGGCAGATTCAGGTCATGGAACTGGGTGCGGGTAATTTGACTCCAGAGCTTTACTATACCGTTACCCATCGGAGGTACAAGAACGGAGCCAAAGCAGCCACTTCTGTTAAGAACACTTTGCGTATTGCAGCCAATACCGCTTCTATTCCACAGGTGGAATATGCAGACAGTATTCAGGCAGACCTTGAAGGCCGTGCTAAGATTGAAGCAGCCAATATCGCAGACCGCCAGGTTGACCTTGCTTGGGTCACGGAAGGAAACAAGATTGAAAGCAAGCTGCTTGCCTTCAAAAACAATATCAACGCTCTGAATGGGAAGGCTCAGACAGAGGAAATCACCAACTGGACAGAACTTGGCCAGATGTATGACTTCGCTATCAAAGCCACCCGGCAAGCATATATGCCCAATAGTGAACGTCAGAAGCAGTATCTCGCCATTTATGATGAGATTGTCAAGAGCAATGACCATCTCTTGCTTAGAGTGCGATACCTGACTACAAAGAATCAGGCAGACCACCTTGTTCAAGCCATGTCGCGTTTCCAGCACCGTGTCAGTGAGAATGCGACAGCTGGCTATAACCGTTGGCGTGATGCCTCCCATGAAGGCAGTACCAGACGAGTATCAAATAATCCTTAAACGAAAGAAGTAATATGAGTAATGACAGTACCGCTGTTGATTTCGGCATTAACCTCCTTGAAGAAGAGATTGATGACGTGATATTCAGAACCAACGAGTTTCTGACCGATGCCACGTTCACGGGCGGTCAGGGGCCGTTTTGGTGGATTCTCCAGATGTCTATGGCTTTGGCAGGACTCTTCGCCATTATCGTCTGTGCGCACATGGCCTATAAGATGATGGTCAAGCGTGAGCCATTGGATGTGATGAAACTGTTCAAGCCGTTAGTTGTCAGCATTGTCCTTTGCTGGTGGTACCCACCATCGGACACTGGTATAGCAGGAGGTCACAGCTCTTGGTGTGCTCTGGACTTCCTGAGCTATATACCTAATGCCATAGGCAGTTACACCCATGACCTCTATGAAGCCGAGGCAGCACAGGTGGAGGATAGGATGCAGGACGTACAGCAGCTGATGTATCAGTTAGGCGACGAAGCCGCTGACCCCATGTCCACCATCAAGGCGGCCAGCAATGCCGTCAGTGCCTTGCTCACCCAGAGTAGTGTGCAGGATGTCACAGATGCCGATGCTGCAGCTGAAGATGAAAAAAACATTGTAAAAGCAGAGATGACCAGTACCACAGCCGGACTTGTGATGTTGGCCGACAAGATAATTATGCTGATAGCGTTAATCACTTTCCGAATAGGTTGGTGGGGAACCATCTACTGCCAGCAGATCCTGTTGGGTATGCTTACCATTTTCGGACCTATTCAATGGGCGTTCTCCCTCTTGCCGAAATGGGAAGGGGCATGGGCTAAGTGGATTATCAGGTATCTCACCGTCCATTTCTATGGAGCCATGCTTTACTTCGTCGGCTTCTATGTCCTCTTGCTCTTTGATATAGTCATCAACATACAATATAACGACCTTGCGGCTGTCACAGCTTCAGATGAGACCGTAGTCAATTACTTGCAGAATGCCTTCTTCTCGGCAGGCTATCTGATGGCGGCCAGTGTTGTGGCCTTGAAGTGCTTGAACCTTGTTCCAGACCTTGCAGCATGGATGATACCTGAGGGCGATACCGCATTCTCCACCCGTAGCTTCGGTGAGGGTGTGGCCACCTCCATGCGTCAGTCGGCAGGTCGTTTAGTAGGAGTTTAATATAATATCGTTATACAATGGTAATCAAGAATTTAGAAAACAAGATTAAGCTGGTGCTTATTATATGCAGCCTGTTCTTAGTGGGATGTGTGATCATCTCTCTTGGCAGCATCTGGACAGCCAGGGGAATGGTCAGTGATGCACATCAGAAAGTGTATGTCCTGGACGGCAATGTTCCCGTCCTCGTCAACCGTAGTACGATGGAGGAAACCTTGGACGTGGAAGCCAAGAGCCATGTCGAAATGTTCCATCATTATTTCTTTACTCTTGCACCTGATGACAAATACATCAAGTACACGATGGAGAAAGCCATGTACCTCATCGACGAGACAGGTCTGGCACAATACAATGCCCTGAAGGAGAAAGGTTTCTATGGCAATATCATGGGAACGAGTGCCGTCTTCAGCATCTTCTGTGACAGTATCCGTTTCAGTGAAGAGAATATGTCCTTCACCTATTATGGCCGTCAGCGTATCGAGCGCAGAACTTCCGTGCTGATGCGTGAACTGGTCACTGAGGGCTATCTGAAGCGTGTGCCGAGAACCGAGAACAATCCGCATGGACTGCTTATCGTTAACTGGCGCACTATCCTGAACAAAGATCTGGAGCAGCGTACAAAGTCGAACTATTAAACGATAATAATATGGGATTTAAGAAGATTCTGTTCGGGGAGAAAGTTCCTGATAAGGACGACCCGAAGTACAAGGAGCGTTATGAAAGGGATGTGGCAGCAGGAAAGAGTTTCGCCCAAACCCTGCATCTTGACAAGGGTGCTGCATGTGTACAGCGTTTTGCCTCTAAGCACACAAAGTTGTTCCTGGCACTCGTTTTCTCTTTCGTGCTCTTCAGTGTAGGACTAAGCCTGTATCGAATGACACAGGCAGTCAAGTACCGACCTCAGCCTTCCAGTGCCGTTGAACGGCAGGAGAAGGAACTTCATTTTAAGCGTCATCATGCGCCCAAAGAGCAGGGTATGACGGAAAGGAAAGACATCAACAGTTATACACCACATCAAATAGACGAATATGAAGCTTACAGAAAAGATTAACTTCCGGCAGCCGAAGTATATGCTTCCTGCCATCCTGTATATTCCCATTCTGTTCTTGGGCTTCTTTGTCATACGCCTCTTTGGAACGGAAAAAGCCGAGGTGGACAAATCGAACTTGGAAACCACCGAGTTCTTCAACGACAAGTTGCCTGATGCCAATATCAAAGGTGATGGTATCGGCGACAAGTACACCAATATGCTCAATGACTTTGGCAAGATTAAGGATGAATCAGCCGTAGAGAACATTGAGCGTGGTGGGGAAGACATCAAGGAAGAATATACGTCACAGTACAGTGATGCAGAGGTCGCTGCTATGGATCCCAACAGCAAACAGGCACAGGAGTCTTTGGAACGTTTGAAGCAGTTGCAGGAGCAGATGCGCCAGCAACAGGCACAAGATAATCATTTAGCCGATGACCGTACAGGTGGAAACACTTCAGAGGAAGACGAGACACTGGAGGGACTTCGCAAGGCACTTGCAGAAGCGAGGATGGAAGGTGAACGCCAGGCTTCAGGTGCAATGTCTGCCGTAGAGAACAGTGCAGCCGAAACAGGAGGCAAAGCTCGGCAGCAGGTAGAACAAAAGGTTGGTGAAGTCTCCATCAATGAGAATGCCGTTACCGAGATAGCGGAAGAGGCAGAAGCTGAAGAGGTTGTCAAGTCACAGAAAGAAACTTCGGATTATTTCAACACCATCACCACTAATGAACCCCAGAATAAACTTATCAAAGCCATTGTTGATGAGAATGTCAAGGCTGTTGACGGAAGCCGTGTACGTCTGAGATTGCTTGATGACATCGATGTAGGCGACCGTACTATCCCAAGCGGCAGCTATCTGTATTGCATGATGAGTGGTTTCAGCCAGCAACGTGTTAAGGGAACCGTCAAGAGCGTCCTCATTGATGACGAATTGGTAAAGGTTAATCTGAGCATCTACGATACCGATGGTATGGAAGGATTGTATGTGCCAAGGAGCAGCTTCAGGGAAACCAC
>CAMVIM010000070.1 GCA_947167515.1 uncultured Prevotellaceae bacterium | reverse complement strand
CCTTTCATTATTGTGAGAGTGATGATTACTCCTCTACAGCTGCCTGCGCGGCGGCTAACGAACACTGATTATCAATGACTTACGAAAGGACTGGTCAACATTTCGAATGCAAATCATACACGTTCTGCACGTTCTGCACGTTGATGACTCGAATTCTTCTGCAAAAATTGTCACTTACGTAATAAAATCTGTCTTCATCTAATCTAATCCAATCTTAATCTTTAAAGTTACTCTTCTATCTGGTCAACAATCTGGTCAACATCTTGACTGACCATTTTTACTATAGACGCATCACATACTTTTGATGGGAGATAATCCCAAAAGCACATTCTGCAAACTTTGTTTGCAAAGTTAATGATTTCTTCTGACTTTACGTTTATTCTGCACGTTTTTCTTGCAGAACGTGTATGATTTTAATATAAATTAAGGTGAAAACGACATTCTGTTACCAAATTTTGGTTTCGATTAAAAGAAAAATGGATGGAATTTAATGCCATAAGTTTAGGTTTAAGTTTAGATATGCTTATATATATAATAAGGTGTAGTAAACCTGAAGCAGATTATTGTAGGTTTAATCTTTAAGTTTAGAGGTTCATGTATATATACATGGGTAAACGTAAACCTAAACTTTGCAGAATGAAACGACTTGATGTTTCCCAAAATTCACATTTTTCTTTTTACTGAAGATGAACCGATTTATTCTCTCCCCTTCTCATTCCACTTTCCTTTTAACTGAAGATTTGTCCTCTTAAGATCCGACGTTTCTACTTTCGAAAGACGATGACATTGGGTTGCAAAAGTAACCTGATCTAAGCTTCATGAACTCGCAGGCATGAACAAAAGTTGCAACTTAATTCTCCAGTTGAGGAGAAATGGCAAAGATAAAATTCAAACCATACTTAACAAGTCCTGCCACCAATATACGTAGCAGGACAAAACATTATTATATTACATGTATGGTATGAATTACGGATTGTTTCTGTTCCCTTCTTTATAGTATCGTTCACGGTCTTTCACGATACCAGACAGATTTGACGCTGCCCATGCCACCAGATTGTTCAGCAGTGGCGTAAGCGTCCTTGCACGTTCCGTCAGTTCATACTCCACTCTTGGCGGCACTTCAGCGTATGCATGACGAATGACAAAGCCGTCTGCTTCAAGGTCGCGCAAGGTTCGTGTAAGCATCTTCTGCGAAATGTCTGGAATGGCTTGTTCCAATTCCTTGAAGCGCATAGGCTTTTCGGCTGGTTCTAACGTCAACAGAATGAGAATGCTCCAACGGTCGCCTATACGTGCAATCACATTGCGGATGGGGCATTCAGGAAAATGTACATCGAGTATCTTGTCTTGTATATCCATAGACCTTACACCATTTTTAGAATGATTTTTCCGCCAGCACCTCCAAACTCCAATAATTTGTGGGCTTCGGCTATTTCTTCCAAAGTAAATACTTTATTGTATAACGGACGGATGCCACTCTTTATTATAAGTTCCATCATATTGTCGATGGCTGTTTGTGTGGGATAGTTAGAGAAGAATCCCGTGAGGAACACACCATTGGGGATATACTTTATAGGGTCAAAATTTGCGACAGTGAATACATTGCCAAGTATGCCTGTATTGCAGACATAGCCGGGATGAGAGACTGTTCTCAGTGAGTCCTGCAATGTCTTTGGCCCTATCAATTCCAACACTTTATTAGGTATAATGGGAAGATGCTGCTGACTGATGTGTTCATCGTCAATGATGCAGTAGTCGGCTCCTATTCTTTTAAGTTTCTCAAAAGAGGACTCACGACGTGAAGCTGCAATCACGGTAGCACCAATAGCCTTAGCCAGCTGAATGGCGGCCTGCCCGACGGTACTTGTAGCTCCACGGACAAGCAGGGTATCGTCTGCCGTCAACATCAAGCACTCCACAAGCGAACCGTAAGCCGTGAAGTAAGTCTCCGGAATGGCAGCCAGCGAAATCCAGTCAAGCTCAGCATTAACCTTGAACACATTCTTGGTGGGCAATATGGCATATTCGGCATAGCTGCCATTAAAAGAACGCCCCATGCCGCCCATCAAAGCCATGACCTTATCACCTTTTTTGAAAGCAGAATCAGAGGCATCGGCTATCTCACCCACGCACTCAATACCAGGCACGATGGGAGTACTGATATAATCATTGTCAGCCTCATACATGCGCAAGATGGCCTCAGAGTGGTTTAATCCTACAGCATGTATCTTTACCAGTACCCATCCCTCCCGAACTTTGGGCATTGGAATCTCGCTAACTTGCAAGTCTTCAGCCTTACAGCAGCCGTTAATCACAATAGCTTTCATGTGTCCATCAATTGACAAAACATGGTCCCCCTTTTACATATCGTAGCCTGGCTCCTTAGCCAGCGTACCAAGGTTGGGGCGGATTTCCTTGTCATACACCTCTTCCTTCCATTGTTCGGCAGGAATTTCTGTATAGCTGATAGAAACATAGTTTTCGGAAGCTTTTAAGTGTTTCTCAGCAAGTTGGGTGAGTTCTGTAATGAAAGACTTCATTTCGTTCTCGGTAAGATGCTTTGGATAGCACTTAATATTGATGTGTGGCATAATACGTATTATTTTTGTTTAACATGCTGTTTATTTCTCAAAGCTTTCACTTTTCAGTCCGTCAGCAGTCAAGGCTCCCAGTGCAGGGACGGCACTGGTAAAGTGCGGTGCCTTGGAGTGCTTGTCAAGGACTTCTGCATTTTCCCAACTCTCACAGAACATAAAGACGCGGGGATTGGTAGTACTTTGGAACAGGTCGTAACCGTGATTGCCCTCATCCTGACGGGACTTGGCGACGAGTTCATTGGTGATTGCCAGCACATCTTCCGTGCTTGCGCCCTCTTTGAGGGTAAAGAATGCATTAAGTCGAATCATCGTGATTTACAGTTTAAAGATTTACATTTTTCTTTTTATTATTCACCCTTCATTTTTTACTTCCTTCCAACACTGTGGGTCAGGAGCATAGAAGTTTTTGGTATAGCCATAAGAAACAGCTGGGCAACCTCGGCAGAAACGAAGAAGCTCACACTTGCGGCATTTCTCGAAACGCTCGTGCTGACGAAACTTCTCCATCTTTTCGCCGTGATAAACTTCAAACATCTCTTCATTTACAGTACCGACGTAACTATCGAAGCGACGGCATGCCATCAGCCTTCCCTCAGCAGAAATAGTGAAATGACAGTTGCCGCAATTGCATCCATCATAGATGGTATCGTCATCAAGACCTTCAGGAATCTTAAACAATCCTTTCTCATAAAGAAAGAGTGTCCAGAGGTGATCCTTCAGGTTGAACGTGGTTTCAGAGTCCTTATACTGCTCATACTTTGCCCAGCACTTTTCGAGGAAGTCACGATACCGATCCGGCTCCACGTGCCATGTTTCCATGTGAGCCTTATCTTCAGATGTAGGACAATAGCGACCAAATGCGAAGATGTCGGCCTTGTGCTCCACGATGACATCAATGAGTTCTGGTATCTCGTCGATGTTAGCTGCAGAGATGGTGGACATGATGGCGCAATGCATACCACTCTTTCTGATAGTAGCAATTGCTTCCAACGTGCGGTCATACGAACCTGGCTTGCGGAAACGGTCATGTGTCTCTCGCAATCCATCAAGCGACAACTGGTACTTACGGCAGCCAAGTGCCTTCATCCTCGTACAGACCTCATCAGTCAGGTGGAAGGGGTTGCCCATGATGGTGAAGGGGATGCCGTGAGAGTGGACGAGTTCGAGGAAATCCCAGAAGCGGCTGTGCAGGATAGGGTCACCGCCCGTGATATATAAATAAGGTAGGCGGCTCATCTTTTCTGCCATACGCTCCACGTTTGCAAGCACCGCCACAAGTCTCTCCCAAGGCATCTCCACCAGTTTCGGATGACCCTCGGAAAAGATGTAGCAGTGCTTACAACGCTGGTCGCACTCGTCGGTGATATGCCACTGAAAGGCGAAATATTCCATTTCTATGTTATTTGTTTAATATGATTCATGCTCGTTTGGGAAGTCGC
>CAMVIM010000069.1 GCA_947167515.1 uncultured Prevotellaceae bacterium | reverse complement strand
TCTTCAAAAGCAGGCCACCATTGGAAGAGGCTCACGCTGCCAGGTGGTAGTCGGAGCATGTTCTTCTCACTTCCGAATATTGCGTTTCGCTGGTAGCCAAACCTGCTGATTCGCATCCTGTAGGTCATGTCCGTCTGCATTTCCAGCTTGATTTTGTGGGTGCCTGTAGGTATGCAGGTGAAGTTAGCTCTGTATCCTACAATGTTCTTGTCTTCCGTCCACTTCCTTTCCCACGTGAGCATGGGCTGTTCGTCATACGACAGTAACCCGAATGTGTTGTCCTTGTAGGCTACGAGCCTATGGAGAAAGAGTCTTTTTTCTTTCATCACAGCAGGATTTGAATGTTATAGATTCTGATGTTCTGGAAGCGTTTGCCTCCCCACTCTCTAATGTAGAAACCCAGTTGGAACTCCATCCTTGTGCCCTTAGTCATCTGCTCTTGCAGGCGTTGAATGTAGTCGGGATTGGCAGCTACGTGCTCCCCGATGAGTTCGTCAGACTTCTCTTCGCCCTTGCTGTTGATGAAGGGCACTTTGATTTCGATGGGATAGGATTGTCTGTCCTCTCCCTGCTGGGTCTTCCACGTGCGTGGTTCCCCGATTTTCGTAATGTAACCTTGTACGTTCATGATGTTTGTTATTTTTTAAGTTTTTTACTAAAGTTTCGCAAGCTCCACTTTGACTTCGTCGAGCTAAAGGTTCTTGAAGTTAAAGAAGTTAGAGAAGTTAAAGAAGTTAGAGACGAATGTCATGCTGCTGTATTCATTGTCAGAAGGTATCGTCTTTAACTTCTAAGCGAAGCGATAACTTCTTTAACTTCTATAACTTCTACAACTTGCGAAAGTTGAGTTTTTTATATTTACCCTCACCGCACTTTTCGATGAGTTTGTTTCTATGCCACAATGAGATAACGTGTCTTGGCGGTGTCCTCTTGAAAGCTCTCTGCAACTGCACCCGAAGTTCTGTCTTCGTGAAGGTGTCGCCCAGTTTGTTGAATATGTCGCTGTGAGGTGCTTGCCCCATCTTGCTGACATTTTCCTGCAATTCGTTGTACCGCTGTCCGAACTGATAAAGGCTGTTTCTCAAGTCCACGCTACAGAACCACAGCATAAAGTCCACGATGGTCTTCTGCTCCCTTGGAGTCACCTTGCTATAGAGGCCGTGACACAGGAGTGCCAGTCGGAAGCCCTTCACGGCTGCACGTCTTCTGAACACGTCCCTTGCCTCGTTCAGTTCTACCGCTGCCTTGGCACGTTCCTCTTCCAGCCATTTCAGCAGGGGTTGGAAAGTGTAGCTCATATCCACATGCTCCAGCGGCTGGAACTCATATTGCCAAGGCACCACCTTGTCAAAGTCCTCTTCCTTGATGTCGATAAGCTCCTGTTTGTCGAACCTCAAGGGCAGCTTATAGTTCTTCATCTCCAAGCGGTTGAGGATGTTCTCAATTCGCAGTCGGTCTTGCTTGTTGATGGTTCCCCAAGGCACGAACTTGGCGTATTGCTGGTTCTCAATCGGGCAGACCGAAAAGCGAGTGACAAGGCCGTCCTCCACATTCTTGAAGAAGCGGTCTATCTGGTCTTGCGTCGAAGTGAACAGCAAGTTCAGGAACATCTGCACTTCGCCCTTAAAGGTGTTCACCGACTTATAATACTGGCCATAGTAGCCGTTGTCCCACGTCACACGCCACAAGTCACTCTTGTCCCCTCCAGCGGTCTTGTTTCCCTTGTTGAAGGTGTCCAGCTCTTCTGCTTCGATGTACATATGGTGGCCTTGATTGTACCGCATCTTGGTCAGCAGTTCGGGGATGGAGATAAGCGGCTTCACGATACGCACCGATACCTTGGGTGCATCCTGTCCCTTGTCGTTGGCACCCTTCTTGCGTTCGCTGTTTGCATAGAGTTCTTCCCTTGCATTCGCCAGTTCGTCACGGTCACGCAGGTTTTGCAGCAGGACGCTCAGGCGTTTAATAAACGACTTACCAGATGATGGAGGGGCGAATAGCAGGGATATGAACTCGGTGCTTTGCTCGCTGTCGTCGAAGTATTTCGCACGGAGGTGACTTGTGAGCGTACCCAAAATCGGGAGCAATGCCACCACCGTCGGCACCTTGAAATCCTGTGGAGCGATGTCCACGTACTGCCTGAAGATGGGGGGCAGCTTCGGCATGGGTGGGATGTCTTCCTTTTCTTCTTCTTTCTGTGTTTCATCTGTAGTTTGGATGCGGCTTGCCAGCATACCCCTGTCTTTCAGCCAGAAGTAGAGTTCGCTGTCAATCTTCGTGCTTCGGTTGGAGGAACAGATGCCCACGCATTGGCTCCAAGTCTCTTCAATCCCTCTGTCAAATGGCGGCAGGACAGCATGCACGATTTTCGGGTCATTGTTACAAAGGTTACGGAACATCACAATCAACTTATTGTAGAAGGTGTGACGTGTGCCTTCCGCTGGGTCACCACCTGTCGTGTCGATGTACTGCCGCACGATGTCAGCCACACGGAATCCGTTGTACTCGAAATCCTTGTACTTCTCATCGTTGGCCATCACCTCCATAAAGTTGGCGGCTACGTTCTTGTGCTTCATGGGTGTGCCAGTCGATTGGTACTGCTTCATCTGCTCCACGGAAATGGGAGGCACATCTTCGAAGAGGTCTTTTTCGTAGATGATGTAGTCAGAAGGTACCAAGTAGGAAAGACGTGAGAGGTCTTTGCATGCAGGGTCAACCTCGCCATAAGCTTTCAGTCCCAATGCCTCGGCACATCGGTCTATGGTTGCTTGCATTCCATCAGCGAGACAGCACACCAGCAGGCGCAATCCCGTGCCACTCGGGGTGATGTGAATGAGGCGCACGTGCAGCCTTTCCAGCTCGGGAGCCAGCTTCTCAAAGTCCATCTTCACGACCTCGGCATCCAGCACCACCTTCCCATCTATGTCTATCATGACAAGGCCAGTAGGTGTGCAGTTCTCTTTCTTCCTGTTCAGGTCACCCACATTCCCCATCGGCATCATGGCAGGGAGTTGTGATTTTAATGACTTGTCGCCCGTTTCCTTAATCTTGGCGCACACCTCCGCAATCTTCTTGTTCTCCTCCAAGAAGTTCATCATGTCCGCCTTGCTTTTCCACGAAGTGAACGGCCGCACACTTCGGTTCGTTTGATAAATCTCTAATTTCATATCAGTAGAACAATTTAAGTTTTTGTTTTTCTGACCACGAATTACACGAATTTCACGAATTAGAGTCGTGGACGACTCTTTTGTTTTCTGGCCGCACGGGGCTTCGCCAAGAAGCCATAATTCGTTAAATTCGTTTAATTCGCGGTTTTAAAATAAATACACTAAAGTTTCGCAAGCTCCACTTTTTTGAAGTTAAAGAAGTTAGAGAAGTTAAAGAAGTTAGAGACGAATGTCATGCTGCTGTATTCATTGTCAGAAGGTATCGTCTTTAACTTCTAAGCGAAGCGATAACTTCTTTAACTTCTATAACTTCTACAACTTGCGAAAGTTGAGTAAATACATTAGTTTCATCATTTGTCTTTGAAAAATGTTAGTATTATTTCTTTCTTTAAGAACTTCAGAGATATGTAGGTGTTCGCCTTGCATTTCTCAACGTGAAGAGCAGGGAGGAACCAAGCACCTTTCGCTCTCAACGTGGTGAAAATAAAGCAGTATTGTTTCATAGGTGTGCAATGATTTGACTCAACACAAAGCTCAGCTTGTTCGCTGCCGAGTTGATGTCGAACGGTTTGTTGAACTTCACCGCCACCTTCCACACCTTCTCGCTCTCGTAGATGGAGTAACTCTCGTGCTCCTGCACCAGTTTCAGATTACCAGGCTTGCTGCCTTTCTGTTCGGGTCGGAACTGGATTTCTCCGTACTCGTTCACCCATGCCGAGCCACGATACTTGCGGCCAGGCTCTAATTGAATTTTTCTCATCATGTTACTTTTGTTTTTAATTGGTTAATTATTTTACTAAAGTTTCGCAAGCTCCACTTTTTTGAAGTTAAAGAAGTTAGAGAAGTTAAAGAAGTTAGAGACGAATGTCATGCTGCTGTATTCATTGTCAGAAGGTATCGTCTTTAACTTCTAAGCGAAGCGATAACTTCTTTAACTTCTATAACTTCTACAACTTGCGAAAGTTGAGTTATTTTATTTTCGCACGTGCTCAATTTCTTTTTCCTTCCTCTCCCAGTATCCTCCTCTCTTTAAGGCTCTGGCGATGATTTCTTTTGCCAATCTTCCCGACTTTTCTTGTTTGAGCACAAGAGAGACGAATGATTTGTGCACACCAAACCACTCAGCCAGCTCTTTCTGCACTCCATGTGGCACCACCACCCTGAAGCCCCTCCTGTTCATATATGCCGGAATATTCTCCATACCTTGTCTCTTTTTTCTTGCATCCCCCCACGCGGCGGGCTGCGTTTTTGATTTCTGAGGCAAAGGTACGG
>CAMVIM010000068.1 GCA_947167515.1 uncultured Prevotellaceae bacterium | reverse complement strand
TGATAGTCTCCACCACGGGCAGACTCTCCACCACGCTCCAGCGCATGCCGTAACTTTCGATGTATTCACGCAGGTCACGGATTTTCTCCCGTGTCCACACCTCGCCAAGAGGCACGTCGTGCAGGGCGGTCACGATGCCCTCCACACCAATCTGTCTCAGTTGGGCAAGTGTAATCTTATCTTTCTTGCCAAACCATCGCCATGTTTTTTCCATATAAGCTTTGTTTAGTTATGTGTTATTGTTGAGTGTCTCAATGAAAGAATCGTCCAACGTGTGGGCAGGTGCAAAGTTAGGGAAAAAATGGTGTGCATGGTTGTTTTTCTGTATCATTTTTGTTTGAAAGTGTACCAATTTTTGTATTTTTGCAGCCTAAAAAGAGCAACTCATGAGAAATATTCTTTGGATATTGGTCTTTTGTGTCGTGCCAGGATTGGCAGAGGCGCAAGACTTTATGCTGAAAAGAGGGGCAAAGGTGACTGTGTACATGGCACCGACCGATGAGCCTGTAGCCTCCACCGCTTTGCAGATGCTGGCAGAAGACATGAAGAGGGTGCTGGAGGCGAAAGTGGTGCCCGTACAGAAAGAGAAGAAAGCGCAGGTGGTGGCGGTCTTCGATGATTGTTTGCCTCGCGAAGGCTTCCGTCTCCATGTGGAGTCGGGCAGACTCTACGTGAGGGGGGCCGATGCCCACGGTCTGGCTTACGGCCTGCTGGAGGTGTCGCGGCTCATGGGGGTCTCGCCTTGGGAATGGTGGGCTGATTGCGAGCCGGCAAAGAGGCTTGAAGTGGTGCTGAAGGAGGGCTTCACGAACGAACAGCATCCGGCCGTGGCGTATCGCGGCATCTTCATCAACGACGAGGACTGGGGCATCCTGCCTTGGAGCGGCGAAGTCATCGGCCCCGACACGAATGAAAGAATTTTCCAACTGATGCTTCGGCTCAGAGCCAACTACTACTGGCCCTCCATGCACGAGGTGAGCAAGCCTTTCTTCACCATCGAGGGCAACCGTGAGATGGCACACAAGTATGGCATCTATGTGGGAGGCAGCCATTGCGAACCGATGGGCACTTCGCCAGCCACCGAGTGGAAGATGCGAGGGGAGGGGGATTACAACTATGTGACCAACCGAGAGAACGTGCAGAAGTTCTGGGCAGAGCGTCTGGATGAGGTGAAGGGGCAGGATATGGTCTATACCATCGGCATGCGTGGGCTGCACGACGGCTCCATGCAGGGTGTGAAGACCAAGGAGGAAAAACTGCACTATCTGCAAGAGGTGATAGATGACCAGCGCAACCTGCTGGCAGCCCATGTCAACCCCGACGTGACCTCCATCCCCCAAGTTTTTGTCCCTTACAAAGAAGTGCTCGACATCTATCATTCAGGCTTGCGAGTGCCCGACGATGTGACGCTGATGTGGACAGACGATAATTATGGCTACATTCGCCATTTCCCCGATTCTGTCGAGGTTTCGCGCAAAGGGGGCAATGGACTTTATTATCATGTTTCTTATTGGGGTCGTCCTCACGACTACCTCTGGTTGGGCACTTTCTCGCCCGCTCTGCTGCGCCAACAGCTCACCGAGGCATACCAGCGCGGCATCCGTCGGATGTGGGTGCTCAATGTGGGCGATATCAAGCCCGCCGAGTTCCAGATAGAGGAGTTCCTCAACATGGCATGGGAAGGGGTGGACGGAACGGACGAAACGGCCGACCTGCATCACTTCATGGAGCGTGAGTTTGGCGAAACACTGGCTGACACCCTCACCTCCCTCATGACCAACCACTACCGTCTGGCATTCGACCGCAAGCCCGAACACATGGGCTACACACGCGTGGAAGAGGCGGACAAGAAATATTGGAACACCTTCCGTCCCATTCTCGACTGGACAAAAGAGACGGTGGTGCAGCGTGTGGCAGACTATCAGCGGCTGTCCGATGCCGTGGAGACTTTGGAGGGGCAAGTGCCAGCCCATCGCCGGCAGGCTTATTTCCAGTTGGTGAAATACCCTGTGCAGGCAGCGGCGCAGATGAACTTCAAGTTTCTCGTGCCCGAAAGGAGTGGAGAGGCCTACGACAGCATCGTGACGCTTACACATATATATAATAGTAATCCTCGCTGGAAAGGCATCATGGACATGGCACCCCGCAAACTGGCGGTGTTTGGGCCTGTGACCGAGCCTATCATCTATCCCGATGCAGAAAGGCGGCAGGTGATTTTTGAGGCTGACACATGGCTATCGGTACCATTGGGCGAAGAAAAGACCTTCGCGTTTGAGACTTTGGGAGAAACCTATGGCGTGTATGTCTATCTGCTCCCCACCCATCCTGTGGCAGGCGACCGACTGACCTTCTCCCTCTCAGCCGATGGGGAAGAGGCGCAGACGTTCGACTACCAGACTTACGACCGCAGCGAGGAGTGGAAACGGAACGTGCAGCGCAACTATGCCTACCGCTTTATGCCGCTGGAGTTGGGAGAAGGGCGGCACGTGCTCACCTTCAAGGCACTCACCGAAGGCGTCTATCTGCGTGGCATTCAACTGGTGCAATAAGGCAGAAATGTTGCAAAAAGGGAGACTTTTATGCCTTCTTTGAAAAATTTTGATACAAAGGATGAAGCATTTTCCCACAATTGTTCGTACTTTTGTGGCAACAAACCTATCAAACATAACCGATTTATGAAAAAAATGATTCTTGCAGTGCTTGTTTTGGCAGGCACATGGTCGTCGGCATGGGCGACCGAAAAGACCTTCAACAGTCCCGACGGAAAACTGACGGTAGTGGTGGAGGATCAGAATGGAATAGCCACCTATCGTGTCAGTCAGGGCACCACCGTGATGATTGAGAATTCACCGTTGGGTTTGGACACCAACATGGGCAATTACACCACCGATCTGACCTTGGCAAGTTGCGAGGTGAAGACGGTGAAGGAATCCTACGACCTGCGCACCATCAAGCAGAGTCACGTCGATTACGAAGCCACCGAGGCGGTATGCAGCTTTGAAAAGCAAGGTAAGAAGGTGATGGATGTCATCTTCCGTGTGAGCAACCGTGACGTGGCTTTCCGCTATCGCATCTTGCCACAGCGCGACACCAAGGTGTGTGTGGTGAACGAGGAGGCAAGTGGCTTCAAGCTTCCTGATGGAACGACTACCTTCCTCTGTCCGCAGTCGAAGCCCATGGGCGGATTTGCCCGCACCTCACCCAGCTACGAGACCAGCTACTCCTACGACGAGCCAGTGGGCAAGAACGGCTGGGGCGAAGGCTACACCTTCCCCTGCCTTTTCCGCGTGGGCGACAAAGGCTGGGTGCTCCTCAGCGAGACAGGCGTGGATGGCAGTTATGTGGCAAGCCGACTGCTCAACGTGCAGGGCGGTCTCTACAAGATAGGCTTCCCCCAGCAGGGCGAAGGCAACGGATTCGGCTCCACTTCCGCTGCCGTGTCGCTGCCATGCGAAACCCCTTGGCGCACCATCACCCTCGGCACCACCCTCGCCAACATCGTCGAGACCACCGTGCCCTTCGACCTCGTGAAGCCCAAGTATGAGGCATCGCAACCCTACATCTACGGAAAAGGCACCTGGAGCTGGATTATCGGCATGGACTCCAGCTGCAACTACGACGAGCAGAAACGCTACATCGACTTCGCTGCGGCTATGGGCTATCAGAGTGTACTCATCGATGCGTTCTGGGATCGTCAGATCGGTTATGACAAAATTGCCGAACTCGCTGCCTATGGTAAGACGAAAGGGGTGGGACTCTTCCTTTGGTACAACTCCAACGGCTCTTGGAACGACGCGCCCCAGACCCCTATCGGCAAGATGGACAAGAGCCGCCAGCGCCGTGCCGAGATGGCTTGGATGAAAAAGGCTGGCATCCGTGGCATCAAGGTCGATTTCTTTGGCGGTGACAAGCAGAACATGATGCAGCTCTACGAAGATATTCTCTCCGATGCCAACGACTTCGGCATCCTTTGCATCTTCCACGGCTGCACCCTCCCACGCGGATGGGAGCGCATGTATCCCAACTATGTGGCAAGCGAAGCCGTCCTTGCCTCCGAGAACCTCCACTTCGGACAGGGTGCCTGCGATGCCGAAGCGCGCAATGCAGCCACCCATGCCTTCATCCGCAATGTGGTTGGTTCGATGGACTTTGGCGGCTCCACCCTCAACAAATTCTACAGTGCTGACAACAAGCGGGGCACCCACCGCGTCACCTCCGACGTCTATGCCCTCGCCACCGCCGTGCTCTTCCAGAGTTCCGTGCAGCACTTCGCCCTTGCTCCCAACAACCTGACCGATGCTCCCGACTGGGCGATAGACTTCATGAAGAATGTGCCCACCACATGGGATGAGGTGAAGTTCATCGACGGCTACCCCGGCAAGTATGCCCTCATAGCCCGTCGTGCAGGCGACCACTGGTTCATCGTGGGTGTCAATGCCGACAAACAGCCTCTGAAGACGACCCTCGACCTCTCCCTCTATGGCAAGGGAGCTGACTTGCTCCTTTATGGCGACGATGCCCAGCTCAACGGCAGCGTCAAGACCATCAAGTCGGGCAAGAAAGTCACCGTCACCATCCCGCAGAACGGCGGTCTGGTCATCGTGAACAAATAAGGCTCCTTGTTTTCTTATTTCTAAGGATTTTAGGATAAAAGGATTTTTTTCTTCTGACTCCGTGGCTTGTGCGCCACGGAGTTTTTTTCCCAAAGCCATCGAGCCGTCCGAGGCTCTCATCCGCCAAATCCGTTCCATCATCGCGAAGCGGTATGTTTATAA
>CAMVIM010000067.1 GCA_947167515.1 uncultured Prevotellaceae bacterium | reverse complement strand
GACCCGCGACCCCAACCTTGGCAAGGTTGTGCTCTACCAACTGAGCTATTTCCGCCTTTTCGGGCCTTGCTTTCCCGATTGCGAGTGCAAAGGTAGCACTTTTTCCGCAAATGGCAAAACTTTTCTCTAAAAAAATGCGGTCACTTCTTCTTTTTCTTTCACTTTTTTGACAGCTCGTTCCCCTATACATTATTATATATAGGGAGGGGCATATATGGAGGGGCGTATAGGAGTGCTTATCTGATTCTGTCGAGTGAGCGAACCAGTGCTTCATCCTTGCGGATACCCTGGATGGCAAGGCAGTTGAGTATGATGCTCAGCACGGGAAAGATAGAAATGAATTTGAAATGGAAGGTTGGGACTATGCTTCCGTTTCCTTCACCCACCAACTGTTCAAGATTCAAGTGATAGTAGTAGGCAAACACGGCGTAGGCAGCCACATAGCCAACCAACAGAATGGTGCTGATGATGGTGAGTCTCAGTTGGCGCATGCGTTTTCGGAAGAGCATAATGCTCATAGTAGACAGGAACATGACCAGAATGAGCAATATGCCTAAGCACCAAGGGCCACTGGTGGAATCCAAGGCCTTGAACTGCCCTTCGGCTCCAAAGGTGAAGTTGCCGAAATGTGCCACGACGGCATCTGCCACAGTCCACTCTCCAATGGTGGAAATAAGCCCCACAAAAGAGAAAATGAGAACCAGTGCCAGATAGACGGTCTGTATGCGCTGAATCATGGGTTAGAACTTTCTGTCAGATTCCTTGGCTGGGTTGCGGTAATAAACTTTGTCCTCAAGGAATTCCTGTGTTGCAATAAGGGTGGGTTTGGGCAGGCGCTCGTAGTAGCGAGAGATCTGAATTTGCTCTTCGTTCTCAAACACCTCTTCGAGTGTGTCTGTGTGTGCACCGAATTCAACTAGTTTCTTGCTGAGTTCTTCCTTCATTTCACTGGCAATCTGGTTGGCACGCTTAGAAATGATGACAACACTTTCATACACGTTATTTGTGTCACGGCTCAAATCCATCAGGTTGCGTGTCACTGTAGTGGTAGGTGCGTTTGTTTTCTTGAAATCCATTGTTTTTATTGTTTGTTTTCTTGTTGTTCTTTCAAATGATGATGCTTTATGCTGAAGATTAGTCTTCCTTCTCCGATTTCACCTTCGTGGCAGAATGCTTGTAGATATTGTCGGCCTCTTTGATGTATTTACTGTTCGGGAACTCATTCTTGAAACCATAGTATTCATCGATGGTTTGTCTGTATCGTTCCTCGCTCTTTTCCACCACACTTCGTTGAGCCAACTGGTAGCGGCAACGGAGAATCATCATGTAAAGTTCTTCGCGCAGACGAGTGTAGGGAAAAGTCTTTAGAGCGTTTTCAGCTGTGATGATGCAGGCCTCGTAATTGCTTCCTCCATTTGCGCAGTTACCCGTGTAGCTGCCCAAGTTGTAGTAGAGTTTGGCACTGTCATATTCCTTCTGTACAAGGCGATTCTGTAAATCGTAAATCATGTCATTCACCTCTTCGCGTAATTCGGAGTAGGGGTGAAAGTCGAGAAAGTCCTGCAGCTGGTTTAGTGCCGTGTAAGTAGGCGACTGATCCAGACGTGGGTCGGGACTCTGCATGTAGGAGGCTTTGCCGCTGTAGAATCGAGCCAGTTCCGTGTAGTCACCCTTGGAATAGGTCTTCACATAGCGATCCAGATACATGGTGGCCGTTTCGTAGTCGCGCAAATTGTAGAAGCACATGCCCAGCATGAACAAAGACTCTTCGCCACGGTCTGACCCTTTCATGACCATGATGAGTTCTTCCAGCAGTTGGTATGCGCGTGAGTATTGCCCAGCAGCATAGCACTCTTTGGCAACCTCGTATTTATAATCGTAATCGGTCGTTTTCAGCACCTTGTTGTAGGAGTTGCACGAACTCAAGATTATTGCTGAAATGACGGCGATTGACAGAAAATTCCTCATTGTTATAACAGTTTCGGCTGCAAAGTTACACTTTTTTTGCCTAAGAAAGCATACTTGTCCATGATTATTTCACGTTTATTCAGAAAAAACCGATGGATTTAGGGATTATTTACGGATGGAAATCGTAATTTTGCAGTTCAAAACGGAAGAACAGATGGATTTTCAACTCATTTCAAAGTTTCAGCCAACGGGCGACCAGCCGCAAGCCATTGAACAACTGACACAGGGTGTGAAGGACGGAGTGCAGGCTCAGGTGTTGCTGGGTGTGACGGGTTCTGGCAAGACTTTCACAATGGCGAACGTCATCCAGAATGTGGGCAAACCGACCCTCATCTTCAGCCACAACAAGACTTTGGCACATCAACTCTATACAGAAATGAGGACGTTCTTTCCCAACAATGCGGTTGAGTATTATGTGAGTTACTACGACTATTATCAGCCTGAGGCATACATCCCTTCCACGGGAACTTATATAGAGAAAGATCTTGCCATCAACGAGGAATTGGACCGTAAGCGACTGGCTGCTGTGTCGGCCTTGCTCTCAGGGCGTAAGGATGTCATCATCGTCTCGTCGGTGTCGTGCATCTATGGTATGGGAGCACCCACCAGTTATGCTGAAAACATTCTTTCGATTCAGGTGGATCAGGACTTGCCTCAGGAGACGCTGCGCCGCAAGTTGGTCGATATGCTTTATGTCAACAACGACCTTGCTGCGGCTGATGAGTTGGAACGTGGGCAGTTTCGGGTGAAAGGTGAAACTGTGGATATATATCTTGCTTATGATGAGAAAATTCTGCGTATTTGTTATTTCGATGATGCAATAGAAGATATACAGGAGTTAGACATTCAGACGCTCTATCCCATCACCTCATACGAGGAATATAAAATCTATCCAGCCAATCTTTTCATGACCACGAAGGAACAACAGCAGAAGGCCATCCACGACATAGAGGATGACCTGCATGAGCGCATTGCTTATTATGAGGAAAGGGGCGATTCTGAGAAGGCGAAACAGATAGAGTTGCGTGTGACCAATGATCTTGAGTGGATTCGCGAAACGGGTCATTGCTCTGGCATAGAGAATTATTCGCGCTATTTTGATGGTCGTGCAGCGGGTGAACGTCCTTACTGTCTGTTGGATTTCTTTCCCGATGACTATCTGCTCATTGTAGATGAGAGTCATCAGTCCATCCCGCAGGTGAAAGCCATGTGGGGAGGTGACCGCCGACGGAAGGAGAATCTGGTGGAGTATGCTTTCCGCCTTCCTGCTGCTCTCGACAACCGTCCCCTTCGACTGGAAGAGTTTGAAGCGTTGACCCCACAAACCATCTATGTTTCAGCCACCCCAGCCGAATATGAGCTGGAACGTGCTGAAGGTGTGATAGTCGAACAGCTTATTCGTCCCACAGGGCTGCTTGACCCACCCATCGAAGTGCGACCCAAACTTAATTTCATGGATGACCTCATCGAGGAGATACATCAGCGAAACGAGGTGGGGGAGCGCACCCTCGTCATCACTTCCACCAAGCGGCAGGCAGAGGAAGTGTCCAACTTCTTCAACAGTGTGGGTATCAAGGCCAACTATATCCATTCCGATGTGGATACTTTCGATCGTGTTGACATCATTAATGATTTCCGTGCTGGCACCTATGACGTGCTCATCGGCATCAACCTTCTTCGCGAGGGACTGGATATTCCAGAAGTGTCCTTGGTTGCCATTCTTGATGCAGATTACCAAGGATTTCTGCGCGACCACCATTCCCTCGTTCAGATTATTGGCCGTGCAGCTCGCAATGTACATGGTCTTGCCATCATGTATGCTGAGACCATCACCGAAACCATGCAGCAGACCATCGATGAGACCAATCGTCGTCGTAAGAAACAGATGGCCTACAACGAAGAACACGGCATCACTCCCACCCAGATTCAGAAGGCACAAGTATCCATCGCCCAACACAAGCCCATCGACTATCTTGGCACAGCTTACATCGAGGAGAACGCCTCTCTCGCTGCCGAGTCGGAAGTCGATACCATCTACAATGCCATGACCCCCGAAGAACTTCGCCGAGCCATCGACCGCAACCGCAAACTCATGAAAGATGCCGCCAAATCCCTCGACTTCCTTAAGGCCGAGGAATACAAAAAAGAGGTCCTCCGTCTGGAAGACCTCTTGGAAAGCGGACAGTGAAACTATTCCACGATTTTCCAGTCGTCGAAGCGTCGAGTGTCGGTGGAGAAGTTGATGCCAATCTTGAAGAGATGACGGTCATCATCGGCAAAAGGTTGGGCATAGCCCTTCGCCTCAATCTGTGCCAGCGCCTCCTCCGCACTCTTGTCAAGCTTCAGTTCCAGGATGTAGATGAACTGGGGAGTCTGCATGAGGATGTCCATCCTGCCATCGGTGGTGTGACGTTCCACCTCCACATAGAAACCCAGCAGACGGAAGAACACATACAGCGTGTTCTGGAAATAAAGCTCAAGGTTGCCCATCACTTGGTAATCGCCGTTGGCGAAGAAGTTTTCCAGGCGGCGCATGAAATCTTCGGCATCCCCCTTGCGCACGGCCTTCACGAAGTTGGAGATGGCAAATGCTCCCTTGTCCATCACCTTGGGGGTGTAGAAAGGATAGAGGTATTTGATGAACCCCTGCTCCACCTCGCGGTTGGGGAAGCCTAACTTGTATTCGTCAAACTCCCTGTCGTAGCTCTTCAGCGTGAGGTAACCGCTCTGATAGAGCAGCGGCAGAGGGTTCTCGTCCATGATGTCGATGCTGTTGAGCGTGTCGGTGGAGAGTTCCTCCGTGGTCATGCTCTCCAGCGGATAGCCCGTCTTCTTCAGCTGATAGACAAGGAACGAGGGTGTGCCCGTCTCGAACCAGTAGTCACGGAACACTCGGTTCTTTAAAGTGTTGAGCAGGCTGAAGGGGTTATACATGCCGGGGCTGTCCATGGTGAAGTGGTAGCCGTCGAAGTCCAGCTTCAGCCGTTCGTAGCACTCTTCTTTCGTCATGCTGTTGGCTTCAGCCAGCAACTGGACACCGCTGTCGAAATCGCGGTGCAGCTCTTCTTCGCTGATGCCGCAGATGGTGCAATATTGAGGCAGGGGGGAAATGTCCTCCAAACTGTTCAGGTCGCTGAACACGCTCACCTTGCCGAACTTGGTCACGCCCGTGAGGAAGGCAAAGCGGATGTAGCGGTCGCATGACTTGAACGCACCATAGAAGGCTTTCAGCGTGTTGCGGTATTCTGTCTGCAAGGTGTCGTTGCCAATCGCCTGCAGCATGGGCTTGTCATACTCATCCACCAGGATGACCACGCGGAGTCCAGTCTTTTCAAAAGCACGGCGAATGACACCTTCAAACCTCTGCCCCAAGGTCCGTTCATTATCATCTTTCCCGTACTCTTTCTCTCTATTTTTCAGGAAGAGGTCGAGACGAGAAAACAGGGTGCCCTCGGTATCATAGCGGTCGGTGTTCAAGTCCAGGTGCAGGATGGGGTAGTGCACCCAATCCTTCTCCAACTCGCTCACAGCCAATCCCTCGAAAAGCTCTTTCTGCCCCTCGAAATACGCCTCCAGCGTGGAGAGGAAAAGAGACTTGCCGAAACGGCGAGGGCGTGAAAGGAAATAGTAATTCCCTTCCGACACCAGCTTATACATCAGGGCAGTCTTATCCACGTAGGCGTAACCTTCCCTGCGTATCTTCTCAAAATTCTGTATTCCAATGGGGTATTTCATGCCTTCACTCATTATTCACTTGCAAAGATACACCATTCATTTGATACCACAAAATCTTTGGTGTGATTTTTCGTGAAGAAGTTCGTGTCGTAAGCATTCGTTTAAATACACGTTGTAGCAGTTGTAGTGTCGTTGTACCTTTGC
>CAMVIM010000066.1 GCA_947167515.1 uncultured Prevotellaceae bacterium | reverse complement strand
ACACTGATTTAACGTACTTTATGATTTATGGGTACAAATTAGTGAAAAACTCGGAGTTCTATCGGACAAGCAGAAAAAGGCGAAAGTCGGAAACATGCTGACTAAGATGAGAGAGGAAAGGATTATCGTCAACGAGACAAAGGGTAACGTATCTGTATGGTCGCTCTTAAAAACAAAAAAATAAGAGCGATTTAAGAGCGATTTAAGAGCGAAATTTACGTGAGATTACGTGGGGATTTACGTGAGAATCCTTGGAAAACCCTTTGTTTAGGGCATTCTTGCTGAGATAATTTAAGAGCGAGATTTAAGCGACTTTAAGTGGCTTTTTAAGCGATATTTTAGGCGAGAATATCCTGAAATGCCTTTATTTAGGGCATTCTTGCTAAGAAAATTTAAGCGACTTTAAGCGAGAATTTAAGTGAGATTTAGACGAGCCTTAATGAGAACGAAAAAGGTAAAGTAAAAAAGATGAGCAAAAATAGGTAAAAACAAGCAAAAAGCCCTCAGCGATGCCCCAAAAGTGACTGCCGAGGGCGTTTCTCTGAACATTTGTTCAGACTTTCACTGAAAACAAACCCCTTATTCCTAAAAAATGATTTACTCACTCATTTACTCCCTCATTTGCACCCTCAATTACTTTCGATATTCTTGTTATTGGAGGCTTTCTCCAATGCCTCTCTGATTATTTCAAGGTTAAATCCAGAGAGGGTGAAGGTCTGTTCTCCATCGGGGGTGTAGATGGCGTAGGTGGGATAACCTGTGCCCTTGAGTTGCTGGAATATGGCATCCAACTGCTCTTCGGTCAGGAAATAATGCTCGCCTGAGATGTCGGTGATGTAATCCTTCCACTCGTCATATTTCGAGGTGGTGGAGGTAAGATAGACATAGACGATGTCCTTGTCGCGCAGTTCCTCTTTCACGGGTTTCATCTTTTCGTGCCCTAACTTACAGGGACCGCACCATGTTGCCCAGATGTCGATGAGTATGGTCTTCCCTTTGTATTTGTCGAGGATTGTTTGCAGGATTTCTTCGGGAACCACATCTGTCATGTCGAGGTAGTGGATGTTGTCGGCAAGCCCTTGTTTATTTGCTGAAACGGTCGCTTGATATTCTGCCACATATTTGTCGTAGAGGTCGGAAAGGTTTTTGTCCTCAATGAGTGGTTTCGCTAATTGTTTGGAGTCAAGCACCTGTGGCAGATAGTAACAATAGCGGGCAAGGTCGGCATTGAATCCTCGGGCATCAGCCATTGCATAGTATTTGCTGGCTCTTGGGAATTCATTGTTGAAAACGATATTCTTCTTGTATAGATTCCCTGTGTAATTCTGAAGCACATAGTCTGTAAACTCCTTTGTTCTGGACAGGGAATCTTGTTCGCCTTCAAACATGAATAACGGGGAATATGCGAATTGTATCAAATAATCTTTGATTGCTTTGCAATAGTTTGAGTTCTTTACCCATTTGTCGTAGTTCTCCCGTTCTTCATCACAATATCTTATCAACGTCTGCACATCGTGAATGTCTTCCTTTTTAATGGTAGGTTTCAGAGGACCATTTTCTGTCTCCTCCTCAAGAGCTGACTGAAACCATTCTTTGCCAAACTTGGCGTGATAGCCTTTGGCACCTACAATCTTGCTATTGGCCCTGCTGTCATCGTGCAGCATATCAACAAGGACGGTCACTTCCTTACCTGGTGAGAGATATACGCACCACATTGAACTCCATGGAATGTTAACGATAACGATCCACACAATTTGAGGCAGGCAGATGGGGAGACTAAGACTGGCTTCACCATCATCATTCAGATTCGTGTAGACATCCATAGGCTTTGCAGGATTCTTCAAATCTACATATTGCACTTGAATCTCCGTGTTCATTCCCTTACGGTAGTTCAACGACTTGAAATGAATGGTGGCTGGGGTAGCGTCGAACTTCAGTTCTGCCAATCCTTCCCCGTCATCATCGGCCATGTATTCAGTTGGAACTGAAGCGGGAGGCATCGTGTAGTCCTTGTCGTGGATGCCAAACACCTTGTAGTCGCCTTTCGCCAAACCTTCCAAGAAGTCGAATTCCTTCGTGTTCAAAGGCAAGGGTTTGAAATAGAGGACGAAGTCTTTCCTTCCAGTGTCGTCCAGAATAATGTAATCTCCTCCCAAAGGAATGCTGTCGCTTCCAATGATGCCATACTGCTTCCCGTTTGTTTGCAGATAACTGTCTTTGCTGATCCGGAAGCCATGACCTGGTAAATGAGCCATCCTGACATACATGGCAGTCTTTTCCTTCGTCATTTCCACTTTCTGGATTTCAAAATACGAAAAGGCTGAATAGGCAACAGATGGTTTTTCCCATACTATTGTTTTTTTTGCTTGCCCCGCCATTGCGACAAGGGCGAGCAGAATGGTGATGATGGATTTTTTGTTCATCTAAATGGCGATATTATTGGGATTAGCAAATCTATCCTATTCTTCTCACGAATGAGAACAAAAAAGGTAAAGTAAAAAGTTGTAGGCAAAATTAGATAAAATCAAACAAATACCCCTTGGCAAAATCCTAAAATAGGCTCTTAATGGTGAAAGTCTGAAACAATGTTCAGAGTCTTGTTTTTTTATGCTTAAGGAGTGGCCAAAAGGGCGTAAGGAATATCATCGCAGAGCATGGAGCAGGCCATTTGTTCGTCTGACGATTGACGGGTAGGTGAAGGTGCTGGGGATTCCTGCTTCTCCTTGGAAGCAAGCATCCTTTGTCTGGTTGTTGGAGTTGGCTGAACTCTCTTAGGTTTCGCATGTCGGGTGACAATGCGCGTCTGATAGACGGTGTCACGGATGACCTCTGTCTGCAGGATGGTGTCGTGCTGCACCTGAACGACCTGTGCCAATGGTTGAATGTCAGACTTGAACATTTTTGCATGAATGCCGTAACCTGCTATGAAACTCAACAAGCTGGCGGCAATGGTTATGGTAGCGGCAACTCCACGACCATGATGATGGCGAGGTTTCCACGGTTCAACTTCCATGCGACTGTTGACAGACTGTCGCTGTCGGCGGGCCGACTGGATGATCTGTTCGTCAGTGATTTTATTTTTCATATTTCTTGAGTTTTTTACGGATGATGTTCATGGTTTTATGTAAACGAGATTTGATGGTGCCTTCAGGGACGCCGACAATCTCTGCTATCTGCGGGATGGTCAGTTCCTCCTGATAGTGGAGAGAGAAGATGTGGTGCAACGTAGGGGGCAATTCTGCCAGCACTTGTTCCAGTGCTTGGTCGAGGGTCGCGGAGTCCAGTTGCACCTCTATCTGCTGTTCTGTCACAGGCTCGGCATCAAGGGTGGACAATAACTGCGCCTCGTAGGCATTGCTGCGGTAGTGGTTGCGACAGAGATTGTAGGCGATGGTGTAGAGCCATGTGTCAACTTTGCGGCCTTCTTCATAGCGGCTCCTTGCTTCGTAAGCCCGGAGGAATACGTCGTGTGTGGCATCTGCAGCAAGTTCTTCGTCGCCACCGAACTGAAGGAAGAAGAATCCCTTCAACCGACGGGCATAGCGGCGATACAGTTCCTCGAAAGCAGCATCGCTGCCTGCCGCTGCCCGTGTCATCAGTTGTTCGTCTGTCTGCTGGCGAAGTGGTTTCAGATGGAAGAGACTCATTTCAGATAGTCTTTGAATTCATCAACATCGTAGTTCTCTTTCTCTAAACGCTCGATGATATCGGTAAAAATATCGCTTAGCCACTGATAGCGCTCCTTGTTGTGCTGTTTGTAATAGGGCAACTGGTCGCGCAGCAGTCGCATATAGTTCATGGCGTAGGCCTCTGCTGAACCCGAGAAACGCTGTGTGTTCTTCATCACAGGATGGAACCGCATACGCAGATACTCCAAGCGGTAGCGCTGCTCAATGTTGCGGCGCTTCACGGCCCTGTTGTCGTAAGGTTTCGCGGAATAGCGCATGGTCAGTCCTTCGTTGTAGAGGCAGGCCTTCAGTTCGTCAGGCAATCCTTCCCCTATGATGTATTGCCACATGTCGTGAGCCGACAGATAGACGGGACGCTTGGAGTGGTCGAAGATGTAGCGCATGATGGCTGTCAGTGTCTTATCCTGCCACGTAGTCCACAACTGATTCCATACGTCATCGTTGAAGGGGATGCCAATGTGCCCAAACACATCTTTTACATACTCGGGGTTCATGGCGGCATCCTCGTCGTAGAGTATCTTATCCTTGTGAACGCCCAGCACATGCTGCAGGATGAGTTTGCCGACCATTTCTCCCGGATGGGGAGCGATATAGACACCGCCCTCTTCCATGCCTTGCAGTTCGTTGAAGTGATACTGCAACGACTCCTCGGGATACTGCCCACTCTCGTAGTATTGGGTCAGCACGTTGATTATCCTCACCGTGTCACGTTTGGGAATCAGATACTGAGTCCACAATTCGTAATCACCCGCAGGAGCATCCTTTGGCAGCAAAACAATGGCAGAGTCGGCAACAAGTTCTCTCCTGTCGGTCGTCGTGGCGAGCATACCTTCATATTCGCAGTAGTAAGCGGAATAGCTGCCGGGTATGGCATTCTTTATCCGTTCCAACAGCGGCATCATCTCATCCCTGAAATGCTGCATGCCCGCCTCCCAGTTCTTGCATCTCAGTCTAAACTCCTGGTTAGAGCATACCTCGAAGAGGTTGCGCCACGCCACATTGTCCTTAGGGTGCTGGACTACGAAGCTGTTCCAATAGTTGTACATGCTGTCCAACTTGAGCGAGTCCGCCAAATATAGTGGTATCCCACGGTCAATAAGTTCCGTTTTCTGTGCGCTGGATCCCGTCATCATCGTGGCTGCCACCAGCAGTGTAGTCAAAATCCGTTTCATTTTTTCTGTTTTGGTTTCGTTTTGACAGCATACACACGAAACGGGAAATCGTTCATTTTATTTTTATGATAGCGGTTGGCATTGTTGTTTTCTTGTTCGATTCGCTTTATTGGGAAAAGGCACGGGACGCATCACTGCGCCCCATGCCACATCCCGGGTACTTATAAATCAAAATCTGTCGATATTATTCGTTTTCCTTCGGTTCCATCCCTTTTGACAGCATACACACGAAACGGGAAATCGTTCATTTTATTTTTATGATAGCGGTTGGCATTGTTGTTTTCTTGTTCGATTCGCTTTATTGGGAAAAGGCACGGGACGCATCACTGCGACCCATGCCACATCCCGGGTACTTATGAATCAAAATCTGTCGATATTATTCGTTTTCCTTCGGTTCCATCCCCTTGAAATAGGAAACCTTGCCATTGACGAAAGTCTTGATGCTGGGCCAGTCGACCGGAAACCACTCCATACCGTTGGTATTGGCGATGACGAAGTGGAAGCCCGACTCATTTCTTCGCATGTTGATGCTATAGGATGTGGTTTCGTCATAGTAGCATGTCAGAATGGCTCCCCAATAGGATTCGTCGAATGTCAAATAATTGTAGCGGTACAAGACATCCAGGTTTCCTTCTGTGAATTGCAGAGCCATCCTCGATATCTCATCGTAGAACTGGCGGGCTTTCTCTTCCTGCTCACGTGGCACTGTGAATATCTGTGCATGGGTGACGCCTTCCAAGCCGTTGCCCCCAATGATGGTGCGTGATTCGAAATCTTTTGAGTCCACGGCATGTATCGAGTCGGAATATGTCTTGTCGTGCCGCCACATGGCCGTGCGTGGCTTGATCTTGTTCTGTATGAAAAGTCGGGCAATGTCAGAGGTGAGCGTTTCAAGACTGTTCTTTTCTGCTTGTGGACCGGGGTTGGGAGCATGGACGGTATATTGAAGGGTGGCTCTTACCTCGCCCTCATTATGATGTGGCTGACAGTTGAAGTAAAGATATTCGTCGGAATAGAATGTCGGATGATTGGCATTCTGGTGCTTGCTTGCATAGCGGGTGGTGTCACGGCACAGGTTCATGGAATAGATGATGGTGTCGCGTCCTCCCTTGTGGTATTCGTAATGATAACTCTCCGCTGCCTCCGCTTGCAATTCATCGAGGGTGTGTCGGATGACGGACAGTTGCTGTGCCAGACGGTTCCGATCTTCACGGAGGATGCTGTCCAAGGATAGAGAGTCCACACCGAGATACATGTTGGGGCTATAGTAAAGGTGAACACTGTAATCAAAGCGAACAGGCCGGTCCTTCCCGCCCGACTTGATGATTCTGGGGGCTTCATCCAACTCCGTGAGTTTGTCGAAGAGTTGTTGCATCTTCGGATTCACCTGGGCATGTGATGCTGCACAAATGAGCGCAAGTATCATCATGAGAATTGTTCGTTTCATTATCATGTGGATTTATAGTAAACGTCATAAATAATTTCTTAATAACATTTGGTTGTTCAACTATTTT
>CAMVIM010000065.1 GCA_947167515.1 uncultured Prevotellaceae bacterium | reverse complement strand
CAACGAGTTCCTTTGTGATGCTACTTTCACTGGTTCACAAGGGCCTTTCTGGTGGATATTGCAGATGTGTATGGCTCTTGCAGCACTCTTCTCCATCATTGTAGCAGCAGGAATGGCTTACAAGATGATGGTGAAACATGAACCGCTTGACATCATGAAGCTGTTCAAACCCCTTGTTGTCAGCATTATCCTATGCTGGTGGTACCCACCTGCTGATACAGGCATGACAAATAGCGGCAGCAGCTGGTGCGTTCTGGACTTCCTTTCCTACATTCCTAACTGCATTGGTTCTTATACGCATGACCTCTACGAGGCAGAATCCACTCAGATTGAGGATAAGTTTGCGGAAGTCCAGGAACTCATCTATACAAGAGATACTATGTACACAGCTCTACAAGCACAGGCTGATGTGGCTCATACAGGTACTTCTGACCCCAATCTTATTGAAAGTACAATGGAACAGGCTGGTGTCGATGAAGTGACGAACATGGAACAGGATGCTTCAAAACTATGGTTCACGTCTCTTACGGCTGGAGCTGTCGTAGGTATCGATAAGATTATCATGTTGATTGCCCTGATAGTTTTCCGTATCGGTTGGTGGGCTACCATCTATTGCCAGCAGATCCTTTTAGGTATGCTGACGATATTCGGGCCTATCCAATGGGCTTTCTCGCTACTCCCGAAATGGGAAGGTGCTTGGGCGAAATGGCTAATACGCTATCTCACCGTCCATTTCTACGGAGCTTGCCTATACTTCGTAGGTTTCAGAAATTTTGTAACCATTTGTGTTTCAGTGGTTTCAAAATTTGTTTTTCTCAAACGTAACAAACCTGCACCAAAATTGTGTTAAATAAATCCAAGTAAAGGAAACGTGGTGCATGTGCCACTGAAACATGGTGCAAAGTTACAAAAAATATCTGAGACTAATGCGATTTTCTATGATTATCTTTTTCGCTGATGAGACACGTCGGATTTGTCTTCTGGAAGTGGTACAAAAGGGTGCTTCCGATACCCTTGTTTCCGATTGTAATATCCCCAACGAAAACAAGCATCCCAAACGGTTTAATAGTATGGAAAACGCTGCAAAATCATACTCGGAAGTTAAGTCTTCCAAAAATTCAATCATTTCTTCCGGCGTTTTTCTTCTACCTTTCTCAATACACGTAACTTCGCATCGCCTCATTTCTCTTTTGACTGGCAAAGACTCAGACTTATCTGGTCAGTGGAGGATGGGAAAAGGGCGCATTGCAGAGGCAATCCAAATGAAGGTGACGCAACTGGTGTTGGTCCTAATCAGAACATGGTTTAGAACCTATCCAGTCGTAAAAGTGTTAAATCAAGAGTTTGATTTCCTTGTTTTCCTTTGTTTGATTAAGTCTTAGTTACTTTGCTGCCCGATTGAGAAACGATATTGTGTATAGTAATAATAGTAAAACAAAAAAAGTATTTGAGAATGACACAACAGAACCCTGTCCAGAAGGACACCCAACTGCACAAGCAAGTTGCAGAACTCCAGAAGCGCGTTGACGTTCTGGAAGACATCCTTGATTCAAGCAAGGAAGTATTAACCGTTGAGGAAGCCGCCAAGTTTATGGGTATGGCTCGCAGCTCTCTCTACAAGATGACCTGTGAGCAAAGCATTCCCTTCTACCGCCCGAACGGAAAGATGATCTACTTCGAGAAAGCAGACATCCTTTCATGGATTCGCCGGAACCGGGTATATACCCAAGAGGAGATTGACGATGCTGCCCGTCTTCACATGCAAACCCTAAGCAAGAAACAGTGATGAAGGAACAGGAACTATCCGCACTCAAAGAGAGTGCCGTTTACTCAGCTGCACATTGGGCCAAGACTGGCTTTGGCTATTTCACCATGCGTGACAAGGTGAATGCCTACATTGACGCTACAGGAGCGAACAAGGCGATTGATGATGACCAAGAGGCTATCAGGTACGGACGCGAAGCCGCCGCACTCGCCATCAACATCGATGCCATCCATCTGCTAAACAAAGCGGAGGAGCAGAAGTTGAACGAAGCCCTTATCAGCATTGCCGATGACTTGCCTGAGACTCGCAGCAGAGGTTTCCACAGATGAGTAAACCAAGAATGAGAATAGAACTTAGTGGGTGTCCGCACCCTTAACAATTTAAGACAACGTGCCATGTATAACGATGATTTATCTTATGGTCTGTTTCTATCAGACCGACAGTTGGACTTCCTGTTCAACTACCCACAGGGATTCGACCGCATGAAGTGCTTTGCAACCTTCTTGCAAATGGCAGTGAAGGAGCCGACGCACTATGAGAAAAAGGAGTATTCAGTTGACCTAACCCTAGGGCAGTTTGCCATTTCGGAAGTGGAACTTGCCCAGCTCTGGAAGTGCAATCGCAAGACTGCCTCCAAGATGGTTGACATGTTCCATGAGGTGGGACTTGTATCATCCGTGCCTAACTTCCGTACCACCGTCTTCACAGTCCATTGTATCGCCAGTTGGTATGTGGGTGGTCAGGAAATCCGCAATACGCATTACTCACGTAATCCCCAAGTAGAGCCACGCATCAAGGCAAACCACAAGAGCCAGAGTGCTGCCACTTGTAATGTTGGCAATGGAACTACAACCGATGGAGCAATTGTCAATGGTGTTGTTGCCAACAGAACGGTAGCCGATGGCAGCGTTGGTATTGTTGGCAATGTTGCCAATGAGAGCAATTCCTTATCCCTTTTTTCAACCGATAGCGATTTGGAGCAAACCGCACATCAATCAGATGGGCAAACCATCGAACAAAGGGATGAGTACACCTCTAAGCATTCCGACCCCGTTTGCCATGACAATTCAAATGATGGTAACGATAGGGAAAGGAAAACATTCAATGATGGTGTCGAGCCGACCACACCGAATGAAGCGAGCCTTTCCCCATCCATAACCTTGACAGATGCCGCCTATCTCAATGACAGGGCAGGGAACGAGTCAGGAACCGAAACACAGCCGTCCTCTAAGCCGTCTGGTGAGACCTCTCCAGATGCGACCGCCATCGTCGCTGCCGAAACGACACCCGAAGATGCCAGATAACCACCCAAGGCTTTGGGACAACCCCGAAGGGAGCCTGAATTTTCGTACTCTCTAAACAAGAAGTGTCAATGTCCGACAATCCGCTACGCTCCTTGCCCGACTGTTTGACCTCTTGCAATACTCGCAGGCTCGCATTGGGTTGACCAAGCCCAGTTATAACTTACAGTTAAAACCATTTGCCAATGGAACAGAAGATAGAACGCAAAGGGCGCAATCCACGCATCACCGTCTGCTATACGCCCGAAGAGAACGAGAAGATTGTAAGGCTGGCTGCAGCCTGTGGGCTGAAGAAAAGCCAGTATATCCATGACACATCCCTTGGGCTGGAGCCTAAGGTGATGATGACCGACAAGGAGGCTGATGCCCTGATGTCGCTTAAAGCTGCCCGAGGCGAATTGATTCTGATAAAGAATGCCCTACACGGTACTACCCAGGAACAGCGCAAGAAATACTTCCGCAACGAGCAGTTTATGAAGCAGTGGATTGAGGGCGTAAACAGCCTAATCCGCCGCATGGTAGAGATAGAAGGAATGTTTAGGAGATAATGGTATGATAGCAAAAGCCAAACCCATATCGCATGGCTCAGCCATGACGAACTATGCCACCAAACATAACCGTGCCGACATAGTGCTGACACGCAACCTTGACGAGGGGCTTACTCCTCTCGCCATGTGGGGAGCGATGGAAACCATTCACCAGAAGTATGAACCGAAATTCAGACGTAAACCCGTCACCAAGCCGACCCTTCGGATGGAGGTTTCCCCATCCCTTGAAGAGACAAAGGGATGGACTCTCAATGACTGGTATCAATATGCGCAGCGGTTTCTTGATGAGTTCAAGAAAGAAGTCCAGACCAAGGACGGCAAGAAGAAGGGAGCTGGCAAGTTCAATCTGGACAGAGCGCAGATTTTCGCCTGTCTTCACTTTGATGCGAAGTCCGGCATCCCGCACCTTCACATCCTCATCAACCGCATTGACCTTGACGGAAACCTGATGAATGATTCCTTCATTGGTGACAGTGCTGTGAAGGCTGCCCATGCCATCAACATTGAACGTGGATGGGAGTTGCCCGAGGACATTCACGAGGCTCACTTGAAGGAGATAACAGATGCCTGTTACGACATCCTCCGTGGAATGTCAAGATATGATTGGGACAGTTATAAGCACGGACTTGAAAGCCGAGGTTACAAAGTCCATGAGCAACGTGACAAGCAAGGTGTGCTGCATGGGTACACCGTACTTCGTGGCAACTCCCGTTTCAAGTCATCCAAGTTGGGCAAAGGTCGAGACTTGACAGCATCCAAACTGGAAGCCACATGGAAGAAACTTCGTCCTGTCGCTTCAAGTGTGGTGAAACCCAGTTCTACCGTGGGCACCTCCCAAACCGCTGCAAGAAAGCCTCTCACAGAACGCTATGCAGAGCGTCAAAATACTGCCCAACCTAAGGCGGAAGCCCCATCTGTATTTAGGAAGATATTGTCTGTTGACGATAAGAATTATTCCATCGCAATGCCAATGGAAGCATACAAGGCTATGGAGGAAAACATCGCCACTCCTGATGAGTCTGTACCAGTGGAGAATGTATTGAACGTGGCTATGCTGCTGTTCATGAACTACGTCGATGCAGCCACTACAGTTGCTGAATCCAGTGGTGGCGGTGGTGGTACTTCCTCCGACTGGGGCAAAGACAAGGACGAGGATGAGCGTGATTGGGCAAGACGCTGTGCCCAACATGCAAAGTGGCTATGCAAGCCTATCAAGAGAAGTAAAGGATATGGACGTTAAACACATATTATTATGGCGAATAAATATGAAAACCTTGTTGAGAATATCAACATGCAGGAAGAAATTGTTGAGAAGAAAGACAACATCGCTGAACAGTTAAACCAAGTCACCCAGGACGTGGAGACGATGAAAGTCATCGTTAATCAACTCGTACAAGCCAAAGATGACTTGCAGAAAATAGTTACCGCTGTTATTGCTGCCAGCAAGAGTACCGACAATGCCGTGAATGCCATTGTTCAGGCTATTCTTGACAGCCGGAAGGTGGTCTTCACTAATAAACTTGATGATGAGACCATCACACAGCTGCAGACCAAGTATTCAGACTATTCAGAAAAGGAAGAGGGAATGCTCAAACAGCACCGCAAGAAGATTGGCGATGCGCTTGAGCAAAACGAGAAGAGGTGCTATGAAATTATCAACAATGCTGATGGTGTCTATTTCGGTAGAAAGACCTTCATACGGTTGTATATAGTCTTCTGTGTCTGCTTCGGCATCATCGTCACAGAGATTGTCTTTGGCTTGGTGAAGTTGTTTGGTTTATAAATCTCAAGAGCAAGCGCAATCAAGGGACATTAGAGGCTAATGCAACAAGCACATCAGCCCCTAATGTCCTTTCGTTACCATGTTATGACCTTATCTACAATGGCTTGTTGCTCACTGGCAGTTCGACGGAGATAGATGCGGGTCGTTTCTATGCTTTCGTGTCCCATCAGGTCGGCAAGCAACGATATGTCGTTGAACTTGTCGAGAAAGTTCTTTGCGTATCGGTGACGGAACGAATGTGGATAAACCACCTTCGGGTTTAAGCCGTACTTTACCGCAAAGTTCTTCAACTGCTGGGCAATGCCACGTGTGGTTATCCGCTCCCCAAAGCGATTGAGAAACAGATAACCACTTTCTCTTTTGCTGGCTGAGAGCCATTCATGTGCTTCTTCGCGCAGTTTCTTAGGTATGAACAGACGACGAATCTTGCCACCTTTGGTGTAAATGTCGTAATAGCCAACATTTACATGTTCCACCTTCAACTGTACCAATTCGCTGACTCTTGCACCTGTAGCGGCGAGGAAACGAACCACAAAGTACCATTCCTGATTGTTCTCCTTCTTCAATTTGTTCTTCAAGAAGGTGTAGTCTTCATTGCTGATGACATTCTCCAGATAGGTGCGCTGCTGTACCTTTACCGACTTCAGATGCAACTGCGGTTTGTGAAGGTAGTCCAGATACTTGTTCAATGCCTGGATCCGTAGGTTTACGGTCTTGGGTTTGAACGCTTCAATCAGCCCCATCTTGTAGAGCAAAAGATTCTTTTTTGTCAGCCTTCCATACTGGGAAGTGAAATCATTCACGGCATATACATACGCCGTGATGGTGTTCTCCGCCATGTTTGATTGCAGAAGATAATTCTTAAACTTTTCTACCATTCTAATCAGATTTTAAAGTGAAACCATCAGATACCTTTATAAAATAAGGTAATGGCATAGTCTCTTCATTCTTGGGCGGTCGCTCCCGAACATTACACAACAGGTATTATAAGAACTTAATCGAGAATATCTCGGAAACTCCAGCCGTGGT
>CAMVIM010000064.1 GCA_947167515.1 uncultured Prevotellaceae bacterium | reverse complement strand
CCTTCAGAAAGTGTACTTCATCGGTGGAGCACAGCTGCACTGACCAAGTACACCTCCTTCAGGAGAGGCAAACACGGAACGATTTGCTTCTGCTGCCAAGGATGATCGCAAAGCGAACATGCTCAGCTTCTGAAGCAAGTCCATCCGTTTGGTCGTTTGCCTTTATAATTCCATTTCATATTTCATCTGGTCTTGTTATAGCAGCTTCGCAGGTTGAATGTTCTAATAAATATGTCTTACTCTAAGGTATTATAATGCTTCGCCCCACACCATGAAGCCAACCCCAGTCCCATTAACAGAGTCTTTATTTTCAGTCAGCAGAGCGTGACATGAAAGAAAAGACACAGTTACAGGGATAGGCAATCACGAAAAGGTGTCCAGTCATCTTCAAACAGGGTCGGTGAGATCGCAGGGCGAAAACTCACTGACTCTGTTTTTGCTAACAGTACACCACTTCGTCGGGAAGATTGCCTTTCTGGAATTTGGCTTCAGTCCCATCCCAATCTCTTCTAACCTTACGACTATCCCTTTTCTATCCTAACGTACAGGACTCTTATAACCTACGCCCACACCATTGTCTAAACAGCATTCTCAGTTTGTCATAGAGGGAAAACTCTTGTGGTCAAGCGAGTTGATCATAAGAGTTTCCTCACTCTGCCAAAGGTATGTCAAGGAGACTCTATCAATCATTGACAGAAGGTATTTGGCAAAACTAAACACTTTGCCAGATACTTTCAGTTTTTTATGCTCGATGGAGACTCCTCTTTCTGACATACTGGCTGAGGATTCCTGTTTGGACAATCCCGCCCCACATTTATAATTGTTATACATGACATTTTCTGTCATATCCTTCAAAGCCCGTGAAAAGGAATTCTTCTGCAAAGGTAGTTTCGCCATTCAAACCGTCAAGAATAGCATGGCTTCGCTTTCAACAATCTTCCTTTTCGCTGAAAAGAGTATTCTTGAAACTATTTTTGCCTTATTGCCTTGCTGTCACCTTGAAAAGCAGAAAAATTCCCAATCACAGGCTGAAAGGCTTGAAAGAAAGGGAAAATAAAAATTTCAGAGTATGGCAACAACAAATTTCAACAACCGACTGATAACGCCAGAGCTGACTGAGGCACTGAGCAGTTATCCCCTGTATTCTCAGGACGCGAAGAAGAAGGATGCAATGTGCATCGCAGTGTTTTACCTTGGCAATATCCGCTGGTACATCATGGAAGGTCAGCAGGAAGGCAATGACTTTACGCTCTATGGTATTGTAGCAGGTCTTCAAGAAACCGAATACGGCTACCAGTCAGCTAACGAAATGGCAAGTGTCGCCTATGATGCAAGCGAGTACGGACTTGGTACTTTGAGGATTGAGCAGGACAAGGAGTTTCAGCCTTGCAAACTTGCTGACATCGAGGATGAGGAATTACAACTTTTCCTTTCACGGCTCTACGACAAAGACTAATGTATAACCCAATAAACAAAGAAGATTATGAAGATTATCGTAATGGACAGCGCAAATGTGCGTATCGAGGTTTTGAATGTTCCCGACCACATGATTGACGAGGACATCGAGCAATTCTTGGCAGAGCATGACTATTCACTGAATAACATTTCTTGGATGGCAGCCCCCATCGACTTCGTGCCGGTGCAGTTCCATGAGTACGGCATTTGTCATTCGGATGGTGCAGAGTTGCACATTGTCCGTCATGGCAAACTTAAAGACTTCTCCATCTATGACAGTGTGCAGGAGGTAAAACACCGTGAGCAGGAAGCACTTGCCGAAGCACTCCGACTTCGTGGCGACAAGGTAGATGATGGCTATGAGTGGCACTTTGAGGGTGAATGTCCCATCGTTGCAGCATACGACTATGACGAGCCTTGTGACGTGGTAATCCTTTCGGTTAGGGTTGATAAGGATGGCGACCTCACCATCATTGGCGACGAGAAGAATGACCGAGGCAATGAGCATGAGATAGATGTAGATGAAATCTTTGCTGGTCACATCGACTTCATCATTTCAGAGATTGGCAAGTAAATCACCTTGGGGATAGGTGGCAGGTACGCTGCCTATTCCCCTTTAATCAAAAGAACTATGAAACAGATATTTGTAGTGTACGAGACGGACGCATGGTTATGAGAACCTTGTCATAACCATGCTTATGATAAGTTAAACATTATGTGAACCATTGTGTGACTTTATCCAAAAAACGCCTAATTCAAAATGATTTTCGGGCATTCTTCTCATAAAAACTTTCCATAACGTTATATTATAGTGGCATATGCCAAACTAAAAATTATAACAATATGGAAGAATTTCAAATTGAAAGACTCGTAGAGAGGTGTGAAACCTTCTTGCGAAAAGCTGGATATAGGGAGAGTCTTATATCCAGGTACCACTATGTCTGGAAAGTGGGCATTCAAAGTTACATGCAAGAAAGAAATCTTGCTTTTTACAATGCTGACATTGGGAATGAATATTCCAAGACTTGCTGTGACTCAGACGGACACGTTCGTTCCTTTGATAGAGTCCTTTTGCGTAGCATCCAAATGCTTGATGACATGTTAGCCACAGGATGTATTAGAAAAACTAACAGGACAGCAACAGTGCGAGAGTTTTGTGGCGAAATCGGTAATCATATGCAAGATTTTCTTCAGTATCTTGCAGGAATAAGAAGGAGCAAAGGAACCATTGAAATATATGAACGGTGCCTGCACGACTTTTTGCAGTACCTTACAGACCATTCTGTTCTACACCTTTTGGATATTTCCGAACAATGTGTGGTCGGATTTCTTCAGCCTTATACAAATAAACAAGGAGGATTCAAGTCCCTACGAGGTTGGTTCTCGTACATGGAAGAAGAAGGAGTGATGCCTAATACTTTCATGGAACTATTTGATTCTTTCCCAAAGCTTCGCCGTCATCAAGAAGTTCCGTCATTCTACTCAGTAGAGGAAATCAAGAAGATAGAATCCTCCATCAAACGAAGTAGTGCCGTTGGGAAAAGAAATTATGCAATGTTCTTGCTTGCATCCAGACTTGGCTTACGTGCCTCAGATATTGCACGTCTCAAGTTTAATGACATTGATTGGGAAAAGAACACTCTTACCATTACAACGCAAAAGACGGGCAAGGTTGTTCAGCTACCGCTGCTTGCTGATGTTGGCAATGCCATTATTGACTATCTTAAATATGGACGTCCGCAGTCCAACAGCGATTCTGTTTTCCTGTCCGCTCGCGCCCCGTATACAGAAGCGACAAAACAAACCGTCAGTTGTGGCGTGGCAAGAATTATTACCAAATCTGGAATAGATTACAGCAACAAACGCCATGGCCCACACTCCATGAGGCATTCACTTGCGGGGCTTTTGCTTGGAAATGGAACTATGCTTCCTGTAATATCCGAAGTCTTGGGACACAAGTCTTCAGAATCTACCATGACTTATTTGCAAATCGACATTGCGGATTTGCAGAAGTGTGCATTGTCTGTGCCTGTCACAGAGGATAGTTTCTATAAACAGGGAGGAGGAATGTTCTATGCATAGTAAATATCTTTTCAAAAGTGTCTTGGCTCCATATATACAAAGGTTGTTGGAAATCAAAAGAACTTCAGGTGTTATAGGCACATACAATCATTGGATTTTTAAGGAACTTGATGAATTTGCCATACAATATGGGCTTCAAGAACCTGCCATAACCGAAGACCTGATACAGTCATGGCGTGCAACTCGTACTAACGATTGTGACAGGCGTATATATTTCAAGTTTTCTGCATGGATTCAGCTTGCGACCCTCATGAAACGCAGTGGTATAGAGTGTTATGTGCCCAAACTTCCGAAAAGGCCTTCATCCGAATTTGTCCCATATATCTTTACACCTACACAAATTCAAGACATGCTCAAAAAGGCTGATGAGATTCGGGTTAGTCATTTTATGATAACAACAGGTATCATGGCATTCCCATGTCTCCTAAGGCTGTTATACAGTACAGGTCTGAGAATCTCTGAAGCCTTGTCAATATTGAACGAAGATGTTCAGATTGAACAGCAATATATTCGTATTAGAAGCAGCAAGAATGGTTGTGACAGGTTAGTACCCATATGCGATTCAATGAAAGATTCTCTCTTGCAATACATCCATTATCGGGACCAGATGCCAATTGATGGCATCAATGATGGTAAACGATTGCTGTTTGTGAAATGTGATGGCACTGCTATTAAATCAAATGCAATTAGTAGCTATTTCATTGATGTTCTTAAGCGATGTGGAATTCCCTATATAGGAGGGCATCGTGGCCCACGTCTGCACGACTTGCGTCATACATATGCAGTACATGTACTTGCACAGATGGCTCGTAATGGGACAGATGTCTATGCTTGCCTACCCATATTGTCAACGGCACTGGGGCATCTGTCAATAGCATCTACGGAACAATATGTACGCCTTACGGCATCTATGTTCCCTGAGATAGAAGAACAATGCTCTCAACTTAACTCTTTCGTTTTTCCAATGCAATATATCAGACGATGAATACAAATACAGATTTTGCAGCTTGCATAGTACGTTTCCTTACTCAGTATCTTCCGCATGAGAGGAATGTCAGTTCCAATACAATAGCGTCATATAAGACTGCGTTTGTGTTATATATCAAATACATGAAATCAGAATGCGGGGTAGATGTCTCCAAACTGAAGTTGGAACACTTGACTCGTGCAAGCATCCTTGGCTTCTTGAAATGGCTGTTGATGAAACAAAACAATACACCTGCAACCTGTAACTATCGGCTTGCCGCATTGCATTCTTTTGTGCACTACCTAAAATATGAGGCTATCGATCGTTTGGATGAGTGGCAGCGTATTTTGTCGATTAAGCCATCCAAAGCCGAAGTAAAAGGGCTAAACTATCTTTCACAAGAAGGAATAAAGTTACTTCTATCCCAGCCTGACGTGACAACATGGAAGGGCAGAAGACATCTTGCGATTCTGTCATTGATGTATGACACCGGAGCACGAGTACAAGAAATTGCAGACCTTACGGTTGGTTGTGTAAGACTGGAACATGAGCCATACAGCATAAAGATATTTGGCAAGGGACGAAAAACGAGAATCGTCCCCTTGGCAAGAGAGCAGGTAGTCATCTTACGCCAGTACATGGAAGAGAATGGTCTGTTGAACACTAACAATGTGTCAGAACCATTATTCTTCAACACACGGCATGAGAAGCTTACTCGTGAGGGCGTGTCATACATACTAAAGACATATGCGGATTTGGCACGTATTCACTCGCCTTCCCTTATCCCGCAAAGGATTAGTTGCCACTCCATTCGTCACAGTCGAGCCATGCATTTATTACAGGCCAATGTCAATCTTGTCTATATAAGGGATATATTAGGTCATGTGTCCATACAAACAACAGAAATCTATGCCCGGGCTGATTCTAAAGCAAAGCGAGATGCTTTAGAAAAGTCTTACGCCAAATTGACACCAGACTTAAACACTCCTCGTAAATGGGAAAAGAACAAGGACTTGTTGGAATGGCTGATGGCCCTGAAAAAATAATGCCATTATGCAAAGAGAAAATGTGAAGTAGTATTGTATTCATTTGAATTGCAACTCTATTTCGCATTTTCTTCTCATAATATTTAACTTGTCATAAGCTTGGCATAGCACGAGCCATCGAGAGTGTGCTGGTGTGTTCACAAGCAAATGGGCTGCCGTTAATGCCATTGTGAAGAACCACCGCATAGAGTTGGAGGAGTTCTTTGACGAGGACGAGATAAGAAAGACCTCAAAACGAGTATTGGAGGCTGAGGTAAGGCGCAGACTCCGCAAGGAACTTGAATTTGCCTACCAGACGCAGGGCTATGAGACCAACTACGACATCGAGGTCTGGAATATCAATGAATGGTATCTTACAAAATATTGAGCGATATGACAAACAGAGAGCGTAAATCAATGATTGAGCGTTGGGTCACAGAGATAAACCCTAAAGCCATCCTTCGTGCTGCCGATGCCCGATGTGGGGCAAGGTACGCCGTCTATGTAGTGCCAACACCCGGAGAGTTCGGCACAAGATGCACGGACTATCTGCCATTGGAGCAGCTGGAGCAGTACCTGTTAGGTGTGTTCTATGCAAATGAGTTCAACAAGCTGATAGGCAAGAAATCTGCCTAAAGCCATGATATGTGGCTTTGCCCTTCAGACAGTAAAGTCCGAAGGGCAAGGTTCCGTTATAAATCCCGTTGGGGTGTCCTTTTACTATACATGAACCTCAGTTCACTGGTTGGTTTTCACCAATCTCCATGTCGGACAAGTGATAGCGGAAAGTTTTTTCTGCGAAGTTACTACGTCCGCGTCAAATTGCAAGTCGTGCTTCGTGAACAATCTTCCTTTTCGCTGAAAAGAGTATTCTTCACAGCAGACTTGCCTAATTGCCGTTCCCGCACTTCTGGGTGCAGAAAAAATCTTCCCGATCACAGTCCGAAAGGATTTAATGAAAGGGAAATAAAAAACGGAACGACAATGAACATGGTCAAGGTTTTCATCAAAGGTCAAGAGGACAAGGAACTCAGCAGTTTCCTCCGTTACTACCCAACTCGCATCAAGAATGTGGGCATAGATGGCGTATTCGACAGACAGACTATCTTTGACTTCAAGGACGGATGCAATCAGACCCAAGTGGCGCAGTTTGTGGCAAAGGAACTTGTAAGGAAGTTCGGGCGCAAGGTTGGAAAGGTGGTGTTTTCATGTGTCCCAGCCAGCAGCCAAGAACGCAACGAGTCACGGAATAAGGCTTTCTCAGCACTCGTTTGTCAGTTGTCTGGTGCCATCGATGGATTTTCCCATGTCAAGGTCAGTGGAGAGCGTTCAGCCGTTCACGGAACCAAGATGAAGAAAGAGGTTCGAGCCAAGCGACTTGAAGAGGACAAGACCATTGAGGTTGATGCCAACTTCTTTAGAAACAAGATGGTGTGCGTATGGGATGATGTTATTACCACAGGAACGTCATTTTGTGCCTACACCGCTCAGTTGGAGAGGGTCGGAGCACATGTAACCAACGGCATCTTCCTCGGAAAGACTTCATATAGATATGTACCAACTTATGGATGATTATATGGAACAGAGAAAATTTAGCAGGGCGGCAACAGCCGCCTTTTCGGGGCATCGTTTCATTGATGCTTCACAGAGGGAACACGTCAAGAAGCGGCTTTCAAATGCTGTGCTGGATGCGTATGGGAATGGCATCCGCAATTTCATATCCGGCTTTGCCATTGGCTTTGACATGATGGCAGCGGAAGTCGTAGTGTCATTGAAGCAGAGCCATCCCGACATCACTTTGACGGCGGCAATCCCTTTCAACGGACAAGCCAGTCGATTCAGTTTCTATGACCGAAAGCGATATGACAGGGTGCTGAAGGTAGCTGACGAAGTGATTGTGCTCAGTGATAGTTATTATCCAAGGTGTTTCTTGGAACGGGACGAGTTCATGGTGAACAATGCCTCCAGTCTCATTGCCTACTATGATGGACGTGAGAAAGGTGGAACGTTCTACACCATCCGTAAGGCAATGGCTCAGAACCTCCCTATAGTGAATGTATTTTGAAAACTAAAAGTTTGATTTATGGGTGATATTGGAAGCATTATTATCATCGTCATAGTCTTCCGCGTC
>CAMVIM010000063.1 GCA_947167515.1 uncultured Prevotellaceae bacterium | reverse complement strand
GCCAGTGTAGTAAATGCTACAGTGCCAGTGTAGCAAACGCTACATGGGGCATGTAGCAAATGAGGGTGTGCCTATATGGAAAAAGAGAATGTGACTAAAAAGCCAATAAGGAAATGTTGATGAAGCAAAAGAGAATGTGACGTTGGGGAAAACGAATACCCAATTTTGAGTATCGGGCGTTTCTGCATGAGTATCTTCTTACCTAAATGCAGTATTCACCTGCTGAAAATACTCACTCAGCTGTTCATTTATACAAAAATTGGGTATTGTAGCCATTAACATTTGTTAGTACCTTTGCACTCGAATTTTAAGAGACAGTTATTTCATCGTATTAAAAACAAAGGATAATGGATTTTTCAGGAACAGCAAAAAATGCAGTTTGTGTGCTGGCTTTGGGCATGATGACCGTGAGCGCATCGGCACAAACAAGCATGAACGACACGTCGAGAGTGGCAAAACTGGAAAAGGCGCTCTCACGCTTCCACATCGGAGGTTATGGAGAAGTGGCTCTCTCGCGCAATTTTTATAGTGACAACGTGAGCCGCTACAGTTTGCCCGACGAGCATAAGGATGACCCCAGTCATGGGCGTTTCGACATTCCCCACGCTGTGGTGTATCTGGGGTATGACTTTGGCAAGGGATGGTCGCTGAGCACCGAGATTGAGTTTGAACACGGCGGTACAGGTGCTGCCTATGAGAAGGAAGACGAAGAAGGCGGCGAATGGGAAGCGGAAACGGAGAAAGGCGGCGAAGTGGAACTGGAGCAGTTCTGGATTCAGAAGACATTCTGCAACGAGGCCAACATCCGCATGGGCCATTTAGTGGTGCCTGTAGGTCTGAACAACGCCCATCATGAACCACTCAATTTCTTCACGGTTTATCGCCCTGAAGGTGAAAACACCATCCTGCCTTCCACATGGCACCAGACGGGTATCGACTTCTGGGGACGTGCCGGCGATTGGCGCTACGAGGTGCAGTTCCTGGCGGGCTTGAATGCCGACAACTTCACCACCACAGGTTGGATTCACAAAGGGCCAAGCAGCCCTCTGGAGTTTGAGATTGCCACCAAATACGGCACTTCGCTCCGCATCGACAACTACTCGATACCAGGTCTTCGTCTGGGCTTGAGCGGCTACTATGGACACAGCATCGGCAACAGCTATCCGAGAAACAAGAATGGGGTTGACAGCGAATATAAAGGTGCAGTGGCAGTGGGCAGCTTTGACTTCACCTACAATGCCCACAACTGGATTGTGCGCGGACAAGCAGACTATGGCTATCTGGGCGACGCTGAACAGCTCGACTACATCTACAACCGCATCAACAAGAAGTCGCCCTACCACCACTCAACGGCTGTCAGCCAAAACGCTTTTGCCTACGGCATCGAGGCAGGCTACGATGTCTTCTCGCAGATTCAGAAGCTCCGCGCTGATGGGCAGAAGCTCTATGTGTTCGGACGCTTTGAGCACTACAACGCCTGTGCTTCGAGCAACATGAAACAGTATGATTACAATAATGTGAAGCGCATCGCCTTCGGTCTCAACTACCACCCCGTGAAAAGTGTCGTGGTGAAGGCTGACTACTCTCACCGCTTCTTGAAGAGCCAATACAACAACGAGCCAAGCCTCAACCTCGGCATCGCTTATCAGGGATGGTTCTTGTAAGAGTAACAGATGTTCCCGCTAAAAAACAGACATTCATTCTTTTTTTCTACTAATAAACACTTCAACAATGAACAAGAACATCAAATCTGTGCTCGGCGTAGCCTTGCTGGCAGCCGCAGCCTTCGCTACTACATCTTGCAGCAGCGACAACGACAACGTAAACAACGAAGACGCTTACAAGGACAGAAGTTACGGGCAGAATGCCATCAGCGCATGCAACGCTCTCGTCTCTGGTCTTGAAGGTGCCAACGAAAAAATCGCGTCCTCGAATCTTTCCACTGAACAGGAAGCCTATCTGAAAGAGGTGGTTTCCAATCTGGTGGATAATGTGATTGTGCCCACCTACACCAGCCTTGCCGACGATACGGAGGAACTGGAAAGTACGCTGAATGGTCTCGATGCCAACAGCATCACGCAGGCAGATGTCAACAAAGCCTGCAACCTCTTCAAGAAAGCACGCCTGAACTGGGAGCAAAGCGAGGCCTTCCTGGGAGGTGCCGCATCCGATTTCGACATCGACCCAACCATCGACTCTTGGCCACTCAACCGCTCACTCCTGCTCAACTACTTCAACTCCGGCACCATGGACGAGGACATGCTCGACGACGCCTCCATCCTCGGTTTCCACGCACTTGAGTTCATCCTCTTCCGCAACGGCCAGCCACGTCAGGTGTCTGAATTCCGTGGCAACGACACCTACAAGGGATTTACCAACGTGAGCGGTGCGAAGGAACTTCTCTACGCTCAGCAGGTGTGCAAACTGCTGAAAGAGCGCACCTTCCAGCTACAGGTGGCTTGGGAAGGCGCAACCAGTAGCAACGCTGCTCGCATGCAGGTGGTTCAGCAAGCAGGTTTGGATTACACCACCTCGAAAAACCTCAGCTATGGCGACAACATGAAGAAGGCTGGCGAAGCAAACAGCACCTTCAGCTCGCTCAAGGATGCCATCGGCCAGATTCTTTCCGATGACGAAGGGTCGGCTGCTGCCATCGGCAACGAGGTCGGCACTGCCAAAATCGCCAACCCATTCTCTGCCGGCTACATCTTCTATGTGGAGTCACCCTACAGCTACAACTCCATCGCCGACTTCCAGGACAACATCCGCTCCATCCGCAACGTGTGGTACGGCACCACAAACGGTACAGCCAGCGGAAACGTGAAGAGCTTCTACAACTTCTTCATCAACACCAACCAGTCGGCTCTCAACAGCAATATGGTGAATCTCATCAACGATGCCATCGACAAAATCGGCAAGATGCCCTCTCCTTTCGTGAAATACTGCAGCACCATCTGGAACCTCCCCTACGAAGAGGATGACCGCACCGCTGAAGACCTTCCCGAAGAAGAGTAATCATGAGAACATCTTGCTTCACTTGAAGAACAAAAGATACAAAACAACACAAACAGCGCTCCGTCTTGAAAAAGAGACGGAACGCTGTCGTGGCTAAAGAAACAATAACTTAAACTCTAACTTTTATGATGAACAATTTTGCAAAAAAATCATCGCTCCTGCTGCTGGCCAGCTGCACTCTGCTTGCCGCCTGTAGCGACGATGACACCAAATCCAACAGTCTTGGAGACCTGGAAGAGGAAGAGAGCCAATTTGGCAAGGCAAACGACGTGTTCACCGCTGCCGAATGGTATCCTGGCGGCGAACTGGGCACCACGAAAAAGGCCAGCTACTCTGCCATCGCACCAGGTGCGGAGCAGATGGAACTCGAAACCAGCTTCAACAAAGGTGAGGATTACTTCGAGCACCTCTACACCTACACCGACGAACCCCGCAAGGGATTGGGTCCTGCATGGGTGCGTAGCAGCTGCATCCACTGCCATCCCTCCTACGGTCATGGCATACGTCAGACAGAATACCGCGCCAACACCGTGGGCAACGGCTATCTGCTCGTCGTTTACCACCCCAACGAGGCATTCACCGAGGACGGTGTGCGCTACACGACCGCTCCTTCCAGCTACATCGCTGAGGTGACAGGCATGCCCCAAACGAAGGCCATGCACCCCTTCAAGGCTCCTATCGACGAGAACCAAATTTCCATCGAGTGGAAGAACGTGGAAGGCACCATGCCAAGCGGCTTGCCTCTGCATTTCGCCGACGGAGAAGCCTACGAACTCATCTACCCCGAAGTGAACATCCCCGTCACAGCGTTCAACACCAAGCCACAACCAACCAACTATGAGGTGCGTCTCGAATCCACCATCGGCATCTACGGAACCGGCCTGCTCGACGCTATCAGCACCGAGGACATGAAGGCACAATATGCCTCAGAAGCACGTTTCGTAAAACTGAATCCCGCCATGTGGAATGCTGAAACCAACGACTGGGCAGCCTCTGCCTATTACACACTGGCAGATGGAACCAAAGCCATCAAGAAATTCACCTATGCCATGACTCGTGCATCACTGCAAGACGGCGCAGGAGCCAATGCCATCTGGAACATCACCAACGTGACCCGTTCCGATCGCCGCTACCTCTACAGCACCGTCGCTTGGGCACAAGCCATGAGCGAAGACCCTGAAGTCATCAGCTACATCCGTCAGAATGGTGCCGACCCCGCCTCGCTCGTGCATCCCTACTACTCCGACACCGATGAAGGCATCTCGCAGAAAGTGCTCACGCTGCTCGGCATGAACACCGCAGCCAAGGGAGGCGACAACTACACGGCAGCCTTTGGTGAACCAGAAATGAGCGACAAGGACTACTACGACTTCATGGTTTGGCATCGCGGCCTTGCCGTTCCTGCCGCCCGTAACCTTGACGATGCCACCGTACAGCGCGGCAAGCAGGTGTTCAACCAGATTGGCTGTGCCACTTGCCACCGTCCGTCATGGCAGACCAAGGAGGACAACTATTGGGTAGATTACAGCATCAAGGCATACGCTGATGCCAACGGACTGAATGCCAACAACATTTTACCCAAGTTTGCCTATCAGACCATCTGGCCCTACACCGACATGGTGCAACACCGTCTCTTCATGGAGAATGACATCCGCACCGGCTGGTGCCGCACCACTCCACTCTGGGGACGCGGACTTTCTCTCCGTCTCACAGGTGCCGAAGATCGACTGCACGATTGCCGTGCCCGCAATGAGATTGAGGCCATCATGTGGCATGGCTACAGCAAACAGTCCGACGGATATGCTGCCGCCAAGCGATTCTACGATTTGCCCAAGAAAGACCGCGATGCAGTGGTCAAGTTCCTCCGTGCCATCTGAGGAAAAGAAAAAGCCACATTCGACACAATATTAACAAGTTCCATACGTTTTTATAAGAAAAAACACAAGCCAACGTAATGTTAAAGAAAACAACATTCACCCTCTATGCCATAGTCATCCTCGTGATGGCTATGGCTACTTTTATCGAAAAGACGCACGGCACCCCCTATGTGCTGAGCAACATCTACGGCTCCTGGTGGTTCACCGCCCTATGGGCTGCATTGGCACTTCTCGCCATCATCTACATCATTCGCCGAAAACTGAGAAAGGTGAGCGCAATGCTCCTCCATTTCTCCTTCATCATTATATTGACAGGTGCCCTGCTCACCCACCTGACCGCTTGGCAAGGCTACATCCATCTGCGCAAAGGTGAACAGCCCATGCGCTGGGCAATAGTCGATAACCAGCAGAAGGAACTACCTTTCGCCATCACCCTCGACCGCTTCAACATCCGCTACCATAACGGGACAGAAGCTGCGGCTGACTACGAATCGCACTTCACCATCACCACCTCTGAAGGCAAACGTCAAGGTTTCGTTTCCATGAACAACATCTTCTCGGCAGAAGGCATCCGTTTCTACCAGAGCGGCTACGATGAAGACCTGGAAGGAAGCACCCTCACACTCAACAGCGACCCTTGGGGCATTCCCGTCACCTATACAGGTTATGGCCTGCTCTTCCTCTCCATGCTACTCGTGCTCATCGACCCCAAGGGACAGTTCCGCCAACTCATCCGCAAGGCCAGCACAGCAACAGCCATTCTTCCTCTCCTTCTCCCCCTCCTCCTGTGCATGCCCGCCCAGTCCCATGCACTCACCACCTTCTCCGAAAAGCAAGCAGAAGAATTTGGTCACCTCTGCATCAACTACAACGACCGCATCTGCCCCGTGCAGACCTTTGCCCTCGACTTCACCCGCAAGCTCCACGGCAAATCTTCCTACAACGGCTACAGTGCCGAACAAGTACTGTGCGGTTTCATCTTCCATCGCGACGAATGGAACCATGAGCCCATCCTGCGCATCAAGTCAGGCGAAGTCCGCCATGCCCTCAACCTCCCCGAATACACCTCCGTTGCCTCCCTGTTCGACGAGCAAGGCTATCGTTTAGGCACCTACATTCAGCAATACTACATGGGCAACAACGACAAACTGCACGAAGAAGTCATGAAGGTGGACGACAAAGTCATGCTTGTCATGCAGCTTTCGCGTGGCAATCTCCTCAAGCTCTTCCCTTTCCGAGGCCACTGGTATTCGCCCAACGACAGCGTTCCCGACCAAGTGGAAAGCGAGCGCAAAACCTACTTCCAATCCGCCCTACCCCTCCTCGGCACCTTCATGCAAAATGGTCAGACAGCCGAGGCTAATGAGATGCTTCAGAAAATGGCCAAATATCAGCAGACCTTCGGAGCCGATGACCTTCCTTCCCCCGCTCGGCTGAAAGCAGAACACATCTACAACAACATCCCCTTCGCCAAAATCCTCTTCATGGTGTGCCTCACCTTCGCCCTCCTCAGCCTGTTCAGTTGGCCGTGGGTGAAGCACGTCTCGCTCTCCGTGCTCATCCTCTCTTTCCTCGCCCTTACCTTCTGTTTGGCCCTGCGGTGGGTCATCAGCGGCTACATTCCCATGAGCAACGGCTACGAAACCATGATTCTCATGGCATGGATGATTATGCTCTCCTCCCTGCTCGTCTATCGGAAATTCCACATCATCCTCACCTTCGGACTCCTCCTCTCAGGCTTTCTCCTGCTGGTCAGCCACCTCGGACAGATGGATCCCAAAATCACCCATCTCATGCCCGTGCTCTCCTCCCCCCTGCTCAGCATCCATGTCAGCTGCGTCATGATGGCCTACGGACTCTTCAGCATCACCTTCGCATGCAGCATCTATGCCCTCATTGTCCGTCGCAAAGCCGACGAGATGCACCTGCTCTCCCAGCTCTTCCTCTTCCCCGCCGAGTTTCTGCTCACCGCTGGCATCTTCATCGGTGCCATCTGGGCAAACGTCAGCTGGGGACGCTACTGGGGATGGGATCCCAAAGAGGTGTGGGCACTCGTCACCATGCTCATCTACGCCCTCCCCATGCACAGCCGCTCCCTCGCCTGGCTGAGAACCCCCACCCACTACCACCTCTTCATGGTGCTCGCATTCCTTGCCGTCCTCATCACCTACTTCGGTGTCAACTTCTTCCTCGGAGGACTCCACAGCTACGCATAAGCATTTTTTTCGCCTTTCACGTTTCACGTTTCACATAAAATGCCTACCTTTGCACTCAATTATGGATTACAAATCAAAAAACATAGAAGAGCAAGGCGTTCAGATAGAACTGACCCAATTCACGGCAGGTGAAGTGACAGAACTGTACGCCATCCTACACGTAGAGTCACGAGGCGAAATGTTTGAAGCGCAACTGGCACGGCTGAAAGAAGGTGAAAAAGCCTTGAAGGCCATGTCCGAAACGGCAGGCGCACTACCCGTCTTCAAACGCTATTTCCTCAGCGATGCCACCAATCAAGCACCCCTCATCCACGAAGCCGACACCTGCACCATCTCCTACATTCAGCAGCCACCGCTCGATGGTTCTAAAATCGCCCTCTGGATTTATCTGCAACGAGGCACCCACATCAGGCAGATGAACGGCTCTACCGTGGTCAGCCACAACGGCTACCAGCACATCTGGACGATGGGACTCATGAACACCACCGCCGACACCTCCTACATGCAGACATGGAAAACCCTCCTCTCCTACATCGACACCCTCAAGTTCTTCCATGCCACTCTCCTCGACAACTGCATCCGCACGTGGTTCTTTGTGCGCGATGTCGATACCCAATACAACGGACTGGTCAAGTCACGTCGCGAATGTTTCACCGAGCAAGGACTCACCCCCGACACTCACTACATCGCCTCCACAGGCATCGGTGGCACACC
>CAMVIM010000062.1 GCA_947167515.1 uncultured Prevotellaceae bacterium | reverse complement strand
TAGATGCAGGCTATACGCTCAATAGGCGGGATGGCTTGCGCTACCCGTCGTATGTACGTTTGGACAGTACTGGCAGACGCATACACGGTGACAAGTTCATCGTTACTGCCAATGGCCAGTGCTGCTTCCAACCACCTACGCACAAGAACTACAACATCATCGGGTTCATCAAAGAGCATCCAGAAATGTTCTCTGATTACACTCCTGGTATGGATAAAGACCGTCTCGTCAATCTTGTCTGTAACCGCTTACTCAATAACCCTATTGAAGATAGGGAAACAAAAATTGTGACTGAGCGACAGCAACAGGCAGATTTTAACTTGGAAGATTATACGCTTCACAAATTCGAGGGCGGTGACAAAAACACTCATAAGCCATTTTACCCATACTTCAAGTCAAGAGGCTTGAATCTCGCCACTCAATTTGCATTCAGAAAGGACTTCTTTATTGCAGAACGTCAGGGTACGGATGGCAAGGTATATAGGAATCTCGCTTTCCCGATGACCATCCCCGGCAAGGATGAAACGATTGTCGGTCTGGAGGAAAGAGGACGCAAGAAGCCTGATGGCACATCGTACAAAGGCATAGCAAAGGGTTCCAATGCCAGTGAGGGGCTTTGGCTATCCAGTCCTGAAGCCACAAAACTACAGGATGCCAAGCGTGTCTTCATCTTTGAGAGTGCCTATGATGCTATGGCCTTCCACCAGCTCCTGATGGGAAAAGACAGTAACCTCGATGCCCAAGCCAAGAAGGAACTTTCACACGGAGTCTTTGCTTCGACTGGAGGCAATCCTTCTTCCAGACAACTGGAAGGACTGATACAAACCGCCAAGGATGCCACTTTCCACGTCGGCTTCGATATGGACGATGCTGGAAAGAAGTTCGTTGAGCAGTTCAAGGAATTGGCTGAAAAGGCTAACATCCCAAGCAACCGTATTGTGCGAGAGGAACCATCTGACGGCTACAAAGACTTCAACGAAGAGTTGTTAGCCAATATAGCCAGACGGGACAATCCTCTTGCCAAGGAGAATGTGAAGGAAGAACTCAGGGAGTATGTCGATTCCTTCCGCAAGCATCCCGATGACATCCCAAGTGTCAAGGATGTGCTTCATCCCAATGACAGTCAGATAGACCTTCTTCCCAAGTCCTTGTGGCAGCTCTACGCCCATTACGAGACCCTTTATGAAGATGCCTACACTATGCAGCACTCGCGGATGGTGGCACCAGAGGATAAGGAGGGTATTAAGGCTAAAGCTATAGAGGCAGGTGAGACATTCAGAAAAGAATTGGCAGATGCCCTTGGAGTCAAGGAAGAGACAGAAGCGGAAGATGAAGAAAAGAAAGTCTCTGCCGGTGTCGATTTGGATGCAGACGGCAATGTAGAGATCAACGAGAGTGAAGAAACCAAGCATCATGGTATGCGCAGATGAATGATATGCAGCAGACAGTAAGACGATTCCACATCATCACGTTACGTCCTCATTGGGGACAGTACATTATCTCACAAGGTTTCATGTTCCTTGTGAGTCTTGTGCTGTTCCTTGTAGCAGGTCACGAGGCCATTACTTTCAAGATGCCCTTCCTGATATTGGGTAGTGTGACAACATTGATGATGCTCTATGGCTGTCTGTACCTGAGCAAACTCCAGTTCATCGTTTCCTCAGAACAGCTCATCATCCAGCATGGCATCTTCCATCGTACCAGTGACTACATCGAACTGTACCGAATCGTGGACTTCTGTGAGCAACGTTGCATCATGGAGCAGCTGTTCGGATTGAAGACTATCAGCATCTACAGTGGTGACAGAACCAATCCCAAGCTTGACATCTACGGTGTACGTGAGAAATTGGACGTGGTAGGAATTATCAGAGAGCGAGTAGAATACAACAAACAACGCAGAGGAGTATATGAAATCACCAACAGATAACAAAATACAGGGCTTTGGCGAGCAGATGAATGACAACCGATGGAATATCGTAGCACTCCTGGCATTTGCCCTCTTGTGGTTTGGCTACAACAGGGCTGATGCTCAGATTGCATCCAGTAATCCCTTGGAGTATGTTGCCCTTGCGGAGGGCAATGAACTCATCAATGCCCAGATTAAGGCTCAGATTGAGGACGAGCAAAAGACGGCACTCCTTCAGAACACCATCGCGACAGAGTTTACGATGATCCATTCTTGGGAGAAGAAGTATAACAAGTACCTCAAAACCGTCGATGGCTATGCCAGTACGCTGAAAGCCTGTACCACGCTCTATGACGATGGCGTGAGGGTTTTCATCAATCTCTGTAATCTGAGGAAAGCCATCAGCAATAATCCCCAGGGCATCGTGGCCACTATGTCGATGAACAACCTCTACATTGAGACGGCTACAGAGCTTGTCAGCGTCTATACGACATTGAAGGATGCCATAGCCAAAGGCGGCACAGAGAACATGCTCACAGGAGCAGAACGGAGCAAGACACTCTGGGCACTCAATGACAGACTGGCTGCTTTCAATAAGAAACTATGTCAGCTCAGTCTTTCCATCCGCTATTACACGATGATGGATGTCTGGGAGAATGCCACAGAGGGGATGCTTGACCGCACTAATGGAGAAATCGCAGAAGCCTCTCTCAGGCGGTGGAAAAGATGTTCAAGAATAGTGACCCCCTAATGCAGGAAAGAAAGTAGGATGAAAAGGTTTTTTCATAAGTTCTTCATATTGTTGATAGTGACTCTCGCCCTCCCTTTATGGGGAGTTGGTGGGAGCCACATTCATGCGCAAGGGCAAGACCCGACTTTGGCAGCCATGATTCTCCTATATACAGACAAAGCCAAGAAAGAGCTGAAGCAGCAGGAAGAGATGATGCTGTTAGAATCTACTGGCCATATCTGGATTACAGAGGAGGTGAATGCCACTACCGACCTACAGAAGGAGTTCAACAACTACCTCGACAACTTTCATGGCATCATCATGTATGCAGCCCAAATTTATGGCTTTTATCACGAGATAGACCACCTGATAGGAAACCTCGATGCTTTCAGCAAACAGTTGAGTGCTCATCCGAGTAATGCGCTTGCCGTAGCCCTCTCGTCAAACCGCAACAAGATCTACCGTGAGATTATCCTCAATAGCGTGGATATATGCAATGATGTGAGACAGGTATGTCTCTCTGATACAAAGATGACCGAGAAGGAACGCATGGAAGTCATCTTCGGTATCAGGCCGAAGCTGAAGCTGATGAACAAGAAGCTGCAGAGACTGACAAAGGCGGTCAAATACACCTCATTGGGTGATGTTTGGGCTGAGATTGACTATCATGCCAGGACAGGAGCAGATAAGAAAAATATCGTTGAAGAAAGCATGTTGCGTTGGAAACGGGCAGCAAAGCGTTAAGGTACATAAGATTCGTAAAAGTAACCTCTAACAAATAAGAATATGAGTTGGGCAACAGTATTAAAAGCCGGATTGAAATTCATGGGACGTGGCGCACAGGCAACGGTTAAGACCGTCGGCCATACTGCTCTTCATCCACAGCAGACCATCAAAGGACTGGGTACAGCCACCAAGACAGCCGCCGTCGGCACGGCTGCTGGCTACGTCGCATGGGAGAAACTGACCACAGACAAGAGTGTGGCCAGGATTGTCGGTGATGCCGTCGTAGGTTCAGACACCATCGACAGTGTGGGGGAGAAGGTGGAAGGAGTCGGTAATGCAGTCAGCGGTCTGACCGAAACAGCAAGCAATGCCATGAATGGTGTCAGCGATGCCGTTAATGGAGCCAACAGCAACCTGAGTGGCATCAGCAATTTCCTTGGGAATATGACGGGAGGTAACGGAGGAAACATGTTCAGCAACTTCTTCAGTAACCTCTTCAGCGGAAATGTCTCAGGTATGAGTATGCTTGGCCTTGTTGCGTCGGCTTTTCTCATCTTCGGACGTTTCGGATGGATGGGTAAGATTGCTGGTGTTTTGCTTGGCATGATGATGATTGGCAATAACTCCAGTCTGCATCAGGCACTTGGAGGTGGTCTGGCACAGCAGAAACCGCAGACTCCCAATGACCCACAGCGAAACGTGGCGAAGGGGCAGATGCTTCAGCCACAGCCCCAAGTTGTCTATGCACCAGAGGAAGAGCGTGAAGTCATTCACCGTTCCCGATAGTCAGAAGAAATCAATCGATTAAAAAAACAAATTCGCAATGAAATATACTCAGGAAATGATGCTCCAGTCGGACAGTGGCTACTGTATGCCGTTCGAGGAGAAAGGAAAAGACGTAGAGATGTCATTAGGCTACGGAAAGCAGAAACACCCCAAGACAGGAGAGACGTTCTTCCATCATGGGGTGGACTTTCCAGTAAAGCATTATCTGCTTTCAGCCATTGCCACAGGCAAGGTCTCAGGACTTGGCAATGATGCCGTTCACGGTATCTATCAGGTTATCCGATATGGCAAGTACGAGGTGACATACGCACACCTCAGTAATGTCTTTGCCAACTATGCGACCGAAGTCAAGGCTGGTCAGGTTGTCGCTGTCTCTGCCGACATGTTACACATTGAAGTCAAGTACAACGGGGAGGAGTTGAATCCGCTGGAGTTCCTGACGATGATTTACGGCAACATGAAAGCCTTGGAGCAGAACGGTACTCCTGGTGCTGTGCCACAGTTCGTGACTATCGACATGGATGTGCATACGATGTACGACAAAGACCAGAAAGAGATTGAAGACCTGATGATGCGGTGGTTCCCGGACTACATGCAAGACCTCTCGGCAGGAATCTATGCCTTGCCAGAGCATACGGAACTTGCTCTACGCAACATCTTCACCATGTCTGCCATGAAGAACTATTTCTTCGAGACGCTTCCAAGCATGGCCAATCCTTTAGGTATGGGAATGCGTAGCATCCCGTTGGCAGAGAAGGTACAGAACCTCCTGATTGCGGACTTCCTCAACTATATGGCACTCCGTCATCAGATATTTCTGAGCACCATGAGTCAGGCGGTAAAAAAAAAGCCTATGACGAAGCCGTAGCCAGCAGTGGGCTTGTCGATCCCCTTGCCGAACTGGAAATAGACATTCAGAGCTTTGATATACCGAGGCTGGTCAGTGTCTATCCCGACAGAAGCGGAATCAGATGGTGGACGAAGGCTTGGTTCAACAACAGCGAGGCTGGTGAAGCGGCCATCGAGATTGACCGTCAGTTAGCCATCAAGTTCATCAACGAGAATATTGAAAAAGACGAATGGCTGGAAGAGTATTTCCCAAAGCAGATGGAAGTCTATCACAATGCCATCGAGCAGACCAGGGAGCAGATACTCAGTCAGCTTAACCTATAGAACAAGAGAAGTATGAAGAAGATTTATTTGTTTGCCATATCTAATTTGTTCACCCCTGTAGCATTCGCTGATGCCGGAACCTCTGGTATCAGTGATGCCGCAGACGGTGTTGTTACCTACATGCCGTATGTACGCGCATTATGCTACGTCATTGCTGCTATCATTGCGGTTGTCGGGGCATTGGCCGTGTATTACACCATGCAAACCAATCCCCAGAACACAGCCAAACGTATGACGATGACCGTTGGCGGTGCGCTTACTTTTGTTTGCCTTTCCCTTGCTTTGCCCCAGTTCTTCGGCATTGACGGCAGTATGTCTGGAAATGGCGGCAGTTCTACTGGTTCAGGAACAAGCGGTACAGGCGATGGCTTTCTTGCCTCTGACCAAGGCGGTATCTCACAAAGCGGTATTATCACCGACATACCCTCCATCCGTGACAGGACAGGTAACTGGATTACCTTTCCGCAGGGAACCAATATGGCTATTGCCAACCAGCTTATCAATATCTATGAGCATTTCGGGGCAGGAGCAGAAGGTACTTATGGTCGTACACTCGACTATATCCAGCGTGAATACTGGAGTGGCAACATGGACTACAACACCTTCAATCAGATGATGAGTGCGGCTGGAAATCTCCCACACAACTAATCAGGAAAAACTATGGCAGAATCATCAAACGAAAAGCTCTTCCGTACCAAGGTGCTGCCCATCATGGATAAGGTGATGGCAGACCTTCGTCATAAGCAGTTGGAAGAGATTGGCCGACATACCAGCAGCTTGTCCTTTATCATGGCAGGAGCAGCCGGTCCCGATGGAGGCATGTCAGCCCAAGCTGCAAGCCTTGATGCCCTTCGCTATACGGGGAAGTGGAACTCCAAGCATACGGAGGACTACATCAATATGGTAAAGGCTGAGCTGAAAAAACAGCATATCACGGTCACACCAGAGATAGAGAAGATGATGATTGACAAGATGATCAAGGATGAAGTCCCGAAGTCATCCATTGAATATATCATGCGTAAGGCTGCCACCAACACCATCTTCTATCTCCCACAGGCCATGAGTAAGTCGCCACTGGAGAACCATATCACGGAACAGGCAGAGAAACGCTACAACCCATCTGCTTTGGAGAAAGGAACCGGCTATGCTTTAGGAGCAACGGCAGACTTCCTTTCTATGGGCGGTTTCGGCGGTGGCTGGTCAAGTGCTGCCAAGTTCGTGGGTGTAGATGTCGGGCTGAATGCAGCCTTAGACCATTTCGGAGGGAGTACGGAATATACGCCAACAGGAACCAAGGTTGCACCTGAAGGCAAGAAGAAACCTGATGTTCCGTTGGTTATAGCTCCTGAGTATAGGGAGCAGTATCTCGCAGAACAGGCAAAGAAGAAAACGGAACAAGTTCAGCCTACAGAACAAAAGCCGAAAGCGAATCAAAAAGTGGATGAAGACGTAAGGCCAGCACCTTCCGCTGAAATTACAACTGAGACTCCAGCACCCCAATCCACACAAGCGACGGAACAGGAACTGCCACAACAGACTAACCAAAGCGGATGGACTGGCTTGCTCAGCTCCTTCGGCTTGAATGGTATGTCCGATATTGGCCACAACCTCGGCTATATCCTTGCCATGCTTCCAGACATGATCTTGGGAGCATTCACGGGAAAGACAAAGTCCCTGGGACTGAAAGACAATCTGATGCCTCTTGCCAGTATTGTGGCTGGAATGTTTGTCAGGAATCCCATCCTGAAGATGGTGCTTGTAGGCATGGGAGGTCTCAATCTCCTGAATAAGGCTGGTCACGAAGCCATCGATAATCACAAAGGTATTGGCCAGGCACAGGATGCTTCAGCGGGTCGTGTCAACTACAAGGTCTATCCTGATGAACCGCTCAATCCACGTATCTCACAGCCCCAGATTAAGGGCAACTGTCTGATAGCTGCCATCGATAAAGTGCCTTGCACCATAGCCCTCACGGATAATGTCGTAGATGCCTTTAATCAGGGCGCATTGCCATTGAATACCCTTGCCAATGCCGTTCTTGCCAAGCATGACCAGATGCGACAGTTGGCTTCAGAGAACTATGAGGCACAGCAGAGAACCGAAACGCGCACACTTGCTCAGAGATAATAGTGTAACGATTAAAAACAGTGTGAAATATGAAAAGAAACTGGTATAAGTTCCGCGTCAAGTACTCCAAGGTGATGGATGACGGAAAGAAGAAAAAGGTCAGTGAAGAGTATCTGGTAGATGCCGAGAGCTTCACCGAGACCGAGAAACGTGCCAACAAGGCAGCAACAGACCTTATCGGCACACGAGACTTTGACATCACGGCCATCTCTCGTGAGGCAGTGTCCGACATCATCAAGGGTACGGAAGCCGAGGATAACCACTGGTACAAAGCCGTCGTAGCTCTTGTGACGGAAGATGATGAGACAGGACAGAAGAAGTTCTCTCCTCAAATCATGTACGTCAATGCCGAAGATACCAAGGAGGCCGATAAGCTGCTCCGTGAACACATGGATGACAGTCAGGTTGATTGGGAAATCAAGTCAATCGCAGAGACGAAAGTGCTTGGTGTTCTGGAGTATAAGTAATTCTATTAAAGGAATAAATCAAAAGTATATTCAATATGACAGAAAAGAATCAGCAGGAGAAGAATGCCGCCGAAAGACAGGTGGAACTTCTCGTAAATGCCTTCGACAAAGCACAGGAGAATGGTGGCGTGTGGTTGAACAAGGACGGCAAGAAAGTCCCTCAGTTCTACCAGAAAGGCGTGACCGTATCACCATTCAATGCCATTATCCTGGGCTTGCATAGCGACCAAAGCAATTACAAGACCAACGAGTACACGCTGTTCACCGAAGCCAAGAAACGTGGTGAGAGTGTACAGTCAGGTCAGAAGGGTGTGCCGTTCTACTGGTACAACTGGAATGAATACCAGAGCAAGGCCGATCCTGAAGTGAAGATTAGCCGTGACGAGTACAAGGCTTTGACACCTGAGCAACAGTCCGAATACAAAGGAATCCGCAACAGAGAGGTGCGTATGCTGTTCAACATCGAGCAGACGACCCTTCCGATGGTTGATAAGGATGCCTTTGACAAGGAGGTCAAGGAGCGTGGCCGTCTATCCGACCGTGGAGAAATCAAGGCAACGTCATCTGAGATTTCCATCAATGATTTCA
>CAMVIM010000061.1 GCA_947167515.1 uncultured Prevotellaceae bacterium | reverse complement strand
TCATGCCAATGTGACCACGACCCAGATATACAGTAAAATCATAGACAAGAAGAAGACGGAGGCAGTCAGTCTCGTTGACGAACTGTTCACCCAACAATCAAAAGAGGCACATGGAGAAGAATCAGAAAATTGAGTTACGCCACAGGACATTACCCAGTGGCAATCAGTCACTATATCTGGAGTTCTACGAGAAGGGCGGCAAGCGGCGGTACGAGTCGCTGAAGCTCTATCTCATTCCCGAAAAAGACGAGAATGACAGGCGAGTCAATGAGAACACGCTCAAACATGCCCTCAAACTGAAGTCCGAGCGTGTCTTGGGTATCGAGCATCCGCAGGAAACGGGAGAAAAGAAACTCCCTTCAAAGGCGTTCGCCGATTTCATGGACGAATACCAGGTATATCTCAGGGACATTAAACGGGCATCTGATTCATACCAGAAGATGAACCGTTCCACCATCAACATCGTCAAGTCATACCTAACGAGCATAAGGAGGCCACGGATATTGCTCTCCAAAGTGGACAAGCGCTTTTACCTGAACCTTCTTGCCTATGTCAGGGACACGTACAAAAACACCAAGTCGCCCGACAACCCCAAGGAATTGTCCGGCAATACCAAACTTGTTTTCCAGACAACCCTCAATACGATGCTCAACTATGCCGTCAAGAAAGGACTCCTTCTGCTGAATCCCTTCTACGAGATAGAAGTAAAGGAGAAATTCGGGAAAGTACCGAGCGACAGGACGTTTCTCACCATTGAGGAGGTGAACAGCATGGCAAAGACCACAACGGGCAGCCCTGGCACTAAGCAGACTTTCATGTTCTGCTGTTTCACGGGGCTGCGACATGGTGACATGGCGGCACTCCGATGGAAGGACATTCGCAAGACTGACGAAGGCGAGGTGATATTTGTGCCGTCCATGCAGAAGACCAAGCATCCCGTCATCGTTCCACTGGGGCAAAAGGCAAAGTCATGGATGCCAGAGAGACCGAAGGATGCAGGCGACCAGTTGGTTTTCCCCAACGCTCCGAAACTGGGTGCTGCCAACAGGGCTTTGAAGAACATGGCGAAACGTGCCGGAATCAACAAACTCGTCACCTTCCACACCAGCCGCCATACCTTTGCTACAATGACCCTGACAGCCGGGGCAGACCTCTACACGACGAGCAAACTTCTTGGGCATACCAGCGTCCACACCACGGAGATTTATGCCGACGTGGTGATGGAGAAGAAAGCGGATGCCGTGAACCTGACTAATGGACTGTTCGGATAGGATTTCCATTGAGAATTTCGGCATATTCCAACAATAAACCTTTGAGGATTTCGGCATTGAACTTATAGATGCAATTTGGGGTAAAATGCAACGGAATTGTGAATTTCGTTAGGAAAAAAGCATAAAAATATATAAAAGTCGCTGGAAAAATGACATCAACTATTGCGAAAGTCATTAGAAAAACGTATTTTTGCACGCAAAAAATTAATGTGTTATGCTTAAAAGAAAAATATCTGAGACATTAAAGAAGTGGAAGGAACAACCAAACCATTTCCCACTTGTCATCATGGGCATTCGTCAATGCGGAAAGACTTATATCTCCCAGTTATTCGCAGAGGAAAACTACAAGCATGTAGTATATATCAATTTCATCAAGCAAAAAAGAAGGAAAGAAGCTTTCTATGATTCAAAGGATGTAGATAGTATAATCCTTAACCTTTCAGCCCAGATGAGGACTGCAAAGTTCGTTCCTGGAGAGACATGCATTATTCTTGATGAAATCCAAGACTGCCCTGAAGCGCGTACCAGTCTGAAGTTCTTCAAGGAAGACGGGCGTTATGATATAATCGCTACGGGGTCGCTGCTTGGAGTGCAAGGCTATGGCCAGGACGAGAAGAAGCAGCGCACAAGAAAACCTATCGAACAAGAAAGGGGAAGCAATTCCGTCCCTGTAGGCTATGAGCAAATAGTGGAGATGTACCCACTTGACTTCGAAGAGTTTCTTTGGGCGAACAACATGAATGAAGAAATCATCAATGTGTTGAAGCGTTGCCTGGAAGAGGAAAAACCCGTACCAAATGGCATACATGTTGCGATGAAAACTCTCCTGTATCGATATGTCGCTGTGGGAGGGATGCCTGCTGCAGTTAATGCACTGATAGAAACAGGAAACATGGGCAAGGTAAACGACGTTTGGAATTCTCTTCTCAAAGAATATCGTTCAGACATGGTTAAATATGCCGACGACAAGGACAAGCCTCACATTCGCGCCTGTTTTAATGCCGTTCCAAAGCAACTGGCCAAGGAAAACAAGAAATACCAGTGGTCCAAAGTGGAAAGCGGTGGACGTGGCGTGTTTTACAGAGACTCCCTTCAATGGTTAGAAGATGCCGACATCATACGCCGTTGCTATAACTCCAACATTACGGGACTTCCGTTGGAGGGCAATGCCATAGACAACGTGTTCAAGGTCTATACTGCTGACATTGGCATGTTGGTTGCCATGCTTGGAGGTACGACAAGAGCGGACATTCTTCAAGGCAATCTGGGAGGATTCAAAGGAGCAATCTTTGAAAACCTGATGGCAGATACACTTATTAAAAAGGGACAGAGTTTATACTATTTCCAAAAAGATTCTGGCTTGGAGTTGGATTTCCTTATCCGTTATAAAGGCGAGTGCGTTCCTGTAGAGGTGAAAGCAAAAAGTGCCCAGGCTAAAAGTTTCTCTACCATCAGGAAACACCCAGAGAAATATGGCGTTAAGCACTTCATCAAGTTTGGAGACTATAACGTTGGGCGTGATGGCGACCTGTTGACCCTCCCCACCTATATGCAATTCTTGCTCGATTTGGAGCCAGAGGAAGTGATTTTGGAGGCGATAGATACAGATGAACTTACGCGAATGGCAAGAGAGTTTCTCGACCAGAAGTAACAATCGTTTATTTACCACACGGACGAACCACCATCCACACAACTGAGATATATGCTGACGTGGTGATGGACAAGAAAGTGGATGCCGTAAACCTGATGACAGGAATCTTCGGGTAGTCCATGTGTTCAAAAAATGTTTGTATTCAAATAAATCTGTGGAGTTATCTGAATATAGTCATTTTCGATGTTCAACAATATCTTTGATTAAAATGGGTAGCATGACGGCAGTAATATACGCTCGCGTTTCCAGTTCTGGGGAACGGCAAAGCACAGAACGACAGGTCAAGGACTTGTCGGACTATGCTATGTATAAGCAGATGGATGTCCGAAAGGTATTTGAGGAGCATATCTCAGGCGCAAAGAAGAATGAAGAGCGTCCTGTGTTATGCGAAGCCATCGATTATTGCAAGGAAAATCGCATTTCCACCCTTCTTGTCAGTGAACTGTCAAGGATGGGTCGTAATGCCTTTGAGGTGCTTGCCTCTGTCAAGGAACTGCTTGACTGTGGCATCAACCTCTATATCCAGAAGGAACAGTTCAACCTGATTGGGGATGACGGGAAACCGTCACTCTTTGCCCCTGTCATGTTGGCAACGCTCTCCACCTGTGCACAGTTGGAGCGAGAGAATATCACCTTCCGCTTGCAGTCAGGCAGAAAACAATATATAGCCAAGGGCGGGAAATTGGGGCGCAAGCCAGGCTCAACGAAATCTGCCAACCAAAAGAAAGAAGAATACAGGGATGCCATTTCTCTTTTGAAGAAGGGCTATGCCATCCGTGACGTAGCAAAATTAACAGGAAAAGGCATTAGCACCATCCAGCGAGTGAAGAAAGAGTTTTGCTGATTATTTCATTCGCCAATCGTACTAATGTTTGTGTGTCGCCAGACATATAATTTTAGGTACGAACCGATTCAAAAAGATAGGGAAAAGGAAAGGTGAAGGTGACGTTTTAATGAAAAATGAGGCAAAAACACCTTCTTCACACTATTATAAAAGGAAATTGGCTGTCCTCTGCAGAAAAAGTATTACCTTTGCACACACAAAGTGAATTTATCAATAGTTTGGAATAGCAAATAACAGGTATATGTTTGATTTTATGCACTTCCTTGGTTTCATGGCCTTCAATGACGCAATGGAGGAAAATGATTCTGAACCAAAGTATTCAGGTGGAGGCTCTGACGACACGCCCTTTGGCTGCGTGTTAGCTGGGACAATAGTCATTTTTGCCGCCATCTTAGGAATGGGATACGAAAGTTGGGGATTGTTTTTCGGAATAAGTGCAGTAGGGATCATATTAGGTGCATTGCATTACCACTTCTTTGATAAGAAAAACAAATAGGCCTTTAACATGAATAGCCATATATCCATAGACGTGACGAATGCCAAGGAATGTGCCGTCCCCAAAGAAAAGTTCCGCATCATCAACTTTAATGTTGGTAATGGGAAAACTATTGAGGATTTAGTTCACAACGAAGCCCCCTTCTTTCACTTTCAGGTTCTACATCCCGAAAGCAAAGAACAGGCAGATAAGGCTATAGCGTACTTTAAGGAGCATAAGAAAATATACATATCTTGGGCCAACACAACAGATATGCTGCTCTATCTTGGCTGCACTGAGACAGTTTATCTCAAATCAAAGGTTGTGACTGATTATTCCGATGAAGAACTGAGAAACATTCTTCCGCAAGCAGCCCATTGGTTCAGATTCCATAAGAATGACGTAAACGAGCAATCTTAGACACAAAAGATGCTTCGAAAAGTAAGGTGAAGATGACGTTTTGATGCAAAAATGACGCAAAAAACGCCGTCTTCACTTTATTTAATAAGGTTATCTGCCTATTTCTGAATAAAAATGAATACCTTTGCAACATGCTATGTTGCATTTCCAATTAAGGGTATATACATCAGAACATGAATTTTGAGCCAGACATAAACGAAAACGACATCCTGACACTTGGGAAAGAGGTGTTGGATGCCTTATTACGTGACCATACCACAGGAGAGAATATCTTCTGGGCTACGTCCGACTATGAATGTCTTGGCGAAGGTTATGGTTACAAGAAGCCTATCTTGCCCGAACTCGTTACGGGCGAGAACAACAAAGTTGTCATGCCGCGCGTTCTCAAATCAAAGGAGCAGCAGACATCAAGGGCAAAGGATATGGCCGAAGTGTTTACCCCTTCGTGGGTGTGCAATGCCCAAAACAATCTCGTTGATGAAGCGTGGTTTGGACGTAAGGACGTGTTCAACACCACCAGTGATGACGGCAAGGCATGGGAGGCTACTGCCGACCCTATAACATTCCCTGAAGGAAAGACGTGGAAGGATTATGTCAGGGCTACTCGCATGGAAATCACTTGTGGCGAAGCCCCTTATCTTGTGAGCCGTTACGACACTACGACGGGTGAGCCAATTCCATTGCAACAGCGCATAGGTATGCTTGACCGCAAACTGCGTGTGGTGAGTGAGAATACCACTACAAGCGGTGAGTGGCTGGAAATGACACAGGAGGCATACAAGAACATCTACGGCTTTGAGTGGCAGGGCGACAACTTGCTACTGGCTCGTGAAGCCCTGCTTACATCTTTCATCGAGTACTACCAAGCCAAGTTCGGAAAAGCACCGCTCCAAAAGTCCATTCTGTATATTGCCTACATCATTTCATGGAATGTTTGGCAGATGGACGGTCTGAAAGGTGTGGTGCCAGACAGTTGCAAGAATGGCGAAATCGTGATTGAACACGACCTGTTCGGCGACACGGAAAAGAAGGTTTACTGTCAGGGATGCCAGCAAGATACCATCAAAGGGCACAACGGCATCTACTGCCTCATTCGCGACTGGGGCAACAAAGACCCCAAGACGGGCGAGAACAACCGTAAAATCAGATATATCGACCTCATAAAATAACAGTATGGCTACATTTGAATCATCCCTAAAGTCCAGACTGATATATGTCTTTGCCATCGGAGACGATTGGCACAAGGACTGTCTGAAGGTTGGTGAGACAACCTTAGATGAAGATAATGGAGACTTCCCAGCACCTAACAGCGATGTGCTGAACAAGGCAGCGAGAAAACGTATTGACCAATATACCCAGACGGCTGGCATTGCCTACAATCTGCTTTATACGGAAATGACGGTGTTCTTTTCCAGCGGCACCATCTGTTCGTTCAACGATAAACAGGTGCATAATGTGCTGGAGCGGTCAGGGGTTAAGAAGAAAGTCTTTGATACCGTCAAAGGAGCAAACGAGTGGTTCTGCTGTGACCTTGAAACGGTAAAAAAGGCAATAGCCGCAGTCAAAAAAGGACAGACAAGCCTTCATCCAGGCGATGTCACCACCACACAGAACCCAATCGTGCTGCGCCCCGAACAGCAGTCAGCGGTTGATAAGACCAAGAAACAGTTCAAGAAGAGTAACCAGATGCTCTGGAACGCCAAGATGCGCTTCGGCAAGACACTCTGTGCGCTCCGTGTGGCAAAGGACTTGGAAATGCAGCGTACTATCATCCTAACCCATCGCCCTGTGGTCGATGAAGGATGGTTTGAGGACTTCGGCAAAATCTTCTATGACCGCCCCGACTTTCATTATGGCTCACGCACAAAGGGCGAGAATTTTGCCAATCTTGAAAAATTGGCACGTCGTGGCGACAAGTATGTGTACTTCGCCTCGATGCAGGATATGCGAGGTTCTGAACTGGTCGGTGGCAAGTTCGACAAAAACAACGAGGTATTCTCCACCGTCTGGGACTACCTGATTGTGGACGAGGCGCACGAAGGCACGCAAACGGAGTTGGGTAAGGCTGTTATTGCCGAGTTGACGAAGGAAACAACCAAGGTTCTCCGTCTGTCTGGTACACCGTTCAACTTGCTTGACGACTACACAGAGGACGAAATATTCACTTGGGACTATGTGATGGAGCAACGGGCAAAGGCAGAATGGGACTTGACGCACTTTGGCGACCCCAACCCCTACGAGTCGCTGCCAGCCATCAATATCTACACCTATGACCTCGGCACGCTCATGAGCGAATATGCCGATGACGAAAAGGCATTCAACTTCCGCGAGTTCTTCCGTACCCGTGAGGATGAAACCTTCATCCATGAAGCGGATGTTGACCGATTCCTCACGCTACTTTGCAAAGATGACAAGGATAGCCTTTACCCATTCAGCAACGATGAATACCGTAGCATCTTCCGACATACACTGTGGGTAGTGCCTGGCGTAAAGTCGGCAAGGGCACTGAGTGCAAAGTTGAAGGCACATCCCATCTTCGGAAACTTCGAGATTGTCAATGTAGCTGGCGATGGCGACGAAGACGAGGAAAACGCCGACGCATTGCAGATGGTCAATAAAGCAATCGGGGCTGACCCAGACGCGACTTATACCATCACCCTTTCCTGTGGCCGTCTTACTACGGGTGTAAGCATCCGTCCGTGGACTGCCGTCTTCATGATGGCTGGCTCATACAGTACGAGCGCAGCAAACTACATGCAGACCATTTTCCGTGTGCAGACTCCCTTCACGCACAAAGGACGCATGAAGGAGCAGTGCTACGCTTTCGACTTCGCGCCAGATAGGACACTGCGTGTACTGGCTACAGTGGCGAAAGTCTCTGCCAAAGTTGGCAAGGCTACCGATGAAGACCGCCGTGTATTGGGTGACTTCCTCAACTTCTGCCCCATCATCAGCATTGAGGGTTCGCAGATGAAGCCATATGACGTAAACAAGATGATGGGCCAGTTGAAGAAGGCACAGATTGAAAAGGTTGTGCAATGTGGCTTTGAAGATGGCGCACTCTATAACGACGAGTTGCTGAAACTTACCGACATTGACCTTGCTGATTTCAAAGAGCTGAAAAGCACCATCGGCAAGACGAAAGCGATGGGCAAGACTGGCGACATCGATGTTAACAATCAAGGCTTCACCAACGAGGAATACGAAGAGAAGGAGAAGTTGGAGAAGAAGCCCAAGAAAGAACGTACACCTGAGGAGCAGAAACGCCTTGACGAATTGAAGCAACGACATAACCAGCGCAAGGAGGCTATATCCATACTGCGTGGCATATCCATCCGTATGCCGTTGCTCATCTTTGGTGCGGAGCTGACCAATGAGGATGAAGAAATCACCATAGACAACTTCGCCAATCTCATTGATGACCAGTCATGGGAGGAATTCATGCCCAAGGGTGTGAGCAAGGAAATGTTCGCCAAGTTCAAGAAATTCTATGAGCCTGACGTGTTCCGTGAGGCTGGCAAGCGCATTAGGGCAATGGCTCGTGCTGCTGACAAGTTCACGATTGAACAGCGAATAGAGCGCATTGCCGGTATCTTCAACACCTTCCGCAACCCTGACAAGGAAACCGTTCTCACACCATGGCGAGTGGTGAACATGCACATGAGCGACTGTCTGGGTGGTTATTGCTTCTATGATGAAGACTTTAAGCAGCCTATCGAAGTGCCACGTTGGGTTGACCAAGGACAGGTTACAAAAGACGTGTTCCGTCCAGAGGCACATATACTGGAAATCAACTCAAAGAGTGGTCTCTATCCGCTGTATGTGGCATATAATATCTATCGCTCCCGTGTGGAAGCCGTCAAAGCAAAGTATGGGGAGATAGGACATGCCTTTGCCATGCAGTTGTGGGACTTGACCATTGAGAACAATATCCTTGTGGTATGTAAAACTCCGATGGCACGAAGCATCACGAAGCGCACACTGGCAGGTTTCCGTGATACAACTGTGAATGCCAGGTATTATAAGAACTTAATCGAGAATATCTCGGAAACTCCAGCCGTGGT
>CAMVIM010000060.1 GCA_947167515.1 uncultured Prevotellaceae bacterium | reverse complement strand
ACAAACCAGTAGTCGTAGAGCTGCTTGGCGAGCGCTTCTAAATTCTGATTTATCGCACGATTGATAGAAATCTTCTTGTCAATGGCAGAGAAGATTTCGCCAATACGCTTTTGTTCCTCTAACGATGGAAGCAAAAGAGGCATACTTTCAAGAGTGTCAAGTGACAGCGTATATCTCATGCCACTACCTGTGGCATTCAGTTCAAAGTATCTCTGAATATAGGCAGAGTGCATGAAAGCATTGAGATACTTTCCGCATAGCTTTGTCTCGTCTGGAGTAATTAGGGCACAGTGATAACTTAAAATAACATCGTCAAAATCATCTGCTATATAAGTTGGGATGCCTATGTCGTCCCTCGTTTCACTATCTTTGGTGAAGGCGACCTGACCTTTCTTAATGGTGAACTTTTCTATCTCATTTGAATTTGCAGATGCTTCCATAAAAGTATCTGCTATATCCGATGTTATAGCCCAGTTATGATATACGTCAGTAAAGTTACACAACCTTACTGGCGTTTCACCATCTTTGGTTTTCTTGTCAACGCTGCTAATATCAACTTTAGCAACTTCAGAGAGCTTGTATCGTTTCAGTTCCATACTATTTAAATTGAAGTTGCTTTAGTTGTGAAAGTATTTCCGTTTCCAATTTGTGGCTCTCTTCAAACTGCTTGGTCAAGGTCTCCTGATAGTTGGCTATGCGGCTGTTGAACTCTTCCTCGGTTATATCCACATACTCAATCTTGATGTCGAAGTACTGACCTGCAGAAAGGCTGTAGTTCTTCTCCTTGATTTCATCATATGTCACAGCTACAGAGAAATCGTCTATGGCTTTCTTTTCATTGAAGGTGTTGACAATCAGGTCTATCTCTTCTGGCAGCAAACGGTGCTTCTGCAAGTTGTCTTCCTTGTAGTCCTCACCTAATTTGCTGGCATCTATTAGTACCACTTTGTCTGCTGTTCTTGATTTGTCGAAGAATAGGACTGACACATTCGTACCTGTGTTGGCAAACACATTGGAAGGCATAGAAACGCAGCCATACACAATCTTGTCATCGACAATCTTTTGCAGGATCTTCTTTTCAATGCCGCTCTTAGCCGTTATAAATCCAGTTGGTATAACGATAGCACCTTTTCCTTTCCCTTCCTTCAAAGAGTTGATAACGTGCTGGATGAAGCATGTGTAGATTGCCATCGATTCCTTCTTCTTGGCAGGGACGTTAGGCACTCCAGCCCAGAAGCGAGCTGGCATAGCAGCAATCTTCTCGCGTGTATTGGAAAAGTCCATCTTGAACGGAGGATTGCTGACCACAAAGTCAAACTGGCGCAGCTGTTGTCCATCATCGCTCTTGTGATAAGGTGCTACCAGTGTGTCACCCTGGATAGCATTGTCAAGCGACGATACCAAGCCATTCAAGAGTAAGTTTAGTTTCAGCATCTTGTTAGAACGCTGAGAAATATCCTGTGAGAAGATGGTGCAACGGTCTTCGCCAATCTGATGACCAAGAGCCATCAGCAGCGTGCCAGTACCAGCCGATGGGTCGTAACACTCCATGCTGTGAAGGTCTGCATGGTCGCCAACCAGCAGACGTGCCATGATAGTTGCAATGGCATGAGGTGTGTAGTACTCCGCATATTTGCCACCTCCAGCTGTATTATAGTCTTTGATAAGATACTCAAAGATAGAGGCAAAGAAGTCATAATGCTCTGCAAAGGCTTCCTCAAAAGAGAAGTTCACCAGCTTGTCAACCAAAGCACGGGCAAATGGCGCACGTTGTGCCGAATCCGTAACAAAGTTTGTCAGGGTCTCGAAAAGAGGTATCTTTGTGTTCTCAGTTGTCTGGGTAGAGAAGATGTCGGCGTTCTGCTCGGCAATATCGGTCATCGTATTGTCAAAGATAGTGTCGAAGTCACCTTTGCCCTGCTGATTCCAGAGGTTTGAAATCAGGTGATATGGTTCCAACATTGGCACATCTGGAGAAATGGCACTCTGCAAAAGCATTCGTTCATTGTCGCTCAGTTCAGCATAAGCGGTTTCCCACTTGTCAGCAGCCTTTATCTTCTTTGCTATCTCGCTTCGGGCATTCTTGATTTCGTAACCGAACTTGTCGTTCAGAAACTTATACAAGAATACCTGTGTGATTATCTTATACTCGTTACCGTCGTTGCCCATGCCGTAGGCGGCACAGGTGGCTTTCAATTCGTCAATGAGACGGAGGGTCTTTTCTTTTATTGTCATATCTGGATTATGCTACGCCGTAGGTGGCATTATACTGATTGATATATTGCTGTGAAATTCTCTGTTGAATAAACTTGTAGTCATCCATTTCTGGCTGAATCTGTGGGAACTGGTACAGACAGCCATTGATAAGGGCAAGCACTGTCCTGTTGAAATAGGCATCCTTCTTCAAAATGTCATTCCTATCATAAACCTTGGAGTCAATGTCTTCCTTAATGATTTTCAGGATGACCATGATTTCCTCGTCGAGGAATGAGAACATGGGCTTCTGATGCTTTTCTTCTCGCTCCTTGTTCACCTCACGAATACGCTTGTGAACACGGGCAAACTTGGCATCACCATTGTATTTCTTCAGAAGGACGTTGTTCCGTTTCTGGAGGTCTTGAAGCCTCTGGATGATGTCATCGAGGGCTTTTGTCTCTTCATTGAACTTGGCGATGGTGTCGATGACAAAGCCATGTTCCTTGAAACGTTCCATGAAGGCATCGCGCAGGGTCATAAACTCTGGGTCTTCTTGGTCAAAGTTGCTGGTGAAGGATGAAATTGTGCGCTGCCATTTCTCTTTCAGCTCAATGCCGCCAGCTATCAGGCGCATTTCTTCCGTGCCAATCTTACTGAAGTTGAACTCAATATCCATCATGGCTTCATTGATGAGCACCTTTGTCTCGTCGCTAACGCTGAATGCCTCCTTCTGGTTGATGATGTCAATACGGTGTTGTACCTCAGAAAGCAACTCCGGGAGTTTGGATATTTCGAGCTGGGCAAACTTCTCCTTCATATCATCGTCGCCGAATGTGCGGACAATGTTTGCCATATTCTTAGCTGAGGTCAGGGCTTTCTTCAAATCAAGCAGCACAGCCTTGTCTTCCTCCGTCGAGATCTCAGAAGAGAACTCTTCGGCGTTGTCATAGGAATAGTCAAACAACACCTGACGGATTTCTTTCATCTGACGAACAATCTCTTCCTTGTCTTCGATGACCTGAGTGAAGGTGTCGGTGTTGTTACCTTCGCCTGTCTCGTCCACATCATTGAAACGGTTCAACTCTTGCAGATAGGCTTCGTTTGTCTCGTCGAAGTTACGCTTGATGTCAGCAAAATCAATGAGGAAGCCGTATCGCATATCCTTATATGGACGGTTGACACGGGTAATGGCTTGCAGGAGATTGTGGTCTTTGAGTTTGCGCCCGAAGTAGAGACGTTTCAGACGTGGAGCATCGAAGCCCGTCAGAAGCATGTTGAACACAATCAGAATATCAATGGTCATATTCTTCTTAAAGTCCTTGATGATTTGCTTTCTGACCTCCTTATCCTCATAGTCGTGGAGGATAAGCCCAGCCTTCAAGTTAAGTTTCGGGTCTATCTCCTTTTGGATGGCATCGAAGTTGGCAAACAACTTCTCTGCCTGTGTACTTGTTTCGCAGATAATCATGCCGCCCAGTGTCTTGTCACCTTGGGCTGCTCTGAAACTCACAAGGTCATTGATGATGTAGCGAAGCAATTCATTGACATAGTTATCATGCTGAATGATTTCACTCTTCTTGATTTCCTTCTTTTCAACGAGGGTGTCAAGCTTGTCATATACCTGAGTAAGTTTCTCTCTGTATGATGTCTCTATGTCTTCACGGATAATTTTCAACGTATAGCCGTCAGCAATGGAGCGGTCGTAGTAGTATGTGTGAAGATAATCGCCGAAGACCTTGCAGGATGCACGCTCTTCTTTGAGAAGTGGCGTACCTGTCAGGGCTATCTTGATTGATTCCTTGTCTGCATCAAACAAGTTGGCAAGGAAACAGCCACCGGGTTTATATCCTCGGTGTGCCTCGTCGAGAATGAAGATGCGCTGTAAATTGGTGGCATAATCGGTAATGCTCACCTTCTCTTTATCCTCGGCAAAACGCTGGATGTTGACAACGGTAATTTCGGCTTGTCCGCTCGACCCCTGCTGTGCCTGGTTCTGGCGGAACTGTGCCATCAGCTCAGCCCTTGTGTTGGCTGTAGCTACTACAAGACCACGAGCTTCAAACTCCTGCTTAGCCTGTTCCAGAAGGTCAAGACGGTCAACAATGAAGTAGAACTTGGCTACCTTGTTTTGCTTGGCGTAGAAGTCATTCAGGATATAGGTCAGATAGTAGGAAAGAGCCGTCTTTCCGCTTCCTTGTGTATGCCAAACGACACCAGACTTAACACCTTCGGAAAGCTTTTGCCTGATGGCCAATGCAGCGAACATCTGCTGATAACGCATAATGTGCTTTTGGTCGGTCGATTCTATCTTGCCATCCACTTCACGCTCCATACGGACATAGGCAATGCCATATTGGAGGATAAACAGCAACCTTTCAGGGCTGCACATAGAAGTGAGGATTCTGTTTGTCGGTGTGTTCTCTCCGAGATTTGTCTGATACTCTGGGCTGGTGTGAATAACCTGACAGTTATAGTCGCTCAGAATCTTCTTTTCCGTTTCCTTGTCGATGGCAAGGTATGGATAATCCCTGTTATATGGGGCTACCTTCATGCTGCCCGGGTTCTCTTCCCTGAAGCAGTTGAAGGGAGCAAAAGACCTTGCTCCTGTGCAATAGAATGCGCCTTGTATTGGGACAATACCACCCAAGGCATCATACTCCATATTGTTGGAGAATATCATCAGTTGGGTGATATTGATGAAGCGTCGGAACTTCTTGTTCGGAAAGCGTTCCTTGTTCATTCGGGTGCTCTCTGCCACCATACCACCATGATTGTTGGGCTTCTTTACCTCAACAAAGCAAAGAGGCAAGCCATTAACAAACAGGGTAATGTCTGGACGGAACTCATCTTGACCATTCTTACAGGTAAACTCTGCCGTGAAATGGAAATCGTTCTTCTTGGGATGGTCAAAATCTATCAGACGAACGGGCGACACAGACTTCAATCGCTTGTAGAAGCCTCTGCCGAGGTCATCATCATTCAGCTCTTTGCGGATGTCACGCAACACTTGAAGATACTCTCCTTCGTGTCCTGGATTCAGTTCTTCAAACTTCTTCTTGAATACCTCTAACAAGATATTGGTGTCGCCATCATAGACAGTACCCTCAGTGGCTTCGTGAATCTTCCCGAAGTACTTATATCCCAATCGAGTTAGATGCACCATAGCTGGCATCTGTACCCTCGTAGCCTCGTTGAACTTTGACATATCCGTTTCTAATCTCTAAAACAGAACCCCCAAGCAGTGTCTCGACAGGCGACCAAACCTTTGCATACACCGCGAGGGGATTCCATATTTCATTTGCCTATTGGCTTGTTGGGTCATTTGTCGAAATGCGAGCATGATTGTTTCGTCATGCGCACATTGCATGGGCGCAAAGTTACAAATTTTTAATGAGATAATGGCCTTTCTCTTCCGTTTTTATTGTTATTTAAGCTTGATTACTGACATTTTGCCATCTGAGACACCCAAAAATGCAAATTCAAGGTGCTATTTGCGATAAAATATAGCTTTTGAGGGGATTCATGCGCTCAAATCGGGAACACAAAACCCTCTTGCTCGCTGATTTATCCTTATAATCAACTACTTGCACCGATTATATTTCATGCAAGGTCGATGAACAACGATTAGAATGAAAAGAGATTTATTGAAGTGTTCGGGGGAAGTCCGTACACTAAATACTAATAAGCGAAGCCATGTGGCCTCGCTTATCCTATTCGGTAAATTGGAATTTACAGTTGATATTCATATTTTGAATACGGGGATTTTTAAAGATTCTAGGTTTCTTCGTTTAACGTAGAAGATGGTAAATACAATTGCAAATACTATACAAACTGCTCGTAGAATATTTGAAATTAAGCCTCCGGCAGCATTTCCCGTACCTTCAACTACAAATAACCCCCAAGCCAAATTCATGAAAAAATGAAGGGATATAGGAACCCATAAATTGTAATTCCAGGCTACGTACATCCAACTGAAAAAGAAGGAGCCTAACATGGTTACCCCAAAAGCGACCACAGAGGACAGGAAATCGTTACCTTGATAGATGTGAAACAGACCGAACAGGACAGCAGGCAAAAAGGCCGCCCAAAAGAACCCTAATTTCCCCACTCTGAACAATTGGCCAAATAGAAAACCCCTGAATAAGATTTCTTCGAACACCGCCGGAATTAGGCAAAAATATAGTATCCAATGCAAGGTAAGTTCAACATTGAAATGCCCGATGATGGCAAATCCTATGTATAAAGGGGTAGTAAATAGTAAACCGAACAGCAATCCCCTCAAAACAGAGTCCCTAAGCCCAAGAGTTTCTATTATTGCTGATGGCCTATGCAATATGAACAGGACGATTGTCACGGGAATAAGGGACAACATACATTTCAGAATATATCTGACGAGAGACTTAGATTGCAGATGAAGAGGAGCCAGCAATTCAGAGGCATTCCACTGAACCCAGAACACCAGGACACAACAGAGTATAATTATGCCAAGAGTTGCTAACCTTGATTTTCTAATAGAATCCATCATTTTTTATTATAACTTATAAATTCCGATTTGTTTGTCTGCAAAGGTACAAATTTTCCTTGGCATCTCCTTCAAAAATTGTGTCAAACTATCTTTTCTTATCAAAGATTAACCTTGTTACCTACATCAATCTATCTGATTTCAATACATAAGAACCAAATCCCGTTTTGACTTCGCGATGAACAACCCCATGAACCACACTTTTTCAAGCCCATATTTCTTCTTTCCCTTTTTTCAATCATGGAACATACCCATGAAGAACAAAGGAAGGGAAGAAAAATGTGTGTTCCTTCACTCCACATTTTGGGGTTATGGAACATGAACAATCAGCGAAAAGTTGACTTAAAAAGTGTAAATTCACTGTTAAAAAGTGTTTAGTGAAATTTGCCAAAAATGGTGCTTTAGAGCGTCGAAAACGGACGATTTTTAAGCCTAAAATGTCGGGAACACAGGGCTGGATTTTGGTATATTTCGCCACTTTGTCTATTCACTTAACTCTCTGTCTATAAATTGGTTAGAAGTGTTATTTTGCCATTATATTGCGATGACATCGCCATGAACAACGAGGAGCAGGACGTGAAGAATATCTTAGTCCTCCAAAATTGGTTGGAAAGGATAAGAAAGGAAGTGACAAATAAAGTGCTTAGTATCAAGCGAATAAGCGATTTTTTGAATTTTCCGATTCTTGCTCAACCGACTCTTAAAAAGATATAATAAAATGATTTTTGTTTCTGATTTGTTTCTCATATATGGCTTGATTTTCATATCTTTGCACATGCTTTCAAAGGCATAATCACGATGCAGAAACGATATATCAGCATCCGAAAAGCCCAACCCTCGCAGACCCTCTGCAAAATTCATTTTCCCTTCTTTCGGGAGTAAATTACCAATAAAAAATATACAAGCATGGCAAGACCAAAGAAACAAGTCAAACTGAAGGAGCCGATTAAGATTCGTCTCAAACCTCTCGCAGATGGCAACAAGAGTATCTATCTTGACATCTACTGGAAGGGAGTCAGGAAGTATGAGTATCTGAAACTCTATATCATTCCTGAGGTCAATCCACTCTGCAAGGAGCAGAACAAGGAAACGATGGCACTCGCAGAACGTATCAAGGCAGAGCGCATCAAGGCTCTCCATGGTCACGGAGTGCAAGACTGGGAAACCGTCAAGCAGGGTTCACAACTCTTGACAGGATGGATCAAGAAGTATTGTGAAGGTGGAGTCAGCACCAAGAAGTCAACCCTCCATTGTCGTGTTGAAATGCTTCACACCGTGGAGAAATATCTTGAAGAGTCCAATCAGACCTTCATCACCCTTGAAGAGGTCAATGCTGATTTCTGCCGTGGGTATGTGAAGTTCCTTCGCACCTTCCCAAACTCACACTGCAAGTACATTGAGCCAAGACCTATCAGCCAGAACACGGCAAGCCGTTACCTCGGCATGTTCTCGACTACTCTCAACAATGCTGTCCGTCAAGGTATTATCCGAAACAATCCAATGAAGGAACTGGATGCCAAGGAGCGCATTCAGCCAAAGGATGGCAAGAAGGAATACCTTACCATTGAGGAACTTAAAGCCCTCATGGCAACCGACAGTTACCGCCCAGAGGTCAAGCAAGCCTTCATCTTTGCTTGTTTCACTGGATTGCGACTCAGTGATATGTACAAACTTGCACCGATTCACATTTTCAAGACTCCTGACGGCAAGGGCGAGTATATTGACATGGAAATGCAGAAGACGGAGAAGCCTGTCATCATCCCACTCTCTGAAGAGGCAAAGCGTTGGTTACCAAAACCAAAGGGAATAACAACTCCCTTCTTTGATATACCAACTACTCAGACCGTCATAGGCAGAGCCCTTCGCAAATGGGCAGAGGCAGCAGGTGTAGAGAAGCACATCAGTTTCCACTGTTCACGTCACACCTTCGGCACAATGATGCTGACACTTGGCGCAGACCTGTTCACCACAAGCAAGTTGATGGGTCACACCAACATTCAGACCACTGAAATCTATGCGAAAATCGTAGATAAGAAGAAGGAGGAAGCCATCAACCTCATTGATGGAATGTTCAAGTAAAGGAGGTGACTTGAAAGCACCCCCTTTGATAAACCAGGGTGGTGTTTCACCCCAGTGGTATAACCAATTATA
>CAMVIM010000059.1 GCA_947167515.1 uncultured Prevotellaceae bacterium | reverse complement strand
CTGCTACTGCTCGGACTACATGACAAAACCAACGCAATTCGGGGATGAACCTAAAGTAAGTGAACAGTTGTCCACTTTTCCGCACTTGATAGATGTCTTTTCAGCCTTCATAACTATAGTCTGTTGCTTCGTTCATGGGAATCTTGCGAACAATTTGCGAACAAAATGCGAACAAAATCGCCCATTAATTGAGGTTTATTAAAATTTCACTTTTGCGCTACAAAGTTACAAAATAATTGTGAGACAACAACTTACAAAGCCAAGAAAAATTTTATAAAACCTCAAAAAATTTTATTTTAACAGACTCATAATCTGGAGGCCCTTGGTTCAAGCCCAAGCTGGTCCACGCTAATAATCAGCAATTTAGAAGAAATTCAAGTTGCTGATTTTTTGTTTTGCGAAAACAATCGTTTTGAGTTTAGTACCATTTAAAGCAAGTTTTCGCAATCTTGTGAGACTGCGAAAACTTGTTGAAATTCATGTGAACAGAATAAGGTCGCCAACAATGCCAGATCCATGCCCTGATAGTGACGTGGCACTATCACCTACATCAATGCTTGTAATACTTTTTAGCCTCGGGAATCCAGCCCTGAATCTGCTTGATGCGTTTTTCGTCGGAGGGGTGGTCGCTGAAGATGGAGTTGGAGCTATTGCCTACTGCAGCCATGCGCTGCCAAAAGGACAGTGCCACTTCGGGATTGTAACCAGCCATCGCCGCAAAGATAAGGCCAATGTGGTCGGCTTCGCTCTCCTGACCGCGCGAGAAGCCAGAAGTCCAAGCCTTTTCGCCCACGCCAATGACACTAGTTACAGCCTGTCGCCAATTAGGCCCCATACCTGCCACGGTAGCCACACCGCCAAGCACCTGCATGGCACTCTGCTGCTTGTAGGCGTTGCTTATACGCTCTGCCGAATGTTTAGCGACAGCATGAGCTATTTCATGTCCAAGCACAATGGCAAGTGATGCCTCATCCTTCGTGACAGGCAGGATTCCTTCATAAACCACAATCTTACCTCCTGGCATGCACCAAGCGTTGACTTGATTGTTCTGCACGAGGTTGAACTCCCACTTGTAGTTAGCAACCTCATTAGCCATTCCATTATTTTTCAGATAAGTGACAACGGCATTAGCAAGTCGCTGCCCCACCCTCTTCACCATTGCAGTGTTGGCGGCATTAGTCGAGAGTTTCGCCGTCTTCATATAATCCTGATACTGCTGGTTGCTCAGACTCATGACTTGCTCATCGCTAACGACCAGCCGTTGTTTACGCCCTGTGATAGGCACTTGAGTAGCAGTTCCACAACTGACCAAAATGGATGTGGCGACCACCAGAAAAAGCGACTTAATAGTTTTCATATTTTCCCAATAAGTTTGTATTATTGATGCAAAGATACTGCATTTTCATTTCTCACACAAATTTTCCCTTATTCTATTGAGGCATGTCATCGGAAAAATGCCAACATCCACGCGCCATCATACCTCAACAATCACTTACCCTTTATATTTCGCAGGAGTGCAGCCATATTGTTTCTGAAAACACTTAGCGAAATAAGACGGGCTGGAAAATCCCACCATGTAGCACACCTCGTTCACGCGGTAATTGCCCGACAGCAGAAGGGATGCCGCATGCTTGAGACGGATCACCTGAATCATCTCGTTCGGCGTCAGGTCAGCCAAAGCCTTAATCTTCGCGAACAGACCCGAACGCGACACGCCCAACTCTGAAGCCAGATAATCCACCGTGAGTTCCGAGTTCGAGAAGTTCTGCTCTATGACCTCCTCCATCTTATCCAGAAACTCATGGTCTTTGTCGGTGATGGTCATGAATTTGATTCGTGCATCATGCACCTCCTGTTCCTTCTGGATATTGATTTCCTGTATCTCCTGTTCCTTCTGAATGTTAATCTCTTGAATCTCCTGCTCCTTCTGCACATTCAGTTCACGGATTTCCGCCACATGCTTCCGTTCCTTCTTGCGAAGCAGATGTCGCACAAAGAAGAAGATTCCAGCAACAATGAGCAGGAGGTAAAAGATTTTGGCAGGAGTATTCCAATAGAACGGCGGCGTGATGACGATGCGCAGCGTGGAATCCTCCGACTGCGCGCCATCGTTCGCCGTGGCCCTCACGTGCAGCGTGTAAGTGCCAGGCGAGAGGTTCGTGTAGGTCACGCTCTGGTGGTTACCCGCCTCAATCCAATCCTCGTCAAATCCCTCCAGATAATAGCTATACACAATGTCTGACGGTTGCAGATAACTCATGGCTGAAAAATAGATACGAATGACATTCTCGCGGTAACTCAGGCGCAGCTCCTCCATGTAACACAAACGCTCTGGCAGCAGCTCGCTCCCCACTGGCACAGGACGGCTAAAGATTTCAAGTCCCGTGAAAACCACTTGTGGCCTCACTTCATTACGGTGCATATACTGGGGACGGAAAGCCACAAATCCATTGGTTGTGCCCAAATAGACCGTACCGTCATAGCCTCGGCAGATGGCGCCAGGCAAGAAGTCCGTACTGGCTATATTGCCACCACCCTTATACACCTGCATCAGCTCCTGCTCCACCAGTGAATAGCACAAGATGCCTGCCGAGGTAGAAAGCCAGAGTTGTCCTTCTATCGCCACAATACCATACACACTCACATCATCGCTCAGCAAGGGCACCTTCACAAAGCGGTCACGTTCACGGTCATAGCGAAACAATCCGTTCACCATGCCCACCCAGAGGGTCCCCTGTCCGTCTTCAAACAGGCTGTAGGCCGACAACAAGGCGCCTTCCGACAGATGTCCGCTGTCAAAGTCCATATAATGTTTCCATACACCCTTCTCGTCATACGCCCACACCCCATTGCCATCCGTACACACCCACACCCTTCCGGTATGGTCCTGCCTGATATCGAGCACCGGTCCTCCCACTTTTTTCACATGACTGAAAGTGCGCGTGTCGGGATGATAGAGTGCCACCTCCTTGAATGTGCCCACCCAGATGCGACGCTGGGTGTCTATACAGATGGCATAAGAAGTGGCATCAAACACCCTCCCCTCTTCATCGGCAAAAGCCGGCACATGAGTCACCGCCATCGTGTTCACATCGACAATGTCAAGACCCTGCGAATAAGTGCCCACATAGAGATTGTTACCATCCAGAGCCAAGGCATGCACGTTGTGGTCCTCACCACCTTTTGCCAGGTTCAGTTTCGTGAATGTGCCTGTATCGGGTTGAAAGTAGCACAAGCCGCCATCATCGCTCGCAATCCACAGGCGACGAAGCCCGTCCTCGCAGAAGTGGTTGACCACATTGCCCGACACCGAGTTCCCATAGAGTGCATGGGTGTAGGAAGTGAAATTGCCCGACACCGGGTGCGTGTAGTTCACGCCCCCATAGTAGGTACCCACCCATGTGCCGCCTTCACGGTCCACCATGAGCGGATAGACAAAGTTGTCACTCAGTGAAGCAGAAAGGGAATTGTCGCGTTGATGCAGCCGCACCTGACGTGTTGCCACATTCACCACCGCCAGCCCCTTGTCACTGCCCATCATCATAAAGCCCGGCTTCACCTCCATCACACTATGTACATGCTGCATCTGCGAGGCTTCAGACGTCAACACCCGCTCAGCCATTCCACTCGTTCCGTCGAAACGAATCAAGCTACCATTCCAAGCACCCATCCACATATGACCCTCATTATCTTCCGTCAAGGCAATACCACCCAACTGCTCATCCAGCTCGCGAGCCACCTGTTCTGGCTCATTCTCAAAACGCAGTTGGAACTTCTCAAAGCGATTGCTCCGTGCATGATAGCGCAACAGGTTCGCCTTTGCCCAGTTGCCCGAAGCCCACACCCGTCCTTTCCTATCCACATACACACAACCATAAGAGCGCGCATCGTCAGGCGTAGCCACCTTGCGCCAGGTTCCCCTCCGTGTATCCACCGAGAATATGCCCTGCCCCATTGTCGTCATCCACAACACACCATCAGTTCCCCGTTTCAAGTCCGACACATTCATCGCACCGTCCGTCACCTTCTTTCCCTTCGGCTTGAACTTCCAGATGCTGTCCGTTCGCTGGTCATACAAAAAAAGTCCGTTATCCGTACCCACCCAGATCGTGTCGCCACACTCCACCATGGCCGTCACAGACATAGCACGTGTCTGATACAGCTGCACAATCCGATGACCGTCATAGCGGTTCAGGCCTCGGCTCGTTCCCAACCAGACGAAACCCTTTCGATCTTGCAACAAGGCACGCACCGTGTTCGATGAAAGCCCGTCATCTATCGTCAAATCAGAAAACACCACCGACATGTCAAACGGGGAGAGCACCTCAGCACCCCTTCCGTTTGTTTGGGCACCAAGATTAGACCATCCAAGAAGAACGGCTAATACAAAAAAGAGGGAACGAAAAACATTTTGCATAAGTTGAGATGGTAAAAGAGTCCATTTTTCTTTTGACGGGGCAAAGATACGATTAAGTGAGCACAATACAAAAAGAAAAACCTCTTTTTCTTTTTTATTGCCGAACGTGAGTACCTTACGCAAAGCGAACAGTACGATTAAGTGAGGAAAAGATTCAATTTTCATGAGTTAATTGGAGAATGTTCTGCATTTACCGCCTCGCAGAATGCAAAAATCGTACAATCAGACGATAAAAAAGTCCCGCGCCACCCCCAAACGTTCAGTTTTGTACTATCCTGTTATTCATTTAGACTTTTGTTACATCCTGTCAGCGAAAAAAGCCGTTACTTTGCATCAACATCAGGCGTGATGCCCCACAATATGATTGGTTAGATAAAAAAATATTACTGCAACAGAACTATACAAGGTAGTAAACGATTAGATTAGTTAGATAAAAATAGATTTGTTAGATTAGCCTATATTAGTGATGGTTGTCACAAAGACGTGATTAGATAGTAATATATAATAGGTGAAAACAAGTGGAGAGGGGTGTACGTGAGTCCAGCCCTCTTTTTTTGTACCCTTCACACAGGAAAAACTGACTATTTCCCAAATTCCGCAGCACATTGGTTTAACTTTCTTCATCAGTTTCTGCTGCTTTTGACCTTTCTTCTTCCTCCGACGTTTCCTTCAGATAATCTACAGGATGGAGCGACACCACGTTTGAGGTGTTCTCTTCACCGAAGTCGCCATTGGTGATGCTTGCAAAGCGGTTGAAGAAAGCCTTCAGTTTCTCCAGCACGGTATTCTTCTTCTCCTCCCGATTTCCCTTGCCGCCAAAGATGGGCATGGGAGGCAGCACTTTCGTGATGGCAACGCCTGTGGTGGTCACATAACCGTCTGCAAAAGCCTGTTGCACGAACTTTCTTGTCTCTTCGGGCTTCAGATTCTCCTCTTTGATGATGGCATTGAGTTCCTTTTCTTTTTCTTCTCTCACATACTGGTACCATTCATCATACACATCCTCCTGCTCGTCCAGAATCTGCCCAGGCGTTGGTGTCATGCGCTCGATGAACTTCATAATCAGTTCCTTCTTATCTCTCAAGTCAGGACTTGAATCCACCGCCTTTTGAATCTTCACGATGATGGTCTTGTCCTCACCGTTCTTTCCTTGATACTCCCTGATGAGTTGCAGGATGTAAGGGATGTCTATCTGAATCTGCTTCACCAGTTCCGTTTCAAACACCAAGTCATCCACAATGTCATCCTTCTCTCCTCCTCCGTTACCACCTCCCGTGTTGGTCAGTTCAGCACGAAGGTCTATATACCAAGACAGGTAATCCTGCTTGTCATATTCAGAGATGCCCCGCTTCTCCTCCGTAAACTCGTCAAACACGCTGAGCAAGTTCTGCATCTTCAGGAAGGCACCGAACAATTTCACAAACAGTTTCTTGTCTTCGATGGTGAAATTCGCAGGGTTCAGCGGCAAGGCAAATTGAGCCAATAGCGTTGCCACTATCTCCATGTAGCCCATTTGCTTCTTTCCCTTCTCGTCCACAAACCCCTCATAATAATCCTTGAAGGGACGCATGATGGCAATGCCCTTTGCACCCGTGTCGCCAAATAGTGCCAGCGAGTCATTCGTTTCCTTCTCCAGATTGCGGAAGCACACAATGTTGCCGCAATCCTTGATGCTGTTCAGGATTCTGTTGGTGCGGCTGTAGGCTTGCAGCAATCCGTGCATCCTCAGGTTCTTGTCCACCCACAGCGTGTTCAGCGTCTTTGCATCAAAACCAGTCAGGAACATGCTCACCACAATCAGCATGTCCACCTCTCGGTTCTTCATTCTCAGCGACAAGTCCTTATAGTAGTTTTGGAACTTCTCGCTGTCTGTCGAATATTTGGTGCCGAACCATCCGTTATACTCTGCAATGGCACGTTCCAGAAAATCTCTCGACGTGGCATCCAAGCCCTCTGTTGCAGCAGGGTCTTCATCGTCCATCAGCCCCATCGCATCATCCTCCGCTTCGTTGGCAGAGAAGGTGAAGATGGTGGCAATGCGCAGTTTCTCTGCCCTTTCTTTTTGTTGCTTCTGGAACTCCTTGTAGTAGGCTATTGCCATCGGAATGCTCTCCACACACAGAATCGAGTTGAAGCCACCCAGCTGGTTCTTCTGCTTTGCAGCCTCTGCCTTGTTGCTCTTCGCCACATCAGCCACATTTGTGATGATGCTATAGGTGTATCGCTGCTTTTGCTTCGTCTTTTGGGCATAATGCTCCAGTATGTAGCGCACGTTGTTCGCAATGCGATTCTCGTCCATCAGCGCCTCCTTCGTCTCGATGCCCCACACCTTCTTCTCACCCACATTATCCTTCATCTTCATCGTCTGGATGTAATCCACCTTGAACTTCAGCACATTCTTGTCCCTGATGGCATCGATGATGGTGTAGGTGTGCAGAGGCTTCGTCGCATGGCCCTTCTCGTCCAGTTCGCCGCCAAACGCCTGAGCGGTTGTGCGCAGATTGGCATACTTGCCCGTGGCGATGTTCGCGGTGCTGATGGGTGTGCCTGTGAAGCCAAACAGATAGTATTTTTTGAACGCCTTGGTCACCATCACGTGCATATCGCCAAACTGCGAGCGGTGACATTCGTCAAATATCATCACCACATTCTTGTCCGCACAGTCGATGTCCTTTTTCTTCTTCAGCAGCGAGGACAGTTTCTGAATGGTGGTGATGATGATTTTCTTCCCGTCGTGAGGGTCATTCAGTTGCTTTTGCAGAATGTTCGACGACGTGTTGGAGTTGGCGCAGCCCTTCTCAAAGTTGTCATACTCCTTCATCGTCTGATAATCCAAATCCTTTCTATCGACCACAAAGAGCACCTTATCCACGTAGGGCAACTTGCTTGCCAACTGCGCCGTCTTGAACGAGGTGAGCGTCTTGCCGCTACCCGTTGTGTGCCAGATGTAGCCACCAGCCTTGATGGTGCCCTGCCACTTGTTCATCGTCGCCTGTTTGATGCGTAGCAGAATCCTTTCCGTGGCAGCAATCTGATAGGGGCGCATCACCATCAGGTTCTTATCGACGGTGAACACGCAGAACTTCGTCAGCACATTCAGCAGCGTCATCTTCGTCAGAAAGGTGCGGGTGAAATCTCGCAAATCCAGTATCTGGTTATTCTCCGCATCGCTCCAGTAGCTGGTGAACTCAAACGACTGCGATTGTGTCTTCACCCTTTGTTTCTGACTGTTCGACACCGCTGCCACATGGGCAAAGCGTGTTGTGTTGGAATAGTATTTCGTTTGTGTACCGTTCGAGATGATGAACACCTGCACATAGTCATACAAGCCACATCCTGCCCAAAACGAATCCCGTTCATAGCGATTGATTTGGTTGAACGCCTCCTTGATGTCCACGCCTCTCCGTTTCAGTTCCACATGCACCAAAGGCAGACCGTTCACCAAGATGGTCACATCGTAGCGGTTGGCATACTTGCCTCCTTCAGGCACATATTGGTTCAGCACCTGCAGGTGGTTGTTGTGGATGTCGCGCTTGTCTATCAGTTTGATGTTCTGCGTGTCGCCATTGTCGCGCGTGATGTTCACAATCTCCGAGCGTTGAATCCGTTCCGTCTTGTCCTCAATCGTCATCTGAGGCGAGGCAATATGCCCCTCCAGCAGTTGCTTCCACTCCTTATCCGAGAGCGTCACCCCATTCAGGCGTTCCATCTGCTGGCGAAGGTTCGCCAACAGTTGCGCCTCGCTGGTGATGTTCACACGCTCATAGCCCTGTCCCATCAGTTGCTTGACGAACTCCGCTTCCAGTTCCGCCTCGCTCTGGTAGCCCCGTTCCTCCCGTGGCAACGCCTCATAGTGCGCCATCACGGTGGTATGTTCCTGCTCTACGATAATTCTGCGGTCTTCCATTATCTCTTGGTTTTTGTTTTCTTCTTATTTCTTAGGGTTGCCTAGGATTGCCTAGGATTTCCTAGGATTGCCTAGGCCTTCCTAGCTCTTCCTATCTCTCCTAGCCTCTTCTTCAGCTCCTCGTTCTCCTTCTTCAGCCTTTGGTTCTCTTCCTCCAGTGCCTTCAGGCGGGCATCCACCTCTTGGCGATAGCCAGTCCTCGCTGCGTGCATCCGCTCCTTGATGCCGCCCTCTGTCACAAACCTCTTCTCCAGTTTCTCTATATAGGCGCACATCATCTTGTCCGTCTGGTGGCAAAGGGTGAGCAGCAGGTTCGCCATCTCTTCGTCGTTCATCCTCGCCACAAGGGGAGCGTAGGCGCTGTAGTCGTTGTGCGAGTGGCAGAAGTCGCGCAGTTTCCGCTGGCGTTCGCTGTCGATGTCCCATAGCGAAAGATGATGCGTGTTCAAGTAGTCGTGGTAGTCGGCACGAAGTTCTTGCAGGCTTCCGCGCGCCACATTCATCAGTTTAATCTCCATCTCCGAACTCGTCTGTCCGTCCTCGCTGCCCTCCACGATGTTCTGCTTGCCCGAGCGAGCCGCCTGCACCATCTGATCCACCGTCCTGTCACCGTGAGCAGGGAGGAAACGCTTACAAAACTCCACCGTCAACTGATAGATGGCATCGCTCTTTTGATAGAAATATAAGTCCTTCCACACCACCGCCTTCTTCAGCACCTTGCCCTTCGTGTCGTACTCCATTGTTTCCTGATATTTTTAGTTTGTTCTTTCTTTGTTTTTTGTTTCCTCCTAAGTTTTCCTAGGGTTACCCAGGCTTTCCTATGTTTGCCTAGTTCTGCCTAGGATTCCCTCGAACCACCTAAGCCTCCTCAAACCTCAACAGTTTCTCCCTATAATACTCATATTGCTTTTCCCTCATCGCCAGTTGCTCCTCCAAGTTGGC
>CAMVIM010000058.1 GCA_947167515.1 uncultured Prevotellaceae bacterium | reverse complement strand
GAATGTTTGCCTCGATTCAACTTTATACCATGTTTGTTCAGGATGCGGAATACAGAACTGCGACTACGGAAACCACTGGCTTTCCAGATTTCTTCTATCGGATGGCCAGCAGCATAAAGATTGATGACTGTTTTCTCCCTGTCCATGCGTTTCTCCTTTGCCGTAGAAATCGGAGGTAGCTGAACTATCATCCGTTCCTGCAATTTTGAGACATGTTCGGATGACTTGCGAAGAACAAGTGCTTCGTCTGGCAGGGAACCGATCATCAGCAGCACATCTGAAGGTTTTGTCTCTGGGAACAGTTCATTCTTGGAATCAATTCGGTCATGAATGCTGATGACACGTATGACCTTCACCCGGCAAAATTCCAGGAACATTGCCAGTTCTCGTGCGCCACGAATGGCGTTGCTGTACTTGCTGATAACAAGCTCATCGCCACGTTCAAGGGCAATCATCAGCTGTTTCCAAAGCGGACGGCTCTTTTCGTCAGCGTCGTTCTCTTCAACAATCTTCACACAACCGTACTGCTGCATCCACTGACGGTCTTCTTCAAGTTTGTCGTAGTGGGCGGTTGCCATGATGTAACCTATCTTAGCCATAATCAATCTGTTATTGGGTTGTTACAAATAATATCAGAGGACTGTCGTAAGACTTCCAAATGCAAAGGTATGAAAATTTATCGAACTGCAAATCATACTATATTAACAATTATGCTTTTTTATGAAACTATCGGTTCTTCAACTTGCCATTTGCAAACCGCAATAATCATACTTTTGTGAGTATGATATATAAAATACCATAAAGTTTAAATCAAACTGGCACAAGATATGATTTTTCTTTGTAACTTTGCACCCGAATTTAACAGATACGCCCATGAGATATAAACAAAACAGAGGGTTTTGCCCACAATCCAAGATTCTTTCTGCACAGCACAAAATCGCCGCAAAAATGCAGATGAAAAAAAAGAAAACAAGTGAAAGAAAAAATACTCAAATGAGTTTCATCTTTCACTTGTTTTTTTTATGTCTTATTTTAAGCATGACTTCATGCTCTGTAAAGTCTGATTATCACTTCGACAATCCTCATGATGCTCTGAAGCAATACAGAGATTTCCATCACAGTATTGCTGCGGAACCAAAGGCTAATGCAGAGAAACTTGCCAACTTCATCTGTCAGTGGCAGGAACTTTCTGATACAGTGTACAACTATATCAAGAAAGATCCTGCCTTTACTGCCCACGCTTCTCTGTCCATGACCTTTCAGGTTACATCGGATTCTGTCCGTGTTGAACTGCTCCGTCTGGCTTCTGACTGTAGCCTCTCGGATGTGGCCTACGTCAAGATGCATACTTCTCCATATCGAGATGATGCAAAGCTGAATGCTACCAAGGCAAAAGCAAATACTTTCTTTTCTGCCTTGGATAAGCAATCTGTATATAATAAAGGAAACGTGCGCGAGAAGATTGAACGATACCGCAGGTTCCTTGCTGCCACCCAGGAGCACGGCATCAATAATCAAAAGGAACTCCTCTCCTTCCTTGAAACGGAAGACCGTCATTTCCGCACTTTTCTCACCAATATAGACGAATACTCTAATGTTGGCTTGAAGGACGTAACGAAAATGACTGAGCAGATATGCGCAGACATATACCGTTCCACATCGGAGAACAAGCTGGCAAGTGAGGATGTCATCGTTTACATGGGTATGCGCACTTGCCGCCGCCTCCTTCTCAATGCAGAAGTATGTTCCAAACTGATTAAAGCAGGGAAAGTAAACTCGCCAAGCCAAGCTAATGCTTACTTGTGGATGACGCTGCAGCCATTCCTATCAATGGATGCCCTGTCTATCAGTATGCTGACAGAAGAACAGCAAAAGCAGATGACAGAACTGGCAGCTTCCTTCCCAGAGATTTCGAAACGTCTCTCCACCAAAGACTATGCCGACCCAGAGCATCTTGCCCGTATTCCGTCACAACTCTTGCGTCTCTACATTTCCGTTCTTTGACACAATTCACAAATAAACCAAACAGTATAATAACTCTATGCAAGATTCTATGTTAGAAGAAGCAATCTACAAATTCAAGGTCAGTGGGCCGACTATCATGCCGGCATTGTTCGACAACTATTTCTTGAAAGAAACCGAAGAGTGCAACGGCTACGCCATACTGACCTATGAGGTAAACCATCCTCTGCCTATCGATGAAGTGTTGAATATCATGGATGGTGATGCCTATATGCGCATCCTTTACTTCACGCACCCCAATCCGAAAGCCGTCAAGACGAAGTTCGGACAACGTGCATGTACTTATTTCATGCCCGAAGAGCAGCGTAACATCAAGATGAATTTCTCTACCGATGAGAAGGGCTTGGTCAACACCATTCTCGTGACAGTCTATGGCTCTATCGACATCATGTACCCTGACCTGCTTACTGACCTTCGGCTTAACACCAATGGCTCCATGCTGGTAAAGGAACACCGTAACGAAGCGGAAGTGATGAATGACTTCAACAACAATCCTTGATTTGTATTCCCATGCATGGACAAGGCTCTGTTCTACCATATCGCCGATGTAATTCAGGAACATCGCAGTTGGATTGAAGTCATTGACACTCACGACACCGTTCAGTGGAACTATTCTCTGGGTGGAGATTTCCACCACATCGACTACCAGGTGATAACGCTCCGCAACTACAGGAACCAGTACTGCTGGCAGAAGCCGCACATCTGGAAAGTTAACGAGCACGACCTGGCAGAAGGTGTGAGGAAGCTCATAGAGAAAGACCCGACAGCGAAGAACCGTGCTGACACGCTTTCCTTGACAAGCAAGGACGTGGAATACATCATTCAGAAAGCAACATTTGAAATACTCAAACTCGAATTATATGAATTTGAATACTGACAACAACAAATCCTCCCTGAAGGGAGTGTATATGTTCTACAGCGTAGTCATCACACTCTGTATTCTTGCGCTGTTCGTGTTCGACCTCAATATCTATGCCAAAGCGGTACTCTGCACTTTGGTATTCCTATGTGTGCTGATAATGCGCAGTCTCAAAAAAGCTATTATTCAGCCTCCTACCATCGAACAGGAGCCAGCTTCTGAAGATGCACCCTTCCCTATGGTGGGCACAAGTTCGACTGTCGAGCATGGTGGGGCTATAGACCTCTATCTTACACTCCTGATAGAGACTGATGAGGAAATGTCCAATGACCCAACCATTGACAAGTCCGCGCCCAATTACAACAACCTGCTTAATCACCGCATCGGCTTGAAGCTCGATGCCATGTTGAAAAGTAATAACCACTCAAATAAAGACTAACGTATGATACAGACCATCCAACTGATAAAGCTCTGCTATCCTTTCATTATTCTGGCAGTATTCTTCTGCCTATACAAGAAGGATAACCGCATCACCAGAAAGTTCTGCTGGCGCATGACCATGACACACAGCGCACGAAAGCTGTTCGTCATTGCAGTCCTCGCCTCGCTTATCCTCATGAACTGGTGCTGTTACATGACTGATCCGAATTGGGCAGTCCTGTTAGCAGCCATTATGACCGGCTGCCTCTTCTCAAACAAAGTGGCAGACCGTGTACTGAATAGGCTGCATGAGAGAAAGCGTTTCTGGACGCTTACACTCATGCTTGCCCTGGTATGCTATTCCATACCTTACATGAACAGCATATTCCATGTGCTGTACACGCTCGGTGTGGCATCCGTATTCTATCCGTCTGAACGTGTGCTTCGCATCAAGAACGAGGCGAACAGCATCAGCAATCTACAGGAACTGCTTCAGCGGATCATCCATTGCTACTATTAAAGTGCCACTTGTTTGTGGCATACTGTCTGAACACACTTGCTCGTGAAATCTCAGAAAGTTAAACTAAAAGACATTCAAATGATTCAAGAAACAAACAACCAGATTACAGGCAGCACGGACACCCAGTCCGCTGACCGCTCTTTGCTGGAGTACCTGAAGCCGAAATCGGAAGACCGATTCAGTAAGCTGGAAGCCTACTGTGACCTGCTCAGCCGTGCGTCATCAGGTGCCTTCGTTGCTGCCATTGGCGACCGTCAGGAAGAACTTGTTCCAGGACAGTTCGTTGCCAGTATCTCTGAGCTTGCCCGCAAGTGGAAATGGCAGCGTGCCACCGTGCGCTCCTTTGTGGAGGGTCTTGTGGCACTCGGACAACTCTCGTACAAGCCATTCGTGAAGAGCTATATCTTCACTGTCAACCTCCAGCAGCGACTGTCACTCTATGTCGATTCGACAGATGATGTCCTTGACTTCTGCTGTATGCAGTTTGCCAGATTCATCAAGGGACGCAGTTCAGCTCAGGAGGTGGCTGATTCCTACAACCGCTACTACTCCATGAAGATGGAAGTAGCCCGTCAGCAGGAACAAGGTGGTGCTCCTGTTCGTCATGTGTTATGTCATCAGGCGTACATGTTCAATGAACTGGCATCCATCATCTACCATCTCTTTGACAGAGAGGATAACGTGCCTGAAGAGCTTTCCGATTCGGTCACTCTGCTCTTCGGCAAAGATCACCTCTGGAACTGGCAGCGTGTCATCGATGTACTTGGCATTCTCACCATGTCACTACGTGATAACGTGAAGCCAAGTTACATAGATGCCGTCAACAAACAGTACTCCAAGGCAGAGGTTACTCTTCTTGACTGCATCTACGAGCACTATGCGCCCTCCAATGGATCCAACTACTTTGTAAACCCTCCTAAGCCCTCTGGGTACTCTCCCAAGAGTCTTAGAAGCACAGCTACGGTAGCAAGTACCGAGAAGACCTCAGAATCGCCACAGGACGCTTCTGAAACGTCCGAAGGTGCTGACGCATTCTCCGAAGGTGAAACGCTCCGTAAGGACTCCGCTAAAGGGGACGAGTAAACTGTAGGCGACGTGCTTGCACGTGCCACATTTTTCAAGTATCGGGAAGCCCACTACCCGTTTCGATTTTCATCGAACGGTGGGCTGACCAGATAAACTGCAAGCAGGGTCAGATTTCCTTGGACTGAAATAAGGTATTCTACTATGCTCCCGATACTTGAAAATGGATGTAAAACCATAAAAAGAAAATGTATGGCTAATACAAATTTGAACCGACAGGTAATCGACATCAGGACAAGTTCTGGTGTCGGTGACATCAGCAATGAAGTCCTCAGACGATGGACTGACAAGGGCTATGACATGGCGGTCAAGGAAGGGAACTACGACCGAAGCCGCGAACACCTCAATTTCGAAATTGTGAACGGTGGCAAGGTAGTTCCTGTGGATAAGTCAAGACCGCTCGATCAACGTATGGCAGAAATGCTTGCCTCACGTGGCATCAAAGACCCGAACATCGGGCGTAAGAACCCCAATGTCCGTACTGCCGTGCAGTTTGTCTTCAGCGGCTCCCATGACCGCATGACGGAGCTGGCATTTGGCAATCAGGAGGTGGACTTCGAGGCGAAATGTGGCAACGAGGATGTCCAGCGAAAGCCTGAGATAGAGCAATGGGCTAAGGATATCTACAACTTTGTCGCACGTAAGTTCGGCGAGGAGAATATCATCAGCTTTGTAGTGCATCTCGATGAGACCACTGCCCATGCACATTGCGACATCGTGCCAGTCAATGACCAAGGCCGAATCAGCTATAAAGATGTCTTTCACGGACACACCAAACCTGAATACAAAGAGTTCATCTTGCAGCTACATAACGAGCTTGCGGAAGTGAACAGGAAGTGGGGTTTGGCGCGTGGAACAAGTAAAATGCTGACTGGTGCCAGAGGTCACACAAACGAATCGTACCGCCGATGGCTCAACCAGGAGTGTGATACACTTGAAGAACGCCGTGACAACCTTCAGAAAGCCATCAGTGATCTGAACAAGGAACTGGCTACTGCTATGACAAAGCAGAAGAGTTTCACCACCATGATTGAGAACCTGACGGCACAGAAGGAAAGCCTCGAAAAGGAACTGCAACCGCTCCGTGAACTCCAGAAGAATGGCGATGCCATCAGTCAGGAGATTGCCCAGAAGATTCAGGATCTGGAGAACCGCAAGGCTCTTGTGGAAGAAAAACTGGCAGAGAAAGAAGCCAAGCTGTCTTCCACTGCTCAGGAGATTGACAGTCTTCGTCAAGACAAGGAGGCTCTGGAACAAGAGGCTTCAGAGTTGGCAGCAAAGGCTTCGGCATCTGAACAGGACTGGGCACACAGCAAGGGAGCCGTTATGAACGAGCTGCTTGCCGGAACGATGATGCATGAGTTCACATCATGCTACCAGCGTCTGCCAGATGAAGCAAAAGAGGTCTTCAGTGACACACTTCTCGAACAACTGGCAACGGACGGGAACCATGTGGCTACGGTCGCTCTTGCCCTAATGTGCGAGTATGTGGAACAGGCGACTTCCATTGCCCAGACACATGGAGGTGGTGGCGGTGGCCCTGGAGGTGGCTGGCGTAAGAAGGATGACGAGGATGAACGTATGTTTGCACGTCGTTCTCTTGCTATGGCCAGACGCATGTGCCGGACTTCTGGAAGGCGCAAGAAGATGTAGTATTGTATTCACAAAACATCCAATTCAGTAATTCAAAAACATCAAAATTATGACAGGAAAAATTCTATTACTTTCCGCTATATGCCTTTCTGCCTTGACAGTTAAGGCAAGCGATGTCATCACGACATCTGACAGTATCAGTAAGCAGGTAAGTGTCACGTCGGAGCATTATCTCCAGACACTGAAACCCACATATCTCACGAATGTAAGCGAAGCAGCCAACTGGGGTAAAAATTGGTTCATTGAAGTAAAGGGCGGGGCTTCTGCTTTTCTGGGATCGCCTATCGGCTGCGGTGATGTGTTCGACCGTCTTTCTCCAGCTCTTCAGGTTGGAATTGGAAAGTGGTTCACACCCGCAGTCGGTGGACGTGTGGCTTATCAGGGACTCTCCTTCAAGAATGGAGAGTTTAAGTCGATGGACTACCATTTCGTTCATGCTGACTTTCTCTACAACCTTACCTCTGGGATCAACTGTAATGACCTCGGTTTGTCCCGATGGGACGTTATACCTTTCATTGGTGTAGGTATGATATACAACAGAGACTGGCATTCAGCCTGTACATATCCGGGCAATACAAGTGGCAGTCATCCCTTTGCTTTCTCCTACGGCTTGGAGTGCCGTTACCGTCTAAGTAACCGAATGCAGCTGGTGGCAGAACTCAGTGGAATGACCACTGCCAAGAACTTCGATGCTGTGGGTACTTCATCAAGATTCGGAGATAACATGCTGACACTTTCTGCAGGTCTATCATTCAGATTAGGAAAGGCTGGCTACAGGCGAATCGTCGATGCCAATCCTTATATGGCTCAGAACGAGTGGCTGCTGGACTATGCTGGTCGTATGACTGACCGCAACCGCCGTCTCACTCTTCAACACAAGGAAGATGAGCGCATCAAAGCCGAGTACCGTAAGATACTGGAGATAGAGGGTCTGCTTGACCTCTATAAGGACCGAATCGGTGACAAAGACAAGGAAACAGAGCATTCTCTCTATCCTCGTAACGACTACTCTGGCTTGAACTCGCTTCGCGCCCGTCTGAACAACAAAGGCTGGGACGGCAAAGCTGAGACCATGCCGAAAGCAATGAAGAAACGTCTTGGCAATGCTGATGACGAAGACCTGGACGCTCTCAATGACCATGCCTTCGACGGCTATCTGGCCGCCATGAAGAACGGTGGTGAGCCTATCGGTGCTTCCATCTATTTCTTCTTCCGTCTGGGTACGGATGAGCTGACAGAGGTCTCTCAGCTGCTGAACATCGATGAGATTGCGCGTATTGCCAAGAAGCATCATCTGAAGGTCAGGATATCAGGTGCTGCTGATTCAGCAACAGGTAATGAACGCATCAACAACAGTCTGTCTCAGAAACGTGCCGAATACATCAAAACACTCATGATACAACGTGGAATAGAAGAGTCGCTTATCAACACTTCCTATGAAGGAGGTATCGATGAGTATTCTCCTGTTCAGGCAAACCGCCAGACTTGTGTAACGCTCTCATTCTAATCATAAAGAGATTTTGGTTCATTAGTCAAAGAGGGGAACCGTCCGTGATGGATAGTTCCCCTCAATCTTTTAGAGTAAACAGAATTGGCTAACGTCCTCGATGGAAATGAACTTCTTCCTGCTGTTCCTCTGGTTGTGGAATAGCTTTAGCGGCCAATCGTTCCTTCGGGTTGTCAGTAGCAGCTTCTTGGCTACGACCATCTTCCTTATCATCTGACACGGTTTCCATGTAGCCCCCAGGACTGAACTTGACGGAAACGGTATCGACAGCAAGGTAAGGTGATTCGCCTCGATCTGTCAGGGCATTCTCGTTCCTTTCTCCGAAAGCCGGATAGCGGTTGAGTTCCTTACCCTCCCCCTCTTCGACTTCAGGGATGAAACCGTCAGGGAAGTTCTTTTCAAGGAACTTGTCAACCAGCTCCTGCTCATGGTCGCTGATACCGCTGGCATCACCATTCATGATGTATGGTAACGCCCACTTGGGAATGTCATAGCTTCCGTAGTTGTCGGACACCTGATTGGCAGTTTCCTGCTTTACTTCCTTGGCCTTATCCAGCTCCATCTGAACCTTGTCGATGTGCTGGTTAATCATGCCAGAGGCCTTCTTCACATCCTGAAGAACGGTCTTGATGAAGGCCGGTTCTTCTTTGAGTGAATTGAGCCATCCTTTCAGATAAGGCAGACTGTCTTCCTTCAAGGTCTTGCTCATTCCGTAGCGTTGCGAGACAAGTGCGGCAGACATTTCTGCAACCAATTCTTCTCGTGCGTATTCCTTTGAACCAAAAGCACTTGGCTTTAACCTGTTCAACTGATTCTCTGCACCCGTCGAATGCCCCATTTCGTGGGCAAGGTTGCTGTAAAATGACTCTCCGTTCTTGAACTGTTTCTTCTCTGGAATCACGATTTCATTCTTGCTGATGGAATAGTAGGCACTGTCACCATAAGTAGGTTTGATGGGACAAATCCACTTGTTTTCAGCAATCATGTGGTCAATGGCAGGGAAAGAAAACATTTCACCCTCCTGTTGCACAGGACGGTTGACCTCATTCTGTTCCTGGAGCTTCTTGAAGAGTTCGGGACGTGCCTCCTTCAGGTTGGTCTGCCCCTCGACATTAAAGACGTTATAGACAGACAGCTTCGGATAGACATTGTAGCGTTCCCTGTCCTGCTCGGTCATCTGCCTGTAGTCATCATACTTTATTTTCTCCTTTGTCTCTTTGTCAACAACGGTGAACGTGGTGATGAATACAGGAAAGCTTTTGGCTCCCTTGTTGACAGACACCAGAGGCAGGTTGTTGCCTTCACTGTCTTTGACTTCATGCTTGACTCCCTGCTTGTCCTTCACATAGTTCAAGCCGGTGATACGGTCGAAAGTCGCCCACACAGGCATCTTGAAGCCTTCCTTCTCGGCATGGAGCATCAACATCATGCTGTTCATTCCGTTGTACTC
>CAMVIM010000057.1 GCA_947167515.1 uncultured Prevotellaceae bacterium | reverse complement strand
CTGCCATTGTTATAGTATATAGGTGTTAACACCTGTAGTTTATCGAATGCTTACATACTATTTTGACACACCCTCTTTTGTTGAAGCTATAACTATAATCACGATACATCTTTTTTCCCTGAAAACCTCGATGGAATCGTTTTTTAGAATCCCTATGGAATTGTCTAAAAGAAAAGACGGAGGAACAGTTTTCATAAACATCTGTTCTTATTAACCATCTGGCTCCCCAAATAAAAGTGGATACTCCAATCTGGAGTATCCACGCCTTCTAATTGATAAAGTGAGAAAAATGTTTTCATTCAATTCACGGATACGATGCTCACGCAGCCATTTCGTGACGAATGTATGCCTTGAGTTCTCGCGAATGTAGGCATAATCATCTGAAAATTATGGTGTCCTTTTTAATTCATTCAATTCTTATATATTCTCGTGTCGATATAGAAGTTTTTTGTATTGTATTTACTTTCTTTTGTCATTTTCTTTTTCTCTATTCCCTATCTCTTGTCAGAAAGGAGTTACATTGGGTGCCATCGTATTGTCGAGACTGCCAAACGGATCATCCGCGTCTGTGTTCAACTTGGATGGTATAGGTTTGATGGTGCCATCATCATCAGGCATTGGCGGCATGCTGTCATCTATGTTTAAGAATCGTGCAAACTCGCTGCGGAAGCGGAGACGTACATCACCCACAGCACCATTACGATGCTTGGCTATGATGATTTCAGCCATTCCCTTGGTGTCGTTGCCATGAGCATCTTTATATATCTTATAATACTCTGGACGGTGAATGAAGCATACCATATCTGCATCTTGCTCAATGGCACCCGATTCACGAAGGTCACTCAACTGCGGACGTTTACTATCTGGACTTTCTGGATTGCTGCTGGTGCGTTGTTCTACAGAACGGTTGAGCTGTGAAAGTGCGATGATAGGAATGTTAAGTTCCTTAGCCAATCCTTTCAGTGATCGGGAGATAGTGGAAACTTCCTCTTGACGCGAGCCATAAGACATACCCGATGCATTCATCAGCTGCAGGTAGTCGATGATAATCATCTTCACCCCATAGTCACGCACCAATCGACGGGCTTTTGTACGAAGTTCAAAGACCGAAAGCGACGGCGTATCATCCACATAAAGAGGAGCGCCGAAGAGTTCTCGCATCTTGAGGTCAAGTTGTTGCCATTCATAGTTGGCCAATTGTCCACTTTTAATCTTCTCGCCGGATATTTCACAGACATTCACCAACAGGCGGTTCACCAACTGCACATTTGACATTTCGAGCGAGAACATGGCCAACGGAATCTGACGGTCAACAGCCATGTTGCGAGCCATCGAGAGCACAAACGCAGTCTTTCCCATTGCTGGACGTGCAGCAATGATGATGAGATCGGAGTTTTGCCATCCCGAAGTCATTGCATCCAGCTTGTCAAATCCCGAAGCAAGTCCAGAAAGACCATCGGTTCGAGCAGCAGCCTTTCTCAGCAATTCGTATGCTTCATTGATTACAGGGTCAATCTGCGTGAAGTCTTTCTTGAGGTTTGACTTTGAAAGTTCAAACAGCTGACCTTCTGCCTTCTGCATCAATTCCTGTATATCTTGACCGTCATCGAATGCAAGTCTTTGTATTTCACTGGTGTAGGAAATCAAATCACGAGCCAAAGCCTTTTGGGCTACTATACGTGCGTGATATTCAAGATGTGCTGCAGAGAGCATCGAGCGAGACAAATCTGCGATGTATGCAGCCCCACCGGCATTCTCCAATTCTCCATTCTTCTGCAACTGTTCAACAACCGTAAGAACATCAATGGGAGAATTTGCGGCCGCCAGCGACTGAATAGCCTGAAAGATAACCTGATGTTTCGACTCATAGAAAGATTGAGGCTTCAAGAAGTCAGAAACTGTTGCAAACGCGTCTTGCTCTATGATACAAGCACCAATCACAGCCTTCTCAAGCTCAACCGCCTGAGGCTGCAACCTTCCCAACTGAGCAAGTGAATCTTGTTCATTGCTGCGAGTTGGTCTTCTACGCGTTGTAACTTTCTGTTCTGGCATCTTTACAGGTTTTGGCTTAGAGGAGTCGATTGACCACTCTCTTTCACTTTATCGGTTGCAAATTTAGAGATTATACTTGAATCAAACAAATAAAAATCAAAAAAAAATATCAACAGAAAAGTGCATAAACTGTTGATAACATTGAAAATAACTGTTGATAATTATAGTAATAAGTCGATTTCATCGGAAGACTTCGCCCTTCCTTCTTTTTTTTAATATCTTCAAAAAATATTTGTCAAGACACGTGTGTCCAAAGGTTTTTTAACAAACGGAGAGCAAAGTTTGTGCTTTGTTCGATTGAAAAAAGACCGAGAGGCTGAAATGAACGAAAGACTGTCCGATGAAAGAATTTAAGCCGTTTTTAAGAAAAAGTGAACGGATTTTTTCGGCAATCAATTAAAATGTAGTAACTTTGTAGCGTTTTTCGTATGCCTATGGCATCGAACACCCATTTTTTCAGCCTTTATGACCTGAAAATGACGGTAGTTATTGTCGTAAAGAGCAGTCTTCATGGTACTAAGAGATAACATCAATCACAGTTAATATTAACAAATTATGGCGAATGTAATTAAGCTAAAGAAAGGCCTTGACATCAACCTGAAAGGTAAGGCTACAGCTAAAGTTTCAGCAGCCGACGTGTCGAAAGTCTATGGACTTGTTCCTGATGCGTTTTGGGGAATGAAGCCGAAAGTTGTGGTTAAAGAAGGGGATGAAGTAAAGGCTGGTGATGCATTGTTTGTCAACAAATTGCATCCCGAGATGAAGTTCGTCTCTCCTGTGGCAGGAAAAGTCACACTTGTTGAGAGGGGCGATCGTCGCAAAGTTTTAAGCGTTCAGGTTGAAGCCGCTGCCAATCAACAGTATGTGGACTTCGGCAAGAAACAAGTCAATTCGCTCAATGCAGAACAGGTGAAAGCAGCCCTTCTCGAAAGTGGTCTTTTCGGCTTCATCATCCAGCGTCCTTACGCTGTCGTAGCTAACCCCGACGACCAGCCTAAGGCGATTTTTGTTTCTGCATTCAGCGACATGCCTCTGGCAGCCGACACTAATGTCGTGCTGAAAGGCCACGAAGGAAACTTCCAGGCAGGCATCGATGCCCTTGGCAAGATAGCCAAGGTGTATCTGGGTCTTCAGCCAGGTTCAGTGGTTGCCAACACCAAGAACGCGACAGTGACAGAGTTTCGTGGAAAGTGTCCAGCTGGCAATGTAGGTGTACAAATCAACCACATTGACCCTATCAACAAGGGCGAAGTGGTGTGGACTCTGGGTGCAGAAGAGGTCGTTTTCATCGGCAAACTTTTCAACGAAGGCAAGGTTGACCTCACTCGTACCATCGCTGTGGCTGGTTCGGAAATCAAGGAGCCTCAGTACAAGCAAGTGCTGGTAGGTGCCAAGATTGGCGACATTGTGGCTGGCAACGTGAAGACCGAGCAGAAGGTTCGTCTTATCGACGGTAACCCTCTCACTGGCATGAAGACCAATGAAGATGCCTTCCTTCTCGCCCATTCCACCGAGGTAACAGCCATTCCCGAGGGTGACAATGCCGATGAATTGTTCGGTTGGATTGCCCCCCGCTTCAAGAACTTCTCCGTCAGCCGTTCTTACTTCTCTTGGCTTCAACCCAAAAGTAAAGAATACGTGCTTGACGCGCGAGTGAAAGGCGGCCATCGCCACATGATTTTCAGTGGTGAATACGACTCAGTCTTCCCTATGGATATCTATCCTGAGCAGCTGGTGAAAGCCATCATTGCTGGCGACATCGATCGCATGGAGGCTTTGGGCATCTATGAAGTGGCTCCAGAAGACTTCGCTGTGGCGGAGTTTGTGGATAGTTCGAAAGTTGAACTTCAGCGCATTGTGCGAGAGGGCCTCGACATGCTGCGCAAAGAAAACGAATAAGCAATTATGGGACTTAAGAAAATTCTTGACAAATGGAAGCCTACCTTCTCAGAAGGAGGTAAGCTCAGCGCTTTCGGCTCTCTCTACGACGCAGCAGAAACCTTTTTCTTTGTGCCAAACGAGACGGCCAAAGTGCGTGGCGCTCAGATTCACGACGCCATCGACTCGAAGCGTTCCATCTTCTTTGTAGTGATTGCCCTGATTCCCGCTATACTCTTCGGTATGTATAACATCGGCCTTCAGCACTCCATCTACACAGGTGCCTGTGCTCCCGATGCTTGTCCATGTGCCGACATTTGGGGCAACTTCCTCTATGGCCTCGGCGTCATTCTGCCCAAGATTGTGGTCAGCTATGCAGTAGGTCTCGGCATCGAGGTGGCTATCGCTCAATGGAAGAAGGAAGAAGTTCACGAGGGTTTCTTCGTGACAGGTATCCTCATTCCCCTCATCGTTCCTGTGAACTGCCCACTGTGGATTCTTGCCCTTGCAACAGCTTTTGCTGTCATCTTTGCAAAGGAAGTGTTCGGTGGTACTGGCATGAACATCTTCAACCCTGCATTGGTAACCCGTGCCTTCCTCTTCTTCGCCTATCCATCGATGATGTCAGGTGACAAAGTGTGGGTAAACGGCAACTACATAGACTGTATCAACGGTGCTCCAGCAGTGGATGCTGTATCGGCAGCCACTCCACTCGGTCAGTTGGCAGCAGGTGACCCTGTGACAGCCTCTCCAATGGATACTATTATCGGTACAATCCCCGGTTCCATCGGCGAAACTTCTGTCATCGCCATCCTGATTGGTGCCGTTATTCTGGTTTGGGCAAACATTGCCAGTTGGAAAATCATGCTCTCCACATTCGTGGGCGGTGCTTTGATGGCTTACTTCCTTCGCTACGATGGTGCTCAGAACTTTGAATGGTGGGAGCAACTCACCGTGGGTGGTTTCTGCTTCGGTGCCGTATTCATGGCAACAGATCCTGTGACCAGCCCTCGCACAGAAGGTGGCAAGTGGATTTTTGGTTTCCTCATCGGTGCCATGGCCATCATCATCCGTGTACTCAACCCTGGTTATCCAGAGGGTATGATGCTCGCTATCCTGTTGATGAACGTGTTTGCTCCGCTGATTGACTACTTCTTCGTTCAGGCTAATATCAACAAACGCGCTAAACGTGCTAAAAAGTAAAGGAGGACATAAGACATGGCAAAAATGAATACAAATGGCAACGCATATACTATTATCTATGCAGCCGTAATGGTCGTTATCGTGGCTTTCCTTCTCGCTTTTGTGGCATCTGCGCTGAAGCCTACGCAGGACGCTAACGTGGCCAAGGACAAAAAGAGCCAGATTCTCGCCGCACTCAACATTCGCGACATTGAAGATGTGGAAGGCAAATATGCTGAGGTCATCAAGAAAGACGCCATCTATGGTGCCGACGCATCACAGGGTGTGAAGTCTGAAAACGGTGGCTTTGCAGTAGAAACCAAGAACATCACTCCCGACAACCGTCCACTCTACATTGCAGAGGTGGATGGCGAAACCAAGATGGTGGTGCCAGTGAAGGGTGCCGGTCTTTGGGGAGGTCTTTGGGGCTACATCGCAGTCAATGCCGACGGTCAGACCGTGTACGGCACCTACTTCTCTCACGAGTCAGAGACCGCAGGCCTCGGCGCTCGCATTGCAGAGCAGTGGTTCCAAGACAGCTTCAAAGGCAAGAAAATCTTTGCCGAAGGCAGCAACGATGTGGCACTCAGTGTGATTAAGAAAGGAAAGGAAGGTACACTTTCGCCTGACAACTATGTGGATGGTGTGACAGGTGCAACCCTTACTTCCAATGGTGTTAACGACATGATTAAGAGTGGACTTGAGCAATACAAGGACATACTCTCAATCAACAAATAAAGGAGGACAAAGAATATGAGTTTATTTTCAAAAGAGAATGGCCAAATCTTCATGGGTCCGCTCAACTTGAACAACCCAATTGCAGTTCAGGTCCTCGGCATCTGCTCGGCACTCGCTGTCACTTCGCAGCTGAAGCCAGCCATCGTGATGGGACTCTCTGTGACGGTCATCACAGCATTCTCAAACGTGATTATTTCCCTGATTCGCAAGACCATCCCCAACCGCATCCGCATCATCGTGCAGTTGGTCGTGGTGGCCGCACTCGTTACGATTGTGAGCAACATTCTCAAGGCATACGTCTATGATGTGAGTGTGCAACTGAGTGTCTATGTCGGTCTGATTATCACTAACTGTATCCTGATGGGCCGCCTCGAGGCATTCGCCATGCAGAACGGCCCTTGGGAGAGTTTCCTCGATGGAATCGGCAATGGTCTCGGTTATGCCATCGTGCTTGTCATCGTTGGTTTCATCCGTGAAATCCTTGGTTTCGGCACTCTTTTCGGCTTCCAGATCATCCCCAACAGCGCTTACGTTGACAACGGTGGCCTCTATCTCAACAACGGCATGATGACCATGCCAGCAATGGCACTCATCATCGTGGCTTGCGTCATCTGGGCACATCGTGCGTACAATAAAGATTTAGAGTCATAAGTAACATACCTCAACAAATAAAAGAAAAGAATTATGGAACATTTCATTAGTTTGTTCGTCCGCTCCATCTTTGTGGACAACATGATTTTCGCTTTCTTCTTGGGTATGTGCTCTTATCTCGCCGTATCTAAGACAGTGAAGACATCGTTCGGACTGGGTGTGGCAGTCACCTTCGTGCTGCTCATCACCGTGCCAGTCGATTACTTGCTTCAGACAAAGGTGCTCGCCGATGGTGCTTTGGCCGAAGGTGTTGACCTCACATTCCTGGCTTTCATCCTCTTCATTGCCGTCATCGCCGGTATGGTGCAGTTGGTTGAGATGATTGTGGAGCGTTTCTCCCCTTCTCTCTACGCCGCACTCGGTATCTTCCTGCCGTTGATTGCTGTGAACTGCGCCATCATGGGTGCCAGCCTCTTCATGCAGCAGCGCATTCTGCTCGACCCCGCCACTTCCACTCAGGCCATTTCCGGTGTGGGCGACTGCATCGCCTATGCCCTGGGTTCTGGTATCGGTTGGACACTCGCCATCGTGGGTCTTGCTGCTATTCGTGAGAAAATGGCTTACTCTGATGTACCCAAGCCCCTTCAGGGTCTCGGCATCACCTTCATCACCGTAGGCTTGATGGCAATGGCGTTCATGTGTTTCTCTGGTCTCAAAATCTAAAAAAGAAAGGACACAGCAATTATGGATATGACATTTATATTATATAGTATAGGAGTGTTTTTGGTGATTGTGCTTGTGCTCGTCATCATCCTCCTCGTTGCTAAGAAGTACCTTTCTCCCAGCGGTAATGTCACCATTACCATCAACGGAAAGGATAAACTTGAAGTGGAACAAGGTTCAAGCCTGCTCTCCACCCTCGCAGCCCACGACGTCTATCTCCCTTCTGCCTGTGGCGGTAAGGGTTCTTGCGGACAATGCAAGTGTCAGGTCGTTGCAGGTGGTGGCGAGATTCTCGACTCAGAGAAAGGCCACTTCACCCGCAAGCAGATTAAGGAAGGCTACCGTCTGGGTTGCCAGTGCAAGGTGAAGGGCGACCTCGCCATCAAGGTGCCAGATTCAGTGATGGGCGTGAAGGAATGGGAATGTACCGTGATTGGCAACAAGAACGTGGCCACCTTCATCAAGGAGTACAAAGTGGCTCTGCCTCCAGGCGAGCACATGGACTTCGAGCCAGGTTCCTACGCACAGATCAAGATTCCTGCATTCTTCATCGACTACGACAAAGACTTCGACAAGAGCCTCATTGGCGACACCTACCTCCCCGCATGGGAGAAGTTCGGACTCTTCCCGCTCAAGTGCGTCAACGACACTCCGACCATCCGTGCCTACTCTATGGCGAACTATCCCGACGAAGGCGACATCATCACCCTCAACGTCCGCATCGCCACACCTCCATTCAAGCCAAAAGACCAAGGTCCAGGCTTCATGGACGTGAACCCAGGTATCGCATCGTCCTACATCTTCTCGCTCAAGCCAGGCGACAAAGTCATCATGTCAGGTCCTTATGGAGAGTTCCGTCCACAGTACGGCACAGGCCGTGAGATGATTTGGGTCGGCGGTGGTGCCGGTATGGCTCCCCTCCGTGCACAGATCATGCACATGCTCAAGGGCAACGGCATCGCACCCGAAGACCGTCAGCGCGAGATGCACTACTTCTATGGTGCACGTGCCCTCGAGGAGATTCCATTCCTCGACGACTTCCTTGCCCTCGACAAGGAGTTCCCCAACTTCCACTTCCACCTTGCCCTCGACCGTCCAGATCCCAAGGCAGACGAGGCAGGCATCAAGTACACTCCAGGCTTCGTGGCACCTGTGATGGGCGACACCTACCTCAAGCAGCACGAAAGCCCCGAAGACTGCGAGTACTACCTCTGCGGTCCTCCAATGATGGCAAAGACCGTGCTCGACCTTCTCCACTCTCTCGGTGTGGAAGACGACATGATCCGCTTCGACAACTTCGGAGGCTAATCAAAAGGGAAGCATTGATAATGCTTCCCTTTTGATTAGGGGATGGAAGTAGCTTTGTGTGAGGCAAGGCAACGAAGCCGAAACAGAAAGCGAACGGACATCGGTGGATAGGACAACACATTATTTATATAAAAAGGAACTGCATCTTAATCGGTGCAGTTCCTTTTTACGTTGTTATGATTATGTTTTTTATTGGGAAAATGAAAAAAACAACAAAAAGTTTCACTATCTTAAAACTTTTCCATACCTTTGGGCCATGTGTTTTTCATCTTCGATAATGATTGTATCGTTGTACTCTTTCATGGATTCCAAAAGAAGACACAAAAGACACCCAAATCAGAGATAGAAAAAGCAGTAAAAATTAGAGCAGAATATTATGAATACAAAAAAGAGTATGATAACTGATATTAGTGCTGAACTCGAAAAAGAGTTTGGAGCACCAGGAACGCCTGAGCGTGAGAGATTTGACGAAGAAGCATACGCTTTTTATACGGCGCAGATACTACATGATGCCCGCAAAGAAGCAAAGGTCACCCAATCGGAATTAGCAAGCCGTATCAATTCCACAAAGTCGTATATCTCTCGTGTAGAGAATGGTGACATCATTCCCAGTGTGGCAAAGTTCTGGCAAATGATTTCTTCCTTAGGCATGCGGTTAGAAGTCGTTAAGCCTATTTATTAGATATACGATAAGAGACCTCCATTATGGGGTCTTTTATTGTACTTAATTAGTCTGACGGTAATAAAAAACTTTCTCTTCCCCATCATACAACCAACAGAATTACATTTTCCCCTCTTCCATCATCTCTTCCTCCTGTCAGGCATCATTTCCATGTTCTGTCAGTCGTTACTTCAAGGGACATAACGAGTGAGAGCGGGAGGTTGATACAGGTGAGAACGAGAAGTTGATGCGGGTGCGAGAGGGAGGAAGATACGGGTGTGCGATGGAGGTAATGACGAAAGGTAGAACCTGATGGATATAGGTGTGCGTTGGCGGTGGATACAGGTGTGCGTTCCCTGCAATGATGGCAAAGACCGTGCTCGACCTGCTCCACTCTCTCGGAGTCGAAGACGACATGATCCGCTTCGACAACTTCGGAGGGTAACCGGACACCGGTGAAT
>CAMVIM010000056.1 GCA_947167515.1 uncultured Prevotellaceae bacterium | reverse complement strand
TCCGCATCGAGGCTTCGTCTGGTCTCTCTCAGGACGAGATCAACCGCATGAAGGCCGAGGCTGAGCAGAATGCCGAGAACGATAAGAAAGAGCGCGAGCGTGTTGACAAGCTGAACCAGGCTGACTCGATGATTTTCCAGACGGAGAACCAACTACAGGAGATTGGCGACAAGATTCCTGCTGAGCACAAGCCAGCCATCGAACAGGCTCTGCAGCAGTTGAAGGATGCCCACAAATCTGGTGACGTTGCTGCCATCGACAACGCTATCAACGCCCTCAACGCTGCTTGGCAGACTGCTTCACAGCAGATGTATCAGGGTGCCCAGGGCGCTCAGGCCGGTCCTCAGGACAACCCCTTTGCTGGTCAGCAACAGGCTCAGCAGCAGGGTGCTCCAAAGGATGACAACATCCAGGATGCCGACTTCGAGGAGGTGAAGTAAGCACATATAGAAATAAGAATACATAATCAAATGGAAAGCGTGTAGCTCTGGTGAGTTACACGCTTTTCTTGTTTTTTGCCGTACACAATAATATTGCTATCTTTGCGTTATTATTATAAACATCTGTACCTTATTTGTACCTGTAAGAAAAAGTAGATATGATGAGAAGAATAGATATTAAGAACTACAAAATGAATGAATTATGGCAGTAGCAAAGTATAAGATAGTACGGAAATGTCCTGTGTGCGGAGAAGAGTTCTTCGCAAGGACTTTGGAGTCCTGGTATTGTTCACCCAAATGCTCCAAGGTGGCGTGGAAGCGTAAGCATGATGAAGAAAAACGCCAACTTGAACTGGACAAGATTGTAAGCAATATGCCCAAGTCTAAAGAGTATATCAGCATAACGGAAGCGTATGCTATGTTTGGTGCAAGCCGCTCAACCATTTATAGGCTCATCTACATGAAAAAGATTTCCTTCATTGAGCCAGAGAAAGGAATACGACTTGTATGCAAAGGAGAACTAATGAATCTGTTTCCGTTAAGACAGTCTCCGCTTGACACCAAGCCAAGGAAACCAGTTACCATGTACCGCATGGAACCAGAGGATTGCTATACAATAGGTGAGATTTCCAAGAAATTTCATCTGGATGACAGCACCGTGTATGCTCATATACGAAAATACTCAATACCGACCCGGCAAATCGGTAATTATGTGTATGCTCACAAGGAATCAATAGACAAACTTTATAAAGATATAAAACCATTATGAAAAGATTAGATTATACTAAAGTCTCCGTCAAATTAAAGAAAAGTGAGTGGAGAGATGAGTGGTTCATCTATCTTGAAGCTTATCCTGTTTATGAGACGGGAAATGACAAACCCAAACGAGTGCGTGAATATCTCAGGAGGTCTATTACTACCCCTATATGGGATAAACGACGAAGCGAGCGAGCCGTTGCTGGTAGAATAAAGTACAAGCCCAAGCGAGATGACAATGGCGTTATTCAGTGTAAATCCAAGCAAGATATGGAAACTTGCCTTTATGCGGATGGCGTTCGAGTCCTGCGTCAAAAAGAGTACGACAACATGGCTCTCTTTACTGACCAGCAAATGGAAATGGCAGAACAAAGCGAACGCTCAAAATGCAATGTTCTGGAGTATATTGAGAAGTTAATCAAAGAAAGAGAGGAAACTGCGTCAGAATCGATAGTTGTCAACTGGCGCAGATTGCACACACTGTTGTCAATGTTTGCCAAGTGTGACTACATACAGTTCTCGCAGATTGACATGAAGTATATTGAGGCATTCCGTTCCTTCTTGATAAAGGCACCGCAGGGTGGTTCTAAGAAAGGAACTATTTCAAGGAATACGGCATCGACGTACTTCTCTATCTTCAAGGCGGCACTCAAACAAGCTTTCGTGGATGGCTATCTGAATTGTGATATTGCTGCCAAGGCTAAAAATATCATGTTTCAGAGTGCTCGAAGAGAGTATCTGTCACTGGAAGAACTTAATATATTGGCAAAGACTCCGTGTGATGATATACTAAAACGGGCAGCCTTGTTCTCTGCACTGACAGGAATGCGACATAGCGATATTCAAAAGCTTAAATGGTCAGAGGTTGAAGAATACAATGGTGGGTACCGTCTCAATTTCACTCAGCAGAAGACTAAGGGCGTTGAATACATGCCTATATCGCCACAGGCATACAAGCTTTGCGGTGAGCGCAAGAAAGACGGAGAACTGTTGGTGTTTGCCGGACTGCCTGACCCTTCATGGATATCTAGGCCTTTGGAACGGTGGGTAAAAGCATCAGGGATTACCAAGCACATCACCTTTCATTGCTTCCGCCACACCTATGCAACGTTACAATTGGCTAACGGTACAGACATATATACCGTAAGCAAAATGTTAGGGCATACCAATGTAAAAACCACGCAAATCTACGCAAAAGTAATTGACAAGAAGAAAGATGAAGCTACAGAAGCTTTTAAGTTGGACATAGATGAATAGTGATTATCATTTGTAAGCACTTAGTATAGAAGACCACTTGTATCAATAAGTCCTTTATTGTACAGGTGGTTTTTAGTGCCTTTCATTTTCAACATTCTATGTAATGATGCTATTGTTTTGGCACTTTAACCTTTCGTGGAAACCAAACATTTATAACAATAAACAGATAAAAATGAAAAAAGACAGCCTTTTTTGGCTTCTCTCTTTTTGAAGAGAGCAAGCGTGTCCACAAACATGTGGAGTGTACAGAAGACTTCTACAGAGAACTGTATGAGTTGTTTGAGATCGCAAGAAGTTGGTATCTTCAAGCTGAAAAGAATCATATGAAGACAGAGTACTTCATAGAACTATTTGAGCGCAGTCACCAATATATTGACTGTGATTGTGCACGTTGTAAGAACTCGCGACAGATGGCAATTGGCATTATTGGTACTTTGTTTAGAGACTCTAAGTGTGTGTCAATAATCAAGAAAAAAGAAGATTATTCCAAGCAGGAACTTATTGAGTTGTTTCTTCAACATGTGGGTACTGGTCTGCCAATCCTTACCCGAAAGAAATCGTCCATCCTCACTTTGGGATGCCAATTGTCAGACAGACAGATGGATTTGTTGGTAGAACTTGTCCAAAGTCACGACATATTTGATTTTGCCGACAACAGTGATGTGCGTAGCGAGTTGTGTCGCCTATTCAAGTGCGACTTGGACGCATCTATCCGTGTAAAGAATGTACGTAATGTAGCCGTACTGTTTGACGCTATGGCTCAATACCATTTGATAAACAATAATTGGCAATATGTCATGGGAGAAGGTCGCTTCTTAACCAGTATCAAAAAGGATGGAACAGAGAAATTCATAACTTCAAGTTGTCTTTCCTCTTCTCTTTCAAGGATAAGAAGAAACGTTTCCATGACAGCAAGTCAATATGCCATCTGCAAATCCATCGAACAGATATTAAGAGAGGAATAAATCACAATAATTCTGCTAAATGAAAGTAAAAACGTGATAGTTTGGTTGATACTGCCTTACTATCACGTTACTTTTTCTATTTAGTGACAGTCTCCCCATAACTTTGCATCAAAAATCATAAAAAATAATTAGCATGGAAGAAAATAGTATAAGATTTGAAGATATTCCCAACGCTATAACGGGGGTACTGAAAAAGCTGTCATCATTAGAAGACAAGATTGATGGTATATATGAACTTGTTCAATCAGAAAAAGAAGAAACATGGTTTACGGTTGCTGAATTATGTGCTTATCTCCCAACACATCCGGTAGAGCATACCATATATTGCTGGACAAGCAATCGGGAAATACCGTTTCACAAGAGAGGCAAACGCATCATGTTCCTCAAATCTGAGATAGATGAATGGCTTCAAGGAACCAAGGGCAAATCGAAGAACGAGATTCAAAGAGAAGCAGAGGAATATGTACTATCTACACAAAGAAAGAATAGACGGCTAATATAACCGTGCTACTGTCTGTAAACAATTTAATTAAGGTACGTGACACATGAATGAAAGACATTTTAGACTCTATGAGCGAATTGTCGCAATAGAAGACAGTTTGGAGGCTTTGGGACCTATTGACAAACTAATAGAGCGAATCGAGGAATTGGAGAAGATGGTCAAGCAGACCAAAACCGTCTTGGGGTTTGACGAAGCATGTAAGTATATTGGTGTTTCTGAAAGCCTGCTATACAAACTTACAGCCGCAAAAGAAGTTCCACACTATAAGCCAAGGGGAAAAATGCTGTATTTTAATAGAGAAGAAATCGACAAGTGGCTGCTCCAAAACAAACAAGAGGTCATTGGAATGGTAACGAAAATAGAAATTGATAATCCGAAAGAATGAAAATGGAAGAAAATAACAAACATGTACAGCCTAACTCAAAAGAGGAAGGAGTACAGCGTCTCAATCGCATATTGAGCGAATCGTTGATAAAGGCAACAGATACTTATAAAACACCTCCTCAGATTATATGGGTTGATAATTCCAGCATAGCCACATTGGGCAACTTCAGTGCTTCTACTGGTAAGGCAAAGGCGAAAAAGACCTTCAACGTGTCTGCCTTGGTAGCCGCTTCCCTCGCCAACGGCAAGGTACTGAACTATCGCGCCAGTCTGCCAGAGGGGAAACGCAAGATACTGTATGTAGATACGGAGCAGAGCCGCTATCACTGCCATAATGTGCTGGAGCGCATCCTGAAGCTCGCTGGTCTACCTACAAGCATCGACAACGAGAACCTTGACTTTATCTGTCTGAGAGAGTACACGCCCTCCGTCAGGATAGAGGTCATAGACTATGCGCTTGCCCAAGACCAAAGCTATGGACTGGTCATCATCGACGGAATCAGAGACCTGCTTCTCGACATCAACAATGCGGGAGAATCGGTCGAGGTCATCAACAAGATGATGGAATGGTCATCAAAGTATGACCTGCACATCCATTGCGTATTGCATCAGAACAAGGGCGACAATAACGTGCGCGGGCATATCGGTACGGAGATGAACAACAAGGCAGAGACGGTGCTTGTCATCACCAAGAGCACCACCAATCCCGACATCAGCGAGGTGAAGGCGATGCACATCCGTGAGAAGGAGTTCAAGCCGTTTGCCTTTACAGTCAATGAGGAAGGGTTGCCAGAGATTGTCGAGCACACGCCGGAGAAGGAAGAAGGTGACAAGCAACCGTCAAGGTTTACTTACCAAGACTTGACATCCGAACAGCATAACGAGGCGCTGACGGCTGCATTCAAGGAGAAACCTATCAAAGGATTCGATCGCATGGTGGAGGAATTAACGCAAGCCTATGCAGACATTGGCTTTAAGCGTGGCAGAAGCGTCATCATCAAAATGCTGAAATACCTGATTAACGAGCAAAAGCTCATAGTGAAGCGGGATAATCATTACTATTTCGGATATACACCTGCCGAGATTGACCTGTTCCATGAAGAGGAATAAAAACAGTTCAGAAACCAGTTTAGTTTACGTCCGTACCTATATATAAGAAATAAGGCCAAAGTAAACCGAAATCGGAGGCTGAATTGGGAAGCGGAAAAGTAGTTTAGCAAATGGTTTAGTTTACGGGTGTGCCTATATAGGAGAAAGGGTAAAGTAAACTGTTTCCATGGACAAAGTAAAACCGAACAAATGAAAGTACAATGAATATTGAACAATCGAAGAAACTGAGCATTATAGACTTCTTAGACAAGGAGAATGTAACGCTGAAAAAGAAGAAGGGCAATGCCTACTGGTATCTGTCACCCTTCAGGGACGAGAAGACCGCATCGTTCAAGGTCAGCAAGAAGGAGAACCTGTGGTACGACTACGCCATTAAGGAGGGCGGTGACCTTGTGGAGCTGGTAAAGCGTATGTATAACAAACAATCCGTTTCCGATGCCCTTGCCTACCTTGCGTCCAAGAGTATTGCCACTGTGGATAAGGCAATCGAGACCGCTATCGCAGCCAAGGAATACACGACAACCAAGATGAACGATGTGAAGCTGCTCCCACTGAGCAACCATTCTCTGCTGTCCTATTTCAGTAGCCGACGGATAGACATCACCATTGGCAGGATGTATTGCAGGGAGATACACTACAAGGTTGAGCAAAAACATTACTATGGCATTGCCTTTGGCAATCTGAGTGAAGGACATGAGGTGCGCAATCCCTATTTCAAGGGCTGCATCGGGCATAAGGACATCACCCTGCTTGCCCATACGTTCAACGAGTGGCAAAACGGTTGTCTGGTCTTTGAGGGCTTCATGGACTTCCTTGCTTATATGACCCTCGTTAAACAGCAAGACCGATGGTTTGTCGTTGAAAGCCCTTGCGACTATATGATACTGAACTCAGTCGCCAACCTCAAACAGGCATTGCATTACCTTGACCGTTACACCCACATCCATTGCTTCCTCGACAACGACCAGGCAGGACGCAAGACGGTTGAGAGCATCAGCAATGTATTCGAGTACAGGGTGACGGACGAGTCCTTCAGATATGCCGACTACAAGGATGTCAACGACTATCTGATGAGGAAGAAACGAACGGCATCTGAATGACATTATAAAGACGAAAACACCATCATTTGATGCAAAAATGGCTCAAATGCATTGAAATTACATATCAAATCTGCACTTTTTCGCCCAAACATGCTTGATTCTCAATTATTATCCTTATTTTTGCATCGTTTTAATACATTATTAAAATGTAGCAGAATGGAATTGAAAAAAGAAATAAGGATATTGGGCAGACGCTTTGAGGTGGAACCTCGTGCCAAGGAAAGCCTGAAAGGCATCACGGTTGGCGAGAAACTCTCATACCGTTTCTATGATGGCACATACCAAGGCACGCCCCTGCTGTTCGTTGAGCCCAAGAAGGGCAATCCCTCTCCACGGACTTGCGCCATCACGGGCAAGCGGTTGACCGAAGCCCTGGGACTGCCTGCGGTGTTTATCCTTGCGCCCGGACCCACCTACGAGCGACACAGACTGGCAGACAAAGGAGTCTTCTTTGTCATGTCCGAGGAATATGCCCATCTGCCAGGCATCATAGCATTGGAGAAGACAAGCAACAGGAAGATTGCCGAAGTATTGACCCCTGTGGCGCAATACATACTACTCTATCACCTACAGGTGGGCAGTATTGAAGGAATGTCGCCAAGGGATATTGCACCGTTGCTTCCATATTCTTACGAAAGCGTCACGTTGGGTGTCACCTGTCTTGAAGATGTAGGACTGTGTCAAAAGATTCAGAACGGACAGCGCAGCAAGGTGGTACACTTCGAGTTGAAGGGCAAGGAACTGTGGGACAAGGCTCAGAACGTCTTGCTGTCACCTGTGGAGAACCGCATCTTTTGCGATGACATACGCTTGGATGCGGAATACCCCGTATGCGGCATCAATGCCCTGGCACATTATTCCATGCTTAATCGTGACCGGGAAGAGATGATAATGATGACAAGCAAGGAATATCGTGCCGTCAAGTCGGCTGATGTCATGGAGAATCCCAACATCTATGACGGCAACTATATCATAGAGGTATGGAAATACCCTGTTGTCAGCAAAATGGGCGACAAAAGCCAGTGGGTTGATCGCCTTTCCCTTGTCCTTTCGTTGAGAGATGATGATGATCCGAGAGTAGAAAAAGAAGTAGAACGAATAATCAGTGAACAGAAATGGAAGGATTAGTCAAGTTCCGTGAAGCATTTGCGGAATACTCAGAAAACTATGTGGTGATAGGCGGAGCAGCCTGTGACATCACCATGACCAATACCGTGGTGCGTCCACGCGCCACACACGACATCGACATGATAGTCATCGTAGAGAACATGACCGAGGCTTTCGCCAATCGCTTCTGGCAGTTTGTGCGGGAGGCTGGCTATCGACCTGAAAAGAGGAAACAGGAGGCTGGTGAGCCACCAAGGTATGAAATGTATCGTTTCCTTGATGGTAAAGACGGCTATCCCGAGATGATAGAACTGCTGTCACGCCACCCCGACGTGCTTGGAGAGCCAAAGGGATTTGTCATAGAACCTATCCCGACCGATGAAGATGTGTCGAGTCTTAGTGCCATCATCATGGACGATGATTACTATCACTTTACTATCGCACACAGCCAACTGACTGATGGCATACGCCATGCCAATTCCGCTGCCTTGATAGCACTGAAGGCAAGAGCCTACCTAAATCTCATGGCAGACAAGCGGGACGGCAAGCATGTGAACACCAAAGACATCAAGAAGCACCGTTCGGACATCCTGAAAAATGTGGTCATAATGACTGAGGACAACATTGAGGCTCCTGCTTCAATAGTGGCATGTATAAGGGAGTTTGTCGCCTCCATCAGAGCCGACTGGTCAACTCTCGCAGAACCATTGTCAAAGTCACTCGGTCAAGACGAGGCATTTGTGACCGGACTGTTAGATCAACTGGATGAATTGTTTATAGAAGCATGACCAATATGAAGATACAATACGCATCCGACCTGCATCTGGAGTTTGCCGACAATTGGCGGTATCTGAAAGCCCACCCCTTGGAGGTGACGGGCGACATACTGCTGCTTGCCGGCGACATCGGCTATCTCGGCGATGACAACTACTCCAAGCATCCCTTTTGGGACTGGGCATCGGAGAACTACAAGGAGGTGCATTGCTGCATGGGCAACCATGAGTTCTACAAATATTATGATGTGGCGACACTGCCCGACGGCTATCTCTTGGAGGTACGTCCCAATGTATTCAGCCACTACAACGGTATTGCGAGGATTGGCGACACCGACATCATCCTCTCCACCCTTTGGTCGAGGATTCCTTTGGAGGACGCTTACTTCACCGAGCAAGTGATAAGCGACTTCCGCCGTATATTATATAAAGGTGAGCTGATGACCCATGCCCAATTCAATGCTGAGCATGAACGTTGCCTCACCTTTATCAAGGATGCAGTGGCATATTCGCAAGCAGCCCATAAGATTGTTGTCACCCATCATGTACCATCGTTCCGTATGCTCCACCCAAAGTTTCAAGGCAGCAAGGCAAACGTGGCGTTCACCGTAGAGTTGGAGGACTATATCACCGATAGCGGCATAGACTATTGGATATACGGACATTCGCACACCAACATCGATGCCAGGATAGGCAACACCCAATGCTTGTCCAACCAGTTGGGCTATGTTTTCTCTAACGAACATCAGGACTTCTCCCATGGCAAGTACCTGACCATATAGCCATCCACATTTTTTTCATCCACCCTCTTTACAAGCTCTTCCCTATCGGAAGGGCTTTTTTTGTGCCTTTCGAGTTTGATTTTTGAGTATGATTGCGAGTGTAATCAAAATTAGAGTTAAGATTTGGCTCCGCGGAAAGTCATTTCGGTTTAAGATTGAAGAAAAGGTAGTTCCTTTGCATCGGCAATAAGCCAAACCATAGTAAAATCAAACTTGAAAATATGAAGTCATTTGTAATATTCGCCATTGTCGTGACCATAATCTATGTCATCTACTATACGGTCATCATCGTGCAGGATCTGTACGGAAAGCCCAAGGACGAGAAGTCACAGGGCGAGTCGTTTGATGTCAGTGACATGACCGACGAGGAAGAGTCGATAGCGGTCAGCGAGAGCGACGGTGGTTTCAGCGTAGGCGACAACCAATATGAGACAGCCTACGAGGAGAAGCAGCTTGCAGAGCCTACAGAGGAGGCAGCCGCCACTGCGGAAGAGAGCAAGCCTCATGTGCTTGAAAAGATACAAAGCGCAATCGAGAAGAAGATGGAGGAAGTGAATACCACCTATTCCGACCCCATGTATTCGGAAGAATTGAACAACACCATCATCGCCCGCGGTCTTCGTCACAATGGACGTGACATGGTCAAGGTGGAATCACTCAATAATGAGATATGATGTCAAAAACAAGAAGTGCATTTCTATCATTATATGCCGCTTTAACCCCAGCTCTGGCCAGTGCTAAGTGTGGCAACGTGGACTACAGCTGGGGAGCGGACGCACTTGCGAGTGCCCATGACTATGCCGTGACGATGATGCTCTATATCGTTTATCTGTGCTATGCAGTGGCGGGCATCGTGGTCATAGTCAGCGCCTTGCAGATATATATAAAGATGAATACGGGCGAAGAAGGAGTGAAGAAGAACATCATGATGCTGGTGGGAGCCTGCCTGTTCCTCATAGGAGCGACCATCGTCTTCCCCGCTTTCTTCGGTTATCAGATTTGAGATACAGGTGATACGAGATAAGATAACTCAAAGTGTAACAAATTAAAAGGTAAAAAGAATGTTTGAAAGGATTAACAAGAAGGTGAAGGGATTCTTCTCTTCACAGCGCATGAAAACGCTCGCCCTGATGTTGCTTGTCGGCACCACCGCAGCAATGGCACAGAACGCAGCCGGCGACTACTCGGCAGGAACGACCGCGCTTACCACAGTGACGGAGGAGATTGCCAAGTATGTACCTATCGTGGTGAAGCTCTGCTATGCCATTGCAGGTGTCGTTGCAATTGTCGGAGCCATAAGCGTTTACATCGCCATGAACAACTGGCTGTTTTGGACTGCCAGAAATGTACTGAAATGTA
>CAMVIM010000055.1 GCA_947167515.1 uncultured Prevotellaceae bacterium | reverse complement strand
ACTTGCGCTTGCCATTCTCATAGATGTCAAGATACAGGCTCTTGTTGTCGTTTTCAAGGTCTTTTTGTCGAAGTGTGATGGTCATATCAATGATTGTTATAATTGGTTATACCACTGGGGTGAAACACCACCCTGGTTTATCAAAGGGGGTGATTTCAAGTCACCTCCCTTAACTCTTTGAAGGGGGGTACTTTCAAAGTACATCCTTTACTTGAACATTCCATCAATGAGGTTGATGGCTTCCTCCTTCTTCTTATCTACGATTTTCGCATAGATTTCAGTGGTCTGAATGTTGGTGTGACCCATCAACTTGCTTGTGGTGAACAGGTCTGCGCCAAGTGTCAGCATCATTGTGCCGAAGGTGTGACGTGAACAGTGGAAACTGATGTGCTTCTCTACACCTGCTGCCTCTGCCCATTTGCGAAGGGCTCTGCCTATGACGGTCTGAGTAGTTGGTATATCAAAGAAGGGAGTTGTTATTCCCTTTGGTTTTGGTAACCAACGCTTTGCCTCTTCAGAGAGTGGGATGATGACAGGCTTCTCCGTCTTCTGCATTTCCATGTCAATATACTCGCCCTTGCCGTCAGGAGTCTTGAAAATGTGAATCGGTGCAAGTTTGTACATATCACTGAGTCGCAATCCAGTGAAACAAGCAAAGATGAAGGCTTGCTTGACCTCTGGGCGGTAACTGTCGGTTGCCATGAGGGCTTTAAGTTCCTCAATGGTAAGGTATTCCTTCTTGCCATCCTTTGGCTGAATGCGCTCCTTGGCATCCAGTTCCTTCATTGGATTGTTTCGGATAATACCTTGACGGACAGCATTGTTGAGAGTAGTCGAGAACATGCCGAGGTAACGGCTTGCCGTGTTCTGGCTGATAGGTCTTGGCTCAATGTACTTGCAGTGTGAGTTTGGGAAGGTGCGAAGGAACTTCACATACCCACGGCAGAAATCAGCATTGACCTCTTCAAGGGTGATGAAGGTCTGATTGGACTCTTCAAGATATTTCTCCACGGTGTGAAGCATTTCAACACGACAATGGAGGGTTGACTTCTTGGTGCTGACTCCACCTTCACAATACTTCTTGATCCATCCTGTCAAGAGTTGTGAACCCTGCTTGACGGTTTCCCAGTCTTGCACTCCGTGACCATGGAGAGCCTTGATGCGCTCTGCCTTGATACGTTCTGCGAGTGCCATCGTTTCCTTGTTCTGCTCCTTGCAGAGTGGATTGACCTCAGGAATGATATAGAGTTTCAGATACTCATACTTCCTGACTCCCTTCCAGTAGATGTCAAGATAGATACTCTTGTTGCCATCTGCGAGAGGTTTGAGACGAATCTTAATCGGCTCCTTCAGTTTGACTTGTTTCTTTGGTCTTGCCATGCTTGTATATTTTTTATTGGTAATTTACTCCCGAAAGAAGGGAAAATGAATTTTGCAGAGGGTCTGCGAGGGTTGGGCTTTTCGGATGCTGATATATCGTTTCTGCATCGTGATTATGCCTTTGAAAGCATGTGCAAAGATATGAAAATCAAGCCATATATGAGAAACAAATCAGAAACAAAAATCATTTTATTATATCTTTTTAAGAGTCGGTTGAGCAAGAATCGGAAAATTCAAAAAATCGCTTATTCGCTTGATACTAAGCACTTTATTTGTCACTTCCTTTCTTATCCTTTCCAACCAATTTTGGAGGACTAAGATATTCTTCAAATCCTGTTAATTTCTTGTAAGTAACTGGTACCTTAACGTGCAAAACAAAGTCAATTTTCCGATTTTGGCATTTGGATTATGCAAAGCAAAGAGTGGATAAATGAGAGATTGGGATGTCAAATCAAGTCATTACGGACTATAAAAGTTTAATATGCATCAAAATTTGGAAGATAATTTCTAATTTAGAAATTTATTTCGATTTTTATTAGTATATTTGAAGCAAAATATTGAAGTATGGAACAAAAGAATTTGAATAGACTAAGGGTGATTATTGCTGAAAAGAACTTGACCAACAAGTGGCTATCAGAGCAACTTGGGGTTGGTCAGGCAACAGTTTCTAAATGGGTACAGAACAACGCCCAGCCCAATCTTGAAATGCTTATCAAGCTTTCTAAAATTCTGAATGTTGACATCAATGAATTGATTCGACCCGAAGAAGTACAAATTCATGTTGAAGATTAAAGTTTAAGGAATCAATGGACAACAAACAATATAACGCTCTCTTCTCTTTCATTTGGAACATTGCCAACGATGTGTTGGTACATGCTTTCGAGAAGGGTGATTACAAAAAGATCATCCTGCCGTTCATGGTGCTTCGTCGTATCGACGTGCTCCTTGAACCGACGAAAGCTGCCGTGCTCCAGAAGAAGGATTTCTGCGACAGCCATAATCTCGTTGACTATACCCCTTTTCTCACACAGGTGACTGGCTATCCGTTCTACAACACCAGCGCTTTCACCATGAAAACCTTGAAGAATGAGATAGACCCACAACGCTTGAAGATGAATATCATTGAGTACTTCAATGGGTTTTCGCAGGATGTTCAAGATATTATCGACAAGTTTAAACTTCGTCAGCAGGTGGACAACCTCACGGAGGCAGGTCGCCTTGGTTCGCTCTTGGAGAAGTTCACCGATGAGAATATCAACCTCTCGGTGAAGCCTGTCATGGAGGAAGTGACAGAGAAGGATGGAACCAAGAAGATGGTGGAACGTCTGCCAGGACTTGACAACCACACTATGGGTACCATCTTTGAAGAGTTGCTCCGTAAGTTCAATGAGGAAAACAACGTGACCGAAGCGGGTGAGCACTTTACGCCTCGTGACTATGTGCGTCTGCTCGGGCAATTGGCTATTGAGCCTATCAAGGATAAACTGGCCGATAATACCTACACAATCTATGATGGTGCTTGTGGAACGGGTGGCATCTTGACGATTGCCCAAGAAGAGATAGAGCGCATTGCCAAGGCAGAAGGCAAACGTGTCCGTACAAGCATCTTCGGACAGGAATTACAGCCAGATACTTACGCTACTTGTAAGGCAGACCTGATGATTTCTGGCAACATCAATAAGTTCACCTATCGTCTTGGTACGGTAGACCATCAGTATATTGCCTTTGGTTCAACTATCAGTCAGGATGGACATGCTGGCGAGAAGTTTGACTTCTGCATCTCGAATCCTCCATTCGGCACGCCTTGGAAGGAAGACTTGAAGAACTGGGGTGTTGGCGACAAGAAAGAGGTGACTGACCCTCGTTTCTTTGATGGAGTGACAAGTTTCATTCCTGATATAGGCGATTGCCAGATGCTCTTCCTTGCCAACAATGTAAGCCGAATGAAGGACACGCCACTCGGCACTCGCATTGTGGAAGTTCATAACGGAAGTTCACTGTTCACAGGTAATGCCGGTGGTGGCGAGAGCAATCTGCGTAAGTATATCATAGAAAATGATTTGCTGGAAGCCATTATAGCCATGCCGGAAAAAGACTTCTATAACACCGGCATCTCAACATACATTTGGATTATAACCAACCGCAAAGAGGAACGTCGCAAGGGTTATGTACAGCTTATTGACGCCTCAAATATCTGCTCTCCGCTCCGTAAAAACCTTGGCGAGAAGAACTGTGAAACAGCAGAGGATGACCGCAGGCGCATCCTTCAGTTGCTCATCGACTTCAAGGAAACGCCAGAAAGCAAAATCTTCAAGAACGAGGAGTTTGGCTATTGGCTGGTGCCCGTCATGCGTCCTAAGCGTGACGATGAGGGCAACATCATCCTGAAGAAGGGTAAACCACAGATGGTCTGTGTGAAGAAAGAGTCAGAGCAGATCCCTCTGCTATACCCTGGTGGTATAGAGGCATTCTATGAAAATGAGGTGAAGCCTTACGATTCGGAGGCTGAGTTCGGCGAACCTATCATCGGCTACGAGCTTTCCTTCACCAAGTATTTCTACAAGCCTGTTCAACTCCGCACGCTTGATGAGATTATGGCAGACGTGAACATCCTTGAATCAGAAACCGATGGCCTTTGGGCTGAAATATTGAAGTAAGTATGGAGAGGTATAGAGAATATAAGGATAGTGGGGTACAATGGCTTGGAGAAATACCAGGACATTGGAGACACGTCGCATTAAGTAAGGTTTCCGAAATAATACTTGGGAAAATGTTGCAAGGCGAGACAAAAAATGAAACTGATACGCTTTTCCCTTATATCTGCGCAAAAGATGTACATTTTGACGGAATAGATGTATCTGACTTGAAAACAATGTATTTCTCTCAATCCGAAATGGAACAATATGGAGTACTCAAAGGAGATATGCTAATAGTTGAAGGTGGTGCAGGTGCCGGTAATTGTTCTATTTTAAGGGAAGAAGTCAAGAAAACAGGTATTCAAAATTCGATAATGATTGTTAGGAGCAATGACGATGCTCTAAACGACTATATCTGCTACTTTATGTCAAGTATCGTAAGGAAAGGATATGTAGATTTCATAACAAATGTAGCAACAATACCACATTTTACTAAAGAAAAGGTCTCAAGAACAAATATCCCTCTTCCCCCTCTCTCCGAACAGCATTCCATCGTATCTTACCTTGACGACAAGTGTGGAAAGATAGACAAGATGCTTGAAGGGAAACAGAAACAAATTGAGCTATTGGCTGAGATTAAGCAACGCATCATTGCTGATGCTGTCACTCGTGGGCTGAATCCTGATGTCAAGATGAAAGCAACCAACATCCCTTGGTTGCCCGAGATTCCGGAGCATTGGGAAGAACAACGAATGGCAACATTATTCACGGGAGATATAGAAGTCAATAAGGATTTTGAATACAAACGTGCTTTTAAGTTCAACTATGGTCAGTTGGTTTCCAAAAATGAGATAGGAGAACCAGAGGATTATCGTGAAGTTTATGTGAAGTACTCAAAAATCAAGCAGGGAGATATTCTTGTTAATGGCCTTAACCTTAACTATGACTTTATTTCTCAACGTGTTGCATGTGCTCCTTCGGATGGAATCATAACGTCTGCTTATGTCGTTTGTCGCCCAAGAAAAGATGTTAATTACGAGTATTATACATACCTTTTTAAAGGCATGGATAGCATGAAACTCTTTCATGGTATGGGAACAGGTATTCGCCTGACTCTTTCATTTAAAGAAATGAAAAAGCAAATTTTACCAATTCCTCCTCATTCGGAACAACATGATATTGTTTCTTACATCAAGGAACGGTCTGCCAAGATTGATATCCTCACCTCAAAACTCCAGCAAGAGATAGAGTCAATCAAGGAATACAAACAACGTCTCATCAGCGATGTTGTGACAGGTCAAATAAAAGTATGCTAAGCAAAATGGAAGACTACAGCGAATACATCATACAAGGCGAACCCGATAAAAGGGAACGTGTAAGGAACTGGATGACTGCCATCGGTTTGCAGGATGTTGACGACCTCAAACCTTCGCAGTACTTCCTTGATACTGTTAAGCAGAACATTGAAGGCAAGATTACGCTTGAAGAAGTTCGTAAACTTGTAGATCAATACTATACTACAAAGGAAGGCCTTCAACAAGAAAAGCGCACGGAGGAAGCCGATAAGGTGGCTGTGCGTATAGCAGAACTGATTGCACACAAGACTTTCAGTTTCCGTCCTAACTGCCTTGCATCCATTCATCGCCATCTGTTTGAAGGCATCTACAAGTTTGCTGGCATATACAGAGATTACAACATTACCAAGCCAGAACTCGTTTTGCGTGGTGACACCGTGAGATACGAATCTGGCAATCTGATAAGCGACACCCTGGAGTATGAGTTTGACACCGAAAAGAAATTCTCATACAAAGGGCTTTCAATGCCAGAAATGGTGAAGCATATAAGCCGTTTCATAGCAAATGTATGGCAGATACATCCTTTTGGCGAAGGAAATACCCGTACAACAGCTGTGTTTGCGATACAGTTCCTGAAACACTTAGGCTTCGAGGTCACTAACGAGATCTTTGCAGAGAACTCAAAGTATTTCCGCAACTCACTCGTAAGAGCCAACTACACCAATATGCAGTATGGCATTACTGAGACAACAGAATATCTGGAGCGATTCTTCCGAAACTTGTTAATGGGAGAACAGAATGAGTTGAAGAGCAGATATATGATTGTGGGTACAAAATGGGAAGAAAACAAGAAAGAAGATTCTACTGCTACCCAAGAAAGCGCCGGAAGTACCCAAGAAAGTACCCAAGAAACGAGAAAGAGTACCCAAGAAATGATTCTTGAAGAAATTCGCAAGCATCCTTTCACTACTCGCGAACAACTTGCCAAGGTCATCGGCATCACGCCTGATGGCATCAAGAAGCAGCTGGACAAGATGAAGAAAGCAAATCGCATCAAACATGTTGGACCGACGAAAGGAGGCCATTGGGAAATCATAACAGAATAAAGCTATGGACACATCAGAAACAGGACTCGAAAAGATAATTGTCGATTGGCTCGTGCAGCACAATGGTTATGAGCAAGAGGCTCCACATGCTTTCAATAAGGACTTTGCCCTTGTTGACAAGTGGGTGGAACGCTTCGTTACTGAAACCCAACCGGAAAAGGTTGAGCAGTCAATGTGTTTCAAATCCCCAAGTGAGCGACTGAAGTTCTTCACTCGTCTTAGTAACGAGATAACCAAGCGTGGCGTGACTGATGTACTGCGCAAGGGATATAAGTTCAATGGCTCGACTTTTGACCTTTATTATCCGTTGCCGTCAGAGTTGAATCCAAGTGCGAGGATAGCCTACGAACATAACATCTTCGGAGTCATCCGTCAGGTAATGTACTCTAAGATGAACACCAACGAGATAGACTTTGTGGTGTTCATCAACGGTTTGCCGCTTGCCACCTTTGAGTTGAAGAACAACTATACAGGGCAGACCTACGAGAATGCCATCATGCAGTATCGCACAGACCGTGACCCGAAGGAACTGCTATTGCAAAAGAAACGCTGTGCCGTTCACTTCGCGCTGGATGACTGCCAGGTATGGATGTGTACCGCCTTGGCAGGGAAGGACTCCTGGTTTCTACCGTTCAACTGCGGTGTGAATGGGGGTGCTGGCAATCCTGTCATCGAGGGTGACACCATGACCTCTTATCTGTGGAAGGATATATTGACAAAGCCGACACTCTCGAATATCATTGAGAACTTTGCACAGGTGATAACAAGTGAAGACAAGAAGACCCACAAGGTGAAAGAAACGGTCATCTGGCCTCGCTATCACCAGTTGGATGCAGTCAGGTCGTTGCTTCATGTCACAAGGATGTCGCCCATCGGCAGAAGATTCCTCATTCAGCATAGTGCAGGCAGTGGCAAGTCGAACTCCATCACTTGGCTTGCCTACCAACTCGTCACCTTGCTTCAACCCAATCAGGAGCCGTTCTTTGACAGCATTATCGTGGTGACTGACCGTGTAAACCTCGACAAGCAGATACGCGACAACATCAATGCCTTCCAGCGTCTGAGCAACCTTGTAGGATGGGCAGATAAGTCAGGAACCTTGCGTGAGTTGTTGACAGGCGGTAAGAAGATCATTATCTCTACCATTTTCAAGTTCTCGTTCATACTTGATGAAATAGGCAGTTCACTGAAAGACAAGCGCTTTGCCATCATCATTGACGAGGCACACAGCAGCCAGAATGGTTCGCTGTCGGCAAACCTTGCAACAGGTATCTCTGGAAATGCAGCACCCGTCATACCTTTGAACACAAGTTTTACAACTGAGGACGATGGCTATCCAACGATGGCTGCGGAAGGTTTTGAAGATTCTTATGGTGAACCAGAAGACATCGAGGACAAGATTCACCGAATAATAAAGGGAAGGAAGATGGCAAAGAATGCCAACTACTATGCTTTTACTGCAACACCAAAGAACAAGACCCTGGAAATGTTCGGCGATAGAATTGAGCGCATCGGCGAAGAACCTCTGTACATACCATTCCATGAATATACAATGAAGCAAGCCATCGAGGAGGGTTTCATCCTTGACGTGCTTAAAAACTATACTCCTTATTCTTCTTATTACCGCGTACTAAAGGCTGTTGAAGATGATCCAGAGTACGATAAGAAGAAAGCACTAGGCAAGATTCGCTCTTATGTGGAACGTCAGCCGGAAACGATTGAGAAGAAGGCAGAAATCATCGTTGAGCACTTCTGCAAGAAGGTGTATATGAAGATTGGAGGTCATGCTCGTGCCATGGTAATAACCAGCAGTATCGAACGTGCTATAGAATTCTACAAAGTGATAACTCGTATGCTCGAAGAGCGCAACAGTCCATTCAAGGCTATTGTGGCATTCACAGACAAGGTGATAGACGGCAAGGTCGTTACTGAAGCGGAACTTAATGGCTTCCCATCCGCCGAGATAGAACAGCGCATCGAGCAAGAACCTTACCGTTTCCTGATTGTGGCAGATAAATTCCAGACTGGCTATGACCAGCCGCTGTTGCATACGATGTATGTTGATAAGCAGATCAGCGACCTGAAGGCAGTGCAGACACTGTCACGCCTAAACCGTTGTCATCCAAAGAAGCAAGACACCTTTGTGCTTGACTTTGCCAATGACCCAGAGGTGATTCGACAGGCGTTCCAGCGATACTACAAGACAACCATCCTTGAAGGCGAGTCCGATGTCAACAAACTGAATGATCTTACTGAAACCATTGAGGGCTTCAACTTCTACACCCAGAACGACATTGATACCGTGGCAACTCTCAAGCTGACGGGTACAGACGAAGACCGTCCGAAGATAGACGCTGTTATTGATGCCGTTGTTGTGCGCTTCAAGAAAGAATTGAATGAGGATGAACAGATAAAATGCAAGAGTGCTATTAAGAATTTCAACCGCTGTTATCCCTACTTCTCTGCCATTATGCCCTACGAGAGCCCAGAATGGGAGAAGCAGTATGTCTTCTATTCGCTACTGGTCAAGAAACTGCCAAAGCTGAAGATTGATGACAATACAGACGGGCTGCTTGACAACATTGACTTCGACAAGTATCGCATCGTCAGGGAAGAAGAACGCTCTATTGCGCTCGAAAATGAAAACAGTAACGTTAAACCGATTCCTGTAGGAACTGTTGGCAGCAAGCCACAGCCTGAGATGGATGCATTGTCAAGCATTGTGAAAGACTTCAACGACATTTATGGCAACATCGAATGGAAAAACCGTGATGAAGTACAACGACAGATTGAGGAACTGCCAGCCCGCATTGCCACCAGCGTTGATTTCGTTAATGCTGTCCGCAATGGCGACAAGCAAGTAGCACAGATTACCTTCAATGATGACATCATTAACATCGTAGCAGGAATGCTCGAAGAGAAGACGGAGTTCGTCCAGACATACTTTGCAAATCCAGACTTCCAGAACTTTGTGAATGCAAGGGTATTTCAAGCTGCGGTGAGCCAGTTGTCAGGACAAAGACTCTAAATAAAGACAGGTAAAACAAATATGTCTGTTTAATTCCCCATTCTGAAATCATCTACATTGTCGGTAGTCAGTGACAATTCCTCAAAAGTAGAGACACATTCTTCAGCCTGAGGTGCCTGGCTACAAATTCCAAGGTAAAGCTGCTGTGGGTAATTGTTTTTATAGATGCGCACCATCTGCCACTCCTGACCGTCCAGAGAGAAATAGCTGGCTATGGATTGGGTGTCGCTACTTATCTTAAAATAGACCGATTTAGCTGAGTCAATGACATCGTGGTTGTTATCATCGCTGGTACCCACGGTACGTACACTCACGATGCGGTGCTCACCATGATCGCCCTGTTCAAAACAAAGTTTCTGCCAGAGGGTATCATTGGCATATACGAAGAAAGTAGCTGCATTATACAAGCCCCCTTCCGTCAGGAAGCCAGAAGTCACTTTTCCCTTGAAAGTAAAAGGTTTTGTGTTGTCAATCTCAGTCAGAAGAATGCCCGCATCGTCCTGTGAGATTTTCTCGTTGGGGTCAATGAAAAAGTCGGCATTTGGATTGGCTTTTACAGTGACCACTCCTGCCGATTCGGAAACAAGCTTATCTCCTCCGTTGATAGCCTTGGTGAAATGGATGCCATTGATTGTGATGTCGCAGTCCTTCAGATTTGCATTTTGCGCTTCTGTCTTGTTTGTTTCTGCTTGCTGTGAAGGTTTGTTCTGTGTGCATGCTGTCATGGTCAGTAGCATTGCAAATGCTAGATAAAGCTTTTTCATTTGTATTAGAATTTAGTTCATGATATTTTCCACAAAAGTAGATAAAAACCCCGACTCATGCGAGGCTTGGGGGATAAATAACGTTAATTCGGGCTCAACTCATTTCAGTTTCCTGAAATTCATTACTTATCCCTAATCGAACTTAGGATACCAGTCTGTATTTTCACAGTGCTTGGCCCATATTTTATCGAACCCGGGGTATTCCAGGAGAGCCTTGTCAGAGCAGTCATCCGGCAAAATGCAATCTAAAGCCTCATGCCCTGTCATTCCAAGCGCCTGGTTTTGGTTCTTCACCTGTAAAAGTTTGACTCGTCGGACAAGATTGGTACATTCATTGTAATATCTGCGTGTGTCTTCGTCCAATTTGTTGGATATGATTTCCCTTGTCTCCATCCATTTGTCCCAGCAAGACTGCTCTTTGCGAAGGGCCTCTTGGTATTGCGATTTATTATCGATGTATTCATCTTCGCCAACAGCTTTGATAAAAGAAGAATATGAATCTTTTATCATCTTCAACGTGAAAGTGGTTTTGCTAAAGGGCACTTTTTTACCGCGAACATGCAGAAGTAAATTGTGAAAAGAAGTTTCACGCAGTTTTATTCCTTGATTTAAGACATCTGCAATAAACATGGGTGTTGAACTCCCATGAAACTCACTGCCCGCTACTTCTCGCACAGATTTTTGATATTCAACCCAATCTTTGTTCTCCTTGTCGAAAGACTCCTTGTATTGAGGCAAAGCTGTTAGAAGGGCTTGAAACTCTTTCTCAATACTGTCATTGTACTCCAACATCCAATTTTCAAAAAGTTCGTTCAACTCTCTTTGGTCATGGTATTCATATTCGTCATCCGACACTTGTGAAAGCGAGTCGGTTGGCACCTCCCCTTCGGCCATCCTCCCCTCTTTAGAATGGCAGGAAGCCATCATCAAGATAACTGCTGCCAGCAGCGGAACATATCTTCTCATTTGCTTTTATTTTTATCTTCCCCCATAAAAAAGCCCCCCCCGAAGGGAGGCTTAAATTAAATTCTTTCCTTCTTACTTATTAAGCTAAATAGTTGTAGAGTACCAGACAGATTACAGCTCCCACCACAGAGATGATGAACTGGCCAATCCAGTTGGAACTCTTAATTCCGAACAAGCCAGCCACAAATCCGCCAACTATACTACCCACAATACCGATGAGGATATTCCAGTACCATTCATGACTTGAACCCAGCAGCCAAGATGCGCAAGCACCTGCTACTAAACCATAGAGCATCCATAAAATAAATCCCATAGTAGTAATTATTTAAGTGTTAAACATAGGTTTGATGCAAATATAATGCATTTACCTCATTTCCAAAACATTTCTCCCTTTTTATTTTGCAGTTCAGAAATAAAGCGTACCTTTGCAGCGTTCGTATGAATTTAGGAAACCCTTGATGCAGTTCTGTTGTGAAACAGGGCTGTATTTTTTTGTGCCAAATGGGGACTCTAAGTTTGCGCTAAATAAAAAATAAGATTGAAGAATTTGCTT
>CAMVIM010000054.1 GCA_947167515.1 uncultured Prevotellaceae bacterium | reverse complement strand
GGCTTTTTCTATACTACTATATAAACTTGCCAACGCAATTCGGGGATGAACCAAAGAATTTTACTCTTTTCAAGGGACTCCTTGTAGCTTTGGGGCTACTGGGAGGAATGAATTGTGCGTGGGCACAAACTACATTGCCAGATCCAGTGTACTTTAACGACTTCTCTTCTACCACAGGCTTGGATATTGTTGGTACTGGTGACTTTACAACGGATACAAATGTCCGTTTTGGACAAATTTTTAAAAATGAATCATCGACAAGTCCTCGTACAAACTATCTCAAACTGCCTTCCACTCTGTTTGCAGATTTTAATTCAGACAATAGCAAAAGCGCAATGTCTATTGGTTTTTGGGTGAATGCAGGAAATATGGCTGCATCGGCTTACACCTATGCACCTTTCTTTTCAGCTTATAAAGAAGCCCCATCATCGGAAAATACTAACGGCTCTCCAATGTTCATAATGCAAAGTCGTGGAACTTTACAGGTCAATATGGGTGATGGCCGTTGGTGCGATTTCACAGGTGCCCAGAATACAAATTCTAAGAATTCTATATATAATACATATTCATGGGAAGCAGGAGATGGAGCTTATGTAAATGGTGGGAACTGGATTGACGATGGAGCGTGGCATTATGTTACGATTGTAATGACCTCAACAAATGCAAAGGTTTATTTGGATGGAGTGATAAAGAATGAATGGAATATTGATGGGAGCTCTGATGGAAATGTAAATGGCATTCTTTCTGATGGTTCTTGGTTAACATATGTTTGTCTTGGCGGAAATCAAGCATGGAACTGGGGTGACAATGACGCAGGCTTTGGATTCGATGACTTTGTTCTTTATGATGAGGCGCTTTCTGCTGAACAAATCGCTAAAATCATGTCTGATAAGACCGATCCGATTAACCCCACCAACTCTTTTGCTTCTCCTACTGCATCTGTTACTGTAGGTGGGGTTTATCAGCAGAAACTGACAACAAACTCTGATGGCGCAGTAGCTTATGAGATTACTTCTGGCTCTGAATATGCAACTATTGACCAGACTGGTACCCTTGTGGCCAAAGCCGAAGGAACGGTAGTTGTTTCTGCAACAACCGCAGCTACTGCATTCTATAATGCAGGCGAGGCTCAGACTTATACGCTGACGGTGAACGCATTGGGTACATCGGCTGTTACAGGTCTTGTACATACAGCATCCACAACAAAAGGTAATACTAGTGTGGTGAATTATTCTATAGACGCTGAAACACAACCCTTTAATCAAGACGGTACATCTTCATGGGTTGGGTATGCCTACTCTGAATTTAGTTTTGCGATACCAGAAGGATATGCAATCACCAATGCAACACTTGATTGGAATTTGCAGTATAGCAATACTACAACAAGTGGAAACTGGACGATATTGTATTATTTGAATAGTGGAATAACTCTTGATTATGCTTCTATTCTTGCTGGCACGTCAGGATTGATTCAAAACTCGGGAACCAGAGCTGGAGAGTTGTTTAACCAGCAGACAGCGGGAACCGCTGGTACACGTGCACCATTTAGTACGGATGTAACAGATGCTGTAAAGGCCGTTCAGTCACAAGGTTATATTATCTTTGAATGGACAGGCAACAATCGTCTTCCTTCTATTTATGGAAAAGCATCAGAATACGCCCCCACACTTACTATTACGATAACCGAGGCTTCTTCTACAACTTCTTATACCGTCAATTATTTGGACGCAAGTGATAATTCTGCAATCAAAGATCCTCAAGTATATGATGGAGCTTTGATTGGTGCAACGGCTGAACCATCAGATGATGACAAGGCTACGTTCTATAATAATGATGGCTCTAAGAAGTATGTTTATGCTTCTAATACAACTACAACGCTTGTGGCTGATGCTGAAAGCAATTCCATCAATGTTTTCTTCAATGCTTACGACAAGATTAATTATACAGTAAAGGCTAAGAATGGTGAAACAGAATTGACTACGTTGGCAAGTGGTGAAGCTTACACGGATGGAAGCACTTCTCACGTTTGGAGCAAGTATATTCAGATAGATGGTAAGTGGTATGAGACTACGGCTCCTTATGGAAAAACGATTACGGAGACTACGAATGAGGTGGCATTTACCGAATCTAATATATCTTACTTTGTGGAAGGTGAGAATATGAAGGGTTATCGTGCTGCTGCTTCCGCTGATAACTTCAACTATTCTGGTGGTCGTGCCAGCCGTCATTATAACGCTTCTGCTTGGTATACGGATGCTTTGCCAGAGGGTATTTATACAGTTAGCTTCCCTTATAAACCTCACACAAGTTCCAGCGCAACTCCACTCACTCTTTATGTGCGTGATGCTAATGACATTTTGATTCCGATTGAACAGAAAGAGTTTACGGGAACAGGGGTATATACTAAGGAAAATGTAGTTATACCAGAAGGTGCAAGTTTCCAAATTAGTGCGCCAGGATATAATTCTAACTATCTGATTGACTATGTGACCCTCACCAAGACAGCCGATGGCCAACTCTCCCTCAATGCTTCTGGCTACTCAACCTTCTCTCATTCTTCTGCTGTGGAGATTCCGGATGGAGTTACTGCTTATACTGCTAAGGTGGATGAAAACGCAAAAAAAATCACGCTAACTTCTATCGAGAATGGTATCATTCCTGCTAACACAGGTGTGATTCTGAAGGGTGAACCAAGTGCATCTGTTACTTACACTATTACAACCGAAGCTGTTGCTGATATCACAGACAATGACTTGCAGGCTGCTGTAACAGCAATCGATCGTCCTAAAGGCAATATCTTCGTACTCAGCGGTGATAGTTTCCAAGCTCTTGCTTCTTCTGTCACAAAACTTACGGCAAATAAGGCGTATCTCGTGATGAGCGATGGCTTTATTGTATCTGATGGTGCTAACCTCCGTGTTGTCTTCGCTGGTGACGCTACAGGCATTGCCAACATCGAGGCAGCCAAGGCAGAGAACGGTGCTATGTTCAACATGGCTGGTCAGCGTGTGAATGGTAGCTACAAGGGCATCGTTATCAAGAACGGCAAAAAAGTGCTGGTTAAGTAAGAGTGAATATCTATGTAAAATGAACAGAAATAAATAAGAAAGGAAACAAGAATATGAAAAAGATATATATGACTCCTGTTATGGAGACAACAGCAATCAATGCGATATCCATGATTTGTAATTCACCTGACAGTGAAACGATGGGATTCAAAGGCGGTGCAACAACGGAAATGGGCTCTAACGAGCGTCGTGGCATCTTCTCCAACGATGATGCACCCAGCTACAACCGTAACTTGTGGTAAACAACGACATCACATAAGCAGAAAGGGGTGGGACAGCGTGTCCCGCCCCTTTTGTTGTTAAACATATTGCTTTGCAATGATTAAACGAACCTTCGACGGAGTCAATGGAAACGAACGGAAATTTGTTTAATTCGTTCCATTTGCCGCTTGCGGCGATGTTTTTTTATTCCAACATATTGCTTTGCAATGATTAAACGAATTCAACAAATTAGTGTTTTTGTTCTGTTCGTTTGTCGGTTTTTCAGAAAGTCTTGTAAAAGTTTGGTGATGTTGAGAGATTCTGTTACCTTTGCCAGCGAAAATCATAAAAAGGAGAAAAGAGTTTAATTATTGCGAAGCAATATGTTTTTCTTTTTTAAACATCGCCCTCGGCGATGTTTTCTCCCTGTTTACTCCCTGTTTTGATGTTTTGACCTTTTCTGTTGAGGCTTTCCACTCTTTCTGTTGTCCCTTTTGGTGGACTGCCGTAAAGCTCACGGGCTTTCCCTCGTTACCCTCGTGAGCTTTGCGGGGCAAAGCCCAAAGTGGTAACGGCGGTGGAGGCTCTCCCTCCTCTGGCTCCTTTACTCCTTGGAATAAAATTATATTATGATTATCCGCAATGATACCATCACATTTTGTGCGAACACGAATCACCCGAATCTACACGAATAAAGGAACTTCCATCATATAAATTCGTGTCAATTCGGGCGATTCGTGTTCGTTTTTAAGGTTTGGTGGTACGATTGCGGATAATCATTAATTATATCCTTCAATCCTAAAATCCTTAGCCACAAAGAACCTCCGTAGAGATAAAGAAAAATATGGTTAAAAGTGGGGAGGGTGTGCTAAAGAAAAATAAAAAAGTTGTGGGAGACGCTCGGAAGGCCTACCTTTGTGGCGTTTTACGACTTATTGTCTCATGAATCACCTCCGTCTTTACATCGTGTGTGTGGTCATCAGCCTGCTGAGCGTGATGGCCGTACATGCTGCAACCCCGCCTCAGCCGCGCCATGTGCGCATCGAGGTGAGGCATCAGATGGGGTATAACCGTCTGATGTATTTCTGGTTGACCGACCTCTACACGAAGGAGGAACGGAAGGTGCGTTCGGAGTATGGGAGTGCGGACGATGACCCGATGGAGGTGCTGGATTTTGAGCTCTACCATCCGTTGTATGGGGAGATTGTGGCAGGCAGCAATCGGCGCATCCCCTTCTATGTGGAGCCAGGCGACACGCTCACGATTCATCTGGAGAAGAACTGGCGAGTGAGCCGCTATGAGCGGAGAGGAAACCGCCCTGTGAAGTATGAGCCACTGCTGAGGCATGACATCTCTCTCCGCACGTTCTATACGGAGGCTGACTTCCAAGCTGACAGGGAACAATGCCTATTTCCCGAGTTCGTCACTCGCATGATGACCAAGATGCAGGGGGCACTCGACAGCGTGAGCCATGTGGCAGATGAACACCGTTTCACCGAGGAAGAGCGGCGTCTGGCACGGTGCAATGTGCAGTTGCAGTTTGCCTTGTGGCTCTTCGAGTTTGAGCCATATAAAGCCCTGCAGCTCGACACCTACGGGGAGCGCCACCCGTCGGGCTGGCAGATGACGGCGGAGCAGGATGCCGATATGGAGGCTACTTACGACCTCGCTAACTATGCCTTCTTGCGCCAACTGCCTATCGACGATAGCCTTTGCCTCGTCTCTCCCTTCTTCCCCCGACTCATTCAGAGTTATGAGAACGCCCAGATGCTCTGCCGTGACCTCTACCGCTATGAGGGCTTTACGGCAGATGGGGTGAGTCGTGCTGACTCCGTCCGCATGGCGAAGGAGCAGACCATCACGCAACGTGACCGGCCTTCGTTGTGGATGCAGGTGGCCATGCAGCGCAAGCATCTGAAGGTGCAGCCTCCTGTGGATGACGGAAGTGTCCTTCTGCCCGAAGTGGAGGTGGTGGAGTCGCACAACCTCGACCAGTTCTACAAGACCTTCGGCCGTTCGGAGTATGACCCCAAGAAAGTGGTGGAACAGGCGTGGGCGCACACCGTCAATCTGCGAGGCCCCATTTCCTCGCTGGTCAACCGCAAGAAGATCCGCCGCTACAAGCGAGCCAAGAAACTGGTGGAACAGCTGGGTGCCGACGATGCCGAACGTGAAGCTATGCAGAAAGCGTGGGAAGAGAGTGAGAGGGAGAGGGGAGAGTGAAGGGGTTATGGAAGAGGGTGTTTCGGGGTCCTCTTGTAGGCTAAAGGAGCACAGTCAGGCATGGGGTTATTCCCTGTTTCGAGCAACAGGTCGTGTATGGTGAAGTTTTGCCTGTGGCCTGCATAACCAAGCAGGAAGAGGAGGGTGGAGAAAGTGATGGAGGGGATGAGCACCCAAAGACAAATGTCATTGGCAAATGATATAAAGAGTAGTTCCGAATGGTTATTTTTCAATCATCAATTATCAATCTTCAAAATAAATCCGTACCTTTGCGCCTAACTATCGTCATCACATCGTAAATAGTAATATGTGAGTGCCTCATCCTAAATCGGAAAAACCTATGAAGAAATCCATGCGCCAGATGATTGCTGCGTTTTTGTTTGTAGCATCCCTCCTGTCGGCACAGGCTGCCGACTATACCACGTATCTCACTGCTCAACGTGGTTTTGTCGAAGTGACCACCCTCGCTGGCATTCTGGGCGATGCCGACTACTACTATCTGCTCACAGCGGCTGAGAACACTGACTACATCGTGGGTGTGGGCCATTACGAGGCCAAGCCCGACTGGGCGAGCGAAGAGTCTAAGGCTCTGCGCTACAAGTCGGCCAATACAGACCCTGTGGCCGACCTCTCCAACTTCTTCACCATCGAGCGAAGTGGCTCCTATATCGGTCTGCGCAACGTCATCTACGACACCGACCTCTTCCAGACCCACGATAATGCAGGCTATATGTACGTGAACACCTACACGGACAAGACCCTCGACGAGTGGAGCTACCTGACGCCCACCTTCCAGAATGGCTACTGGCTCTTCGAGAATGGTAAGTACCCCATGTCGAGCGATGCAGGGTGGAAAGGCTACATGGGCTCGTGGACACCAGGCCGATTCGCTGTGGACGAGCCCATCGCCCTCAACCGCACTAACACCACGAACGACCCCGCTGGCCACTACCGCCTTTTCCGCATCAAACGCACCGACCTAATGGCCCTGCGCCTTTATACCACGATACTTACCACCGAGAATGGCTTCACCGAAGTGACCACCACCGACGGCCTCAGCGATGACCCCTCGCAGTGCTACCTCATCACCTCGGCCGAGCAGCCTGGTCTCTTCGTCGGTGTAGGTCGCTATAAGGAAAAGCCCGATTGGACGAGCGAAGAGTCGAAGGCTCTGCGCTACCGTCAGGCGGGCAATCCTGTGGCAGACCTCTCCAACTTCTTCACCATCGAGCGAAGTGGCTCCTACATCGGACTGCGCAATGTGGTCTATCATTCCGACCTCTTCCAGACCCACGACAATGCCGGCTATATGTATGTGAACACCTACACGGACAAGACCCTCGATGAGTGGAGCCAGTTGAAGCCCACTTTCCAGGACGGCTACTGGCTCTTCGAGAGCGGCAAATATCCCATCTCCTCCGGCAACTGGGCATGTGGCTACCTCGGTCCTTGGAACAAGACCGTGGCTAATGGTGAACCTATTGCCCTCAACCGCCGCAATACGACGGACGACCTTGCTGGCCATTACCGCCTCTGGCGCATCAGCCGTGCCAACCTCTTCATGTTGATGCAGGCAGTCAGTGGCGATGACATGACATGGAAAATCACCAACCCATCCTTCGAGCAGGGCGAAACCGGCTGGACACTCGTCGGCAAGGATGCCAACGGCAACAATGAGTTTACCGCTCGCGAGTACGGTATGACAGGCAAGGCAGGCAGCAAACTGATGAACGCTTACCAGTGGTGGGCATCGTCACTTAGCGTACGTCAGACCCTCACCGACCTGCCCTGCGGCCAGTACGAACTGTCGGGCACCGTGGCCTCGTGGGAAGGGCGCACCGTCACCTTCCAGACCAATGCCGTCAAGACCACAGCCACAGGTGTGCATGCCGATGGCGGCATCCGTGTGAAGACCGCCGTCACTATCGGCACCGACGGCCAGCTCACCATCGCAGCGGGCAGCACCACTGACTGGTGGACAGAAGGGCGTGTGCTGACCGACAACGAAACGCAGTGCTTCTTCAAACTCGACGACGTGCAGCTTCGTTGCACCTCGCTCAGCCTCGATGCCCTCGCCGTGCAGCTCCCCAACAACGACAACACCCAGCTCGTGCCTGGCCAGTGGTACTATTACCAGCCTGATTACGGCACCGAGTATCAGCTCATAGGACAACTCTCAGGTCTTGTCTATGCCACTGACGGAAACGTGGCAGCAGCGTCGGCACCAGTTGGCACAGCCGCTACACGCACCCTCACACTCCCTATGGGACGCACCTATTTCAAGACTACCGCTACCGATGCCACCCTGCGCATTGAGCGCAAACGTGCATTGCAGGAGGGCACCTTCTCCGCCGTGGCACTCAATGTGGACGGACTGCCCAACAAGATTGCCACCTATGACCTCAACCCCGACGGTCCTGGTCGCGACGGAACGCTGAAAATCAGCCAATACCTCTCATCGAAAGGCTATGATTTCATCGGCTGCTCCGAAGACTTCAATTACAACGGCGCATTGATGGAGTCTCTGACCGGTTACTCCTGTGGCACCATCCGCAATACACTCAGCGTCGGCGACCTCGACTACTGGCAACTCATCCAAGGAAAAATACACGTTGACACCGACGGTCTGAACCTTCTTTGGAAAGACAGCAAAATCTCGGCTTCCAACGAAAGCTGGACACGCTGGAATGACACTGAGTCAACCGATGGCAATCAATACGTCGAAAAAGGCTACCGCCACTACGACGTGCAGATAGACGGAGGCCCCGTCATCGATGTCTATATCCTCCACATGGATGCCGGCGACACCAACGCCACCTGGTCGCGCGAATCGCAGTGGCGCCAGTTGGCTGAGGCCATCAACAACAGCGACCACAGCCGCGCCAAACTCATTATCGGCGACACCAACAGCCGCTACACCCGCGAGGACGTCATCTCCAACTTCTTCACCCGTCTCAGCACCGACTTCACCGCAAGCGACGTCTGGGTCGAGAAATACCGAGGCGGCATCTATCCCACCACCGACATGGACAACCTCACCGACCAGAGCGATGTCGATAACTACTCCAACTACGAGATAGTCGATAAAATCATCTACATCAACCCCAAGGCCGTCAACACCGTGCAACTCACCCCACAAGCCTTCCGTATCGAACATGATTACACCTACGACTACGTGGACCACGACGGCAACACCAAGCCTTTGGGCGACCACCATCCCGTCGTCGTCACCTTCAAGTACCAACTCTCGGGCGACGAGGCCCCAGCATCCGTCACGCTGATGGACGATGCCGACAACAGTGCAGCCATCGCAGGTGCACAAGGTGTCTTCGCCAACGTCACCCTCCAAGGCCGTACCCTTTACCGTGACGGTTGCTGGAATACCCTTTGCCTGCCATTCAACGCCACCCTCACAGGCCCTCTGGCCGATGCCGATGCTCGCGAGTTCAATGGAGCCTCGTTCGATGGCAGCACCCTGTGGCTCAACTTCTCCACCGAAAGCGTCACCTCGCTCACAGCTGGCAAGCCCTACATCGTCCGCTGGCCAGCCGCCGCCAATGCAGACGATGTGGAGTTAAGCGACCCCCTTTTCGAAGGGGTCACCCTCACCAGCACTTCGCCAGGGTCAGCTAAGGGTGACGATAACCTTGTCACCTTCCAGGGTAGCTACTCTCCCGTATCCCTCGTCGCTCTCGACTACACCAACCTGTTCCTCGGAGCTGCCAACACGCTCTATTATCCTTCTGAAGTGATGCCCATAGGTGCTTTCCGTGCCTACTTCCAGCTGAACCTTCCTGCCCAAGCATCCCCTCGCAACACGGTGTTGAACTGCGGCGAAGGCGAATTGACAGGCATTTTCCACCTTTTCCCAGATGTTGACACCTCTGACGCTTCAACGCTTGCCTCCGACGGTTGGTACACACTGGATGGTCGCCGCCTGAAGGGTAAGCCTACCATCAAAGGCATCTATCTCCACCGTGGCCGCAAAATTCTATTCCCTCTTTAGGCGTTTTTCTGCCAAAGATGTGTCACAGAAAAGGTGGTTTCTGCGTTTGTGAAAAAGACAAAAAGAAAAAAGTAAAGCCGCACAGAAGAAGTGAACCTCTGTGCGGCTTTCTGTATGGATAGAGAGAGTTGTGTCGTCCAACTGGCTGTTCGCTCAGCGTGTGAGTTAACAGGCTATCGTGCAGCTACGTACTTGTGCAGCGTCTTACGCACAGCACCGTTGCCAGCGTAGAGTTCCTTCACCATGCCTTCGATTTGTTCGCCAAGTCCTGCATCGTAGAGGTTGACACCGAACACGTCGGCACGACTGTAGAGTTGCTTCAGACAGCTGTAGTCCTGGTCTGCCTTGCCCACCTGGAGCGGTGCGACGATGGCTTGCAGTTCGGAGAGCAGTGGGTCGGATGATGGCTCGAAAGGTGTGCCGTCATCCTTGATGCCTTTGAGATAGCGGGCATAACCAGCGAGCGTGAGAGGAATGAGCACAAGGTTAGACTTGTCAAGTCCACGTGCCAGATATTTCTTGATGGTCTCACCAAAGCGGATGGGGAGTTTCTGGCTGGTATCTGTTGCAATGCGCTGTGGAGCATCAGGCATGAACGGATTGGGCAATCTGCGATTGATGACGGCACCGATGAACTCATAAGGATTCAGTACACCCGGGTCTGTCACTACAGGCATGGCTTCGATATAGCCGAGTTTCTGCACGAATGGACGCAAGTCTTCGTCTGCCATCTCTGCCGAAATCAGCGTGTAACCTAACATGCAGCCATAGATGCTCATGGCGGTGTGGAGTGGATTAAGACAAGTGGTCACCTTCATGGTCTCCACCTTATCCACTGTTTCGCGCGTGGTGTAGAGTGCGCCGCCGAGGTCGAGTGGGGGACGCCCGTTTGTGTAGTTGTCTTCGATGACGAGGTACTGCACCTCCTCTGCATTGACGAAAGGAGCCGTGAACGTGTGCTTTTCTGTTTCGATGTAGTTGTTATCCTCGAAACCATCAGCTGCCAGCATCTCCTTCACCTTCTCGTGAGGACGAGGGGTGATCTTGTCAATCATGGACCATGGGAAGGTAATCTTCGTCTCGTCCTTCAGATAGTCAAGGAAAGCTTTGTCAACCAATCCGTCAGCCACCCACTTCTCTGCATAAGCGAAGACACCAGCCTTCACCTTGTCGCCGTTGTGTGAGCAGTTGTCCATGCTCTGCACGGTCAAGGGAAGCGCCCCTGACTGCCAGCGTTCGAGGAGCAAGGCACAAACCTTGCCCATCGCAAAGACAGGCTTGAGTCCACGTGCCAAGTCTGCATCGTTGTAGGTGTAGCCCTTCTCTGTGATGGTGAAAGAAATCATCTGTAAGGATGGTTTCTTGAAAATCTCCACCAATCGCTGCCAATCAGCAAACTGAGGGTCAGCCTTGAGCGATTCTGTCACCGAAGCAATCACTTTCTTCTCGATGGTGCCGTTGCTGCAAAGTGATACGGCAAGGGAGAGGTTGTTGTAAGGTGCGTATGCTTTGTCAATCACCTCGAAGTCGAAGGTTTCTGCCACAATCACGCCACGGTCATACTTGCCTGTGTTCAGTGCGTCGTTGAGGATGGTGGCAGGGAAGGCGCGGAAGATGTTACCTCCACCGAAGTGTACCCATGTGGGTTCCTTGGCGGTCTTCTCACGCACAGCTTGGATGTCAAACTTGGGAAGCTGGTAGCCTTTGGCTTCCCATTCTGTGGCATTGAAGCTGCCACTAAATATATCATTTAATCTCATAAGTAAAGATGTTTGGTTGCGGCAAGCCGCCGAAGAAAAAATATAAAAAAATATAGAAAAATAGATAAAAATAAACATCGCCCTTCGGGCAAATTTAACTAATTCAACAAATTATTTGTTCCAGTTTAATTATTGCGCAGCAATATGTTTTTTTATATTTTTACTTGTTTTTACCTATTTTTTCTTCGGCGGCTTGCCGCAATATATTCTAATCAAAGAATCCGGGTTGTTTGTATGGGATGCCTAACTCTCTGTCCACGGTGGCGAGGATGCCCTGCACCTGTCCCATCGCGAACATACGTCCAAGGAGCGTGTAGCCAGAGTTGTGACCATGATTGCTCTCGTCCATAATGCCGCCAGGCTCGTCTGTGAAGGTCATGCCGTGATCCACGCGCATGGGCAGTTGTGGATTCTCTTTCTCGAAGATGCGGCACAGTTCGATAAGGTCTGCACGTCCTCCAAGGTGAGATGCCTCCGTGAAGTCGCCATTGGGGAAGATATGGCAGGAACGCAGATGCACGAAGTGGGTGCGTGAAGCAAACTTCTTCGCCATCTCCACCACGTTGTTGTAGGCACCTGCTGAGAGAGAACCGGCACAGAAGGTGAGTCCATTATGCTTGTTGGGCACAGCGTTGAGGAACCACTCGATGTCCTCTTCGGTGCGAACGATGCGTGGCAATCCCAGTACCTCAATCGGTGGGTCGTCTGGGTGTACGCACATATTCATGCCATACTCCTCGCAAGTGGGCATGATAGCCTCCAGGAAGTATTTCATGTTGGCACGGAGTTGTGCCTTGTCAATACCCTTGTAGAGATCCAGGAAGTCGCGGAACTTTTGGATAGGAGCCTCGTCGTTCTCGCTGAAGTTGCCAGACACGAAGCCTTGGGTCTTGATGATGATGGTCTCCACCAGTGCGTGGTCTTTCTCAGGAGTCATCGTCTTGGCGAGTTCGTCAGCCTCTGCCAGCACGTTGCGGCCGGCACCCACACCTTCGGGGAACTGGAACTTGGCCCATTCCTCACGAGCGCCTTCACGCTTCAAGATGTAAATATCGAAGTAGGCAAACTCGGCATAATTGAAATAGAGGTTGGTCGAACCATTGGGGTTCTTGTGCAGCAAATCAGTGCGTGCCCAGTCGAGCACAGGCATGAAGTTGTAGCAGATGCAGTGGATGCCCTCAGCTGCCAGGTTGCGGAGGCTCTCCTTATACACCTCAATCTGATGGTCACGGTCGGGACCGCCATACTTGATAGTCTCCACCACGGGCAGACTCTCCACCACGCTCCAGCGCATGCCGTAACT
>CAMVIM010000053.1 GCA_947167515.1 uncultured Prevotellaceae bacterium | reverse complement strand
TAATGTACATTAAAAAATAATGCCGTATGACAATTCAGCGAACAAGAAATGGTATAAGTATTCTTTTTTTTGCAATGCTCATAATGATTACAAGTTGCAATCTTTTTGACGATGATGAACCAACGGATAAAATAGAGACAGTAACTTTGTATGTTTCTGGCGAAACAGGCAGCATGGTAGGCCTTACAGGTGTGCCGCATGAGTGTATGCTTGTCAAAGAGAAGGGTCAGATTACATGGAATCCATGGGAGTTTGAAGGCATAAATGGATTTACGTATGAAAAAGGGTTTGATTATGAGCTTTTGGTTACAAAAACCATTTATGCGAATCCTCCCGCTGATGGGGGAAGTTACAGCTATTCATTGATACGGGAAGTGTCAAAGATTTTATCAGATACTCCTTAGCGTGAAGTTTCTAAATGCCACATGCAAGAAATTATGCGGTAAGTGGATGTAACATTATACAAGAAGATTTGAGTCGACAATAATCCCACAGACTAAACTGTATAAAAAGCGCGGAATGCAAAGAGAATCAGGCAAAAACATTTAACAAAGAAAAGTCAATCATTATTGAGGACATAGATTTCAAATACGATCCCCATGCTTTGAAGAAAACACTTGAGGGTGTGTCTTTTGACATTCCAGAGGGTAAGGTAACTGCCATAGTAGGAGCATCCGGAAGTGGGAAAACTACACTGATCAAGCTTATGCTTGGTTACTATCAGGTTATGGCCGGTTCAATATCAATCGCCGGACGTAATATCAATGAATACAACCTCAAGTGGTGGCGTCGCCATTGTGGAGTGGTAATGCAGGATGGAGTGATATTCTCCGAATCCATTGCCAGAAACATTGCTGTCGATGACGGTGAGATAGATGTGGAACGACTTGAACAGGCTGCAAAAATCGCAAATATCCATGACTATGTGATGGGGCTTCCTCTAAAATACAATACTATTATCGGGCGTGACGGAGTTGGCTTGAGTCAGGGACAAAAGCAGCGAATCCTCATAGCTCGTGCAGTCTATAAGAATCCTGATTTCATATTCCTGGATGAAGCCACCAATTCTCTTGATGCCAAAAACGAGAGGGCAATAGTCGAGAACCTTGATGAATTTTACAAAGGGCGTACAGTGGTTGTGGTGGCGCATCGACTATCCACAGTTAAAAATGCTGACCAGATAATAGTTATTGATAAGGGTAAAGTGGTTGAAGTCGGAAACCATGTTTCTCTTATCGAGAAAAGAGGCGCATACTACAATCTGGTCAAGAATCAACTTGAACTTGGAAACTGAAAACTTACTTATTATAATTAGTGTAAATTATTTAATAATAACAAGATGAAAAATAAAACAATTAGTGAGATCGAACTGCGTTCAGAGAAAGTACGTAATCTTTTAGGTGAGATACCACCATCGCTTGTGCGATGGGGAACGGTGATAATTGTTGCCATATTCCTTATATTATTGTTAGTCGTCTGTTTTGTGCCTTACCCTCACTCGCAAGGAGAAAGCATTTTTCAGCATATATTTATAATGTGAGCCCAATATAAAAGGGAATAGCTTGAAAATTCGTCCGTTTTTCTTTGCCATGGTTTCCCTTTTGGTGGCTGATGAGATATTATATTAAACATAGTTTTGTGAAATGAAGAATATGTTAACAAGAACCATTCTGTTGGTTTTATTAGTAGCAATTTTGCCGAGTTGTGAAAGAGAACATTTATCCTGTTATTCAGAAACAGGAAATGTTATTCTAAATATTATACCAATGGATAATGACATCGATGTTGATGCCATAAATCAATATGCAATAAAAATTATTCCAGAATACGCTGGAGAAATACTTGTCGGTAAAATAGGAAATTTCAATTGGCCGCTATCTCTTAACAGCGGTTATTACAGAATAGAAATACACTCTTCTGTTATATCAGTGAAGGACGATACAGAATATCGGTATTATGGATTGTCTAATTTATTCAAAGTAGAGTCAAATGAATCTACAGTAGTACCAATTGAAATCAAACTATCGGCTTTTCATGTTGAAAACAAGTTACATCAATAATAAAAACAATAAAATAATACAACAATTTAAAGCAACAATATGAAAAATATAATATCAATGTTTATAATGTGCCTTGTGGTGATTTGCGGGGCATGTTCAAACGAAGACGATTACAATAATTCGTCTTCATCACATGAAACACAAAATGTAGAATTAGATGGTACTCTTTCTGAGAATAATCCCTCTGATACTGTAACCATAAATGGGGTAAAAATTGTATTATCCCTATCTGACATTGGAGTGAATGACATAATCCAGACAAGGGCTATTGTAGGTAGTTCTGACCCACAGCCACGTCCCGGTGAACTTGGACCATTCTACTCTCAGGGTAGTCCGAAAGCCTTAAGTGGGAGTGAATTTAAGAATCGCAAACTGTTGATTAGCGGAATGACGGGTATTACAAGTGGAGTATATTTTGGAGATGTCTGGGAAACTCGTAACACAATCAAACTTCCAGAAAACGCATACGGTGCCAGAGTCGCGTTCCCCAATCCATCTGGATGCAAAGATTATACTAATTTATCTCTTGGAGTCAACTGGAACTTGACAACCATACAAAATGACCAAATAGTAATAACATGGTGGTTTTACACTTTTGTTCTAAATTATAATATGGCAGGACAACAGATATATGAAGTTGCTCCTATTGATGGAGCAAAAGTTAAGGTTCCGTATTTTTATATGCTTCCTTAAACCATTATTATTATTGATGTAACACAATGGCACTATTAACATCTTTTTCTAAAGGCTATGGTTAATAGTGCCAATATTTTATCGTGGATGGTACAAAACTAATATATTTTAGGCAGCCTTACGGAACAGCTTTGTTGATAAATATTGTTCCTATATAAACCGCGTTTGTTGTTTTTGGAAATTGTGGCGGATGATGTTGATGCAAAAATAATGGTTTTGTCGGGTGCGCCTTATTTAGTATGAAACGATGGATGGCAAGATTGATGTTCTCGCCATCCTTTTTATAACCACCTCCTATGCTTGGCATACAAGATAACAGCACACATAACCACCATTCCAGCAGTAACGAATCCAACGATTTTCCAAAGCTCCATGGAGTGTAACAGGAAAACGTTTGCTGCAATCACAAGCCCAAGAAAGGCGGCAAGGAAGAAGAACACTATAAACAGGCAATAGGCGGCTGGCAAAGGGATAGATACCCGGTTGTCAGCCGTTCCTGCTTTCTTTACAGTTGCCTCCACTTTGGATTTGAACGTGTCAGCAGCAAGTGTACCTTGCGTTTTGGCTAACGTCATCAACTGGGATTCCATATCCTTGGGGATATGCACTGCACTCGCTTCTTTCAACGCATCTACAAGTGGCGACAACTTGCTTATGGTAGCATTGATGTTCGACAGGGTTTCTGTAAGGACAGCTATTTCCTTGCTCACCTCTGCCTCTTTTCTGTCATGTTCCTGCTCTGGTGAGAACTTTTCCAACTCAGCCCGGAGTTGCTCTGTATTTGTAATCTTCATGTCTAAGGATGTTGTTATTACTGTTTGTAAAATCTGTTATCTTCTCATGCCTTTCTTTGGTTTTCTGCCCAATGCCTTGACGGCGGCTTGCGCACAACGGCGTGCCCACTCCTTTTCGTTCTCATCCTTGTCTCTTCCCCATCCTTGGTCGGACGAGCTGTCACCTCCTCCACCCGAAGGAGTTACATCAGGAACAGCGAGCATGGTGAAGAATGCCATCGCAAGATTGGTGAGCGGCTGCCAGTTGGCAACCTCACGACTGTCAAACTCGCCTTCAAGGAGAGACATGACATCATCAGGGATATAACGGGTGAAGGTCTTTCCTCCACTATCAATGGTAACCTTGGAACGGCTGAGCTTCCATTGCGTGTAATCCTTGGCAAAGGTTGAACGTAAAGTCCTGTTGGTTCCTTGTGGTTTGGATGGTTGTGGCTGCTGTGGCGATTGATGCACAGGCGTACCCGATTGCTGCGGAGACATTGCCACCGATGGCTGATGCAGTTTCATCCATGTCTTTTCTATCCTCGATGCCGTAAGGTTACGACCTGTTCCAAGGTCGGAAGCCTTGTAACGGACATTCAGGTTTTTCTTGCTGAAAAGGGTATAGCCTCTTACCACGCCCTGCTTGTCAACCTGTGACTTGACATAGTAGCCCTTGCCGATAAGCCTTTGGAAGTAATCATCGAATGACCATTGGGGCATGGCACGCAAGACTTCCATGCAATCCTCATTGACCTGTTGGATGTTGGAAGTCCTTATCTGATTAGCCGTTGTCCATCCTCTTCTCTTGGCAACAGCCTCTGCTGCCCGTTGTGCGCGCAGGTGAATCTGGTGGTCATTGTTGATGTTCCCCTCCTCGTCCACACGGCAGACGAGCGCATGCAGATGAGGAATGCCGCTGTCTGATTCCTCGTGAAGCCAGACAGTGGCTTTGCTTCCCATGACATTTGTATGAGGAGAAAGTATCTTGCCCTTGCTGTCATGAATGGTCAGCCTGTCAAACTCCTCTGCAAATTCCTGCCACAGTTTTTGCCAATCCTCTATGGTGAAGTCTTTCGTGTGCTCCATTGCCGGACTGACCTCTATATGGATTACAGAGTTCTTGATGCCGGGATGGCTGTTTGCCGTGAGTGACATTTCAAGCCAGATGCCCATAGCGTCCAAATCGGGAGAAAGGTTTTGGTCACATACATGGTGTATCTTCTCAGGCTCTTTCTTGTTCCTTGACTCGCCCTTGATATATCGCAGCGCATTGATGCCATGCGATATAGCCTTTGCCTTGCCAATCATGTGTTTCCTCCTTTCTCTTCCCTGCCCGTTGTGCGTGGTTGAAAGTAACCGGCTTTCATCACGAACTGCAAGTACTCTATGACAAGGTTGGTTACAGGGGCAACTTTCTCGTACCATTCAAGCATCATGCGATGGTTGCGGAACAGAGACAGTTTCTCTTCATTAGTCAGCCCGGAAAGTGCGTTGGCGAAGTTGACCATGTCACGGCGGCTGTCGCCAAGGTTTCGCAGCAATTCCTTTTCCTCGTCAGAGAGACGAGCCTTCAGCTGCACTCCATACAACAGCGAACGAAAAAGCCCGCTTACCTTGATGCCGCAGCGTGATGCCAGCAGTCTTGCCATGCGGTACTCCTTCTCCGACAATCTGAAGGTGACGGTACGACTCAACTTCTCCTTGTTATTATTTGTGCTATCAGTGGCAATATTGCCCTCGGCAGCTTTGCAAGTTGTGATGTTCTTTATTCTCTTGTTTGTCATATCAATATTCAATAATGGTGTATAAATTCGGCAATAACACTGTTTTGTTGCCATTGTTATAACGGTATTGACTTTCTGTAGGGAGGCTTCCAACACAATCACTTTACAAGAGGTGTTTGGCAGGATGCGAGCCTGCGAGCGTCCTTATCATGCGAACGGACGGACGAAGGCGAAGCGAACGGCAGTGAGTATGCGAGAGCGCCTTGGTGTGGACTTTTGACGACGGTCAAAAGTAGAGCGCAGCGATGTAACACAAAGGCATATCTCGCAACAAAAAATCTGCGGCTCGGCTACGCACACATCTACAACAGCCATAGACCAATGGCATGAAGTCGTTGGAGGTGCTTGAAAGCCAGTCTGACAAGCGTGGGCAATGTGCCGGTTTGCTTCTCTTTGTCCGCCTCGCAAGAAGTCGATGATGTTTCCTTCTCTTCCCTCTTGTTAAGCCATTTCCCTCTGTTTGATGCGGTGTGGATTGGCGATGAAGCCGTTCCCTTTCAGTGTCCACCCATCAATACAGGGGAAAGTCATATAGGAGGCTATCCGTGACGGATAGATTCTGATTAACCCCAACAATTCCATCCTCTGTAGAAGATTCCTTATCCGTTTACGCCCAAGGTGCCAGAGTGCTGACAGCATCTCTTCGGAATATTGCATCTGACCGATATGCAACAGCAGTGGTCTGCGGAAAACGAAATGAGGGAAAGAAGAATGATGAGGCGAAGCCTCAGAGGTGTACGAGTCTGAAGAGCAGGATGCTTCCGACACATCTGAGAACTGCATCCTTACAAGCAGGTCATGGAAGAAACGCCTGTTGGTTTTCAGAACGCCGTCATCGTCTTTCGTTGTTCCATCCAACCAGACAATTGCCTCTGCGGAAAGACGGAAGATGACGCTTCCGACATTTGCCGGGAACATCGAAGATGCCGTTTCCTTGTTCTTGTTATTCATACGCTACAAATGTATTTTACTTGATTGATATAAGAGGGACAAAGCACGGGACTGACAGCTGTTCCTTGATATTAGGCATTGCTCCTTGTTCCATACAATGACATTCCTTTCTGATGAATCCTTCTCTTAGTGGGAAGAAGCGGCAAGTGCAGATGTTTCACACTTTATGTGCAGATAATCGGTGAAGTATATGCACATACTCATAAAGACCTCTGCACCTGCTTGCTTCTTTACCGTGAATGAAACCTGCTCCGGTTATGACTTTGCCGTCGTGTTCACGTTAGCATTAACAGAAGTGACGGCATTGGCTCCAGGACGCTTGTCGAAGTTGTTGTAAACCTCCTCGATGTCCTTCTTGCAGACGGCAATGGTGAACAGGGACTGTCCCAGGAGAATAGCCTGCTGCTTGTCCACATAGTCTGCCACACGTTTCATCAGAAGGAAGGAACGGCTCACCCGATGTGCCTGGATCATCTCCATGCTACGCTGGCTGTTGTTCAACCCGTAGTTGAGATAACGGTTCACGGCTATTCGGTCATCATGCGGCATGTCATCACACGATGTCTTCCCGTCTGCGATGGCAATACTCACCCTGAGGGCATCTGCCTCGTACATACCGACTGACTCCAGAAAGCTGCGGATAACCTGTGCATCCTTGGAACAGTCATTCTTTCTCTCACTCTTACCTGCACTCTTCTTCAGTGCGGGAGCGGATGCCATGTCTGCAACCTGCTCCATGTTCTTGTTCTCATCCATACAAAATGAATTAAAGGGTTAATAACTGGTGTTGTCTATCTGCGGCTGATGATGTATCGGTTGGCTTCCTCCTCTATCTCATCCTGCGAGGAGATGCGCACGCCTGTGAGGAATGCGTCGAGATCCTCCTGCTTGAAGAAACACAACTTGCCCGTGGGCTTATACATGGGAATGGCTCTACGCATCATCAGCTTGCGGAAATAGGAGAGCTTGAAACCGCAATACTCGGCAGCCTCCTTGGTGCTTAACAGCTTTTTCTTTTCGTTCATACTTTATATTTTTGGTGAATAATACGTGCCTCATTCGTCATGAAGACAGTGCAAAGGTAATGAGGGAATCAAGCCGACAGATAAATGTAAACAGCACAAGGATAGCGGTTTGCAGATTATAAACAGGATTATAAACAGAACAATCGGATTATAACGGAACAATAAACACAACATAAACGCCGAATAACCCTATATGGGAATGCAAGGGAATGTGCCTTGGTGTCCGCTGTGGAAAAGGGCACAAAAAAATCCCGCCACTTCTCACGGTGACGGGGAACAAGGAGTTTGTCTGCCCATACGGATGTGGGCTGCAAAAGTCAATGCCCTTTGAAATACTGGAGGTCGTATGTGTCCAATGCCGGGCGAAGGCGTGTCGCCTTGCGGAGCAGTCGGGCAATCTTCTTCTGGTGCTGTGTGGAAGAGTCTCTTGTCTCCTGCTTGTACCTGCTGACGGTCTGTGTGCCGTTGTTGATGGGCCACAGTTTCTCGAATATCTTCCACTTGCCCTGACGTATGTTCAGTGCCGTGCATACCGCATCGGCGATGTAGGCATATAGCGTCTGGTTGATTTCTCCATCCTCTTTCATGATGGCAGGTCTCAGCTCGTTGTCAAGGAAGCCGCCCTCCCGAAGAAGGAGCATGAGGAACAAGGCATCTTCTGACTGAAGAGGCTGTGGAAACTGCGTCTTGATGTCGGAGGGAATGCCTGCAACCATCTTCTCATAATATTCAGCCTCCTCTTCCTGGCTCATGGACTTGGGTGCGGATGAGGGAGTGATTAGCTGTGCTTCCTCTGTCTTGGACACAGTTTCTTCCATTCTTTTCTTCTTCATGACTCTTTCATTCCAGAGTGTCAGTAAAAAGAAAGATACTTGTCTGCCATATACCATGCACACCATATACGGCAGTAGGAATATGACCGCAAAGAGGGACAGCATGACAATGGCAGTGCTCCAGTCGAGATGCTTGTCGGGAGTAAGGATGAAGGACAGCAGCAGTGAAAGGAGAAACCATGTAGCTGCCATGACCGAGCGGTCTTTGGAGAGCCACTTGTCTATGATGGAATCATACAGGAGGAAGAACTCGCTCACGAGTGCTATCCATGAGGACAAGGAGAAGAAGGAGAAGACAAAGCCTTCCGTGTTCGCCTCCATGCGGAAGGCAATCACGGCAAATATCGTCAATGCTGTTGCTGCCGTCAATGTCAGTGGCAGAAGCATGTATAGGACAGTATCTTTGGGACGGTTCATTGGTGGCTTAATGTGGATTACTATAACAGTGCGTCAGTGAGCGACCAGTAGAAGAATGCTTCGGGGTTGCCCATTTTCAGCTTGTTCAACTTTGTAGTCAGTCCGTTACTTATCATCATGCCAGATACCGACAAGGGATTGCCGTCGTAGTGCCTTACCTCATGGATGCCTTTCTCCAACAGCGTTGCGAGATAAGCCGCCTTGGCTGCATCAGCTATTGCGTTCTCAATCTTGTAGTTCTGCCTGTACATGAACGGGCGGATGCTTATGATGCCTTTCTGGAGCAGGGCGAATTTCTCCTTATCTACAAATCCTCTTGCGGAGATATTCAGTGCGGTCTGCCTTATGTCTTCATAGATGACTGACAGATCATGCGTGGGCAGGCCTCTATATCCAAGTTCCACAGGCGCAATCTTTGAGAAGGCAGCTTCTGTGATGGTGAGATTATCCACACGGTCGAAAAGCCTTCCTACATCATACAGCTGCTTAATGATTTCAAGGGTCGCCAGCTTGTCATTCTTGTAATAGGGAATGCCTGTGGTCTCTGGTGCAAAGGCGGTCAGTTTGTCGCCAAGTATGTCGCCAATGGAGGGGACATTGACCAGAGGGCATTCTCCGACAGTCTCTATCAGCTCGTTTTGGATAGGCACACGCTCCACCTGCTGATAATGGCAGTCCTCATACAGCACATCCAACAGTATATATGATGTCCTGTCCATGTCAGCCTTGAACGCCACCTGATAGAAGAACTTGGAATGGCTTTTGGGCACATCCGTACCTGCCTGTTTCCGTTCCACAAGCTTGTAGTCGATAAATCCGCAATCCGCATACGAGGCAAGGTATTGCTCGATGTCCGTACCCGGCGGACACATGATGTCGATGTCTATCGACAGACGGTGGGGAGTGTCATGCAGCAGAAGCATCAGGCATGAGCCGCCCTTGAAATGGAACGGGCAGCCCGAACGTGCAAGCATATCCAACAGGGAAAGCGCACGGATGACTTTCTCAATGAGGTTGGTATCTGAATAGTTCAGCTCTTTGGCTTTTGTCTCTATCCACTCTGTTGTAAAACATTTGTTGTCAATCATAATTTCTCTTCTATTTTTAGTCCACGCCTTTTCGCATAGCGTCTCAGACGGGTGGTGTTAATGATATAAAGTGCCTTGGCATTGTCCATCATGCGTTCTGCCTCCGCACCATGCAGGTAGGAGAAGTCTGCGTCCTTGTTTATGTCCACCAGCAGTTTCTCCAATGTCGGTACAGGCACTCCTTCCGTAGTCTGCAAGGGAGCCTCGGTAACGAGAGGCTTGACTATGATGCCTCCCTTCCCAAGGTCAATGTAACGATATACCATATCTGCATCAGGCATCAGCCACACCTCCTTGCCGGTATGCTCCTTGATATGCTCGAACAGGCTTTCCATCACCTGGCGGTCAGTCTCCACGTATGTCATGCTGTTGCCGGACAGATGATGCTGCAGGGGTGCGATGCAACTTCCGTTGTATATGCACAACGGAGCGAACGGGAAACGTTCTTTCAGGTTCCTCGCCAAGTCCAGCTCCTCGGATGTCAGTTTGACGGCAAACAGGTTCTTGTGTCCTGCCGAAGCATACACCCCACGGGCTATGCGGACAATCTCGCCCTTGTCCACCATCCTTGAAAGCATACAGTTCATGGTGTTGCGGGCGGTCATGCCCATTGCCGACAGCCAAGCCCAAAGGTCGCCCAAGGAGAACGATTCTTTCTCTGCGGAGTATTGCAGTATAAGGTTCTTGTATGTGTCCATCTTTCTTCTTGAATGCAATTTGCCTGCAAATATAATACAAAAACGGCAACAAACAAAACTTATTGCCGCTTTTATACTAATAACGTATGTTTTCTTGATGTTTCGCAAACATTTTTGCCATAATCATGCAAATGCTGCATCAATCAGGCTGACGGCATCGTCTTTCTTCTTGTTGATGATTTTGGCGTAAATCTGTGTCGTCTCCACCTTGGTATGGCCAAGTAGTTTGGATACCGTGTAGATGTCCGCTCCCAGCGTCAGCATCATGGTAGCGAATGTATGTCGGCTGCAGTGGAACGTGATGGGCTTGGTTATCCCTGCCGAGTCAAGCCAGTCTTTGAGCAGAAGCCTCGTGCTTACCTGTACGGGGAGTTTTGGGAAGATGCGGTCGTCATCCTTGGCATCATGTCTTTCGGGAAGCCATTGCAGGGCTTTCTTCGACAATGGCAGGTAAATCGGTGTCTTTGTCTTGTGCATGATGATATGCAGGCGGCACTGGCCGTTGTCGTCTGTCAGCTGTCCCCAGGTTATCTTCCTGATGTCGCTCGTGCGCAGTCCGCAGTAACATCCGAAGAGGAAAGCCTGCTTTACATACAGGTGCTTGCACTCCGTCTCTTCCAGACGTTTCACTTCCTCAATGGTAAGGAACTCACGCTTGCTTTCCGGCGCTTTTACCTTGTCCTGTGGCGTGAGCCTGTTCATGGGGTTTTCGGGAAGAACGTCCTCGCGGACTGCCATGTTGAGTGCGTTCCTCAGACAAGCCATGTAGTTGATGACCGTGTAGGCTTGAATCTGTGTGCCGTCAGGCTTCCTGTGCTTGTTCCGAAGATAGTCGGTCAATCCGACGAGATAATCCCTGTCCACATCCCGTATGGCAATGTCCATGCCATAACCGCTGAGGGCATGGATGGTATTGGCGATAAGCTTTCTGTCCTTGATGCCACGTTCCTTCTGGCGGTTCTTGTATGTCTCCATCCAGTCGGACAGCTTCACCCTCGATTTGAGGGAGGTGTTCTTCAGTCCCGCCTTGTTGTTTGTGAACTCCAGTATTCGCTTCAGTTTGATGGTGTTGGCAGCGTTCAGCGTAGCCTCGTTGCGTGCCTTGGCTGCGGCATTCGTCTCTGGTATGAGGTAGAGTTTCAAGAACTCATAACTGCGCTTGCCGTTGTCATAGCAGTCGAGGTATAGCGACTCTGAACCGTTTGCCAGTTTCTTGCTACGGAGTCTGACAGGCTCTTTCGGTGCTTTTGACTTTATCTTCTTTGTCATGATGTATGCTATTTGAGGGTTGTGTTCTACATTATTATATATATGGAGAAATCTGTTTCGGATTGCATCTGTGAGCTTAGGGTATCATTTCATCCATCAATCCCACAGTCCTGTCCTTGACGCTGTCAATGATTTTTGCATAGCGTTGGGTATGTCTTATACTTGAATGGCCAAGGAGTTTTGAAACGGTATAAAGGTCAACTCCAAGTGTTATGAGCATGGTGGCGTATGTATGCCTCGCCACGTGAAAGGTCACATGCTTGCCTTTGATGCCGGCTTTCTCGACCCATGCGCTCAATTGGTCAGAGATGGTTCCTGCACTCAGTCCGGCAAAGACAAGTTCTTCGCTGTCTCTTTCTCCGGGATTGCATTCCAGCCACCTCATAGCCTGTTTGGGAAGCGAGATATACACCATATTGGCGGTCTTCTTCATGCGTGTGCATACTCTCCAAGCACCGTCATCAAACGTGATGTCCTTCCATCGCAGGGACAGGATGTCACCACGCCGCAGACCGCAGTTGCATGAGAACAGAAAAGCACGCTTGACAATGTCCTTGTCACACGGCGTGTCTATGAGCCTTTTCACCTCGGCTATGGTCAGGTACTCACGGACTGTCTCTTTGGGAATAATCTTTTGAGAAGCGTTGAGCTTCGTGATGGGATTGGTGCGTATCATCCCCTCGCTGACTGCGACATTCAAGGATGTGCGCAGTTCTCCAAGCACATTAAATCCCGTCTTGCCGCTCAGCTGCTTTCCGTCCTTTGTCTTGTACCCGGTTTTCAGAAAAGAGATAAAGCCAAGGCAATATGGAATGTCAACATCTTCCAATGCGATTTCTTCATCATTGTACAGTGACAGGTAGCGTCTGAGGGAATGGATGCCGTTTAAGTCCCTTATGCCTCTGCTCTTCTGGATGGTCTCAAACCTGCCAATCCAGTCCATCAATGACAGTCTGTGCCCTTCGTCTTCGCTTTCTACGACTAAGGTGTGCTGTTTCTGAGCTTTCAACACTTCCCGTTTTCGTTGTCTGCATATCTTTTCCGCTTTGGCGAGAACTGTCTGATTGGCTTTTATGGCCTTTTGGTCTGTTTCGGGTACGATGACCATGTCAGGTATGCGCTCGTAAGTACGCACACCTTCCTTGTAGAACTCCAAGTAAACAACTTGCTTTCCACCTGCCCTTTGGCGTAGTTGAAGCCTTACGGGTTCTTTCTTGTATGTGGTCTCTCTTGTGTTCATATTATGTTTTATATGTGATTTCGGGTGCAAAGGTAACAAAAATAATTCAATCTGTCGCAAAAATGAGTAACAAAATATCGAGGATAATGAGAATTTTAACGAATTGAAAGGAATAGGACAGATATTCATAAAACACTATATATAAGCGTTATATGATTACTTTTGTTTCCGATAATTTCCCTTGTTTTCCTTATATTGGGAATTAGGCTACCCCTATTGCGGGTTGGTGCAAGCACCTTTGTGCCATTTTCCTATTTG
>CAMVIM010000052.1 GCA_947167515.1 uncultured Prevotellaceae bacterium | reverse complement strand
ATGTGCTAATAATTAAACAATTATTTTATAAGAAATTTTCATCGAACTCACGTTATTATAGAATATATGGAGTCGCTGCACGACGAAGAGCAGCGACAGGTGTTGATGGGCTTTTTCAAGACAGGAAAAGGCGAATATGGCGAGGGTGACGAGTTCTTGGGCATCAAAGTGCCACAGACACGAGAGGTGGTGAAGGCAGCAAAGGACACGCCGCTCAGCGAGATTCCCACATTGCTGATGAACCATTGGCACGAAGTGAGGCTTTGCGGATGGCTGTTGCTCGTCAATCAATTTGAGCGACTGGCAACAAAACGCCTCATCAACAACCCTGATGCCATCCGTCAACGAGACAAAATCGTGACACTCTATCTGAAGCATGCCGAACAAGCCAACAACTGGGACTTGGTGGATATGTCCGCTCCCAAAATTATCGGGCATTGGCTGCTGCTCCCCACCTGCTTGGGAGGCAAAACAGCAGGACTGCATCAGGAATACAAGCAACAGGTGCTTGACACGTTGGCTCATAGCTCCTGCCTCTGGAAACAGCGCATCAGCATGGTCTGCACATGGAAGACCTCTCAGCAGGGCGACCCATCTTGGTGTCTCCGTTATGCCGAGATGCACCTCCACCACCCTCACGACCTTATGCACAAGGCCGTCGGATGGATGCTCCGCGAGATGGGAAAGCGCATCAGCATGGATCTCCTCCGTGACTTCCTTGAACAACATGCACACGAGATGCCCCGAACGGCACTACGCTATGCCATCGAAAAGATGGCAGAAGGGGAACGGAAAATGTGGATGAGGAAGTGATAAAGAGTGCCCTTGGGCAGAAATCTTACAAATCTTTTCAAATCTTACAAAATCAAATGAGAAAATGGACTTGATTGCAGAACATAATAAAAAATATGAGTTTTTTCGTGAGATCACCGGAATTGCGATGAAGGTGTATAACAACTACCACTATGGTCTATTGGAATCTGCTTACGAAGCAGCCCTGAAATATGTATTAGAACAGCAAGGGCATAAGGTTGAACGACAAGTATATCTACCTATTTATTGGGAAGATGTACAACTGGACCAGTCTTACAGAATGGATTTGGTGATAGATGAGAACATTATTGTAGAACTGAAAGCCATAGCTCACATTGACACTCCTCATCGCCGACAACTATGGAACTATCTCAATCTAACACACCTCACATACGGCATGCTCATCAACTTCAGTCCTGATGGCCTTTATTCTGAATGGTATCACCGCAATCCAAGAACCGGCGAAATAGACAAAGTAAAACTCATATAAATTATTTTGTTAGATTTGGAGAGATTTGAGAGATTTCTCGCGAAGCGACTTCTTAAAGCCCTAATTATCCTCAAATTCTTAATTCTTAATTCTTAATTCTTAATTAAAATCACTACCGTTGGCTATCGCCGAAGGTACTCACGCTCGGAAAAACACAAATTAATTTGGTTTTTCTCTCGCTTAATCGTACCTTTGCACAAATTTTCAACACAAAGACATGAAAGAGATTGTATTAAGCGGCATTCGCCCTACAGGAAACCTGCATCTCGGCAACTACTATGGAGCTGTGCAGAACTTCGTGAAGATGCAGGAAGACTATAACTGCTATTACTTCATCGCCGACTGGCATTCACTGACCACACACCCCAAACCCGAGGACATTCAGCAGTCGGCTCGCACCATTCTGGCTGAATATTTGGCTTGTGGCATCGACCCCGAGAAGTCAACTATCTACATACAGAGCGACGTGCCCGAAACCATCGAGCTGTACCTCTATTTCAACATGAACTGCTACCTTGGCGAGTTGGAGCGTGTGACGACCTTCAAGGAGAAGGCGCGCAAACAGCCCAACAACGTGAATGCAGGTCTGCTCACCTACCCGACCCTCATGGCTGCCGACATTCTTCAGCACCGTGCAGCGAAGGTGCCTGTGGGCAAGGACCAAGAGCAGAACATGGAGATGGCTCGCAAGTGCGCCCGCCGTTTCAATAACATCTACGGTGTGGAGTTCTTCCCCGAGCCTCAGAACTTCTACTTTGGCGACCACGCCATCAAGATTCCCGGGCTGGACGGTTCGGGCAAGATGGGCAAGTCGGAAGGTAACTGCATCTACCTCTACGAGGATGCCAAGTCCATTGAGAAGAAGGTGAAGCGCGCCGTGACCGACTCAGGCCCAACAGAGCCGAACCAAGAGAAACCCGAAGTCATCCAGAACCTCTTCACCCTCATGGAGATTGCTTCCAGCAAAGAGACTTACGACTACTTCAACGAGAAGTGGAACGACATGTCCATCCGCTATGGCGACATGAAGAAGCAACTGGCTGAAGACATCGTGAAGACCCTCACCCCCATCCGCGAACGCATCCTCGAATACAAGAACAACCAAGAGTTGCTCGACAAGGTGGCGAAGATGGGTGCAGAGAAAGCCCGTGAAAGTTCTGCTGCCACACTCCGTGAGGTACGCAAGATTATTGGCTTTAAGGTCTATTAAAGAGACTAAACTCCCCCCAAAAACGACACCCCTCGATTCCTACACGTTAGAATCGAGGGGCGTTGTTTTTTTATCAGTTAAACATTTTACCTTTCACATGGGGCCGTCACAATTTACTGATTTGCAAATAACTCTTCAGAGCATCAACGTATGCCTCAAAAGCCTGCTGACCTTTGGGCGTGATGCGGCAGATGGTGCAAGGACGTTTGCCTTTGAAGGTCTTCTCCACCTCGATGTAGCCAGCCGTTGAGAGTTTGTCCACCTGTACACTCAAATTGCCCGCCGTGGCTCCCGTCTGCTCCTTGATGTAGGGGAATTCAGCCTCGTCGGCACTGATGAGCAACGACATCACAGCCAGTCGCAACTCCGAATGCAGCAATGGGTCTAATGGCTGAAACATAGGCTATTTTTGTTTTTTAAGCATCAGACCTGGGAGCATCAGACCAATGAGGGCAAAAAGAAAGACAATTGGACACGGATTGATTAAAGACCACTTGGCAACAACCTCTGGTGGATATAAGTGACTCAAAATGATAGTTCCGATACCAATATGACTATTGGTGACAACAAGCAGACCTGCAATGATGCCAAACCACACCAACCAACGGCTTTTCAAGATGTGTCCCATGATACTAACAGCCATCGCCATCAACAGAATCACAATGGGGGTGATGGGCATATGAATGTGGATGTACACATCGGGGGGATACATTCTCACCATGATGTAATTCCATATATTTGCTAAGACCGCATATCCTATCGTAAAAACGGCAAACGTCCACCATGTTTTGTTCACCAACGTACCAACAAGGTTCACTGGCGCATTCGCCCGTCCCTTATCATTACGTAGCCCCCACCAAATAATGAAGGGCAACACAAGCCACAAAAGATGTCCCAAAGGCGAGGATGAAAAATAATTGATTAAAGACACCACAATAGCCATGCCCATCGTACAAAGCCCCGAGACATAGAGCGATTGCCCTACATCCTTTGACACAGCCTTACGACTTTGTGCAATCTGCTCTGTGATGATTTCCAAACTGCGCTCTGCAGTCATATTCATTGTTTCTTCCATTGTTGTTTTTGTTTTGATGATTCAAGAAATGTTATTACAACTCTTTCGTGCCTCATCTTCCCTCCTGCAGCAAGGTCAGACTTGGCACTCTTCCTCCGGATTGCGCTGCAAAGATAGTTAAGTTTATAATATAAACCAAACAAAACAATAAACTTTCTATCAAAGAGACGCTTTTTTAACATTTTACACTTCACAGATGTTCCTTGTCATCCCATTCAAAGCCATGCACATCTCTCTTGTGAGGGGGATGCGCTGGTTCTGGTGTTCCCATGGGGCAAGGATGAGGAGGCGGCCTTCGGCACAGGCTTGGAAGTACTGGTGGCCTGGTTTGGAGAAGGTGTTAAAGCCCCAAGGGGTGAGGAAGATAAGGGGGAAGTGGGCATCGAGGGCAGCCCGCATCACGGCCTGTTCGCCTTTAGAAATAGCAGGAGATACAAGGACGGTGCCTCGTTGCGCTTCCTTCAGGAAAGATTCCACTTTCGCTTGAATGTCTGCTTCAGTCAAACTTCTGGAGCATTGCACCTGCTTTTTCGATGGAGCAGAAAGAAGAAACTGATTGCCAATGGCGGCATAGGTCTGTCCTGCGATGGTCAAGCCGAAGCGAACACGGAAGAGGTCGGGGTGTTCACGTTTCATGGTGAGGCGAAGGGGGTTGTCGCGGAGGTAGTTGAGCCAGCGTTGCAGTTCGCCATCGCCAGAAAGGATGTGGTCGTTATAGCCACGAGAAAAGAGGAAGCCGTGAATCTCGCCATCCTTTGGGTTTCCTTGTGGGCTTGGCATTGATGATTGCTGCAACGAGGTTGCAGCATAGCTAACGGCCCATTGCTGGGACGAAGTGGGTTGGCTTTGCTGCAACCTCGTTGCAGTCTCAACAGAAGGCATGCCAAACACCAACTCCCGATAAGCCTTGTTGCAACCCGTTTTAAAACCCTTGATAACTTTTCCCAAATGCTGTGCCATACGCTCCCGAACAAAAAGAATCCCATGCAGATGGTCTGGCATGATTTGTAAGGCTATCACTTTAATCTCAGGATAGATGCTTTCTGTAGCATACCATCTTTCTCTAACCCTCTTCCCTAACTCCGACAACTCCACATGCGGATAGTCGGGGGAGCCAACCTTAGCATCACTCCTCCCCACCAATCTACCCAAGAGTGGCCTTCTTCCCTCTACCGTCATCGTAATCAGATACATCCGTCGTGACTCATAGTCATGCCCCACCCGCCTTCGCAACATGGAAGGTTTCTTCTCGCCGGCAAAAGGCTTATGCTTCTCGTATTCTTCTTTATTCATAAGCGATGTAGGGTCTTAGTTTTTCCAGTTCCTCTTTCGTGAAGATGCCTGTTGCAAGCAATGTTTCTTCATCCTTCACATCCCCATACAGTCGAATGTATTGCAACAAAGCCTTGGTTTGTTCGTAGGAAATGTAGGGATGGCTGTTGAGGGCCTGAAAGGAAGCTTTGTTGAGGTTGATTTGCTGAAGATGGGGAGAAGGAGAGACTGAGAACCATTCTAATAGTTCTGGAGAGACGATAGAGATTTCGAGCAGTTGGTTGACAGAATGGAAGCCACCCAAACGCTGGCGATAGCGCACGATAGCAAGGCTGATTTTCTCGCCAACGCCTGGGATGCGACGCAGCAAGGCAGTGTCGGCCGTGTTGATTTCCACCTTGGTGAGAGATGGGAACTTGTTGGAAACACGCTCAGGCCGTTCCTCTTTCCGTTCCCATTGTTCCCTTTTCTCCCATCTCTTCTCATTTTTCCTATATTCCTCACCCACACGCACATACGGTTCCAACATCGCCACATCCTCCTCTGTCCACCCGTATGTCTTGCCCATATCTTCTGCTGAACGGAACACCTTCCCTGCCGCACGATAATGCAGGAAGTTCTTCACTTTCCATGCTTTAATGCCAAAGCCAATCAGCGTGAGAGAATCGACGGTGTTAGGGTCGAAAGGTTGAAGGGTTTTCTCAGAAATGGGGGAGGTAGTATTTGAGCCATCACCCATGATGACAGGCTGTTCGTCCTGCTGTTTTCTTCTCTCTCCCAACACATCCACCACCATCAGCACCCCGATGGCAAACACAGCGATGCACCCCAACGCCACAATGGCGCGGCGGTCACTCTTTTGAAAATAAAAGAAATCTTTCAGCGGATTCTTCATAAGCCCTCCTCCATCATGCGCCGGCATGTTCTTCTGATGTTCTCCTTTGCCACGTCTGCTTGCATCAGCACGTCAAGAGGACGTTCATCACCCTCATTGGTGGCAAACAAGCGGTCGAAACCGAATGTCCTCAACGCCTCTCTGTCTTTCACCTGTCCCGACATCAACACCGTCTTCACACCTCTCTCCTTCGCCTTCTGCAACACACCAGCCGCCACCTTCCCGTGGGTTGTCTGCTCATCCGAACATCCCTCACCTGTTACCACAACGTCAGCCCCTTCGAGTGCCTTGTCAAACCCCGATGCCTCCATCACCACCTCGATGCCCGGCTTCAACGCTGCTCCCAGATAGGTCAACAGCGCATAGCCCAATCCTCCTGCCGCACCAGCTCCAGGGTGGAAAGCATCCTCTGGCGTGGCGATGCCCTTATCCTCTGTCTCTTTCGCAAATGCCCGCAACCGCTCATCAAGCAACTTCACTTGTTCAGCTGTCGCTCCCTTCTGAGGGGCAAACACGTATGCCGCGCCCGACTCTCCGTAAAGAGGGTTATCGACATCACACGCAACGGTCAAAATCGACATCGTCGATGTCGGTTGGTCGATGTCGACGATGTCGGTGAACCGATGTCGACGATGTCGGCAAAGAGGCTGTGGAAGTACCTCATCTGTGCTTTTTAGCATACCCAAGGCGAGGAGCATCCCTTGCCCTCCATCGCACGTTGCCGAACCACCAATGCCCAAGACGATATGTCTCACGCCACGCTTCAATGCATCCAGCATCATCTCTCCTAAACCATACGTGGTGGCAGTCATCACATCCCTTCGTTCGAGTGGCACCAACGTCAGCCCACACGCACTGGCCATTTCCATCCAAGCCGTCTGTCCATCCTCGCTGATGGCATACGTCGCCACCACTTCCTCCATCAGCGGTCCATGCACTTTCGCTTGCACAGGACTTGCCTTCCCCAGGCGCAGAAAGCACTCCACCAGCCCCTCGCCCCCATCGCTCAGCGGCACAGAGACCACCTCAGCATCGGGACACACCGACAGCACTCCCTCGCGCGCAGCAGCACACACGTCTGCCGCCGAGAGGCACCCTTTATAGGAATCGAAAGCAAGAATGATTTTCATTTTACCGAATCTTGGAGTTGAGCAGAAGCCTTTTGTGCGTCAGTTATTCGTTCTCCACGCTGCAACCGCAACGTGTCGTTAATCACACATATATATGGCATAAGGCCATCTTCTTCAAAGTGGATGCTTTTCACATTGATGTTCCCCACCACCATGCTCTTACTATCGTCGGCATAAAGAATGTGGTGGCCATTGCGCAAATAGTGACTCGCATGATAGATGGTACCCCCTTTCTGTTTGTCATCGTAAAAATAAGGTATCACCTCCAACGGTTCTCGCAGAGTATCTACTCGCACCAAGTAAAAGGGCGGCCTGCTATCGCGATCAGGATTGTAGTTTTCCGTGCGACGAATCGTGTAAACAAAATTTTTGTCCACATACCATTCACCTTGTTCGCTAAACCATTCCCTCCCTGCCAACCAGCGGAAAGTTGCCCTATCCACATCCACTCTTTGCTCATAATAATAGACATGGCGGCTATCACGCATCCAGTCATCGTTCCAATATAATTTCACCTTTTCCGTACGATAATCAAAATCAAGAGGTTGCTGCACAAAAAACTCTGCCGTGGCCGGGTCTATATTGCACGAGGAGGGATAGTAATACCACAAGTCATGTACAAAAACGTGGTATTGATCTTTGGGGATGCCATTCTTACCAAAGTGGAATGTGGCAGCATCCACACCCTTCACAGGATAAAACTCATACCAAACATGGTTTTTATCTTTCGCCCAGTTTTCGTCCAACACCCTAAAACTCATGAAATCTGCATCCTCCAGATATTCAGCACTCGCATTGCCCGTGAAAGGAAAAAACAGCATGGCGTATGGACAGGACGTATAGAATACCCCCCTGTAATTAACCTCATAAGTAGTGTAGCGCCAATTGACAGGCACACCGAACGGAAAAGGAAACCATGCGGAAACCAGTAACAGAAACACCACCACACATGTCCACGCCACGTGCTTGGGCTTGATGCCCATCACCCAATTCCAAAACTTTTCTTTTGTCTTCATGCCACAAAGGTACAAGTTTTCCCCCTATTTTCTTGTTTTCTTTTGTTTTTTCTTGCTTTTCTAAGGCCACGAAGTGTAATAAACCACTCAAAATCACTACTTTTGCAAAAACTGAACAGTCATGACATACCTGAACACTTCTAACATCGAACGCAGCACGGCTGAAGTGGAATACCATCCTCTCATTCCCTTCCTGCCTGAGAATGCCAAAGTGCTTTTCCTCGGCAGTTTTCCCCCTCAAAGGAAACGGTGGTGCATGGACTTCTACTACCCGAATTTCATCAACGACCACTGGCGCATCGAGGGAGAAATCTTCTTTGGCGACAAGAATCACTTTGTGGAAAGGGAGGCCAAGCGTTTCCGCCTCGATGCCATCATTGCCCATTGCCAACAACGGGGCATCGCTTTCTTCGACACATCCACCGCCATCCGACGGCTGAAGGACAATGCTTCGGACAAATTCTTGGAGGTGGTGGAGCCGACCGACATCTGTGCTTTGCTGAAGAAACTGCCTCATTGCCAAGCCATTGTCACTACGGGCGAGAAGGCCACCGACACCATTTGCGCTTACATGAACATACCAGAAGTTCCCAAAGTCAACACGTATGTTCCCATCCCCAACACCTACAACTCAGACCATCAGCAGATTGCCCTCTACCGCCTACCCTCTTCCTCCCGCGCCTACCCTCTCGCCTTCGACAAGAAAGTGGAAGCATACCGGCGGATGTTTGAGTTGATGGGCGTACTTGCATAAAAAATGAATCTTTGTTGTAACAAAGCGTTTGAAAGTCTCGTTTGTACAGATAGAAGGGCTCTTGAAACCTAAACATTAAAAACTAATCATTCACAAAGAACATGAAAAGAACAATCTTATCTATCGCATTGGCACTCTGTGTGGGGTGCATATTCGGACAAAGCAAGGAATTCAAGTCGTTGGCTGATATTGAGGGCGTGGAGTCTGTCCACATCGGTAAGTTTCTGCTGAATCTGGCGGCGAAGAATAACAAGGGTGAATTGGACTTGGGGGAGGGTGTCTTTTTCAATGTGAAGGATGGCAATCTTCTCAAAAAAATTGACGACATCCGCATTTATTCTACAGAGGATGAGGATGCTGTAAGTCCAATGAGCACACGTGTGAAGAATGTCCTGAAAAGTAAAGGATGGGAACCGCTGATTGAGATGACAGAAGAAGATGGGCAGAAGGCGAAAATATATCAAGCCAAGAAGGGCAAGCACTGCACCATAGCCATCTTTGCTGAGGAAGACGACGAGGCTTCGCTGGTAGTCATCACGGGCAAGGTGGACTTTGCAGAACTGATAGCTCGGGAGATGGATGAAGAAGAGGCGCAGAAGATGTCGCTCTCTGTGAAGACGCATACGTGGGAGGATGACGAAGAGGACGAGAAGGAACCCCGCAAGTACAGGGATTGCCTGATTGTGATAGATGGAAAGATATATCCAGACCTCCATACACAGGATGAGGCTGTACGGTATATGTTCGACCACAATATGGATTGGAGCGGAAGTCCCAAAGACATGAATGTGCTGGAGGGGAAGGACGTAAAAAAGAAGTACCCCGGCTCTAAGAAGAAAATGGCATTTGAATATACAACATCTAAAGGTCAAGGATAATATGAAGAAGTTATTGTTATCGATGGCGCTGCTGCTCTGTGTGGGCAGTATGCTGGGACAGACCGCAGATAAGTTGATGAAGAAGTACAAAGGCATGAAGAGTGTCCAGTACGAGAACATCACAAAGAAGATTATGGACATAAAGGAGGAGGAAGCCCCTGACATGTATAGAGCTTCGCGCGGTCTGACCAAGGTGGAATATCTGAGCGGCGTACTTTCATCAGATAAAGTGGAACAACTACAAAAGGAGTTGAATGCCCTAAAAGGCTTCGAGCGAGTTTATCACGAAAAACACAACGGCAACAATGGACCACTCAGCATGTTGACAGGAAATTTCAAACTGTTCAACAATATCCAATACTATGCAGTGGTGGATGGCGAGTACTTCAAGGAACTGATTGCCAGAATCGACGCGGATGCCAATGTGGGCAACCTCGTGACACTGATTCACATGAAAGGCTCCATCAAGCAAGAAGATGTGCCTTTAATGATTCAGATGGAAGAAAGTCATGATGTGAATATAAAGGAGGAAGAAAAAAATGAGAATGTCCTTATTGTCATCAATGGTCAGGAGTTCCCTAACCTTAACTCGGCAAAGGAAGCCAACGAATGGATGAAGGCTCGTGGTATTAGGTGGAACCATCAGAATACGATTGTTGGAGAGAGTGCCGTGAAGGAGAAATATCCTAACACCGACAAAAAAGTGGCGATAGAGTTTTCAGAGGAGTAGAGACTGCATGGACGCAAGAGAGTTTAAGCAGCGGTTCATGCCTTTCCACAGGCGGCTCTATCGGGTGGGCTACCATCTGACAGGCAATGCACAGGATGCCGAAGACTTGCTTCAGGACACGTATCTGAAGCTCTGGCAGAAGCGTGATGACCTGAGGGAGGAGGCGATGACGGAGGCTTATCTCGTGACCCTAATGCAAAACCTTTTCCGTGACAAACGGCGATTGAAACGCATCGACACCTCGGAGGACATCGAAGACCACGCTGACCCGCCCGACGAGCAAAGCCTCTCCCAAACCATAGAGGAGAAGGATGAGGCACAGCAGATGGGAGTCCTGATGGACCAACTGCCCGAAAGGGACAGCACCATCCTCAAGATGCATCTGGTGGAAGACATGTCCTACGAAGAAATCGAACGCGACACAGGACTCTCGCAAGGCAATCTCCGCATCATCATCATGCGAACAAAACAGAAACTGAAACAGCAATACTTAAAACTTACAAAGACATGGACGGACTGAACTGGAAAGAACTCGAACAAATTCCCATCCCGGAAGGGCTGGAGGAAAGGCTGGAGGCAAAGATTGACGAGTGGGAACGTGCTGAAGAACAGACGAGGAAACCACGTCTGATGTTCCCCAAGGCTATGCGCTATGCTGCTATTGCCGCCTGCATCGCCCTTGTCTTTGGAGTGGGGTATTACTTCCTCAGCCATGAGGAGTCAGTCAACATTGCCGAACAGGACACCTACCAAGACCCTGTGGTGGCACAGCAGGAAGCCCAGAAGGCGCTGAATCTCTTGGCGTACAACCTGAACAAGGGCATGGGACAACTGGAAAAAGCGAAAGCCATCAGCGACCGTACTGAAATGACATTGAACAAACAACTAAATATCTTGAAATGATATGAAAACAATTGCAATCAGAATAATCCTGTGCGTGGCAATGATGATGCTGAGCCTACAAGCCAACGCCCAAGTGAAGGAGTTTGAGAAATATGCCGACACGAAGAATGTGACTTATGTATTCATCTCCAAGTATATGCTCCGCATGGTGGGTAAAGCTTCATATCCTTCCGTGCCAGGCGTGAACACCCAGAGCATTATGAATAAGTTGAACGGCATCCAAATCATCTCCTCTGAAGAGGAAGCCGCTACAGCCCGACTAAAAACAGAAACACAAAGCATCATCAAACAGGGCAAGTACGAACTCCTCATGCAAGTGGATGAGAACGATGAGAAAGTACGCATCTACCACCGCGAAGGTAAACAACAGTCAGCCGTCGTCATGATGGCAGACGAAGACGGAGAATTCTCTGTCATCGTCTTCTCCGGCACCTTCACCTTAGAAGACGTGATGGCCCTGACGAAGTAAATCTGTCTTGACATCCACTCCCCCTGGCTGACACGGTTCATGTGTCCATGCACACCAGCAAACCTAATGGGCCGAACGGGGACACTTCTTCTGTTTGGGTTTAGGTATCGGAAGAGCCTCACAGGTTACCTTGATAAGATGGGAAAGATAAGCTCTGTCATCCACATCTTCCACCCAAAAGTAATCCTTCGCCCCCTCGTAAGGAGGACACATCACCACCTCATGCAGCAAGGCCCGCCCTGCTTCGGTCGGCTTCACATAGAGGCAATCGTCACAAATCAAGGCGACAATTTTCCCGTCGCAATAAAGGCCATAGTCGCCAAACATCTTCTTTGCCGTCATCTCGCCAGCATCGGCGCATTGCTCAACAATATATTGCACGAAATCTTTACTACTTGCCATATTCTCTATTCATTTACGCCACAAAGATAGGCTTTCTGACACGAAAAACACATAAGTATTGCCGAAAATCACACTAAAAATCATCTGTGTGTCCACTTTTTTGTATAACTTTGCCTATCAACAGAAGAAACAGCATGAATTGATATCTATCCATGGAAAAAGAAACAACTATCTATACTTATGGAAATGAAAATATCACAGCCAAAGAACTCATCTCCCTGCTGCAGCCCTATCACGTCAACTGTGTTGTGGACTGTCGCCCACATCTGTCTGAAGCCATCGCCAACAATACTCCTTCTGATGAACTGAGGGCAGAACTAAAGGCTCACAACATCCACTACATTCCCTTCCATCAACACTTTGGAAAGTTTCCCATGAAGACACTCAACAAAAGGGGAAACATCGTTTACACCAAAGCTATCAAAACAGAAAACTTTCTAGCTGGAGTGGAACGAATCCAACAAGGAACAGGCAAAGGCTACACCATCTGCTTGATAGACAATCAACACGAAACAAAAGACAGCAAAAGATTCACACTCATCGGAAGATACCTGAAAAGCACTTTCCATATCCTCCACCTCACCCCTTCAAAGGCACCGCTATCCCAAGAAACACTTGAACAATTCGCCAAAGACTATGCCATTAGAAGAAAAGCCCAAAAGAAACAGGCCGAAGAAGTGGGCAAAGCAGGCGAAGAACTGGCTGGACTCTATCTGGCAAGGCAAGGTTACCGAATACTCGACCGTAACTGGAACCTACACCATGGCTGTGAACTCGACGTTGTCGCCCTAAAAGAAAACACCCTACATTTCATCGAAGTAAAAACACGCACGTCAGACCGATATGGCGAACCACAGACCGCCATCAACTGGACAAAAATGAAACATCTTCTGAAAGCCATCCACGAATATCGTTACCGACGCGCCCTTTTACATACCCGCTATCAAATAGACAGTATCGCCATCATTTATCACTCCAACAACGACTACCGACTAAAACACTTCCTCGGCATCCGTCCCGACGGAGGTGCCTGCGATGATGTCCACACCTACACTCCCCAACCGTAAATCATTTCCCTCCCCATTCGACCCATTAAGCCCATCTATCCTCCCCACACAAAAAACACCTCCACACGAATAGAGCACATACTATAGATTGA
>CAMVIM010000051.1 GCA_947167515.1 uncultured Prevotellaceae bacterium | reverse complement strand
CCTTCTTGAGGAGGACGCTTCCAGGAGAGATCCTGGGAGTGTCCTCCTTTTTTGTCTTTTACGGATTGGAAAGCATGAAAACAACTATAATCTCAACTATAATATTCACCCATACCCCCTCAAATCGTATGGTAGCATAACAACATAATGATAGATAGAGAAGCTATTGAAGGGTGTAGGTGTGCGGTTTGACTCGAACAGATTTTTCATTCTGCGAATCCATAATTGCGTGCGTTTTTGAGACCATAGGTGTTGGCTCCCATGTAGATGGCGATGTCGCCTAGGATGATGATTTCTTGATGAAGGTTCTCGGGATGGCTTTTCAGATTGAGGGCGTTGCGTGTCTTTTGGGCGTTTGTGGAGGTGGTGGTAAGTTGGACGGCTATGCATTGGTCAGGGTCGATTTCATCGGGTGAATTGGCGATGACGATGTTGGTTTCAACGGCATTTTGTGCGCTGAAGATGGTCTTGACCAAAGAGGAACCTTTGATGTAACCCACGATGTAGCCATGCACGATGACTTCGGGGATGCCGGTGGCATGTAGCTCTGGGTCTATTAGATAGGTGTTGAGGAGGAAGGTGGGTATGTAGGTTTTGAAGTCGTGAACGGTGAAAGCTGTTTCGGGGGTGTAACCGTGGGTTTGGACGTAGGTGAGGGTGTCTTGGAGAGTGGGAGTGGAAGGAGTGGATGGGGTTTCTGGGTTTTCCGGAGAATCCGGATTTTCCGGGTTCTCTGGGTTGTCTGGATTATTTGGATTTTCGGGGTTTTTGGGTGTGTCTTCTGGGGGGAGGAGGGTGTGGTTGTGGGCTTGGAGGATGCCTTTGGTGCCCATGTAGGTGGCGATGTTGCCTTGGATGCGGATGCGTTGGTGGAGCATGTCGGGGTGGTCGGTTAGGTTGACGGCTTCACGGGTTTGACGGCACGTGTTGGGTGAGGTGGTGAGTTGGATGGGGATACAGCAGGTGGGTTCTTCTTCGTCGGGGGTGGCGGCGAGGAGAATGTTGGTCTCGATGTCGCCAGTGCAGAAGATGGCTTGGTTGATGTGGGTGCCATCGATGTAGCCCACGATGTAGCCTTCCACGTAGATGTTGTCTTTTTCGGTGTAGGTATGGGCTAGAATGTCATCCACGGTGTAAACGGTTCCTTCGGGTGTTTCATCGTTTCCTGATTTATTGTCGGTGGTGGGTATTTCCAGTTTCTCGCACGATGTGAGTACGATGAAGGATAGGAATAGCGCTATGAGTATCTTGGGTGTGTACATGTGTGGGGGTATCTTAGGGATGATGATGTGATTTGTCGGCAAATTTATGTAAAAAAATCAAGAAAAGCCTTATCTTTGCAGCAAAAAAGAGTTTTTATGCGAATAGAAGTTACGGCTCCGGCTCATGTAGGGGGGAGGATTGTGCTCCCGTCGTCGAAGAGCATCAGCAACCGTGCGCTGGTTATCAGTGCACTGGCTGGTGGTATGGCTGATGTGGAGAATGTGAGTGATTGCGATGATACACGGGTGATGCAGAAATGGTTGAAGGAGTGGCCGGAAACGGTAGATATAGGTGCTGCTGGCACGGCAATGCGGTTCTCGACGGCATTGCTGGCGGTGAGCGAGGGCACGCATATCATCACAGGCAGCGCAAGGATGAAGCAGCGTCCGATTGGCATTCTGGTGGATGCCTTGCGTAGGTTGGGTGCCGTGGTGGAGTATGTGGAGAAGGAGGGCTTTCCGCCCTTGCGCATTACGGGACATCCGCAGATGGAGGGTGGCGAATTGATGTTGGCGGGCAATGTGAGTTCGCAGTATATCTCGGCGTTGTTGATGATTGGGCCAAAGCTGAAGCATGGGCTGAGACTAAAATTGTCCGATGAAATCGTTAGTCGCCCATACATAGACATGACGTTGTCCATCATGCGCAACTTTGGTGCTGAGGCCGATTGGGTGGATGAACGAACCATTGTAGTGGCTCCTGAGCCATATCAGGCACGGACTTATGTGGTGGAGAGCGACTGGAGTGCGGCCAGTTATTGGTATGAGATGGTGGCGTTGGCTCCTAATGCTGAAACGCAGATTGTGCTGCCAGGCTTGTTCGCTGAAAGTTTGCAGGGTGACAGTCATGGAGCAGAAGTGTTTGAGATGTTAGGTGTTGGTACAGAGTATCGGGGTACTGATGTGGTGTTGAGAAAAAACGGACAGTGTGTGGAACGGCTTGATTACGATTTTCTGGAGATGCCCGACTTAGCGCAGACCTTTGTGGTCACCTGCTGTATGCTGGGTATGCCATTCCACTTCACAGGATTGCAGAGCCTAAAAATTAAAGAGACTGACCGCATAGAGGCCTTGAAATGCGAATTGGCGAAGTTGGGTTTTATTCTCGAAGACCGCCACGATAGTGAATTGTTGTGGGAAGGTTCACGTATAGAGCCATCTTCTCCCGATGAAATCGCTATTGATACATACGAAGACCATCGAATGGCGATGGCATTTGCCCCCGTTGCGCTTAAGGATGGCCGCATCTGCATCAACAACCCACAAGTGGTTTCGAAGTCTTATCCTCGCTATTGGGAAAATTTGAAAACCGTTGGATTTGAAATCGTATGATATATCTGATTGTAGGATTAGTCGTGTTGGGCGTACTTGCCTTTCTTGCAGGTTTCTTCCGCGAGAAGAAACTGAAGCGGCAATTGGACATGGGCGAAATCACCGAGCTTCCTTCCATCAAGCAGGTGGAGGACATGGAGTGTTGTGGTCAGCACGAAACCTGCGAGAAGGAGAGTTTGCTTGCAGCTGTAAGTAAGCAAATAGAGTATTACAATGATGAAGAGTTGGATCGCTTTCGTGGGCGTGATAGCGATGCTTATACTCCCGATGAAATCGAGGAATTTCGTGAGGTGCTTTACACGATGCGCGAGGACGAAGTGGCGGGTTGGGTACGTTCGCTTCAGTTGCGCGCAATAGCCTTGCCCGATGAGTTGAAGGATGAGGTTTTCATGATTGTAGGTGAAAGACGAGGGTAAGACAAGGAATGAGGTGTGTGTGTTGAGGGTTCTTCTTTTGACGATTGCGAAGCAATATAACAGGATTTTTTTCGTTATGTTTTATAGGGCGATAAGCCTGTTTTTTGCCTTGAAGCATTACAGACACATATTATGCAGTTTTGTGGCACTGGTGGTGCTGCTGGTGGCGTGTACGACGAAGAAGAACACGCCTTTGACTCGTAATATTCAGGGCTTTAAGGCACGATATAACACTTATTTTAATGGTAATGAGGCCTATAAAGAAGGTCGGCTGCTGCAAGAAGAAGGTAATAAGGACAACTTTACGGAGTTGATACCACTCTATGTGACAGGTAATAAGGCAACCTTGAATATTGGTTCGAGCAACTTTGACCGTGCGGTGGAGAAGTGTCAGAAGACCATTAAAACACACAGTATCACACAACGGCCAGAGTGGAAGAAGAACCGTCCGAAGACTCCGAAGGATAGAATTTGGTTGAGCCAGAAGGAATATAACCCTTTCTTGTGGAGGGCGTGGTTTCTGATGGGCGAAGCACAATTCAGAAAGGGCGAATACATGGAGGCGGCCTCGACTTTTGCCTACATTCAACGTTTGTATTTCTCTAAGCCGAACTTGGTGGCGCGGGCACGATTGTTGGAGGCGCGCTGCTATGCAGAAATGGAATGGTTCTACGATGCCGAAGACCTGATTTCACGTGCTCAGCGTGATAGTTTCCCTACCAAGTTGGAACCCTTGAAAGCATCAGTGCAGGGCGATATTCAGTTGCGTCAAGGTCAGTACCCTGAGGCCATTTTGAGCATCGAGAAGGCACTAAAGGCGGAACACCGCAGTTTGCCTCGTACAAGAATGTACCTGCTGTTGGGACAACTCTACCATAAGATTGGGCACGACCCTGAAGCATACAGGTATTTCAAGAAGGTCATCCGTAAGAATCCTCCTTACGAACTGGAGTTTAATGCACGGATTCTGATGACGGAGGCCATGTCGAAGGGACAATCGAAGCAAATGATTCGCAAGCTAAAGTCGATGGCGAGAAATCCGAAGAACAAAGACTATCTTGATCAGGTCTATTACGCCATCGGCAACATTTATTTGGCTAACGGCGATACGACCCATGCCATTTGGGCCTATAAGGATGGTGTGGAGAAAAGCACACGGAATGGCATAGAGAAAGGTGTGCTCTTGCTGCATTTGGGGCAACTCTATTGGGACAAGGAGAAGTTTGTAGATGCTCAGGGTTGCTATTCGCAGGCTTTAGGATTGCTTGACAAAGACCACGATGATTATAAGGAAGTGGATGAACGGGGTCAAATATTGGATGAACTTTTACCCTATGCATCGGCTGTGGAGTTGCAGGATAGTTTGCAGATGATGGCTCGGTTGGACTCGGTGAGCCGTATGGAGAAAATCAAGAAGATGATAGAAGAGTTGAAGAAGAAGGAAAGGGAAGAAGAAAGAAAGGCGGCTGCGGCATCGACGGCACAGCAAAGCGGCACCGCTCAACGTCCAGGGCAGACCCAGCAGGGAGTGGCAAACCGAAACCGTCAGCAATCGACGGTGTGGTATTTCTACAACCCGACCTCGGTGGAAGCTGGTAAGCGTGAGTTTGAGAAGAAGTGGGGCAAACGTGAACTGGCTGATGACTGGCGACGGAACAACAAAACCGTTTTGGACGATTTCAACGAGGAAGAACTGTCGGACAGCCTAATAGCTGTGCGTGATAGCATTGCTGCAGTAGAGGATAGTATCTATCAAGCCAATAAAGGGAAGAAGATCTCGAAGGCAGAAAAGGATAGCATTAAGGCAGCCGAGTATGCGGAAGACCCTCATCGGCCAGAGTATTATCTGAAGGACATCCCTTTGACGGAAGAGCAGATGGCTGAGTCGAATGCCGCTTTGGTGGAGGGATTGTATGGTTCTGCCATCATCTATAAAGACCGCATGGAGAACCTTCCACTGGCAGAGCGGACTTTCCAACGCATCCTGCTGAACTTCCCCGACTTCGAAAAAACCGACGAACTCTATTACAACATGTTCCAGCTCTATTCGCGCATGCAGCGCAGCAACGATGCGGAAGACTATCGGCAGAGGCTGATAACAGAATACCCAGACAATGAGCACAGCAAGCTGATAGCCGATCCCAACTTTGAGTTCAAGGGACGCTATGGCAAGCAGATAGAGGATTCCGTCTATACCGTTACCTACGATGCCTTTAAGTACGATGACTACCAGACTGTGATACGTAACAGCCAAGAGATGGAACGGGAATATCCACAAGGCGACAACAGAGCACGCTTCTTGTTCCTGGAGGCCATGAGTAAGTTGGAACTGGGCGACCGTGAGCATTTCATGAGTGACTTGAAAACGCTGGTGGAGAAGTATCCGAAGTCGAGCGTGAGCGAATTGGCTGGACTTTATGTGAAAGGACTGAAGGAAGGACGATTGCTGCAGGGCGGAAAGTTCGAGATGGGCAGCATCTGGGAACGTCGGCGTGGATTGGGCGAAGAGGGTGATTCACAGGAGAACGACTCCACGTTCAGCCCTGAGAAAAATGCAGACTTCGTGTTTGTGATAGCTTATGAACGTGACTCGGTGAATGAAAACCAATTACTCTACGAGATGGCGCGCTACAACTTCACCTCGTTCACGGTGAGGAACTTTGATATAACCATAGAAAAAGGCGATGGAATCGACATGATGCAGGTGCGCACGTTCCAAAACTACGATGAAGCCTACATCTATATGCACCGTCTGTTTAATAATGCAGACATGGCTTATAAGCTGGAAGGTCTGAAGTGCTTTATCATCAGCGAAGAGAACTTAAAGAAACTGATGAGAGGGCTGAGTTTTGTCGATTACTTCGACTTCTACGATGAACACTTCGACCGTATCGGCTCCCTGCGCATCAACGAGGATGAGCCTTCCAGCCTTGACGAACCTACTGAACTGCCCGAACCTGCTGACGAGACGGAAGAGGAAGATGAGGACTTGGAAGACGATAACTACATTTTCTGAGATATGAACTTTTCAGAGAATGAACTTTTCTGAAATAAGATTTTTTCTGCGATATGAACGGAACACTGCTATGGGTGGATGACGAGATTGAATTGCTGAAGGCATACGTTATCTTCCTCGAAAAGAAAGAATATGAGGTTGTTACGGCAACAAATGGTCAAGATGCCCTTGACCTGTGTCGCGAACGCTCCTTCGACCTGATTTTTCTCGATGAGAACATGCCGGGACTGAGCGGTCTCGAAACCCTCTCGCGCATCAAGGAAATCAACCCCACTATCCCCGTGGTGATGGTGACGAAGAGTGAAGAGGAAAACATCATGAACCAGGCCATCGGCTCAAAGATAGCCGATTACCTGATTAAGCCGGTCAATCCCAACCAGATATACCTCACTCTGAAAAAGCACCTGCACAAGCGTGAGATAGAGGCCGAAGTGACCAACACGGGCTATCAGCAGAACTTCATGAAGATTGGCATGCAAATCAACGATTCCTACACGCTGGACGAGTGGAAGGAAGTGTATAAACGTCTGGTCTATTGGGAACTCGAACTCTCCGACACCAATAGCGAGATGTCGGAAATGTTGCGGATGCAGAAGGCTGAAGCCAACAACGAGTTTGCCAAGTTTGTGAGGAAGAACTATCTGAATTGGGTGCAGAATGCGGAGGAACGTCCGCTCATGTCGCCCGACATCTTCAAAAAGATGGTTTTCCCGTTGCTCAATCAGGGGGAGCAGGTCTTTCTGGTGGTGTTCGACAATTTCCGTTATGACCAATGGCGCGAGATTTCCAAGGATTTGGCGGATGACTTCACCTTCGATGAGCAGCTCAGCCTCAGCATCCTGCCCACCGCCACGCAGTATGCCCGCAATGCCATCTTCTCAGGCCTCATGCCCAGCCAGATTGCGCAGATGTACCCTCACCTGTGGGTGGATGAAGATGAGGAAGAAGGCAAGAACCTGAACGAGGCACCGCTCATTCAGACCCAACTTGACCGCTATCGGCGGAAAAACACGTTTTCTTACTTCAAGTTGAACAACTCCTCCGACTCCGAAAAGCTGTTGGAGCGTTTCAAGAACCTGAAAGGAAACGACCTCAACGTATTAGTCATCAACTTCATTGATATGCTCAGCCATGCCCGCACCGAATCGCGCATGGTGCGTGAACTTGCCAGCGACGAGCGAGCCTATCGCAGCATCACGGCCTCTTGGTTCCACAACTCTCCTGTGCGCGAACTCTTCAAGGAGTTGGCTAAGACCGATGCTCATATCATCATCACCACCGACCACGGCTCCATCCGCGTGAACAACCCCATCAAGGTGATTGGCGACAAGAACACGAACACCAACCTTCGTTACAAGTTGGGCAAGAACCTCAGCTATAACCAGAAGGAAGTCTATGAGCTGAAAGCCCCCAAGGCTGCGTTCCTTCCTTCGCCCAACATCAGCACTGCCTATATCTTTGCCCAAAACGATGATTTCTTCGCCTATCCTAACAACTATAACTACTACGTCAACTACTACAAGAACACCTTCCAGCACGGTGGCATCTCGATGGAAGAAATGCTGGTGCCGTTGGTGACCATGCGTAGTAAACGGCGAGGCTGACTCGTGTCACGGTAGGGGGTGTAAGGAATGTGAAGCGGAAATGGATAGGGCATAAAAAAAGGAAGCCCTAGATTCACATCTCAGACTCCCTACTAAAAAACAGAGTTAGTTTATATAATAATAGGTACTTTTTGTTCCTATTTTCTTTTGTTTGTTGCAAAGATATGGAATCAGATTTAATTACCCAATATTTTTTTCAAAAAAACGTATAAATTCATCGAAAAAATCAAAAATCCGTTTGATTTTTTATATTTTTGCCATTTTTTTGGTGTTTTGTGACAAAAAGTTGCTCCTTTGTGTTTTTCTTTGAGCAGAAATGAAACAATCTCAATTGCCGGAGCGGTGATTTTGAAGTTGGAGAATGTGGGTGGGTGACGATTGAACGACGAAAACAGACTCGTCAAACAGTAAGAGGGCGGTTCATCGGGAAAGATGAACTGCCCTCTTTTTCTATTATATATAATGTGTAATTTGATTTCGGGAAGGAGTGGGGTCACTTCTTCATCACCCTGACGGAAGCCTTTCCCGTACTGACGATGTAGGTGCCTCGGGGTAGGGCATTCAGATTGATGGAGATGACATCGCCGCTCTTCTTCACGTCAGCTTGCACCTCGTTGCCGGCAAGGGCGTGTACTTTCACTTGAGGAGCGTCGGCAGCGTTGATGACCAGCGTGTTGGCCACGAAATGCGGGTGCAGTGTGGCTGGTTGTTCAGCGATGCCGGTTGGGGCATCTTCATCGGAGATGGAGAAGTTCTTGATGTCGCTCAGTTGGTAGGAGTCAGTATCGACGGTCATGCCACCTTCGACAAAGCGCATCACGGGATTCGTTTCGCCTCCCAGTTGGTAATACATTTTAGTGCCGTCGCTCAAGGTGAGCACCAAACTTTTGGCCTGCATGCCCAACGAAAGAAGGCACAGGCTGAGTAAGAAAGCTAATCTTTTCATTGTAGGGAAGTAAGTTTTTAAGTGTAAAAGAGTAAGTTAGGTTTTCAGCATGTTTCTGACATTGAATCCGAACCAGACGAGGGCAAGGAAGAAGATGACCATGATGATGATGGACATGGTGTCGGGCAGGACGGTGTAGAGCCAGATGCTTGCTCCAAAACATACGACGATGAAGAGGAGCGAGGTAATCATGAATATTTTCTTCAGCTTTTCCATGTACTTTGGGGGGGCTTTTTCAAATGCTGTTTATGAACTTTTCCAGATGTTCTTCCTGAGCTTTCCCTGATACTGTTTGTGGGGGCGGAAGTCCCGCCCCCCGCAGTGTTATTTGTTCAGTTTCCAGGTGAATCCCTCCTTCGTGTCCTTCACCTCGAAGCCGAGGGCGGCGAGGTTGTCGCGAATCATGTCGCTGGTGGCCCAGTCCTTGTTAGCCTTGGCCTTGGCGCGCTGTTCGAGGAGCATGTCAACCACCTTGCCGAAGGCTTCTTCGCGGGCATCGCTCATGCTGTTGCCGGCGGTTGCGGTGGCTGACGGTTTGAGTCCCAGCAAGTCGAAGGAGAAGAGGGCGAAGGTCTGCTTGAGGGCTTCGAGAGCATCGGGGGTGATGGTTTCCTTCTTGTCCACGATAGAGTTGATGGTCTTGGTGGCTTCGAAGAGGTGGGAGATGACGATGGGAGTGTTGAAGTCGTCGTAGAGGGCGTCGTAGCAGTTCTGCTTCAGCCTCTCGACGAAATCGAGACGCACACTGCCTTCGGCTGTGGGGGCGATGGATTGGAGTGCCTTCCATGCGTCGAGTAGGCGTTCGAGTCCCTTTTCGGCTGCCAGGAGTGCGTCGTTGCTGAAATCGACGGTGGAGCGGTAGTGTGCCTGCAGGATGAAGAACCGGATGGTCATGGGCGAGTAGGCGCGGTCGAGCTTCGGGTGGTTGCCGCTGAAGAACTCGGGCAGGGTGATGAAGTTGCCGAGCGATTTGCCCATCTTCTGTCCCTCGATGGTAATCATGTTGTTGTGCATCCAGTAAGTGACCATCTGGTCGCCTTGGCTGGCTACGGCTTGGGCTATCTCACACTCGTGGTGGGGGAAGACCAAGTCCATGCCACCTCCGTGGATGTCGAAGTGGCTGCCGAGGTATTTGCGTCCCATCGCGGTGCATTCGCAGTGCCATCCGGGGAATCCGTCGCTCCAGGGGGAGGGCCAGCGCATGATGTGTTCGGGCTGGGCAGCCTTCCAAAGGGCGAAGTCGGCCTGATTTTTCTTTTCGCCCACTCCGGCGAGGTCGCGGCTGGCGTCTTTCACGTTTTCGAGGCTGCGGCCGGAGAGGATGCCGTACTTGTGTACTTTGTTGTATTTCTCCACATCGAAATAGATGGAGCCGTTGCTTTCGTAGGCGAATCCGTTGTCCAGAATCTGCTGCACGAGCTGTTGCTGTTCGATGATGTGTCCGGTGGCATGTGGCTCGATGCTGGGTGGCAGGCAGTTGAGGGCTGCCATTGCCTCGTGGAAGCGGTTGGTGTAGTACTGAGCCACTTCCATCGGTTCCAGTTGCTCAAGTCTTGCCTTCTTGGCAATCTTGTCTTCACCGTCGTCGGCATCGTGCTCCAGGTGTCCCACATCGGTGATGTTGCGCACATAGCGCACCTTGTAGCCGATGTGCTGGAGGAAGCGGAAAACGATGTCGAATGTGATGGCCGGACGTGCGTGGCCGAGATGTGCGTCACCATATACTGTAGGTCCGCAGACATACATGCCCACGTGTGGCGCATGCAGTGGGCGGAACACCTCTTTCTTTCTGGTCAGGGTGTTGTAAACGTAAAGTGCCTGTTCCATTGTTTTTTTGTTGATTGCTTCAAAAATCGTACAAAGGTACAAAGAACTGCTCATTTGGCAAAACGAAACGGTGTTTTTTTCCATTTTGCCACATGGTTCCTCCTTCGGCAGATTTTTTCCCGTAACCGAAAAGGGGCTTTTGGACGGTCGAGAACGTCCCTTGGGGAAGAGCCGCTTAATAGGGGCTTTCGGTACCCCCAAATCGGTCTGAGTCACACCCCCTTCATAGGTGTGACTCAGACCCCTCCCATAGGTGTGACTCACACCGATTTTGAGGCTGTGGAGGCTCCTCTTGGGGGTATGTGCTCACTTCGTTGTGTCTGCAAGTGAAGAATCGAAAAAAACGTGTGAGTTTTTGTGATTTTATGAAAAAAAATTCCTACTTTTGTACCCGAAACATTTTATGTGACGTAAATCAAAGTAAAACCGATGCTGAAACCTATCCGTCGGATTCTCGCCGTTGTTTTCTGGCTGGGAATCACCCTTCTCTTTCTCGACTTTTCGGGAACCATGCAGCCTTTCCTCGGCTGGATGGCTAAGATGCAGTTCCTGCCCAGTGTGATGGCGGGCAACTTCATCACCATTTCCATCGTGCTGATTGTCACGCTGCTCATGGGCCGCTTCTATTGTTCGGCGGTCTGTCCGCTGGGTGTCTTGCAGGACTTCTTTGCATGGATAGGCCGCTGGCGCGTGTTCCGCAAGAACAAAAAAGGCAAATGGGCCAACCGCTACAGTTATTCAGAGCCGAAAACATGGCTGCGGCTGGGGGTGCTCGCCTTGTTCATCATCATGCTGCTATCAGGCTTCAGTGCAGGTGTGATGCTGCTGGCACCCTACAGTTCCTACGGGCGCATTGTGGCCTCGTTGCTGCAGGTCATCTACATCGACATCAACAACCTGCTGGCTCAGTGGTCCGAAGCCAACGACAACTTCCTCTTCTACCAAGTGGAGCCGCACAACAACCCCTTGCTGCTCATGCTGGTGGCTGCTGCGACAGCCCTCATTCTCTTCGTGCTCGCCTTCCTGCACGGACGCACCTACTGCAACACCATCTGTCCCGTGGGCACTACGCTCGGCTATCTGGCCAAATTCTCCTTCCTGAAGATGCGCGTGGACGAGAACAAGTGCATTAAGTGCGGACTCTGCGAGAAGAACTGTAAGGCGGCCTGCATCAAGGTGGAGAAGGGGCAACCCGTCCTGTTTGACTACACCCGCTGCGTGGCTTGCGGCGACTGCCAGAGTGTCTGCGCCAAGGGTGCCATCAGTCTGACAAAGAAGGCAGGATCGACCAATGATTCTTTCCAAACGAACCCCTCCACTCCTTCTGGCGAGGCAGCCTCGTCCGACCTTTCTCGTCGTTCCTTCCTCGCCGTTACGGGCACGGCAGTGGTGGCTGCCACCCTCAAGGCGCAGGAGAAAACCACTGACGGCGGACTCGCTGCCATCGAAGAGAAGAAAGTGCCTGAGCGAAAGACACCGCTCACCCCTCCTGGCTCCCTCTCTGCCACCAATCTGCAAGAGCATTGCACCGCCTGCCAGCTCTGCATAGCCAACTGTCCTAACGGTGTGCTTCGCCCATCGACCGGCATGGAACACTTCTTGCAGCCCGAAATGCAGTACGACCAGGGCTATTGCCGACCCGAATGCACCCGCTGTGCGGATGTGTGTCCGACTGGAGCCATCCGTCCTATCACCAAGGAGGAAAAGACCGCTGTGCAGATAGGGCATGCCGTGTGGATGAAGGAAAACTGTCTGCCTGTCGCCGAAGAGCAGCGGTGTGGCAGTTGTGCCCGCCACTGTCCGGCTCAGGCCATCCAGATGGTACCCATCGACAAGAGCATCAGGCAGAATCCCGACGACCAGCAGTGGTATGATGCCGAGGGCAATCGGGTGGACTTGCGCGACCTGCTCATGATTCCGGTGGTGAACGACGAGAAGTGCATCGGTTGCGGCGAGTGTGAGTATCTCTGTCCGGCACGCCCCTTCAGCGCAATCTATGTGGAGGGGCACGAACAGCACCGCGAAATCTGACAGGGCTTCCTGCCTATCCCCATCAATTCGACCATCTTTCAACCTATCAATCCATCCATTCTCTTATGAAAGACCTGAACAGAAGAGACTTCCTCAAAATAGCGGGGACTGCAACAGCCGCCGCAGCCCTTGCTTCGTGTGGGGGCAACTCGAACAGCACTCTGGGCGATCTCGACCCCGCTGGACACCACTCAGGGCCGATTCCATCGGACAAAATGACCTATCGCACCAATCCCAACACGGGCGACAAGGTGAGTCTGCTGGGCTATGGCATGATGCGTCTGCCCTACAGGCAGGTGGCACCCACCAGCGACCCCAACGAACCGGCTCCCGAAGAGATTGACCAGGAGCAGGTGAACAAACTGGTGAAGTTCGCCCTCGACCACGGTGTGAACTATTTCGACACCAGCCCTGCTTATTGTCAGGGACACTCGGAGGAAAGCACCGGCATCGCGCTCAAGGCTTCGGGATACGACCGCTCCAAGTTTTTCATCGCCACCAAGTTGAGCAACTTTGCCCCTCAGCAGCAATCTTATGAAGAGGGGGTGAAGATGTTTCAGAACTCGCTCAAGAACTTGCAGACCGACTACATCGACTACCTGCTGCTCCATGCGGTGGGGGGAGGAGGCATGGAGAACTTGCACCAGCGTTTCCTCGACAATGGGGTGCTCGATTACCTGATGCAGCAACGCGAGAAGGGGACCATCCGCAACCTCGGCTTCTCCTTCCACGGCGAAGCGGAGGTGTTTGACTACCTGCTCGCCAACCACGACAAGTACCATTGGGACTTCGTGCAGATACAGATGAACTATGTGGACTGGAATCTGGCCGATGAGAGCAACTCGCGCAATGTGGACGGTGTCTATCTGTATGGCGAACTGGAGAAGCGGGGCATTCCTGCCGTGATTATGGAGCCGCTTTTGGGTGGTCGCCTCTCGAAAATGCCCGATCACATAGTGGCTACACTCAAGCAGCAGCGTCCCGAAGACAGCGTGGCTTCGTGGGCGTTCCGCTATGTGGGCAGCAAGCCCAATGTCCTCACCGCCCTGAGCGGCATGACTTACATGGAGCATCTGGAAGATAATCTGCGCACCTACAGTCCGCTCGTGCCGCTCGATGAAAAGGAGCAGGCGTGGCTTGAAACGGAAATCGCCGATCTCTACGTTTCCTATCCCATCATTCCCTGCAACGACTGCAAGTACTGCATGCCTTGCCCCTATGGACTCGACATCCCTGCCATCTTTGTCCATTACAACAAGTGTGTCAATAAGGGCAATGTGCCTGAAAACCAGCAGGCAGAGAACTATCAGCAGGCGCGCCGTGCCTTCCTTGTGGGCTATGATCGGGCTGTGCCAAAGCTTCGTCAGGCCAACCACTGCATCGGCTGCAACCGTTGTTCACCTCATTGTCCGCAGAACATCCGTATTCCACACGAACTGCATCGCATAGACGAATTTGTGGAGAAACTGAAACAGAACACTTTATGATACAACCTTTATTTTTGGCATGATACAAATATTATCTTTTGGCATGATACAACCTCTGTTTTTCGGCATGATACAGCCGCTCTTTTTGGGTCTCGGAATGCCTGAAATCATCGTCATTCTCCTTGTGGTTCTCCTCTTGTTCGGAGGCAAGAAAATACCCGAACTCATGCGTGGTGCCGGCAAGGGGGTGCGCGCCTTCAAGGACGGCATGAAGGAGCCTACCACGGATGACGCAAGTGGCGATGAGGCGAAAACTGAAAAGTGAATGAAAATGCCATGCGTCATGTTCTCTCTGCACGAACACGCTGCATGGCAGATGGTAATTGGTCAATCGCTTAATCGTCAATACTTTGACCTTCTGGGATCATCTTGAAGAACTGCGCCGAGTGCTGCTCCGATGTCTTATCGTGGTGGCACTCTTCGCCATCCTCGCCTTTGTGTTCAAAGATGAGGTATTCTTTGTCATTTTTGCCCCCAAAAGTCCCGACTTCCTTTCGTGGGGAGGGCAGGGGAGCCTCTTTGGCGCTTCGCCCGAAGTGCAGCTCATTAATACCGAACTGACCCGACAGTTTGTGGTTCACATGATGACCAGCTTCTACGTCGGTCTCTTGGTGGCGGCACCCTACATTATCTTTGAGCTTTACCGCTTCATTGCGCCAGGTCTATACGAAAACGAGCGGCATTACTCTACGCCGCTCGTTGTTGCTGCCTATGCCATGTTCATGATAGGCATTCTTTTCAGTTATTTTGTTCTCTTTCCTATCACCTTCCGCTTCCTTGCTGGCTATCAAGTCGATAGCGATGTGGAAAATTTGATTTCCCTCGAAAGCTACATTGACACTCTCGTCTTCCTCAGCCTCGCGATGGGGCTTGTCTTCGAGATTCCCGTTCTCTCATGGCTGTTAGGGCGTCTTGGCATCCTTCATCGTCAGCAAATGCAGCAATACCGACGCCACGCCATCGTTGCCATTCTGGTCATTGCTGCCATCATCACCCCCACTTCCGACGCAGTTACACTCGCCATCGTCTCCCTCCCCATGTACCTGCTTTATGAAGGGAGCATCCTGCTGGTGCCGCATTCATAGTGCGGCCAATCCTCGAAATATCAAATGTGGGTCGTGAGTGATGGAACAGGCGATTTCATCGGGAAAATCAAAGGTGTTTCCCCCTGTGATAAAGACATGCAGGTCGGGATATTCGCACAAGAAACTGCGGATGTATCCCTCTATCTCGAAACGTGTGCCATTGACGGCTGAGGAGAGCATGTGTGTACGGGTGTCATGCCCTAACAGCGGTGCCTCCTTTTCTGCCGGAATCAGGGGAAGAAGTGCCGTATGTTCGTGCATGGCATTCAGCCTCAGTTGCACCCCGGGAGAAATGGCACCGCCAATCAAATGCCCATCGGCAGAGAAAAGGTCATAAGTGATGCAGGTGCCTGCATCGATGATGAGTAACGTGTGGTTAGGGTCTTGGACAATGGCGCCGATGTCGGCTGCCCAGCGGTCGGCTCCATAGGTGGGAGCGACGCCTGTGATGGTCTTGATGGGGCAGGGTACAGCTGGAGTAAGCCAAAGTACGGGGACTGTAAGCGCATCCAATGCTTTCTTCAACTCTTCATCCTCGCCTGCCACCGTGCATAGGCGCACATCGGTGATAGGGAACATGGCCTGAAGTCGTGTGAAAGTGTCTTTCCACGGTTCATGACGACGCTCGAAATGCACGATGTCTTGTTCCATCACCGCTATTTTAGCAGATGTGTTTCCTATGTCAATCAGTAATTTCATCATCAGTGGGGTTTTTCCCAGGAAATCAGTAGTTTTTCCCAGGAGATCAGTAGCTTTTTACCAGGAGCCGCCACCACCTCCTCCTCCGCCGCCGCCAGAGAAGCCACCACCGCCACTAGAGAAGCCACCGCTGGAACTGCTGTCATGGCTAACGGTGCTGATCGCACTTTGGGTCGATGAAAAGAGACTTTTTGTCATGTGGGAGACGACATCATTGCCATAGAGCGGCGTTGCTGTCCTGTACCAATCAGGCTGCTTCACCTCAATGTCCTTGAAGAGCTTGGCCCACTTGTTGGTGAGTCCAAACACCATCGCATAAGGCAGTATCTTATAGAAGTATTCAGGGTCGTCATTCTGTAAAGCTTCCAGACGCGATTTCTCGGCTGTCTTGATAAATTCCTTAAAGCCTAAGAGCCGTCCTGCCATCTGTACACGATAGTCCGTATCAATGTTGAAACGTCCGATGAATTCGCCCAAAAGGAAGCAGATGACGAACATGGCGATGGATACTTCCTTGCCCATCGGGGCACCATAAGCACAGAAGGACTCTACGTAAAGCATGCACAAGATGAGCATCGTCAAGAGTTTAACGATGAAGATGAACGCTTGTTTCCACTTGCTTCCAAAGAGGTCTTTGTCGCTATCGTACAGCCGGAACCCCACTCCCAACGCAAAAGGAGTGCTCCACATGAAAGCTGCTAAAATCCACTCGCCGATATCAAAAGTTTGGATGACAGAGTTGGTGCCGAACACGCAAGTGGTGGACAGCAATAGCAGGAAGTAGAGAAAGATAGGCAAATCATAGGAAGACAAGGATTTATCACCTCTGAAATTTTTCCTCAACTCTTCCTTGAACTTTTCCACAGCCGAAGGACTCTCTTTCATGTGGCTCAGATTGACGGTCTGATTGTCCTTGAACAGAAGTTGCATCATTTTCTTCTGATACTCAGGCGCATTACTGGGTAAGTCTTTCAGTTTTGTCAGAACCACTTCCGTCCTTTTCAGCACAGACCCTTTTTCCTTCTCTTCGATGCTGATATAGCCCTGTCCTGCGAACCACGGAATCAAAGAAGCCATGTCGATGGAATCCACGCTTCCATCGATGATGGTGCCCACTTCCGCACTGCTGATTCCATCGGGGGGATAGAACTCAATCACTTTGACGGGTGTCTTTCTTTTTGTCTTAAACAAATAGAAGACAATGAGTATAATCAGCATCACGGAAAGACCGAAACTGATGTAATGGAACACATGATT
>CAMVIM010000050.1 GCA_947167515.1 uncultured Prevotellaceae bacterium | reverse complement strand
ATAGGAGAATGAAGAAAGAAGAAATACTGGCTCTGTTCAAGAGTTATGAAGATGCCGTATGCATGATTGATGATACTGAATGTTGGAGTGCAAGAGATTTGCAGAAGCTGTTTGGGTACAGCTTGTGGCAAAATTTTTGCAAAGTAATAACTAAGGCCAAAGAGGCTTGCGAAAATGTGGATCAAGCACTCTCAGACCATTTTATTGACGTCAATAAAAAGGTTGAGTTAGGAAGTGGTGCTTTTCGTGAAGTTGATGATGTCATGCTGACACGTTATGCTTGCTATTTGGTGGCACAAAATGGTGATCCACGCAAACCGCAAATTGCTTTTGCACAGACCTATTTCGCTGTGCAGACTCGTCGTGCAGAGCTGATAGAACAACGATTGTCGGAAGTGGAACGTGTCAAGGCTCGTGCCAAATTGCAAGAGACAGAAAAGAAACTCTCTGGTATCTTGTATGAGCGTGGCGTGAATGACCAAACTTTTGCTGTCATCCGTTCTAAGGGTGACCAAGCACTCTTTCGTCTTAGCACCAATATGATGAAACGCCGTATGGGGATGCCACAAAGTCGCCCTCTTGCAGACTTTTTGCCAACCATCAGTATCAAGGCAAAAGACTTTGCTGCAGAGATGACCAGCGTTAATGTACAGACGAAAGATTTGCATGGTGAGGTTTCCATTACCCAAGAGCATGTCGAAAATAATGCTGCCGTGCGCAAGATGCTCACAGAACGTGGCATTATCCCGGAGAACCTTCCTGCTGCAGAGGATGTGAAGAAAGTGGAGAGACGCTTGGCAAGTGAAGAGAAGAAAATGCTGAAGAATAAGAAGAAGTAAAGAGGTGGAGAGGATGATAAATGATTGTAGGTGTGCAGAAAAATGATTAACTTTGCACAAAAATAGGAGAATGAACGAAGATAAAGGACAAATACTGTTATATCAAACTCCTGATGGGGATTCTCGTATTGAGGTGAGGTTGCAAGGGGAGACCGTGTGGCTCAACCTTGACCAGATGGCGGAGTTGTTCCAACGCAATAAATCCACCATATCAAGGCATATTATGAATGTGTTTGAGGAGGGAGAACTACAAAAAGAAGTGGTTGTCGCAAATTTTGCAACAACCTCTCAGCAAGGAAAAAGGACTTTTATATTGACACTATGCAACCGTTAGCTGAAAGATTGCGTCCACAGACGTTGGATGAGTACATAGGACAGAAGCACCTCGTGGGTGAGGGGGCTGTGATTCGTCGCATGATAGAGCAGAAGCGGGTGGCTTCGTTCATCTTGTGGGGACCTCCGGGTGTGGGGAAGACCACGCTGGCAAATATCATCGCCAAGACGTTGGAGGTGCCGTTCTTCACGCTGAGTGCTGTGACTTCGGGCGTGAAGGATGTGCGCGAGGTGATAGAAAAGGCGAAGGCTTCATCGTTCTTTGGCAACGTGAGGGGTGGGGTGTCGCCCATCCTGTTCATCGATGAGATTCACCGTTTCTCGAAGTCGCAGCAGGACAGCCTCCTTGGGGCTGTGGAGCAGGGAATTGTCACGCTGATTGGTGCCACAACGGAGAACCCCTCGTTTGAAGTGATTCGTCCACTTCTGAGCCGTTGTCAAGTGTATGTGTTGAAGAGCCTCGAGAAGGAGGATTTGTTGGGCTTGCTTGAGCACGCTTTGAAGACGGATGTGTTTCTGAAGGAGAAGGAAATTGATGTGCAGGAAACGACTGCCATGATGCGTTACAGCGGTGGCGATGCTCGAAAGTTCTTGAATATTCTCGAATTGGTAACTGAAACATCTTCAGTTATTAATGATAAAATCGTTACAGAGACGCTTCAGCAGAATCCTTTGGCATACGATAAGGATGGAGAGATGCACTACGACATCATTTCTGCCTTCATCAAGAGCATCCGAGGAAGTGATCCAGATGCAGCCATCTACTATCTGGCTCGCATGATTGAGGGAGGCGAGGACCCCATTTTCATCGCTCGCCGACTGGTCATTTCTGCCAGCGAGGACATCGGTCTTGCTAACCCCAACGCTCTGCTGTTGGCGAACGCTGCTTTCGATACGGTGTCGAAGATTGGAATGCCCGAAGGTCGTATCCCTTTAGCTGAAGCCACCGTCTATTTGGCCACCTCACCTAAGAGCAATTCTGCTTATCAGGCCATCAATGACGCTTTACAGTATGTAGGTGAAACGGGCAATCTTCCCGTGCCGCTGCACTTGCGCAACGCTCCCACCAAACTGATGTCGCAACTCGGTTATGGCAAGGATTACAAATATGCTCATGCCTACGAGGGAAACTTCGTGGAGCAGCAATTCCTGCCTGATGGTGCCACCGATGCCCGTTTTTGGCATCCCCAGGAGAACCCGTCAGAGAATAAACTGCATGAGCGCATGAAGCAGTTATGGGGAGAACGATTCGAAAAGTGAACCCTTGAACAGACTATCTCGCTGAAGCACGATGATATGCCACTAAGCCTTCGAGGGGTGCTTGGAGGATGGTGCCGACGGTGTAGCCGTGCAGGTGGGCGGCCTCTGTGAGCTCGTCGCGATAGTGGTGGGCGATGCTTCCTACGAAGTTGATGGTGGATAGGGCGTCATGCCAAGGAGCGGGGAGTATGTTGCGGCGGAAGAACTGGCCGAAGCAATCGAGCAGGAAGGCATGAATGGCAGGATGCTCACGATGCCGTGCACAGAAAGGACTGAACGAGGCGAGGAAGCGGTTGGGGAGGGGAGTGCGATAGACTTTCTGGATGATGGTAGCCTGTGTCTCGTGGGTTTCCTCGAAGAAAAGGGCGCGCAAATCTTCGGGCAGTTGCTGCTTGAATATGTCGCCCACGAGCCGCTTGCCGATGTAGGCACCGCTGCCTTCGTCACCCAGAATATAGCCGAGAGCAGGGATGCCAGAATGAAGTTCTCGCCCGTCGTAGTAACAGGAGTTGCTGCCTGTGCCAAGAATGCAGACGATGCCTGCTTGATGGCCGCATAGCCCTCTGGCCGCACCGAGCATGTCGCTCTCCACGTCGATGTGGGTGGAACTGGTGAAAATGGCTTTTAAGGCTGCCTTCACGATGGGGGCTTTTTCAGGTGTGCATCCTGCTCCGTAGAAATGGATGGCTGTGATAGATGTGGCCGCACTGCCGAGGGTGGGCAACAGTTCATTCTCCAACACGGCACGGATTTCCTCTTCATTTTGCTGGAAGGGGTTGATGCCTTGAGTGTGGATGATGTGGGTGGGGGCTTCGGTGAGGCACCACGCGGTTTTGGTGGAGCCGCTATCTGCAACGAGTGTCATAATTCTTATAATATTTGAGGACAAAATTAGCTTTTTTTTATCAATGCGTGAAGTTTTTTCACTTTTTTTTGCGTTTGGCTCTTGCTTTTGATTTTTAATTTCTAACTTTGCACTTTCTACGCGCATTTAAGGAATAGGAGTAGTTTAGGTTTAATTGTTTTGATGATTATGAATACACAGCTTAATTCTAATAACAACCTCGTCATTATGGCAGGGGGTGTGGGAAGCCGTTTTTGGCCTATGAGCACAACAGAGTGTCCAAAGCAGTTTATTGATGTTTTTGGAACAGGTAGAACGTTTATACAGATGACTTACGACCGTTTCAAGGGAGTGATAGCTCCTGAGAATGTGTGGGTGGTCACTTCGCAGAAATATGCGGACATCGTGGCAACGCAACTGCCCGACATTCCCAAGGGAAACATATTGCTGGAACCTTGCCGTCGCAACACGGCTCCTTGTATTGCCTACGTAAGCTGGCGTATCAAGTCGAAGAATCCGAAGGCCAATCTGGTCATTACACCTGCCGACCATCTGGTGACGGATGTGGTGGAGTTTCAACGTGTCATCACTTCGGCACTGAACTTCACGGCTGAAACGGATGCCATCGTGACGTTGGGCATGAACCCCACACGTCCAGAGACGGGTTATGGCTACATTCAAGCCGACTTGCAGGTGCCCTCGTTGCTGAACAAGGAGATTTACCGTGTGGATTCGTTCAAGGAAAAACCTAATTATGAGACGGCAGTCAAATACCTGAAGAGCAAGGAGTTCTACTGGAACTCGGGTATCTTCATCTGGAATGTGAGCACTATCGTGAACTCGCTGCGCATTTATGAGCCGGAGATTTCAAGAATCTTTGAAGACTTGTTGCCTTACTATGGTACGGCAAAGGAGCAGGAAAAGATTAACGAGCAGTTCCCCAAGTGTGAGAGCATTTCCATTGACTATGCGGTGATGGAACGTGCTGACGAGATTTTCGTGTTCCCAGCAGACTTTGGTTGGAGCGATGTGGGCACATGGGGCTCATTGCACACGCTGGCTCCGAAGGATGCGCAGGGCAATAATGCGATTGGCGAGAACATTAAACTCTATGATTCACGTAACTGCGTCATTCACACGACGGAAGAGAAGCGTGTGGTCATTCAGGGCTTGGATGGGTATATTGTGGCTGAAAAGGATAACACGCTGTTGGTGTGCAAACTCTCTGAGGAACAGCGTATCAAGGAATTCTCTGCTGAATAAACCATCTGGATGGCACAACATCTGAGAAAAATACTTCTGTGGCTTTTGTTGTCTGTTTCTTCTGCCTGTCTGGGTGCAGAAGACAGGGATAGCGTTCGTGTTGACTCTATGCCCAAGTTCATCTATTCGGTGGGTGGTAGTGCGGGTATGAACCATCTGCTGAACATCGAGATGAGAGGTGAGAAGTTGATCAAGCGCGGATGGGGCGGCAACTATTCGTTGTTTGTCAACTCGCAGGCTAATCCGCTTGATTCAGCCATCAGCGTGTATGACCGCGTGTTTGGATTTCCCACGCTGGAAGCAGGTGTGCAGTTGATGGATTACAGTCATGTGCGGATGCATACGGAAGACACGCCCTATATGTCGCGAACGGGCTATGTGTGGGCGGCTTATGTGGCTTTCCGACGAGACATCTACCGCAATCGCCGATGGTCGTTTGGCTATGGCTTAGAGAATGGTCTGAGTTTTTGCTCTCGCCCATACAATCCAGCGAATAATGTTGATAACGACCTGATTGGTCAGAACTTGTCTCTTTATTTCGGGTTTGGCTTGCATGCTGCTTATCGCGTCACTCCCCAAGTGGAGTTGGGTTTGGGCTTTGAGTATAAGCACAACTCCAACAGCGCAACCGACCGTCCGAACAAAGGCTCTAATTCCTACGGATTGACGATGCGCGCCCGATGCGACCTGAACCGCCCAGAATCGGATAAAGGGTTGACTTACCATGAGCGACTCAGGCAGTTGCAGCGTTTCAAAAGAGAACCGTTTGACACTTATATGTATCTGGATATTGATGCAACGGTGGGATTCCGAACACTCTATGAGGAATGGTTGCTGCACCGCGACCATACACCAGCTGATGTCCGTGCAACTCAGACGGAAAAACTGTCTATCCACACAGTGTGGAGCACGGGCATCACACCGATGGTGCGATACAATCAGGTGCATGCTTCTGGTTTAGGAATTGAATATTCGTTTGCGGGTTATCTGGCCCGTTCTCCCATGATTGAGAAGCAATGCGGGGTGGAGAAGGACTATCGCCACAGCAAACATACGCTCTACATTGCTGCCCATCACGAAGTCTATTACAAGCAGATGTCTTTGGCTATGTCTTTAGGCACTTATCTCTTCCGTCAGCATGGTTGGGTAGGCGACCAGAATGAACCTCCAGTGGTGGAAACCGTCGGCATTCGCTACTATCCCAAGTTCTTCAAGCCCTTCTACGTGGGCTATAATGTGAAAGCCAATCTGGGCAAGGCCTATGCAATGGAACTCAAGGTGGGTCTGCATGCCGGACATTGGTCGCTGAAAAAGAAGAAAAAATAGGAATGAAAGCTAAGGGCGAGAAAAAGGAAAAATCGAGAAATAGGAACTGGAAATAACGGAAAAAGAGAAAAGAAGAGGGGACGGCGTTCTTTGAACGTGGTCCCCTCTCTGTTGGTTGCAAGACAACGGGTGTGTTGTCTGCGAACATGAGAAGTTTTTTATGCTTCTGCAGGTGCTTCAGTAGCCTCTTCTGCAGGTGCTTCTTCAGCGGCAGCTTCAGCCTGAGCGGCAGCAGCGGCAGCTTTCTTCTCAGCAATCTTTGCAGCGAGTGCTTCGTTAGCCTTCTTTTCAGCATCGAGACGAGCCTTCTTCTCAGCAGCCTTGCTTGCTGCTTCCTTGTCAGCTGCCTTCTGAGCCTTAGCTTCCTTCTCTTTCTTCCAAGCTTCAAACTTGGTTTCTACAGCAGCCTCGTCGAATGCGCCCTTCTTCACACCACCGAGGAGGTGCTTCTTCATGTAAACGCCTTCTTTTGAGAGAATGCTGTGAACGGTGTCGGTGGGTTGAGCACCAACAAGCACCCAGTGGAGTGCACGTTCAAAGTTCAAATCAATAGTTGCAGGATTGGTGTTGGGGTTGTAAGTACCAATCTTCTCGATGAAGCGACCATCACGTGGTGCCTGCGAATGAGCAATCACGATGCTGTAGAAAGCGTAGTTCTTGCGACCGTGACGCTGCAAACGGATTCTTGTTGCCATTTTGCAATAAAAATGTTTAATAATTAATGATTATGTCGCCAACTCGTGACGACGTGAACTATGTCACTAACTCGTAATGACGGTGCAAAGTTACGCTTTTTTCTTTTCATTTTCACTGAAAAAAGAAAATCTTTTCACTTTTAGGGTGTTTTTTTTCTCTTTTCTTTTTTTGATAGGATTAAAATTAGTACTTTTGCCCAGTTAAGTTGTAAACTATACTTTGCAAATTGAAACCACTGACGGTCATATGGGTGTCAAATTTACAGTTAGCCTATCATCATGAGAGAAACGATTGAACATCAGGGTGTGGTTGCGTCTGTGGATGGTAACCATGTGCAGGTGAATATTGTTCAGCTGGCTGCATGCGGCGAGTGCAAGGCGCGGTCGTTGTGTTCGTCGAGCGAGAGCAAGGAAAAGATTATTGATGTGTATGAGGCTGATGCGGCACAGAAGTATCAGGTAGGAACGAACGTGAAGGTGTGTGGTACGTTGAGTATGGGCAAACAGGCTGTCCGACTGGCATTCGGGGTTCCGTTGCTGCTCACGGTAGTGTGGATGATGGTGGCGATGGTGGGGCTGAAATTGGGCGAGTTAGTTTCTGTCGGCGTGTTGGCAGTCATGCTCACGCTGTACTTTTACATCTTATATATAAATAGGGAGAAGATGGCGAAACGTTTCGCCTTCTGGATAGAGTAGGGCACAGATGTCTTGCTTTGTTTGCTGATTTTTAAGAACATTCCAACAAAAAACTAACTAAATAAACATTTTATGGATTTTCAAGTAATTCTGATCGCTGTAATCGCTTTGGCCGTGTTGGGCTTTGTGCTTGCACTGTTGCTCTTTGTGGTGTCGAAGCGTTTTGCAGTGAAAGAAGATCCCCGAATCGGTCAAGTGCTTGAAGTGCTGCCTGGTGCCAATTGTGGCGGTTGTGGCTTCCCTGGTTGTGGCGGTATGGCTGCGGCTTGTGTGAAGGCTGCCGATGCTGGTTCGCTCGAAGGATTGAACTGTCCTGTAGGCGGTGCTGAATGCATGCAGAAGGTTGCGGGAATCTTGGGAATGGAAGTTGCTGTTGCAGCTCCCAAACTTGCCGTGGTGAGATGTAACGGAACGTGCGAGGTGCGTCCTCGCTTCACCACTTACGATGGTGTGAAGAGCTGTCGTGTGGCTAATTCGACCTGCATGGGCGAAACCCAGTGTTCCTATGGCTGTCTGGGCTGTGGCGACTGTGTGGCAGCCTGTCAGTTCGATGCCATTCACATGAATCCCAAGACAGGTATTCCAGAGGTAGATGCCACCAAGTGTACTGCTTGTGGTGCTTGTGCGAAGGCTTGTCCACGTGGTATCATGGAAGTGCGCAACGTGAGTGGCGAAAGCAAGGATGCCTTTGTCGTGACTTGTATGAACATGGACAAGGGTGCTGATGCCATGAAGATTTGTGGCAGTTCTTGTATCGCATGTAAGAAGTGCCAGAATGCTTGCGGCAGCGATGCAGTCCATGTGGGTAACAATGTGGCTTACATCAATCCTGAGGCGTGTGTGCTTTGTGGTGCCTGCTTTGAGGCTTGTCCTCGCGGTGCCATCGCTTCCATCAGTGTCAAAGGCATTGAGCGTAAGGTCATTGCCACGATGCCGAAGGCTGCTGGTGCGAAACCTGCAGCTAAACCAGTTGCAGTCAAGGCAACAGATGCTCCTGCGGCTGCTCCAGCCAAACCTGCAAAGGAATGGAAGCCTATCGAACTCAAGTATGACGGTGCTCCGCTCATGCCGAGTCAGCAGATTCTCCTCGCAGGTCCTAAGGACATCAGCAATCCAGCTCCTGCAGCCAAAGAAGTTCAATTCGAAACCAAGCGTACAGACGCTCCACTTCCACCAAGCCAGTTGATTCTGCTTGGCCTTAAATAGAAAGAACAATGAAAACATTTAGAATAGGTGGTGTTCATCCAGCAGAGAACAAGCTTTCTGCTGCTGAACCAATCAAAGTGGCAGAGTTGCCAAAAGTGGCGGTGTTCCCCATGGGACAGCACATCGGTGCCCCCGCTGTGCCTATCGTGCAGAAAGGCGACAAGGTGAAGGTGGGTACACAGATTGCCAAACCTATGGAGAAAGCGCTGTCCACATCCATCTTCTCGTCTGTCAGCGGTACAGTGCTGAAAGTCGATACTGTGGTGGATGCCAGTGGCTACAAGAAGCCCGCTGTGTATATCACGGTGGAAGGTGACGAATGGGAAGAAGGCATTGACCGCAGCGACAAGCTTGTGACATTGGCTGACAAACCCGAACTCACCCCCGAAGAGATTATAGAGAAAGTGAAGAATGCCGGCATCGTCGGTATGGGTGGTGCTTGCTTCCCAACCCATGTGAAACTGATGCCTCCTCCACAGTTTAAGCCCGAATGGGTCATCATCAACGCGGTGGAGTGTGAGCCTTATCTCACAGCCGACCATCGTCTCATGCTTGAGAAGGCTGACGAAGTGCTCGTTGGTGTGGAGCTGCTCATGAAGGCTGCCAAAGTGACGAAAGGCTTCATCGGCATTGAGGAGAACAAGCCCGATGCCATCAAGTTGATGACGGAGAAGTGTGCTGCTCAGCATCCGAACATTGAGGTTGTTCCTCTGAAGACCAAATACCCACAAGGTGGTGAGAAGCAACTCATCGATGCTGTGGTGCGTCGTCAGGTGCCAGCTCCTCCTGCATTGCCAGTGTCTGTTGGAGCTATCATCCAAAATGTGGGTACTGCATTTGCGGTTTATGAGGCCCTGATGAAGAACAAGCCGCTGTTCGAGCGCATCGTCACGGTGACAGGTAAGGAACTCAAACAGCCCAGCAACTTCCTCACCCGTATGGGTACACCGATGACACAGCTCATTGAGGCTTGTGGCGGTCTGCCTGATGGAGAGGTGAAGGTGATTGGTGGTGGCCCGATGATGGGTAAAGCGTTGGTCAACACCGATGTGCCTATCTGCAAGGGTTCTTCGGGAGTGCTCATCATGAGCGGTGCTGATGTGCGCCGTGGTGAGCCACAGCCTTGCATCCGTTGTGCCAAGTGTGTGAGTGCCTGTCCGATGGGACTTGAGCCTTATCTCCTTGCCACTTGTTCAGGCAAGAAGATGTGGGACAAGGTGGAGGCCGAAGACATCACCAGCTGCATTGAGTGTGGCTCGTGCCAGTTCACATGTCCTTCCAACCGTCCATTGCTCGACCTCATCCGTTTAGGCAAAACAACAGTAATGACTAATATCCGTGCTCGTCAGATGGCGGCTAACAAGAAATGATAATAAAAACAACGAATTAAACGAATGGAACGAATTTGAATAGGCAATGTCGCAAGCGACAACCAATGAAACTAATGCCATTCGGCTAATTCGCTGCCGTTACGGCATTACAGAAACGATATTCGATAAATTTGAAAAATTCGTTGTTAAAAATAAAAAGTTATATGAATAAATTAGTAGTATCACTTTCACCTCACGTGCATGGCGGTGACTCCGTGCAGAAGAACATGTACTGGGTCTGCATTGCCTTGGTGCCCGCTCTTCTCTGCTCGTTCATCAGCTTCGGCGTGGGTGCGATTATAACCACAGCCATTTCGGTGGCAGCGTGTGTGTTCTTCGAGTGGGCCATCAACAAGTTCATGCTGAAGATTCCTAAGTGTACCGTCTGCGACGGCTCTGCCATCCTCACGGGCCTTCTGCTGGCGTTCAACATGCCCAGCAACATCCAGCCTTGGATTATCATCGTGGGTGCGCTCTTCGCCATTGGTGTGGTGAAGATGACCTTTGGCGGTCTGGGGTGCAACCTCTTCAATCCAGCTCTTGCAGGTCGTGCTTTCCTGCTCATCTCCTTCCCTGTCGATATGACCACATGGCCCACACCAGGACAGGGCTTCGGCACGTATCTGGATGCTGAGACAGGCGCAACCCCTCTCTCTATCATGAAGGCAGCCTTCAAGAGTGGCAATCCCGAGATGCTGAACGAACTTCCATCTTTCCAGGATATGCTCCTCGGCAATACGGGCGGCTGTCTTGGCGAGGTGTGTGCAGCAGCACTCATTCTTGGCTTCATCATCCTGTTGGTGAAGAAGGTCATCACTTGGCACATCCCTGTGAGCATCCTTGTGACAGTAGCTATATTCTCGGGTCTGCTCAATCTTGCTGATCCCGTTTATGCCAATCCGTTGGCAGAACTGATGAGCGGTGGCCTGCTGCTCGGTGCCATCTTCATGGCAACCGACTATGTGACTTCTCCCATGAGCAAGAACGGACAGCTCATCTATGGTGTGGCCATTGGTGCACTCACGGTCATCATCCGTGCTTACGGTGCTTATCCAGAGGGTATGTCATTTGCCATTCTCATCATGAATGCCTTCGTGCCGCTCATTAACAATAAGTTCAAACCCAAGCGTTTTGGCGAAGTGCCAGCAAAGAAGTAAAGGAGGGTAGCGTATGAAAAAGTTAAAGTCTTCATTAACCAATATGTTGGTGGTGCTCACCGTCATCACCATCGTGGCTGCAGGTGTGCTGGCATCGGTCAACGCTGTCACCGCTCCTCAGATAGAGAAAATCAACGCTGAAAATCTTGCTGCTGGCATCAAGGCCGTGATGGGTAGCGACGACATCCAGGTGTCAGAGCCTTGGGAGGTCGATGCCTTCACCGCCTACGATATCAAGGATGCACAAGGCCAAGAACTTGGTAAAGCAGTTGTCACTACAGAAAACGGCTTCGGTGGCCCTCTCAAAGTGCTGGTTGGTTTCAGCACAGAGGGTAATATCCTTGGCTACACCGTGCTCGAACACGCTGAGACTCCAGGACTCGGTGCCAAAGCAGGGGAGTGGTTCCAAGATAAGATTTTGGGCATGAATCCTGGCAAGAACAACTTCACCGTCAGCAAGGATGGTGGCGAAGTGGATGCCATCACAGCCTCCACCATCACCAGCCGTGCTTTCCTTCGTGCCATCCAGAATGCATACGACAAGATCATTGCTGGTCAGGATGCCACCTCTGGTGCCACCCAGCAGGCCAAGAAGGCAGAGCCATCAGCCGCTGATATGGGAACTCCCGAAGTGATTGAATAACCCTCAAAAGAAAGGAACAGAAATTATGAATAACTTCAAAGTATTGGTGAATGGTATCATCAAGGAGAATCCTACGTTCGTCCTTCTTTTGGGTATGTGTCCAACCCTCGGTACCACTTCTTCCGCCATTAATGGCATGTCGATGGGTCTCGCCACCATGTGCGTGCTCATCCTCTCCAACTTGATTATTGCCAGCATCAAGAAACTCATTCCCGATGCTGTGCGCATCCCTTCCTACATCGTGGTCATCGCCAGTCTTGTGACGGTGCTTCAGATGGTCATCAAGGCCTACGCTCCCGACATTGACAAGAGCCTTGGACTCTTCATCCCCCTCATTGTGGTGAACTGCATCATCCTCGGCCGTGCCGAGTCTTTTGCAGCCAAGAACGGCCCCATTGCGTCCATCTTCGACGGTATCGGCATCGGTCTCGGTTTCACCCTCGGACTCACCAGCCTCGGTGCTGTGCGTGAACTCCTCGGCACAGGCTCCATCTTCGGTGTCACCCTGTGGGGCGAAAGTTACGGCATGCTCATGTTCGTGTTGGCACCTGGTGCTTTCCTCGTGCTGGGCTACCTCATTGTATTGTTCAACAAAATCACCAAGAAAGCATAAGGAGGACAAATTATGGATTACGTATTAAACTTGATATTGATTATCATCGTTGCCATCTTCGTCAACAACGTCGTCTTGGCACAGTTCCTCGGCATCTGTCCGTTCCTTGGTGTGTCCAAGAAAGTGGACACTGCATCGGGCATGGGTATGGCTGTGACCGCCGTTCTCGTGGTCGCCACCATCGTGACCTACCTCTTGCAAGTGTATGTGCTCAACGCCTTTGGCCTTCAATACCTCCAGACCATCGCGTTCATCCTCGTCATTGCAGCCTTGGTGCAGATGATTGAGATTATCCTCAAGAAGACCATGCCCGCCCTCTATCAGGCGCTCGGCGTGTTCCTCCCCCTCATCACCACCAACTGCTGCATCCTCGGTGTCGCCATCCTTGTCATCCAGAAGGACTACGACCTGCTCGAAGGCATCGTCTATGCGCTCTCCACAGGTATTGGCTTCCTCCTCGCCATGGTGCTCTTCGCCGGACTCCGTGAGCAACTCGATCTTATCGATGTGCCCAAGTCCTTCCGGGGTGTCCCCATCGCCCTCGTCACTGCAGGTCTTCTCGCCATGGCCTTCATGGGCTTCAGCGGTGTTGATGGCGGTCTGAAGATACTCTTCGGCTTGTAGTCAAACGTCTGAATCCACACATACAGCAATCGCCCGTGCGCACTCCCAAGCATGCACGGGCGATTGTTTTTTCCACTTCACTCTTGCAAGCATATCAACTTCAATCCTAAAGTTTGAGTTACAAAATGCAAACTTTGAGTTCTAAAACTCAAACCTTGATTTTTACAACTCAAACTTTAGAATTTTTGTTGATACGCCACACACCATGTTGTAAATGTGCCGTGAACGTAATTGTGGCTGTGTCGTACACATAACTATGGATATGCCGTACATGTAGTTGTGGAAGTGTCGTGTGTGTAGCGGCGTATAAAAACAGAACGTATTCTTTGGCATAAGTTTCGCGGAATATGCTAAGAAAAAACATCTCTTTTGTTTTGTATTGTGGTGAGTTATTCGTACGTTGGCTACGCCCAAGGTGCTCACGCTCGAAAATAAAAATAAATGCTCGTTTATTTTGTATTTTGCTCGCTTAATCGTAACTTTGCGATTGAAATCCAAAACCTGTATGGCAAAGAAAAAAGAGCAGACGGAAGAACCGTTGGAGAAGCAATTGTGGAAAGCGGCTGATAAGTTGCGCAAGAATATTGATGCGGCTGAGTACAAGCATGTGGTGCTCGGTCTGATTTTCTTGAAATATATCTCAGTGTCGTTCGAGAAACTCTATGATGAGTTGGTGAAATTGAAGGATGAAGGTGCCGACCCGGAGGATAAGGAGGAATACAAGGCTGAGAACATTTTCTTTGTCCCCTCTAATGCACGTTGGAGTTATCTGGTCAGTCAGGCAAAAAATCCGCTTATTGGCAAGTATATCGACGATGCGATGGATGTGATAGAGCGAGAGAACCCGTCTTTGAAGGGCGTCTTGCCGAAAGTGTTTTCCCGTCCGAATCTTGACCCGACCAGTTTGGGCGAACTCATTGACTTGATAGGTAACAGCACATTGTCGAATGTAAGCACGGGCAGTGCAGACTTGTTAGGTCATGTCTTTGAATACTTCTTGGGTGAGTTTGCTTTGGCTGAGGGCAAGAAGGGAGGGCAGTTCTACACGCCTCGTAGTGTTGTTGAGTTGCTGGTCAATATGTTGGAGCCTTATCAGGGACGTGTTCTTGACCCTTGTTGTGGTTCTGGTGGTATGTTTGTGCAGAGCGAAAAGTTTGTGAAGGAGCACCAAGGACGTATCGACAATATTTCCATCTATGGACAGGAAAGCAACCAGACCACGTGGCGACTCTGCAAGATGAACCTTGCTATTCGTGGCATTGATGCCTCGAATGTGAAGTGGAACAATGAAGGCTCGTTCCTGCATGATGCCCACCAAGATGTGAAGGTGGATTATGTGATGGCGAATCCGCCTTTCAATGATAGCGACTGGAGTGGAGACCTCCTGCGCAATGACAAGCGTTGGCTCTATGGTGTGCCTCCTACGGGCAATGCCAACTTTGCATGGATTCAGCATTTCATCTATCATTTGGCACCTTCTGGACAGGCTGGTTTTGTCTTGGCGAAAGGCTCGTTGACCTCCAAAACTGGTGGTGAGGGCGACATCCGCAAGGAGCTTATTGATAAAGGACTCATTGCTTGTATCGTCAACCTTCCTGCCAAGTTGTTCCTGAACACCCAGATTCCTGCCTGTCTGTGGTTTGTCACCCGCAATCGTATTTGCCATCCTGGCGAAATTCTCTTTATCGATGCCCGCAACAAAGGTCGTCTCATCAATCGTCGCACCCGGGAATTGACTGCCGACGACATCCAAGAAATAGCCGACACCTATCACCATTGGCGTGAAGAATCTGCCAATTATCAAAATGTGCCTGGCTTCTGTGCGTCTGTTCCTATCAGTCGTGTGGCAGAACTTGACTATGTCCTCACCCCTGGTCGTTATGTCGGACTGCCCGAAGAGGAAGATGACTTCAACTTTGCCGAACGTTTCACCGCTCTCAAGGCAGAGTTTGAAGAACAACTGAAAGAAGAGGAACGGCTAAACAAACTGATTATGGAGAATCTGAAGAAGATTAAATTATAAGATAAGTTATAATCATGGAAGAAAATATACAATTCGACAAAAAGTCTTTACGCTATGTGACAGGCAAAACTGCAGATTTTGGTGAACTTGCCAAAGATTGTGTTGCATTCGCTAATAGTCATGGTGGATATTTAGCAATTGGAATAGAAGACGATGCCGAAATTCCAGCCCCCACGCAAGTGATACCGGAAGCATTACCTGAAAAAGTGGTTAAACGGATTAATGAGTTGACTATCAATGTCGCAATACTTCCTGAGGTTGTGACATCAGAAAACGGTGGACAATATATAAAACTACATATATACCCATCACAATCATCCATTGCTGGCACGACAAAAGGCGTATATTTGATTAGGGACCATGATTCCAGTAGAGCACTGAGACCAGAAGAGTTGAGCAGACTTATTGCTGACAGACCTGCATATTGTTGGGAAACAAAAGTGTCGCAAAAGATACATTGGAAAAGCTCCGATATGTTCAAATTGAACAGATTCATCTCTGCCATTAAGCAATCGGACAGGGTTTCAGCTTTCGTCAAAGAAAAGACAGAAGAAGAAACATTGGCATATTATCAGATGATAAATGATGAGGGCCTTTTGACAAATTTGGGTGTATTATGGATAGGCAAACCAGAACAAAGAGCCCGACTGCTATACTCACCGATAGTTCAATATATCAAATATGATGCAGAAGAAAATAAAGTCGACAAAAAGGTTTGGGACGACTATCAGATGAATCCAGAAGAACTAATGATGTCAATCGTTGAGTCTGTTCCGGACTGGAAAGAAACTTACGAAATATCAGAAGGACTTTGGAGAAAAGTAATTCCTGCTTACGACGAAAAAATTGTAAGAGAATTACTTTGCAATGCCATTGTACATAGGCCTTATACAACAAGAGGAGACATCTTTATAAAGCTGTATCCTGATAAGATGGTTATAACTAATCCAGGGGTTCTGCCTATTGGTGTTACTGTGAACAACATTCTTCAAAAGACAGAAAAAAGAAACATCCATTTGGCTAAGATCTTTTATGATTTGCACATGATGGAAGCAGAAGGTTCTGGATATGATTTAATTTACGAGACACTTTTGACTGCAGGAAAAGGAAAGCCTGTTGTTGTAGAAGGAGAAGATTATGTTGAAGTTACGGTGTACAGAAAGATTATTAACAAAGAATCTTCTCGGCTATGTGACTATATAGAAAGCAATTACCCTCGATTTAGCCAAAAATCATACATTGCATTAGGTATTATTTTACAAAACAAGGCGATTTTGGGTAAAGATTTATCTCGTGAATTGCAAATTCAAGATGGCGGCCGGCTCCGCTCGTATGTCGATACACTTGTCAATCATCATATTGTGGACACACAGGGACATGGTAAAGGCTTAAAATACAGTCTTAGTCCTGCTTTTGTGTCTAAGACAAGAATGCAATTTGAAACAACACTAAAAACGATTGAACCATACAGGCTGAAAGCCCTCATATATGAAGATTTAAGATTTCATCCCGACAGCACGATGTCCGAGATATCAAAACGTTTGCCCGATGTGGAATATCCTGAATTGGAGAAGATGGTGAGGCGGATGGTTAAAGAAAGTGAGATTATACCTTTTGGTGGGCGTAAATACAGAAAGTACGCCTTGCCTGAAGGCTCTTTTCTTCCCGAAAGTGGCAGAAAAGAAGGTGAAAAGAGTGGTTACTAAAAAAAGAAAGAATCTAAATAATTGATAATCATATACTTCGTTTTATTCATAAAGAAGAAAAAGATAAAGAAAAAGATATGATTTGTGAATATACCATACATGTTCGTCATCATATATAATTATCCAGAGCTTCTTGAAATAATCTTTTGAGTTATGAGCGAGTGGAAAGAATATAAGATAAAAGATATTACATCAAAAATCACTTCTGGAGGTACACCAAAATCTTCAGAGGCAAGTTATTATGATGGGGCTATTCCTTGGCTAAACACAAAAGAAATTAATTTTAACCGAATAACAAAAACAGAAAGGTACATAACAGAAGAAGGATTAAATAATTCATCTGCAAAATGGATTCCTAAAGGATCAGTTATTGTTGCAATGTATGGTGCAACAGCAGGCAAAGCCGCATATTCTCTGATTGACTTAACGACGAATCAAGCTTGTTGCAATCTTATTATAGATGAAGCTAAAGCTAACTGCCAATTCGTTTACTATTATATTCAATCTTCTTATGAAGAACTATGAGCCCACTTTAAAAAGTGGCAGTTTTACATAAATTCTGATATTCGGTTTTGT
>CAMVIM010000049.1 GCA_947167515.1 uncultured Prevotellaceae bacterium | reverse complement strand
TTAAACTCATTCTCTATCTAACTTTAATAGGCCGTTTGTGTCGGTCTGTCCTGTACTAATCCCTCTGTATCAATCAATTCGGGGGGGGGTAATTCGTGTTTCCATAATCTCAGTCTATGATTTGAATATATTCCGGCTTCACCTCAGCTGAAACCGCCAGTAGGTCGGGAATAATGACGACAAGCTGCCGACCTCTCTTTTTTGCCACTTTTATGAAGTAGCCCTCCACCTGGTCGAACGGTCCGCCATGTACCCTTACTCTTTTACCTTTTTCAATGTTGATTTTATCTTTTTCCTTGTTGATTTCGCTGATTTTGTAGAAGTGTACCTCTTCATCTGCCTGCTTGCACACCTTGATGAAGTTGGTCATGTCTTCATCAGGTACAGTCAGATAGACAAGTTCTCCGCCACTTTTCCATGTGACAAACTGTAGGTCGTAATAATAATTGTGTTTGAAATCAACAATCTTCTGATGACTTGCATGCACAAACACCAGACTATGGATGACGGGTACCATGAAAAAGACTTTCTTGCCCTTGACAGTGCGAAGGACTTTCTGCTTGGGTATGAAATACTCTAAGCCATACGTTTCATTAGAGAGCCGATCTTCGGCAGTATTCTCGTTCTTGTAGGCCCGCATGACATACCACAGTATCTTATCCTTGTCCAATACATTCACCATACTGTTTTGACATGTGTTTTTTGAGAAAAGAACGTACTCATGGTTCATCCCGATATGCGTATCGGTCTGTATATCAGCAACTTTCTATGTGTTTCAACTACAATAGTCATCTATTCTCATCTTTCTGAGTCCACCCCCTGCAAAGCCCCTCTTTACGACATAAAAATTCGGTCGGAAAAGGTATGCAAAAGATGTTTCTCTCTTTAAGAGAAATATCGTTTTGCTAAACAGTTGATATTGAGGTATCATTTTATCGTAAAAGACATATTTGCTCAACAATTGCTTGACGGAAATCAACAAATTTTAGCATTTTTGTAAAAAAGTCGCTATATAATTTGGTGAATTGGAGTTATTTTCATATTTTTGCATCCCGAAGAGTTTCTCTTAAAGAGAGAAACACCTTTTTGCTCAACAATCCCCGACTTTTTTATTATAGTTGCGGTATCACACCGCAATACAATAGTTATAAATATTGAAATAAAGGTGCAGTGAGACGCTGCACCTCCTAAAGAGAATTGATGATGAGATTGTTGGCGTTGTCAACGACAGAGGTGTCCAATGAGGAGAGGTATATCTGTGTGGTTTTCTCGGAGTCATGCCCCAATGCCTCGCTGATAGTAGATACGGGCACGTTCTTGCTCTTGGCTATGCTTGCCCAGGAGTGGCGGGCTACGTAGGTGGTCAGGGGTACGGACAGGCCTATCATTTCTCCGATTTTCTTCAACTGCTTGGTGATACGGCTATAGGCATTCTTGTACTGTCTCCAGAATATGGCTCCCTCTCCTTTTGCTATAGGGAGCAGGTAGGGAGAATCATCTGTTTTGTACTTCGCCACTATCTCCTGCATGGCAGGTTCCCATTTGATGTGCAACTGTTGTGAGGTCTTCTGACGGCGGTAAATGAGCGTACTGCCATGCAGATTGCTTGGTGTAAGTTGTGCCATATCGATGAACGACATCCCACGGGTATAGAAACTGAACAGGAACATATCCCTTGCAAGCTCCAAACGGGGGTTCAGACTCAAGTCCAGCTCTTTCAGTTGCTTGATGATTTCCAAGGGGAGTGCCCGCTTGACGGTCTTGTCGATGCCGGTATATACATGCTTGAACGGTGAGGAAGAGATGACCAGTCCGTCATCTACGGCATGATTGTAGATGGTGCGCAGGTTGCGGATGTAGAAAGAGGTGGTGTTGCGGCACAGTCCGCTGTCTTTCAGCCACTGTTCATAGCCTTGTATCGTTGTCCCATCGACTTCCTCCAATGGCACATCGCCTCCTTTCAGGTAACGCTGGAGGCTGTTGAGGGTGGTTTTGTACCTTGCTACCATCCGCTTCTTGCCGATGCGTCTCAGTTTTTCGTTCAACTCCAGCGTATAGCCGATAATGCCATGTAATTCTTTTCCCTCATGGAAGTTGTCAACGACGGTGTCTGCTGTATATGACTGCCCTTCCTTGTCCAACCGTGCAATGACCAACAGCAGTTTCTTCCTGTCAGCATCCAATGTATCTTTCAAGGAAAGAAGATAGGCTTGACGTTGTGGAGTGACGGAAGTTGGCAAAATGATGTTTGAATGGTCCGCATCCCACTCTGAGGAATAGATTCTGTACTCTGTATGGATCTGACGTGCCACACGATTGTGTATCACCTGATAATACAGGCGACCCTCTTTCTCTTGAACAGATGATGTTCTGAACTTTAATTTGATGGATGCCATAATGCTCTGACTTTAACATTGAAATTGCAATTATTACCTTTATATATAATATAAGTGACAGACAAACAGGTATAGGAGGGATGGTGCCTCACCGCTCGGCATACAACAGCTGATATTCCACCCACCTCCGTTTCCTAATGGATGCCACTGCTTTTCCCCTCCATTTGCAATAGCTCAGATAGAGTGGCAGGATGTCCCTGTCGCCACGTTCCAATCGGGTGAGCAGGGACGCTTTCGGGTATCGTCCATTGCCTAACAACTTGGCTGGTCCAATCTGGTACGAGAGGGTGGCAAGCAGATAAGCATCCCTGCCATAACGGGCATATAGGCGCAGGTGCCGGAGGAGGTCTGTCCGTAACAGCAAATCTGCACGCTGACGTGTCAGTGTTTTCGGGAAACGCTCTCCCTTCTGTAGCTGGTGACCATAGCCCACATAGCCCGGTGTGGTCTTTGGGTCGTGCCAACCCTCGAAGTGTTTGGTAATGGCTACCATCCGTTCAAACAGTGCCCTGTCAATGGTTTGGCTTTGACAGGGCACGCTACAGATGGCCAACATGCTCAATAGTACGATGATGTATCTTCTCATTACATTATTTTATATAGGAGGTGCGATGTCTCACCGCACTCTAATCAATATCACTACATCATAGTGCGGAACTGCTGAATCTCTTTAATCATGGCTTTCACGTCCTCCCCAACCTGAACGAAGTTCTTGTAGAGGATGCGCTCTCGCTCTTCTTTCGACTTGAACTTATAGAACTTAGGGAGAGGGACATACTCCGATTCCTCCTTCTTTATTTCCGTCATATCGAAGTCGGTCTTGCAGTAGAACTTGGATGTCTTGAACTCCTCGCTCTCCTGGATGTTCATGCTTCCGTTCATCCCGGTCTTGGTGACTACGAAGTCACGGGCGGTCTGTCCACATATCCAACCTGTGGGCATATCGGAGATTTTGCTTGCAGGCACCAGGCTGTCCATATTCTCATTGAGGTTGATGGAGGTCTTGTCACGGTCGATGGTCACGCCCTTTTTGAGTTGCACTACTTTACCGAAGATGTCACTCGACAGCCATTCGAGGGTTTCCTTGGCTCTTGCCGAACCGCTCACCACATTGCCCACGGTGGTGATGATTTTCTGCATACCCACCTTGCCATAATCGGCTTCCAACTGCGGAAGTTCCTGAAAGCCAAGTGCCACGCTCACCTTGTTGCTTCGGGCTGTGCCTATCAGTCGGTCTATCTTGTGGAAATACAAGGTCGGCAACTCATCGACGATGATGCTGACAGGAACGTTCTTGCCCTGTCCTGTATTCACCCTCGTTACAAGGCGGTTGAGAATCAAGGCATTCAGTGCACCGATGATGCTCTCCATCTCGGGGTCGTTGGCAATGAGCAGATAACTTGGATTCTTCGGGTCACTGACCTTCAGGTCGAAGTCATCGCCGTCCTTGTGGAATATCCAGTAAGATTCCTTGGTGGCGAGACGGGAGGTATAGACACGTAGCGTGCCAATCATACCTTCCAACTGCTCCATGGCTTTGTTGGCAAAGGCAGTCTGGAACGGGCCAAGCAAGGGGGCTACCTCGTTGTCGGTCTGAAGTACCTCGAAGATGGTCTGATAACTCTCATTGAGGAACGATAGGATATGTGGCATGTCGCTGTACTTGCCCAACCAATAAGCGGGCTGCACCTCCGCGCCCGAATGGTCGAACACCCGTCCTGTGGGTATCAGCCTTTTCGTCTTTGGGTCTTCACGCCGCTCGGCAATCAGCATCTTTCCGTCCTTGTCGTAGGGCTCCTTGCCGTAGTTGCAGAAGAAATAGATGCAGGCGGCAAGGAAGTTGACGGCAGAGGTCTGGAAGAACTGGTCGCTGCCACCGCCGCCTTCCTTCTTGCCTTTTTGCAGGGATTCAAGCAGGGTCTCGGCGGTCTCGCTCGCTGCGGCAAGGTTGTTGATGTACTTCAACTGGATGGGGTTCACACGGCGCGAATACTCCACATCCACAAAGTTGATGATGTTGAACTTCATGCCATGGGGCATCTTGCTGTCCTTGGCATTCTTGTTCTTCAAGTAATGATAGTAGAGTTTGGTGGCGAGAGTGGGAAACTTATAGTCGTACACCACCATGGCAAAGCCCTTCTCGCTGTGCTGCCTGATAAACGGCTCGATGATGGAGAAGGTCTTACCAGAACCAGGAGTACCCACAACCCATGTGCCACGGAACGGATTGACGATGTTCACCCATCCCTTGCGGAACTTGCCCTTGTAATAATAGCGCATAGGGATGTTCACGCTGTACTTGTTCTCCTGCAACTCCCTGCATTGCTCAAAGCTCTCATTCTCGAAGTTGAAGCGGTCTTTCAGCAGCCCTTCCTTCAGGAACTTAGAGATATTGTCGAGGGCGATATGCACCAATACGACACCGACGATGGAAGTGAGCATATAGAGCCAAGTGTTCAAACGGAGGGTATAGAAACAGGGCATTATCGAATGACCGAACAGCCATACGGACTGCACAATCAGCAGCACTCCCGACAGCAGCGGATAGAGCACCTGCCTGCGAGCGTCAAACTCCAGATGCTTCTTGTTGCGCGTTCCCACACAGGTGATACATATCAGCAGGAACGTAGCCACCTTGCTATACACGAGGTTGCCGTCATGGTAAATCATCCACCGCTTGATGCGAGTGTGGATATCCGTCACTACGCCGCCCAAGAAGTCCAACTGCTCCGGCTCCAGTGCGTAGGCGAAGAACTCCATCAGGATGGAGACATAAATCACCGCCCTGAATATCTTGTAAAAACCCTGTAACTCTTTGCTTTCTTCCATTTACTTTACGATGATGTTGGGTGATAATGAGAAAAGATGAAGGATGCCACGGTGGACACCCTCCAATCCTCTTATGAGTTTTATTCGTAGCCGTTGATGGTCTTCTCAGACTCTACTGTCCACGGAGAAATAGTTGCAGATATGACCTCCAAGGTGTTGCGTACAGGCTTCAATGAATAGCTGTAGGAATGACCCGCTTTCCACGTGTCGTTTGTGAGGAATACGAAGTTCTCCCCATTGCTGAGTTGCAATGTCATGTCTGGCATAACCTGTGCAGGAACATAAAGCGTATATTCCATGTGGTCACTTTGTGGGTCGCCGAAATAATAGGTCGTCACCGACTCGTCACTGCATTCTACCTTTCCGGTCTTGATGTTGAAAGTACCGCTGTCAAAATAACCGACGAACGTGAGTAGGCTTCCTGCAAAATCATTGGTGGTGAAACCGTATTCTGGTGAGGTATAGACCTTGATGATGACACGCACCATCTGATGGGTGAAGTTCAATGTAAGGCTCGGATTGGCGTATGATGCCGCTCCACTGGCAAACAGAAAATCATTGACCTTCTGCTCACTCTGTACAGCTGCCTCCGGCACTTGGAACTCTATGAGGTCGTTGGTAGGATTTGCCGTATAGGGATAGTAGGCATTGAAGGTGTGAGTGTCTGTGTCCGTGAAAAACACCTTGTTGGCTGACACAAACTGATTCGTGCCGCCGCTTCGGGTGAACTTCATATTGTTGATCATCCCTGTGGAAGAGATGCCAATCATATCATTGAGTTCCCACTGGTTGTCAACGGCTCGTGTGGAAACGGCAGGTTGCAGCATCTCCAGATTGGTGAATACCTGAAGCTGCTTGGTTGATGTGCTGTCGGTCACGACCACAGAACCTCCGCCACCGGGCAGGTAAATCTCATTGACGATGTCTTGGTCACAGGACGTGAGGAGCATGGCTCCAAGTCCCAACATTAGAAACAAATTCTTTTTCATGCTTTTTCTTTTTTAATTGTTGTACTTTGATGATGATACGGGTGATACTCGATGTCTGTATATGGGCTAATCCATAATCGTGATGATGGGTCTCGCCTTATGCGGCTGCCACTTGGGAGTCTCCTGTATGGCACCGCTTCCCAGTGAGTAAAGCCATGCCTTGGCGGTCGCTTGTCCTTCTACCTCCGTTGAAGTCCAATACCAACAGTCATCATCCTCATCGGGGATAGGTGTGCCGCCGCATTTCAGGATGTATGGGTTGATGATGTCCTTGGCATGATAGAGCAGACGCATCTGTGCCACACTGGGGATATAGGCACTTTGCCCGTAACGCCACATGTCGAAGACACGCTCAGCCAAAGGCGACTTCACATCGGTCGTGCCATAAAGGGCAAAAGTGTTCTTGTTGCCGTCGTAGGCGGTGAGGTCACAGGATGTGTCCTGTTCCACACCGATACTGTCAGCAAAGGCTTCGGGAGCGATGTCCCACAGATAGACGGCATATCCGTTTCCCTCCATTTCTTCCCTCTGATTGACGTTGAACACCACTGCAATGGCTTGCTTGCACGATTGCTCGTAGGTTTCGTAGGGCATCACCTTGCCGTCAGTGGTCAAGATATGGGTGACCTTCATGGCTGTGTCGGGAAAGTCCTGATGCTCGTCACAGGCAGTCAGCAACACCGTTGCCGCAACTGCCAAGATTGAAAACAGTTTCTTCATACGCATAGTCATTTTACAGGAAGTTTCACACCCAGGACAATACCCGTTCTGAACAGGTCTTCACCCTTGATCATCACATCGGTCTTCACCTGCCAGAAGAGCTTCCAGCCGTGTCTGAGTGTATAGTTTTGCTCATAGCCGAGGTGGATGCCACCCAAGAACCTGTCAGTATCGCTACCTGCCGATGCTCCTATGCGCATGTTGCCATGGTGGTTGCGTCCTCTTGCCACACAGGGCTTATAGGCAAAGCCGAAACCATAACTGCGGTAGTTGTTCCAAAAACTCTCAGGACAGACATGACCGCACGATGCGCACTCGTTCCACTTGATATATCCGTTTGCAAAATACTCCCACGCATTGTGGTACTTCGTCTCATACTCGTAGGACAGCGTCACGTCCAGTCCTCGCTCATACAGGCATCCGAACCCCAAGGATATGCGGTCGCTATTCTGCTGCGCCATTGCCGGAGTCATGCTTGCCATAAAACAGATGACAACGAGTAAGGTATGCACAAGCCAATTCCTCACTCCTAATTCCTCATTCCTAATTCTCATTATTCCTCCTCCAACAGTATATGGTTAAACGAATCGGCAGACAGCACATCCTCATAGTCGATGCTGAGCGAGATGGTGCGTCCACTTATCTGTTTTTCCGACAGCTCGATGGTCAGCACCTTGTCGTTGGGGAAGGTCATCTTCTTCACCACAATCACGTTGCGATAGCCATACTTGAAGGTCTTCGCATCGTCCAACACAAGAGATGGGGTCAGTTCCACTATCTGCGCATTGGTAGCCTTGCTCTGCTTCTTGTCCGATAGTTTGATGCGCATCTCGTCGATGTCGAAGCGGATGTTGGTCTTGTTCTCCACGGAGAAGTCGATGAAGAAATATTCGCCCACGCTGTAGATGTTGTTCAGGCGCATTACCATGCGGTGCATCTTCGTCGCCACGTTGCGGTATTTGGCAGACGATGACCATATCTGACGTGCATACTTGGTCATGTCGGCAGTGGACAGGCTTACAGCGGGATTGTTGTAGGCATTGCGCTCCGAGCATTCTATTTCCTTATCGGTTACTGCCTCCTGCATCCTCGTGGTATAGAGCAGTGCATACTGCGTGCGGTAGCGTTCCGTCACGATTGTCACTATCGCCAACACCTCACCGTCGGCATACACGTTGTCCTTCGGCTTCAGGCGGATGGTGTTGTTGATGGGTTGGTCGCCCACCACCTTGTCTGTGGATATATCGACAAAGCGGATGGGTTCGGAGGCGGTGATGACGGTGGTCACTTGGTCGTTGACCGTCAGCTGCTCCATCTCCATGTAGGTGGTCTGCGCCTTGGCTGAAAGCACGCTCAGCGAAAGCAATGCACAGACATTCATTTTCTGAAAACAATTCATATTAGTTGATTTTTTGATGTTTATACTCTATGAGCCACCGTTCCCGACAATTCCGTTGTCGGGCAGTGTCTATTTCCTTTTCTCTTTCCCATTTACAAGGTAAACAAACGTCCCATACTTCAGCTTCACTTTGTTCTTCTTGATAGCCTTGCTGATGGCATTGCTTGTCTTCTGGTAGGCATTGGTCACGGCTTGCATTCCCCATTGCGAGAAACTGTTGTTCGCTCCACTCTGGTCGATGTTCATGTTGCTCTGCATAGCACCGCTCGCCACATCTTTCGTGGTCTCACGGAACTGGCTGCCGGGGACATACAGTCCCTCCAGTCCGTCCGTGTCATAAAGCGAAAGCGAAACCTTTATCAGCTCGTCATCCACAAGGATGGAGTTGATGCTACCCTTCACTCGCTGCGAACCGAAACCGCTCATGGTGGCATAGAGGTACGACCCTTTCTTCACCACGGTCTCACCAATCTCAATATCGTCCAACAGTCTCAGCCGCACCCTCGACCCGTCCGTAGCCTTCACGTCCTCGTCAATGATGGCCTTGATGAGCTTTGGCTCATGCTCGTTCTGCGTCAGGGTGTTGAAATAGTCCGAAGTCACCTTCACCTTCTTCACCACCTCCTGTGCCTTGTCCTCCTCGTCCAGTGCCTTCACCGCCTTGCTGTCCTCGGCAATCTGACCTTTCACCTCAATCTGCTCCTTGGGAGGCCCAGCCTGTGTGGTATCCTGGGCCACGGGGGCAACTGCCGCCTGTCCTCTCAGCCTCGCTTCGGCGAGTGCCTTGTTGAGTGCTTCGAGTGCTTCCGCTTCTCGCGCCTTGGCATCGGCCACTTCGGCTGCATCGTCCTTCTCTTCTGCCTGACGGACGAGTTCCGCAAGGTCTTCTTCTGTGTACTTGGATTCATACGCTTCTTTCTCTTCTTCGTTGTCACGCTCAATGTTATCAACAGCCGAATAGTCTGCTATGCGACCATACGACTTCGCCATGTTCTCATACTTGCCACCGATGCCGTCACCATTCTTAATCTGCGCTCCGGGCAGGTTGGGGTTCAGAAACTCGGTGGTCTGCAGGTTCTTGTCCTGCGTTTCCGCCACCTCCGTATTGAACATGTCAAAGACAAAATAGCCTGTGGCAATCAACGGGATGTACACGATGGCTGGCAGCATGTACTTCGGCTGACGGAAGTTTATCTTATCTGTTATTCTCATCGCTGTCTGATTTTGATGTTACTGACTTGTCTCGATTCTCCTCGTTGGTTCGATGCGTCACGGGAGGAGTGATGCAATGGGCTGCATTCATCATCTGCTTCATGCGCCCTTCCTGCCGCTCGATGGCACTTGCAGCCTCCGTCCGATGACCGTAATACCGCACCATCCTGTAGATGTTGATGCCGAAGCACGTGGCGACAAAGCCGAAGACGATGACGAGAAACAGCGTCTTGTGGGCATTGGCAAAGCCTTGCACCTTAGCCGCCGCACGGTCTATCCTCGCGGTCTTGGCAAACTTGCGCCCTGCCGCCACCTCCTTCTCATACCGCTTCTTGTACTTGGGGTCGTTCTTGTCGGGCATATCCTCGCCCACAAGCATCCGTCTGATTCCTTTTACACTCATACCGCTAGGATATTAGAAGTTTGACTTCGACTTCTGCTCAATATCCTTGTTGAGCAAGGTTCTCCAGTTCGTGATGAGCAGTCCATGAGGATTGTTCTCCGTCCTCGGCACGCGCTTCACCTGTCCCGCCGTCACCAATTCACGCATCAGAATATTGCTCCTTCGCTCTATCCTTTGCCTACCGTAGTAGGTGAACTCCATCTTCTCCTTGTTGAACTTGATGCTGTCGCAAAAGATGCTGAACACGGCACTCGTACCCATGATATTGTTGTAAAAGCCCTTTTCCTTCAGCGTATTGTACTGCGCCAAACCAGTTTCATCGACCAAATACATCGCCTTCTCCATCGAATAGCGGATGTACTTGTCATCGGGAGCAAGCGTAAAGAAGTAATGGTGGAACATCTCGATATGGCTCTTTGCCTCCACATCCAGCGTTTCCTCCATCGTGGTGCGGTTCACCAGTATGGGCACGTTGCCGTCCAATACATACACCTTTTGCTGCGCGTCCGTCACCATGCAGCGCGCCGTCCAGATGCTCGACACCGAGATGATGATGCAGCCCATGAGGAACGCAGAGCAGATGATGCCCACCAGCTTGATTTTGTTTTCTAAGTTCTTGATTACCATACGTTACTGCTTGTTTGAGGTCTGATTTCTCTTCATTCTCACATATTCACGGTGCAGGATGGTGTATATGTCCTTCTCAACTTCTTCCACCAGTTTGGCGTAATACTTGATGCAAGCCTCTACGTAGATGCCTTCGTATTTCAGTTGGATCCACACCCACCAGATGTCACGTTCACGTCTCCGTCGATTTCTGTAGATTTTGGCACGATGCAAGCGATAACTCAGGTAATCTACCATAGGCACTACATACTCGTCGTTATCCTCAAAGCCTTCTGCCATCTCCTCATACTGTGGGTCGATGTAGTTGTTTTCGGAATTGAAAAACTCTTCCTTTGCACGCTTGTTGGCAAACGCCATGAATTTCTCATCTTTGAGCCAACGCTCAATTTCATTTTTTGCTTTCATTTTTCTTGATGGTTACTTTTATTTGTTTCAATAGGAGGTGCGGTGACTCACCGCACACTCACATGTTATCTCATCACGGTCGCCATGGTTCCCGTAGCCGTCATCTTGGCTTGTTGTGCCACGCCCTCGCCGAAGTTTCGGGTTGAGAAGGCGGTGTCGCCCTCTGGTATCATCCATGCCGCAAGGTCGGGCACGAGGTTCAGGCATTTCAACGCCACGATGCTCGCTGCCATCAGATAGCCTGCCGAGAAGAACGAGTTTTGCAGATAGGCTGCCATCGTCTGCTCACTGGCGGTGATGGCCGTCAGGTTCTCTACCTGTATGCAGAGCACAATATCAAACAGCAACAGGACGTAGAAACCGACGAAGTAGAGCATGGCTCCGTAGAAATGAACTGTCAAATAACGGGTTAGCCACTTCGCCCACGCTCCTTCCCACTTGGGCAGCAACGAAAATGCCCATTGTATTGGACCGAATATAGTGAGCATTCCGAGCAATATCTGCTGACAGTATATCGTCGCCCACCAACCGATGCGGAACACGATCAGGGCTATCAGCATCACTATCTTGTCGATGCCCACCACGGCCCCTGCCGTCAGTGAGGTGAACCACAGTTTGCTGGCATCCTTCTCCATGTTGGTCACTTCGTCCACGCCCGTCTGCTCCATCGTCGCCTCTATCAGGTTGGGGTCTGATGTGCCCTTATGCGCCACGTCTGCCTGTGCCTGGAGGTCAGTGTACATCGAGTCCCTGACATATACCAACTGCTGCACCTCCTCAAACTTGTCGGAAATTTGGGTCGCCTCTGCCTCATAGAGGTCGTGGGTGTAACTGCCGATGCAATTGGGAATATAGGATAGAAAATCCAATACGCACCAGCTGCTGCCGCTGTTGGTCATGCCTGTGTCAGCAGGTGGGTACCACCAACAGAGGATGATGCTCACCACCAAGGGCTTGAACAGTTTCATCACGTCCAACGGTTCGTTCTTCACCATCATCTTGTAGGCCATGCTTGCCGCCACGATGATAGAGAACAGTGCCGCCAATGCCATACACATTTGGAGGATCCACCAGAACGGCCCTTGTGAGCCTGTGAAGGTGGCATCGGTCAGGAACTCGTTGGTCTGGAATATCACATCGTCAATCTCCTCTTCGAGGATGTTGATGCCGAAATCGCTGAGTATGTTGTCTGCCATCAGTGCCTGGTTCTATTGTTGATAATCTCTTTGATAAACTCTATGCCTTTCGGTGTCCATGACAGATAGAAGTGGTAGAAGCAGCGCATCCTGCCTGTGACATATACCGCAATGCCCTTGTCCTGAAGGTCTTCACGCAGTTTCCACATTCCATATTCCTTGGTGATGATGCCTTCCTCTTTGAGGGTCTTCACAATCTTGCCGTAGTAACTTCCGACATATTTGTGAAGCTTTGACATTGAAACTACCTCTAAATCAGATGGCATATAATGCTCATCAACGATGGGTGTCCTGCCGATAACGCTGATTCGCTTCGGCATCCTTGACATCTCCAACTGCCACTTGCCGTTTTTCCTCTTGGCGGCATAGAGACGTAACTGTATTTTTGATATTGATTCCATAGCTATTTCTTTATTTTATGTTCTTTCGATAACAGGAATGACTCCCACGCTCTTCAGTTTCTCATAGAGGAAGCGGCGACCTTTCTGTGTCCATTTGGTGTTCATGCGCACATCCTCCGTACCGTCCTTGTGTTTAATGAGGTAGGTCTCGCTGGTCACATAACCGCAGTCCTTGTAGTCGGCATACAGAATCCACTGCTTGCCACGCTGATACTGGATGTTCATCTCCTTCAGACGTCGGTTGAAGCGGATGGACGACTCGCCATAGTCCTGTGCTATCTGTGTGACCAGGACACTGCTCTTCGTGGCAAGGATGATGTCAAGGTAACTCACCTTGTCCTTCATCTCCGTCACCTCCTGTTGCAGGTCATCCACCTTGGATCCCAACTCAACGATGCGTGTCCTTTGGTGTTCACACTCCTGTTCGACAAGCAGACGCTTTTGTCGTTCTTCCTTCAGATTGACTGCTAACCGTATCAGGAAGTCTGGCTCTGCCAATGCCTTCTCGATGGTCTGCTGTGTCATATAGGCACCATGCTTGCGGATAGAGGGGAGCACCTCCGATGTCACCCACTTGCGGAAACGTTTGGCTTCGGGTTTGCGACTGTCAAGGATGACATCATACAGTCCGTCTTCATTGATAAAGTTTGTAACCTGTTCTCTTCCAAGACTATCCGAGATGGGGTACTTTGAAAGTACATCATCCGAAAGTCGTTGTACCAACTTGCTGGTTTTTAGTCCAAGAACTCTTGCCACATCAGCCAAACAGAACAAGGGTTGCTCTGGTGTTCCTGTGGTTCGGACTGCTCCAAATTCCTCGTTGTTGAAAATCTGAATATCGTTCATATCTCTATGCTGTTTTGTGATTATTTCTTCTCTTCCCTTATTTCTATCTGTTCACACTTTCTTCACCCTCACCGCTGTTGGCATCATCGCCGTCAGTGCCTGTCGAGCTCCTCACGCCCTTCATGTTTTCCTGCCAACGGCTCTTGGCATCGCTGATGATGCTGCCTTTATGTACTACACGGTCGTTGGTGGCTGCCAAGAGGGCGGTAGTCTGGCTTTGGGTGTTGAGCTGCACAAGGTATTTCAGTAGTGTCTCGTTCTGTGTCGTCAGGTCGGCATAGATGCTAAGATACTGCCGCTTTCTCTGTGCATTGGGCATATAGGCATCCTTGGTGGCTTTCACGGCACACTGGTACATATTGTACAGTTCCTCCCACCGACGCTTGTCGTTGATGGTGCCTCCTGTAGGGATGATATGGTCTATGTTCGCCTTCATCTTGTCCAACTGACCGTTGATCTTGCTGCTTTCGGCAAGCCAGGCGAGGTCTATCTGTCGGTCGGCTACGTTCAAGGCTTCCACCTCAGCACGCTTGGTGAGGGCAGAGTCTATCTTCTCCGCATCATCTACTTGGTTGTAGAGGTTGATGCCGGCAAGAGTGCGGAAACCTAACTTGTTCTTCTCTGCCGCTGTCTTCTTATAGTTGTTATGTAACAGCCAATAATAGAACTCAGGGGTGAGAGAACCGCCACCTGTCTCCATCACCGTTATCTGGTTCTGCTTGGAGGAGTCGTGGTTGTAGGTCACGCTCTGGGCTGTGGCTTTGATGGTGGTTGCTACCGCCATGATGAGTATCATTGTCTTCTTCATGTCCGTTCTTCTTTTGTTTACAATCCGTCAATAGTCAAGTTTTCCTGCCACTTTCCATCGGCTGAAGGCATCTTCCAGTATCTCTTCCTTCGTCCTCGTCCGATACACCTTCTCCTTCCAATAGCCCATGCGCAGCTGCACATACCGCCATGTCTGGAAGTAGGCTTGGTTCAGATGTTTTTCTATCAGGTCCAACGAATTGTTGATATTGTCCAACACCATCAGCAGGTCGGAAGTTGAACAGGCTGCCGCTCCTGTGGCATACAACACGAGGTCGTTGACGCTATGGTAGAGTTGGCTTCCTTCGTTGTATATGTTGTCGATGGCTTTCTTGTTGATGCTGATGAGCATCGTGTCAGCCAGTTCGATGTGTTTCCGCTTGATGACCTTATCATTGAAGTCCTCCAACAGGTTCTTGTAGTCACTGATGCGGTCGCTCACCGTCTGGTAGGTGCTCTTCACGTTCAGCACCGTGCGCAACGACTGGTACATCACATCGATGATGTCGAAGGCCCGGGTGTATTTGTCCAAATCCACATTCAGTTCCTTGTATTTGCCCACCTCTTCACTGCTGTATTCATGCAGCAGTTGATTGCTGTACTCCAAAGTGCTGCGTGCCAGCAAGAGGCTGCGCTGCTTCTTGTGGTCGTTGATGTATGCTTCCACCGATACCGCATCGAATCCCCATTGCGCCAAGGCTGTATTGGGGAAGAGGGTAATCAGCAGGAGAGCTATGATGATGGTATGTCTCATTCTCCGTTCCTCCCTCAGTTTTCGTTCTCGTTATCTTCACCATTCCCTCTGTTAGGGTCTGCATTCTCTCTCCATCGCTCGTAGCACTCTTCAATGAGTGTCCTTCTGCGACCTTGGTCTGCGTCGATTGAAGGAAGAATGTCCTTCAGCACGTCAATGATGCTGCGCTTGTAGTGCATCATTTTTTCTAATGATACCAAGTCGGCGTAAATCTTGGTGATACGGCTATCTACTTCACGGGCTATCTCCAGACGGTCGCTCGACCAGAGCAGGTGTATTACATCGTCATTGTCGGCGGTCTGGGTTGCCTCGCTCTTGGCATATTCTGTGGTGATGCTGCACGACGGGAACTCCTGGGCTATCTCCGAGATACGGCTGTTCACCTGCCTCGTCTTCTCCTCGTCAGAGGCATTCGGGTCAAGGGTCAGCACATCCACCACCTGTGTGTCGGTGTATTCCGAGGTCAGCTCCCACGATATTTGCAGTATCGCACGGTGTATCTTGATGCCAAGGAAGTACTTGGGCTTCCTTGCAATGGACAGTGTCGCCTTGAAGGTGATAATGCCGTTGATGTTGGGCATGGTGGCAGTTCGGACGTAGGTGTAGCCGTTCCACGAACCGGCACCTTGCCACGTGAGATTGTAGGCTGACTTCACATCCTGCATGATGGCAGGGATGCGGTAGTAGTCATCGGTGGAGGTGGCATTGTCGTTAGCCGCCTCGCTCTTGGCATTCTGTATGTCTGCCAACTGCTGCTGCCATGTCGCCAATTCCTTCTTCAGGTTGTCTATCTTCGTCTTGTTGACATTATGTTGCTGCCGCAAGGCAGGGGCTTCCTCCACAGAGGCATTGGCTATCTGCGTGAGCAGGTTCCTGTTCTCTGTCTCCAACTGGCTTATCTGCGCCTCCAACAGGGCTATCTTGCTATTCGCCTCACGTTCCTTCTCGTCCAGTTCCGATAGGTCGAGATTATTTTCTGATACGCTTGTCCTCATGGCGCATTCCTTGCTGTGGGCATTGAGCGAACCGCCGCACTCACGGCACTTGTACTGCGTGCTGCCCTGTCCGAGGGTGACACCGTCCGAACAGGTGACGCTGATGGTCACGCTCTCCACGCCCTTCAGTTTGGCGGCATCGGTGGCTTGATAGTAACGGCGTGCGTCACTGCCGATGTAATAGACATAGCCCTCCTCGTTGTCGTTATACTCCGAGAGACGTGCCTGCAACTGACGCTTGAAGGTATTCAAGTCCATGCTGTAGGAGTCGAAGACATCCTCATACACCTCTTCCACGTTGTTCCAGCTCTTGGTAACGTGTATCTCGTAGGCGTAGGCCTTCTTGGTCTGCTTGCCGCCACGGCTGATGATGTACGACGACATCCAATAGTTCATCGTATAGGTGAAGCCGTCGCTCTGGGCGTTGAGCTGCTGCACACGGCTGCGGCTCCATCCGGCATGGTTCTCCGAGTTGGCCAGTATCTGCTCTCGCTGCGTGCTGTTAGGGTAGAAGTTGGGGTCGGAGGTGTTGATACGATACCAATGGTCACCGTTCAGAATACTGTTGTCATCGGTCGGCGGATAGTAGTCACAGAGGCTTACGCTGCCTTGGTCTCGTCGGGCAATGTACCAACGCTGTGTATAGTAGTTGCCCTGCGTCTCGCTCAGATAGTCTGTCATCCACGAGGTGATGTTGTAGTTGGAGAGGTCGAAGAGGGCTGCCACGTTGTCCTCGCCACCCACCAGACTAAGGAGTGTGCTGCCGATGCCGTTCTCTGCCTGTTCATAGAGGTCATGGTAGTTGTCATAGATGTCGATGATTTTACTCACCTTGCCATTGAAAAGGTCGTTGAAGGCACTCTGCTGCAAGAGTGCGCCTGATGCCCCGTTGATACCTGCCGTCGCCAACGATGCTCCCATATTGTAAAGCGTCTCGATGTCGGCGGTGAGGTTCTCCACGGTGAAGTTGCCGGGCACACTGGCGATGTCATCCAACAGCTGCTGCCAATCTACATTGCCTATCTCCGAGAGTTTGAGGATGGCGGCTATCTCTTGGTTGATTTCCAAGAACTGAATGTCGGCAAAGGTCAAGCTACTGTTGGTCACGACACTCTCAAACTGCATACACAGCGACTTTGTGTCGGCGCATATCTTCATCAGGTAACTGCCCCAGTAGAGGGCGGTCTGCGGACTTTTCAGCATCATTCCTGCCACCGTCCATATCTTGGGCATAATCTTGTTCGCCACCATATTGTGGATGCGGCGGTAATAGTAGTTCTCCGTGCTACTGCTCCAAATGCCGAGGTCGGTGAATGCCTTGCGCTCCAAGAACTTGGCAGCGAAGATGCCGGCAGTGGCAACCTCTGCGGCATTGTAGTGCTTCAAGATTTCGCCCACCTGCTCGTTATAATAGCTCTCTGCCATAGCTCCAGCACCGAATGCGGCAGCCATGGCGGCAACGATCTGCTTGTCGTAGTTCACGCTGTAATACTGCGCATGAACCCTTCCCACGACAAGTGTAAGACACATATATATTATAATAAGGTATAAACGTCTCATTGCTTCACTACTTTACGTTTTTACTACTTTCAGTTTCTACTATTCCACTACTTTACTACTTGTAGTATTTACTATTGGTAGTATTCACTACTAATCGTATTTACTACTAATCGTAAATACTACCCAGCCACCGTTCCCGAAAGTTTTGCTTTCGGGCATCTGGGCTTTACGTCTATTCCGGGATTTCCGTTTCCATCAATCAGCCCCCGTGCTCGCCGTGTCAGCGGCGAGTGGCTCCATCGTCCGTCAAATTGAGCACATGCCCCGCCTCATTGACCTTCTGCGCAAATGCCAACGACTTCCCGATGCCACTGGCATCCCAATCTCTGCAATACCGCTCGATAGCCTCCTGATGTCTGCACTTCAGTTCATGCTTATAGAGTTTCAATGCCTCCTTCTCAGCTCGCTCGGTGGTGTAGGTCATATAGCACTCGTGCGGCTCCTCCACACCATACACTCCGCTCGTCGATCCACGTCGGATAAACACCTCACGGAAGAAACTTCTTCCCTCCTTGTTATCCAAGCGGTTGACAGTGAATATCTTCTTGCAATCCACATCCGTCAATCCTAATATCGCCTTGATCTCGTCGAATCGCTCACGAAATTTGCTTTGGTCGAGCAGCATCACCACGTCGGAGTTGTTGATGATGGCTTCCTTCACGATGGGACTGCCGATGATGTCCTGTATCTCCTGTGTCACTACGCCCACGCTCGCCCAGAACTTTCGGGCTGTCTTGTATAGGTACTTGATGTACTCGGCCATCAGCGGCGAGGCGATGGCTTTCCATGCCTCCTCGATGACAAGGCACTTGCGGTTCTTCTTCAGGCGCATCTTCTGCAGGAACACGTCCATGATGATGAGCGTCACGATGGGGAAGAGCTGCTTGTTCTCCTTGATGGCATCCACCTCGAAGACGATGAAGGTCTCGTCGAACAAGGTGCTATCCACGTTCTCGTTGAGAATCTTGTCGTACTTGCCGCCACGGTAGAAGTTTTGGAGCATATAGGCGAAGTTGTCGCAGTCGATGGTGGTGATGTTGTTCTCGATGCAGATCTGGTCGAGACGCTCACAGGCGAACTCATAGAATGAGTCGAAGGAGAGGGTCTTCACGCTCAATGCCATGCGCCGTTCCTCCAGTCCCTTGATGAGTTTCTCCACCTTGTCGTGTATCTGCGTCAGCTCCGTGCCGCGCCGCTTCTCCATGGTGGAGAGGTTTTTTCTCAGTGTCTCCTTCTGTGAGGAAGGATAGGGCTGCACACCGTTGAAATAGAAATCGTAATACTCCGTCACCAACTGCTCCACGACACGGAACTCCAGTTCGGGTATCTGCGTCTCCGAGCCTTTCCATATCAGCAGTATCAGGTTCTTCAGGAAGTCTATCTTCTCAATGTTCAGCTCCCGCTTGCTGATGTTGAAGGGGTTCATGGTGATGGGCTTGTCCTCCGTATAGGCGATGTACTTGCCGCCCACATACTCGCAGAGTCCCTCATACGAGTTACCCGTATCGACCATGACGATGTCGGTGTTCTGCTCCCACAACTGACGCACCACGCTGTTCATGTGGAA
>CAMVIM010000048.1 GCA_947167515.1 uncultured Prevotellaceae bacterium | reverse complement strand
CCCACTACGGAAGATGCTGAGGGTGACTTCACTGGCAACATCCTGGCTGCGGCTAATGGTGGTGAGACCAATAGGTACATTTTGGGTTACCTGTCTGGCGAGGGCAATGGTCTCGGCTTCTATGAGTATGAACCAAGTCTCGATGCAGGTGACGTCTATCTGAATGTTTCTAATACTGCAAACGTTCGTCTGGGTATCATTGTCGATGGTGAGGCAACTGCCATCAACGGCGTGAATGCCGAGGCCGGCAAGGCTAACGAAGCCACCTACAACATGGCTGGTCAGCGTGTGAATGGCAGCTACAAGGGCATCGTCATCAAGAATGGTAAGAAGTATATGATTAAGTAACCCTCTAAAACAACGTAAGAACAATGAAAACAAAAAATGTATATATCACCCCTGTGATGGAAGTTCACAGCGTACAGCTGGAAATGGTGTGTGAGTCCATTCAAATGAAAGAGACCAGCATCACCGAAAGCAATAAGGGTAGTTTCAGCAAGGCTGCCAACGACCGCAGCACCGTGAATGAAGACGGTCTGCGCGACTGGAACATCAACCTCTGGTAAGTGTCTCCCCGCAGTGGAACGACTGCATGTAACGCAATGACGAGTGCAGCCCCGGCTGCATGTCAACCGATAGAAGCGGCTCCCTGTCCCGCCCACGTGAGTGGGGCAGGGGCTGTTCTTCACAGCATCGTTGCGCCAACTCGACGCAATGATATCAAGTAATTTAGTTAATAAAAATGTGCATCAACCGAACGTGTTGTGAAACACCGATGCACGATGTATGTAAAAGAAAAAGAGGTCTCCGCAGCGATGCGGGGGCCTCTTGCTATGATGGGTTGTTATCTCTAAGGAGGAAAGGAGTTGAAGGAGGGGAGCCTCAGCGGCTCGATGAGTTTTGTGTCTAAGGATCTGAGGATTAAAGGATTTTCTCCATAGCTCCTCATAAATTCCCAAAAATCTTTGTGGTTACAAACTTTTTCCCTACCTTTGCCGCAGAAAAAAGAAAGGAGTGTACGATGATGGAAAGAACTATCTTTAATGAAGCACAACTGGATTTGCTCCAGATGATGGCCTTTGTGCAGTCGCCAGAGGCGTTGTACGAACTACGGCAAGTGGTGAAGAATCATTTTGCGCAGAAGGCAAAGGAGGAGATGCAGCGCATGTGGCAGACGGGAGAGATGACCCAGCAGAAGTACGACAGCTTTAGGACGTTGCACGAACGAACCCCCTACAACAAACCGACCTATGCAGAACATCGTCCTTGACACCAACAGTCTTGTCATGGCCATCTCTGCTGACAATGAGTATTATAAGGTTTGGCAGGATTTCCTTGACGGAAAGTACAATTTGTGCATTTCCAACGAAATACTGGAAGAATATGTGGAAGTGATCGGGCGGAATCTGAAGCCATTGTTGGCTGACATGATTTCCTATGTGATATTGAATAGTGAAAATGTTGTGATGGTTGACCCCACTTATTCGTTTGGTTTGATTACAGCTGACCCTGATGACAATAAATTTGTGGATTGTGCCATTGTTTCCAATGCCAGATACATTGTCACCCAGGATCGGCATTTCAATGTGCTGAAAGACATTCAGTTCCCTCATGTCGAGGTGATAGGAATTGATGACTTCCTCCAAGAACTAAAGGCGCAATAGCCTGAACTTGGAATTCTTCTCTATGAAATAGAAATCCTTTTATCCTTGGCTCCTTAGAATTATCTCCACGGAGGTTTTTATGGCTAAGGAGGAAAGGAGTTAAAGGAGGGGAGCCTCAGCGGCTCGACGTATGTGTGAGGGGATAACCGACGGTAGAGTTGTCGTATAAGCGGAACACGTACCACCATACTCGCGGCGTGTATCCGACATAACAGACGGCGTATAAGAAAAATTTGTCAACTTTCTCAGAGTTGGTTCGTTGAATTGGCTAAACTCAACTTTCGAAAGTAATAAAGACCAATGTATTTATTTAAAACCACGAATTTAACGAATTTAACGAACCTTCAAATCGGCGTAGCCAATTTATTTTATGACTTTTTTCGAACACGAATTGGCACGAATGGACACGAATGGCTTTTTCGGCAAAAGCCCCATGCGGCAAGCAGGGCGGCAGCTCCCAAGAGCCATCGAGGCTCAAATTGGCTACGCCGAGCTGACGGTTCGTGTAATTCGTGGTTAAAAATACTTACGATAGTTGAGTTATCAAAAAAACAGACTAAAATACCTCAAAAACACCGAATGAAAAGGGCTCACTCGTAGATTCCTGTGTTTGTTTTCAGATTGTTATAAAGAAAAAAACAATAAAAAACACCACTCATGATGTCTGTGGCCTTCAGCCCAACGTCCTGTTCTTCCAGTCTTGTGCTTAAGAGCGAGCTCTTGCACAATCCAGAAGTACAGAACGGTTTTGTTCCAAAACGCAGCCATCATGGTGGCAAAAACCTATTGGGATGATTTTCTTACCCGTCCTGATGGAGTTAAGATTATACCATTAGGTTGCTTGAAATATTAGGCCTCCTAAAAGCTTCAGAAGGTGCATTGCACTTTTGGCGTAATATCCATTACACTTTTGGTATAATGCTCCCAAGAACCTTTCAAAAAAACATATTGCTTCGCAATAATTAAACGAATTGGAACGAATTGATTTATTGAATTCGTTCAATTTGCCCGCAGGGCGATGTTTACATTTACCAGATAATCATTCGTGTAATTCGTGTAATTCGTTGTTTTGTTCTGATTTATTGTTGTGGTTCGAAAAATTATGTGTACCTTTGCGAATGTAAAGGTGAATGACATGTCGAATGAAGAAATCAGATACAGTTTGGTGCAAAAACTCAAGGACGAACATTGTCTTTGGTCTTTTGACAATGCCTCTGTGAGCAGCATCCCCGATGATGTGCTGATAGAGAAGGTGTTGGTGTATCTTGACCTGCCTGAGATTGATTCGCTTTTTGTCCTTTTCCCTTACAAGAAGGTGAAGGCGGCATGGCTGGAGCATCTGGTGCCTCAGGAGGACTATTACTACACGCTGAACCGCTTCCTTTCATGGTATTATTTCAAGGCTAAGCGTCCTGATGCCTACATCAAGGCGATGGCTACACGCCACTTTAACAAGATGATGGGATGAAGAATGGGTTAGCACCACATACGGGACTCATCTTTGAGATATTCTGAACACAGGTTGAAGTCGAAGAACTTGTTGGCCATGTTGACCAATGGTGCTCGCTTCACTCGTGATGCCCATTTTGAACAATTGCAGCCGACTTATCATGTAACAGCCTATGATATTGAGAACTACATTAGGTTTCTGTTGGAAACAAGTTAATCCTTCCTCTCCAAAACAAAAAATGTTCCAATCTTCTCTTGTTTGTTTCGTTGAGCCTATTAGATAGTCTCTTTTCCTCCTGTTCAGGTAACGCCAACAAAAGTTTGTGTTTCAGTGGGGGTATTGCGGAATGGAAAAAAATGACTACCTTTGCATGTTTTTATTACCTTTACTCAACTTTCCAAGTTGAAAGAAGTTATAGGAGTTATAGAAGTTATCGCTACGCTTAGAAGTTAAAGACGATACCTTCACTTGAAGAAACATCAGCATGACATTTGTCTCTAACTTCTCTAACTCCTTTAACTTCTCTAACTTCCGGAAGTGGAGCTTGCGAAACTTAGATAAACAAACTGATTTTTATGAATATGAAACTAAGAACCATGTGGATGGCTCTGTTGGCATCGGTGATGATGGGAGCCAATGCACAGACATTGCCGTACCAGAATCCGAGTCTGAGTGCCAGGGAACGTGCCAAGGATTTGTGTGGACGCCTCACACTGGAGGAGAAGGCGCAGTTGATGCTGGACGAGAGTCCTGCCATCCCGAGACTGGGCATCAAGAAGTTCTTCTGGTGGAGTGAAGCCCTGCACGGGGCAGCGAACATGGGCAACGTGACTGTCTTTCCTGAACCGATTGCGATGGCGGCATCGTGGAATCCGCAGTTGCTCTTCAGGGTGTTCGACGCTGCCAGCACGGAGTTCAGGGCACAGTATAACAAGCGTATGTTTCAGGATGGCGGTGAGGACGAGAAGTTCCACAGCCTGAGTGTGTGGACTCCGAATGTGAACATCTTCCGCGACCCTCGCTGGGGGCGTGGACAGGAAACCTATGGCGAGGATCCTTACTTGACCTCTGTGATGGGCACCGAGGTGGTGAAGGGCTTGCAAGGTCCCGAATCAGCCAAGTACAGAAAGTTGTGGGCGTGTGCCAAGCACTATGCGGTACACAGCGGCCCTGAATATACGCGCCACACCGCCAATCTGACGGATGTGTCGCCTCGTGATATGTGGGAGACCTACATGCCTGCCTTCAAGACGTTGGTGCAGGATGCGAAGGTGAGGGAGGTGATGTGTGCCTACCAGCGATTGGACGATGACCCTTGCTGCGGCAGCACGAGGCTGTTGCAGGATATTCTCCGCAATGAGTGGGGTTTCCAGTATCTGGTGGTGAGTGACTGCGGTGCGGTGAGTGACTTCTACGAGTCGCACAAATCGTCGTCGGATGCCACTCATGCGTCGGCTAAGGCGACGGTGGCGGGTACGGATGTGGAGTGTGGCTATGGCTATGCCTATCGAAGCATCCCCGAAGCGGTGAAGCGTGGTTTCATCACGGAGGCAGAGGTGGATAAGCACGTCATCCGTTTGCTGGAAGGACGTTTCGACCTGGGTGAGATGGATGACCCTGCGCTGGTGGAGTGGTCGAAGATTCCCTACTCGAAGATGGATTGCAAGGAACATCGTCAAATTGCGCTCGACATGGCGCGTCAGACGCTGGTGCTCTTGCAGAACAAGGGGGAGGTGTTGCCCTTGCAGAAGGGGAAGGAGAGGATTGCCGTGATTGGTCCTAATGCCGACGATGAGCCGCTGATGTGGGGCAACTATAACGGTACGCCGAACCGCACCATCACGATTCTGGATGGCATCAAGATGAAGCAGAAGAATATCCTGTATCTGGCAGGTTGCGACCGCACCTACGACAAGGTGATGGATTGCCTAATGGCGACCAATTGCCAGATGGAGGGTAAGAAGGGTTTGAAGGGCACTTTCTGGAATAACACGGAGATGGAGGGAAAGCCTGTGACCACGGAATATTACACGACTCCATTGGCGGTGACCACGGCGGGTATGCACAACTTCGCTCCAGGCGTGAACCTGGAGGACTTTTCTGCCAAGTATGAGACGGTGTTCACCCCGAAGGAGGCTGGCGAGTATGTGGTGAATGTGGAGTCTGTCAGCGACTTTGAAGTCTATGTTGACGGAGAGCGCAAGGTGAGACAGCACACATGGCGCACCACACCCACCCGCACTGCCATTCAGGCGGAGGCTGGCAAGTCGTATAAGATTGAGGTGCGCTTCAAGCATGTGAAGACTTGGGGTGCCAACATGAAAATCAATGTGGCGAAGGAACTGCCGATTGACTATGCCCAGGTGATTGAACAGCTGAAGGGCATCGACAAGGTGGTCTTCGTGGGAGGCATCGCAGCTGCGTTGGAAGGTGAGGAGATGCCTGTGGAGATTGATGGTTTCAAGGGTGGTGACCGCACTCACATCGAACTACCGAAGGTGCAGCGTGACTTCCTGAAGGCGCTGAAAGAGGCGGGTAAGACGGTCATCTTCGTCTGCTGCTCTGGTTCTGCCATTGCCTTGCAGCCCGAGACCGCCTCGTGCGATGCCATCGTGCAGGTGTGGTATGCGGGTCAGGAGGGTGGTCAGGCCATTGCCGAAATGCTCTTTGGCGATGTGAACCCCAGCGGCAAGCTGCCTGTCACGTTCTACAAGTCTTCCGACCAGCTGCCCGACTATGAGGACTACTCGATGAAGGGCCGCACCTACCGCTACTTCAACGACCCGCTCTTTGCCTTTGGCTACGGTCTGAGCTACACGCAGTTCACGATGGGCGAAGGCAAGCTGTCGAAGCATGGTGACAGCTACACGCTGACGGTGCCTGTGAAGAATGAGGGTAAGCGCGACGGCACCGAGGTGGTGCAGGTCTATCTGCGCGACCTCTCTGACGCGGAGGGTCCACTGAAGTCCCTGCGCGCTTTCCAGCGAGTGGAGGTGAAGGCTGGGCAGACTGTGAACGCAAAGCTGGAACTGACTCCCAAGGCGTTCGAGTTCTTCGACCCCGAAACGAACACGGTTCACCGGAAGCAGGGTGACTTTGAGGTGCTGTATGGCAGCAGTTCACAGGACAAAGACCTGAAGAAGCTGATGCTCACGGTGAAGTAAAACATAGCATTGACTCCACTATTGGGAGTAATAAAAACCAATGTATTTATTTTAAAACCACGAATTTAACGAATTTAACGAATTAATTTTATGATTTTTTTCGAACACGAATTGGCACGAATGGACACGAATGGCTTTTTCGGCAAAAGCCCCATGCGGCAAGCGGGGCGGCAGCTCCCAAGAGCCGTCGAGGCTCAAATTGGCTACGCCGAGCTAAAGGTTCGTGTAATAGCCGAAACAACAGAAAAAAAATTCGTGTAATTCGTGGTTAAAAAAACTTGCGAAACTGAAATATCATTGAGAATTGAAACATACAAAACTTTAATTATAGAAAAAGAGATGAAACAGAGAATGTTCATTCTGATCGCATCGCTGTGCTTGACTGGTCTGGCAGCGATGGCACAGGTCAGCATCGGAGGTCTGTCGCCTCTGCACGTGGATGGCAGACAGATGAAAGACCAGCATGGCAATACGGTTGTGCTGCATGGTGTGATGGACACACCCAGCATGTGGTTTAACGGGTATTTCGATGACAATGGAAATCAACACCCCTACTGGACTGGTGGTTATGACCAAACTGGTACAGGCAAGACGAACTGCCTCAATTATTTTGAGAAGCAGTTTACGGCCATCACCGATACCACGCAGGGAGCCTATTGCAAGATTTTCCGTCTGCATCTCGACCCTGCATGGACGAATGGTAGCGAGGGCACAACAACCGTGGACTCGAGAGAAGCGGTGTCTGACCATGGTACAGAAGCGTACTTTGGTAAGTACACACCTTCAAAACTGACCTATTGGTTGCCTAATCTTTATTTTAAGATTGCCAAGAAGGCCATGGAACACGGCATGTACGTCATCATGCGCCCACCAGGCGTGTGTCCTCCTAACATCTATGTGGGTGGCAGTTATCAGAAGTATCTGCTGGATGTGTGGGACAAAGTGTCGAAGAACGACTCCATCCGCAAGTATTCAGGTCAGATTTCGCTGGAGTTGGCCAACGAGCCTATCAATGTGTTCATGAACGACGAATCGTCGTCGCCGAAGGCACTGCACGACTTCTTCCAGCCCATTGTTGACAAGATTCGTGAAAATGGTTACACGGGCATCATCCTGATTCCTGGCACAGGTTATCAGAGCAACTACCGCGACTATGCCACTTATCCTATTGAGGGTTACAACATCGGCTATGCCGTGCATGTCTATTCGGGCTGGTATGGCATCAGCGATGACTACTACAACACAGACGCTGCCATCAAGAACTTTGGCGATGCCGTGCCGGTAGTCAACACCCACCCCATCGTTGTGACCGAGGTGGACTGGAGTCCGCAGAACTCTTCCAATATTAAGAATTATAATGAGATGGGACAGCCTGTCTATGGAAATTATGGAACTTGGGCCACGGGAAGCACCAGTAAGTGGGGCAAGGCGTACAAGGCCATCCTTGACCACTACGGCAACATCTCGATGACGCTGACCCATCCGCATGACTTCTTCAACATCAAGAAGTATCTCGACACGTGGAACAGCAGAACGAAATCGGGTGTGCTGGAGCCAGCCTTCAAGGAGGAGATGGCCGCCAATGGACTGGATGTTTATGAGGCCAGTAGCGGTGCTTGTTTCCAGTGGTATAAGGAATATGCCCAGAAAGACTATGCCACCAAGGCTTACAAACGTGCGTGGACGGCTGACCAAGGCATTGGATCGTTACTCTCGAAGCCGATGTTTATCAACCCCATCCTCAATGGCGACTTCCCCGATCCTGATGTGATTCGTGTGGATGATACCTACTACATGGTCAGCACCACGATGTATCACTTCCCTGGTGCCACCATCCTGAAGTCGAAAGATTTGGTGAACTGGGAATATTGTGCCAACCCCCTTGAAACGCTTGTAGATAACGATGCATATAACTTGCTGAATGGGCAGAACCACTATGCGCAAGGCATGTGGGCGTCTTCGCTTGCCTATCACGATGGCAAGTTCTATCTCTACTTCCCATGTTCAACATGGTCGAGTGATGCGCAATTCGTTCTTCTGACAGCCACCGACCCAGAGGGGCAGTGGGAGGACACTCGAGTGTCTGTCGGCTATCACGACCCAGGAATGCTCTTCGATGATGGCGAGAATGGTGATGGCAACCTCTATGTGGCTTGTGGCATCAATGACATTTGGGTGAATAAAGTGGATCCGAAGACCTTCAAGCAGATTGGTGACGGAGTCAAGGTGATTTCAAAGCCTGATTCAGGTCTGGAGGGCTGCCACATGTACCATATCGGTGACTATTACTACATTTATGCCACTTATGGCGGCACAGAGCGTTCGCAGACCATCTTCCGCTCCACGAATCCCATGGGACCCTACGAGGAGCATGCAGGAAGAGTGTTTGAGAACCAGAACATCCATCAAGGCGCATTGGTGCAGACACAGACAGGCGAGTGGTGGACCATCCTCTTCAAGGATATCTATTGTACAGAAGGCGCTGTGGGAAGACGCCCTTATCTGGAGCCTGTGAAGTGGGTAAACGGTTGGCCCATCATCGGCAACAACGGTGTCGATGTATCGAAGGGTGGTTCGAAGTATAAGAAACCCAATGTGGGTGCCTTCTATCCACGTACCTACCTGCCTACGAACGATACCTTTACAGGGCCGAAGCTGGGCATGCAGTGGCAGTGGAACCATCAACCAGCCAATGGGGCGTGGTCGATGATGGAACGTCCAGGCTTCATGCGTCTGCGTACGGCCAGTGTGGTGGACAACCTGAACGAAGCGCGCAACTCCCTCACCCAGCGTATCTTCAGCTACTCGCCCGAAGGAACTGCGGCCAGTACGTATCTGGATTCCTACGGCACTATCAAGATGGACATCTCGCAGATGAAGGAAGGCGATGTGGCAGGTCTGGCCGTGTTCCAGAACCCCTACTCGTTCATCGCTGTGAAGATGGAGAATGGCAAGAAGCGCATCTTCAGCCAACGCTGCACGTTCAACAACCACCAGCATGCTGTGGTCGAGACGAAGTATGGCGACGAGGTGACAGCCGATGTCATCTATCTGCGCGCTGTGGTCAACTTTGGCGTTGAGGGTAGTAACAACAAAAACTGCAAATACTTCTACAGCTACGACAACATGCAGTGGATACAGGCGGGTGTGGAAATGAAGATGGGCTACACGCTCGACTACTTCGTGGGTCAGCGCTTCTACCTCTTCAACTTCGCCACTCTGGAACTTGGCGGCTATGTCGATATCGACTGGTTCTCCACTGAGCCAGAGTACACCGAGGAGATGTTCTATGCACCAGGCACCCTGAAGACCTACACGGAGGATGACCTCACCATGGAGTCGCTCACCTGTGACGTGACTAAAGTGACGATGCTCACTGGTTCCAGCAAGTCTCTCCACATCATCGCCACCTCCAAGTCAGGATTGGAGCAGGATGTGGCATCAGCCTGCAAGTACCAGATCAGCAATCCCGAAGTGGCTACTGTGAAAAATGGAAACATCATCACCCAGATAGACGGTGAATGTGACATCACCGCCACTTACACCGACCTGATGGGCAATACGAAATCAATTGATGTGCATGTGGCATCCTCCACCTTCCCACTCACCGCAGACTGCTTCAATCCTTCTATCTATGGGACAGGTTCCTTCAACGAAAGAATAGGGCAGTTGATTACAAGCCAATACGGTTTCGGTGGTTGGCAATATAGTGCAGGCGTTGATTTGTCGGCATTCAATTATCTGGTTGTGAAATTTAAGGCTTCGGCTCCAAGTGGCTCTGTCTTCAAACTCTACGACCAGAACAACTACTGGTCTGATCCTTATGAGTGCAGTATTGGAAGAGTGAGGAAGACTAAGATTGACTTACAGAACATGAAGAACAAGAACGATGTCAAGATTGACCCCTCGCACATCTACATAGCAGGATTCTGGACCTATGGCGGTAGTAGTAATGCTATTTACATCGACCAAGTGTACCTCTCGATGGATGGTGAGAACCCCGTAAGCATCGAGGCTGTGGAGGCAGAGGCTGAGGGCAGCGTGGTGGCTACCGAAATCTACTCGGCGGACGGCTGTCTGCTCACTCGTCCAGAAAAGGGCATCAACATCATCCGCACCACCTATAGCGATGGCAAGGTGGAAGTGAAGAAGATTCTGTTGAGATAACCCCATCATCTCAACCAGAACAATCCCCAACATGGAGGCGGTGCAATGCATCGCCTCCATGTTTCGTTTCCCCTTCATCCTCCCTTCCTCAGTTTTCCACGTGGCTTTTGGGGTGCTCTTTCGTCATTACCCACACTTCATTTTTTTTCTATCTACAGACCTTTTATGGGTCATTGACAAAAAGGTGTAGATTTTTTTGTACCTTTGCATCCTCATCAACACACATCAAAACAACCAACAAATATGAAAGCAATCAGCACAAAGAAGGCTCCGGGGGCGATTGGTCCTTACAGCCAAGCCATTCAGGCAGGAGGATTTGTATATACATCAGGACAGTTGGGGCTTGACCCAGCGACGGGTGCATTCCCTGAGGGAGGTATCGCGGAACAGGCACGCCAATCACTCCAGAATGTGAAAGCCATTCTGGAGGAGGCGGGATTGTCGATGGCCAACGTGGTGAAGACCACGGTGTTCTTGGCCAACATGGATGATTTTGCCGAGATGAACAGCGTGTATGCTGAATTCTTCACAGAGCCTTACCCTGCACGTTCTGCGGTGGCGGTGAAGACGTTGCCGAAAAATGCGCTGGTGGAGATTGAAGTAGTGGCTATGTAAAGCATCGGCTTCGTATCCTTGCCTCGCAGAAAACTACTTCCATCCCAGCGTGGAGCGAAAATGACACTCAGTCATTTTCACTTCACGCTCCATTCGAACACGCCGGCGGAGTATTCGCCTTGTACAATTTCAAGCTTCATGGCCTTGGTCTTCACGGGGTCGAAGTTGACGATGTTGGCCGCCCCTTTCACAGTACCATATTCGGTGGGATTCTTCACTTCTTCCCACTGGCCAGATGCGTTCTTGTAGTAGAGTTTCCAGCTGTCAGGCACACGGCAGCCACCCCATGGGCCATCGTCGAACCAATAGACGGTGGAGGTGCTGACGGTCTCTTCCTGAGCAAAGTCGTATTGTAGCCATTCGGTGGACTGCTTGGCTGGCCACCAATGGGTGTAGGGCACGGAGCGGTCATTACCGTCAGCAGGCACGAGGCGGTCGTTGATGGCCGAGAGGGCGGGGAGACGGTCTTTGCTGGCGCTCACCTTACTCTCAGAGGCGATGGAGGCGGGCAGAGCAGGTGTGGTGGCGTTGAGGTCTTGCGGAATCCACACGGTCATCTTGCCTGGCCCACGATGTGCCCATGCGTAGTAGGGAATGAGCACGAGGCGCTCGTCTTGTGTCTGGAGCTTGCCCTGCTTGTCGAAATTGAGGGTCTGAGCATCGGTGGTAAGGGTCTGAACGGTAGTGTTCATAATCTCCTTGGTGCCCATCTGGAAGGTAGGCTCTTGGTTGATGAGCACAGAGAGCACGTCGCAGGTGTTGTCGGGATGCTCGGCACAATAGACGATAGGGCCGCGTTCGATGGCCACACGTCCCTTGTCGGCTGCCACAAGTCCGTTGGCGCGGACGATGCGGGGTTCCATGTCGAAGTGAATCTCCACCTTGTCACCCTTTTTCCAAGCACGGTCGATGACGAAATAGCCCTGTTTTAGTTGAGAGTTGACAGTTGAGAGTTGAGAGTTGGGGGTGACTTCCTGTCCGTTCACCTTGATGGTGTAGCCAAGGCGTTTGCCATCAGCATAGGTGTAGAGGTTGCTGGGTACGACTTCGCCTTTCACCCATCCGGGGATGCGGATGTTGAGTGCATACTTGCCGGCACCATTGTCAATCTTCAAAGTCACGTCGCCATTCCAGGGATAGTTGGTCTGCTGGGTGAGGGTGACGTTCTGCTTGCCCACCTTCACGTTGACGGTGTTGGAGTTGAAGAGGTTGATGTAGAGGTTGTTGTCCTTCACGGCATAGATGTATTGAGGCAGCGAAGGAATGAATCGGGCTGCGTTGGATGGGCAGCAAGCACAACCGAACCATGCCTGACGCTGATGCTGTCCCATGCTCTGGAGGGGGTTGGGATAGAAGAAGTTGCCACCGTCAATCGAGATGCCTGAGATGACACCATTATATAAAGAACGCTCCAAGGCATCGTAGTATTTGCTGTCGCCATGCAGGAGGAAGAGGCGATAGTTGAGATACACCTGGGCGATGGCGGCACAGGTCTCGCAATAAGCACTCATGTTGGGCAGTTCATAGTTCTTGCCAAAGGCCTCGCCAGAGGCTGTAGCTCCTACGCCGCCTGTGATGTAGAACTTCTTGGTGACGATGTTCTCCCAAATGCGGTCGATGGCATCGATATAGCTCTTGTCGCCTGTCAAAGCGGCGATGTCGGCCATGCCTGCATACATGTAGCCAGCACGAACGGCATGACCCACGGCTTCATCCTGCTCGATGACAGGCTTGTGGCTCTGGCTGTAGTCACTCAGGGAGTGGAAATAGCCACCCTCGTCATAGAGGCCATTAGGAGTCTGTTTCCAAGCCGCATCACGCTTGCCGCGCTTGTCGAGGAAGAATTTGGCCATATCGAGGTATTTCTTGTCACCCGTGGCGATGTAGAGTTTTGCCAAGCCCATCTCGGCAATCTGATGACCAGGCACAACGCTGGCTTGACCGGGCTTGTCACCCACTTCGCGACAGACGCAGTCGGCATACTTGATGGCGACGTTGAGGAAGTTTCGCTTGCCGGTGGCATAGTAGTGAGCCACAGCGGCCTCGCAGAGATGGCCGAGGTTGTAGAACTCATGGCTGAGGTCTTCCACACGCTCCCAACGCTTCGTGCCTGCCCACTCATGTGGATGCTGTGGGTTTTGGGTGCGAGAGGTGTAGAGGTAACCGTCGGGCTCCTGACCAGAGGCGATGACGGCAATCACGCTGTCCACATACTTATCCAGCCGACCACCCTTGAACTTGGCATTGGGATAGGTCTGAAGAAGGTAGCTGGCACCCTCGATGGTCTTGTAGGGGTCGGTGTCGTCGAAAGAATAGGTTCCTTTCTTGATTTCAAACACCTTTGAAGGGTCTTTGAGGTGCTGGGCGGCATTGCTGAAGTTGGTGTAACGTCCTGTCTCCTCGCTCTTTGAGAAGGCGAGTGGGATGGTCACGTCCTGACTGGCTTGCAGTCGTTGTCCCCAGAAAGTGTTCTGTGCTACTTTCACCTTGGTGAAGGGCACTTGAGTGATGGGGTAGCCACCATTTTTGTCTTGGGCAGCCATGCTGATGGCCACGCTTGCAGCCATCGTCAATGCAATAAGTTTTTTCATTGAATATAGGTTTATAATTGTTAGAGTGTTTGTTATTCTGTTTGCAAAGGTAAGAAAATAATGTGAAAAGTGACAAGCGTTTAGACGATAAAATCATCTTTTTGGACGTTTATACTATCTCAAAGAACAAATACTTAAGTGGCAATTTGGTCAAAATGAAAAGAAAACGTAACTTTGCACCCACAAAAAGAAAGCATTTTTGAAAGATTGCTGACAAAAGCGTTTTCAAGAACCATTTTAAGCGTAAAAAAGAACAACATAAACATTATAGCTTATGGCAGAAAAATTGGAAGTGAAAGAGCTGGCGGAAGTGGCAGTGCGCTTCTCTGGCGACTCTGGCGACGGTATGCAACTCGCCGGAAACATCTTCTCCACGGTGTCAGCCACCGTGGGTAACAGTATCAGTACGTTTCCCGATTATCCGGCCGACATCCGCGCCCCGCAAGGTTCGCTGACGGGTGTGTCGGGTTTTCAGGTACACATCGGTGCCGGCATGGTCTATACGCCTGGTGACAAGTGCGATGTGCTGGTAGCGATGAATGCAGCCGCACTCAAGACACAGTACAAGTATGCAAAGCCAGGGGCTGCCATCATTATTGACACCGACTCTTTTGGCCCTGCTGACTTGAAGAAGGCGGCTTTTGCCACAGAGGACTACCTTGGCGAGATGGGCATTGACCCCGACCGCGTGATTGCTTGTCCTATCACCCAGATGGTCAAGGACTGCTTGGCAGACTCGGGCATGGACGTGAAGGCTATGCTCAAGTGCCGCAACATGTTTGCCCTCGGACTTGTCTGCTGGCTCTTCGACCGCGACCTGAACATCGCCTTCAATTTCCTCAAGGAGAAATTTGCCAAGAAACCTGGTGTGGCCGAGGCCAACATCAAGGTGATTCAGGCGGGCTACGACTACGGACACAACACTCACTCGAGCGTGGCCAACGTCTATCGCATCGAGACGAAGAACAAGGTGCCCGGACGCTATATGGACATCACGGGTAATAAGGCAACGGCTTACGGTTTCATCGCTGCTGCCGAGAAGGCAGGCTTGAAGCTCTACCTCGGCTCTTATCCTATCACTCCTGCAACCGACGTGTTGCACGAGCTGTCTAAGCATAAGTCACTCGGTGTCACGACCGTTCAATGTGAGGACGAGATTGCCGGTTGTGCTTCTGCAGTCGGTGCTTCGTTCGCTGGTGCGCTGGGTGTGACTTCCACTTCGGGTCCTGGCATCTGCTTGAAGAGTGAGGCCATGAACCTCGCTGTCATCATGGAGTTGCCACTCGTGGTGCTTGACGTACAGCGTGGTGGTCCTGCTACGGGTCTTCCCACGAAGTCAGAGCAGACAGACCTTTTGCAGGCTCTCTTCGGACGTAACGGTGAAAGCCCGATGCCTGTCATTGCAGCCACCTCACCCACAGACTGCTTCGATGCAGCATACTCGGCAGCCAAGATGGCGTTGGAGCACATGACTCCTGTCATCCTCATGACTGATGCATACGTGGCAAACGGTTCGGCTGCGTTCAAACTGCCAAACCTCGCTGACTATCCAGCCATCAATCCTCCATACGTTCCTGAGGAGCTGAAGGGCTCATGGGCACCTTATCTCCGCAATCCAGAGACAGGTGTGCGCTACTGGGCAGTGCCTGGTCGTGAAGGTTTCCAGCACATCCTCGGCGGTTTGGAGAAGGACAACAAGACGGGTGCCATCTCTACTGATCCGGAGAACCACAACTTGATGACTCATCTCCGTCAGGAGAAGATCAACAAGATTCAGGTGCCCGACCTCGAAGTGTTGGGTGACAAAGACGATGCCGACCTCCTCATCGTAGGTTTCGGTGGCACCTACGGACACCTCCACGCTGCAATGGACGAACTTCGTGCCCAAGGCAAGAAGGTGGCTCTGGCTCACTTTAAGTACATCAACCCACTGCCAAAGAACACGGCAGAGGTGCTGAAGAAGTACAAGAAGGTGGTGGTTGCCGAACAAAACATGGGACAACTGGCAGGTTGGCTGCGCATGAAAGTGGACAACTTCGTTCCAGCACAGTTCAACCAAGTAAAGGGACAACCCTTCGTGGTCAGCGAACTAACCGCATATTTTAACGAGTTATTAGAGAAGTGATTTAAATACCACGAATTGAACGAATTAAACGAATTTTTATGGCTTATAACAGTAGTCTTAAATTCAGAGAAGAAGTTCATGACATTGTGGGTGCAGCCATGGCGGTGCATGGGGAACTTGGATGTGGTTTCACTGAGAAGGTCTACCAAGATGCCTTGGAGGTAGAGTTTCAGGAACGTTCTATTCCTTATCTTCGAGAATCGTCTATTCATGCCACATACCATGGTGTGCATCTCAAAGCAGAGTTCATTCCCGACTTCATCTGTTATGACGGAATTATTGTAGAATTAAAAGCCGTAAAAGAGTTAGAAGATACACACCGCTCTCAAGCAATCAATTATGCACGAGTAGCAGGTTACGAGATTGCTTTATTGCTAAACTTCGGAGAAACCTCTCTCAAATTTGAGCGTTTTGTCGTGTCTAAAAAATTCGTTTAATTCGTTCAATTCGTGGTTGTAATTATATTCGTTTAAAAATAAAAGTATTATGAGTTTTACAGTTCAAGATTATAAGAAAGGTCAGCCACGTTGGTGTCCTGGATGTGGTGACCACTTCTTCCTTGCCTCCCTTCACAAGGCAATGGCAGAGATTGGTGTGGAACCTTGGAATACAGCCGTGATTTCAGGTATTGGTTGTTCTTCACGTCTGCCACACTACATGGCAACGTATGGTATGAACACCATTCATGGACGTGCAGCAGCGATTGCAACAGGCGCAAAAGTGGCTAACCCTGACCTGACCGTATGGCAGGTCAGCGGTGATGGTGACGGACTCGCAATCGGTGGTAATCATTTCATCCATGCGAATCGTCGTAACATCAACCTCAACATGATTCTGTTGAACAACCGCATCTACGGTTTGACAAAAGGTCAGTATTCACCCACTTCTCCACGTGGATTTGTGTCGAAGTCCAGCCCTTACGGCACCGTGGAAGACCCCTTCCGTCCTGCTGAACTCTGCTTCGGTGCACGTGGACACTTCTTTGCACGTGCCGTGGCCACCGATGCTCCTGGTACCGTGGAAATCCTCAAGGCGGCCTATAACCACAAGGGTGCAGCCGTATGCGAGATTCTGCAGAACTGTGTCATCTTCAACAATGGCACACACGATGCTGTCTATTCAAAGGAAGGTCGTGCCAAGAACGCTATCTACGTGCAGCATGGCAAGCCCCTCATCTTCGGTGAGAACAACGAGTTCGGTCTCATGCAGGAAGGTTTTGGCTTGAAAGTGGTGAAGATTGGCGAGAACGGCATTACGGAGAAGGACATCCTGGTACACGATGCTCATTGCGAAGACAACACCCTCCAGTTGAAACTTGCTTTGATGGGTAATGGCGACGGCTTCCCAGTGGCACTCGGTGTTATCCGCGATGTGGATGCCCCGACCTACGATGACTGCGTCACCGCTCAGATTGAAGAGGTGAAGGCTCAGAAGAAGTATCACAACTTTGCTGAATTGCTCGAAACCAATGATATTTGGGAGGTGAAGTAAGATTCACTATATCATAGAAAGAGGTTTGACACCGCATGAAGTGACCCCCGAAAGTTAGAGAAAAAGCTTTCGGGGGTCACTTCTTTAGATACAGTCCTTTTCTTATATATGTGTTTGATGTCTTTACTTTACATACACTTTCTTGCCATCCTTCACATATATTCCAGGAGCGGTCGGCTTGCGCTCGAGTTTCTGTCCATTGAGGGTGTACCATGCGCCGTCGGAGGCATCGGTGGAGGTGATGCTATTGATAGTGTTGGGTGTCTTGTCATCCACGAAGGTTACGTTGGCGCCGCTGAAGGCTGACCATGCCGACACATCCTCCACATGAAACTTCGTTGCCTTGTCGGCCATGAAGCTCTGGGCATCAGTGCTCCATGTGAGCTGGGCAGGGTCGGCGTTACAATAAACATCGGTCAGACCTGTGCAGCCGTCGAAGGCACCGTTCTCAATGTTGGTGACACTGCTTGGAATGGTGACAGAGGTAATGCCGCTGCAGTTCGTGAAGGCATTCTCACCGATGCTCGTCACGGCGTAGTCCACTCCGTCATGCTTCACGATTGATGGGATGTCCACGGCACCCGTGGGCGAGGTCGCGCTGCCAACCAACTCAACGGAGCTCTGTCCCTCAGCCCTGCGCATCGATGCCCTCGTCTCTGTCTGATGAAGCACTCGGTAACGCAGATTGTCCTCCACGAAGAAGTTATCAAGGTCGCCGACAAAGGTGACGTTGGCATCTGGGAACTTCTCCTCCCATACCGAAGCGTCAGCCACGTGGAACTTCGTCGCCTTGTCAGGCATGAATTCAGAGGAAAACGGTCTCCATCTCATCTCTTCGGGGGCAGTATAGCAATAGACATCTGTCAAACCTGAACAGCCATAGAACGCCCCACGGCTACTACTGATGATGGATGTCACGCTGGAAGGGATGGTGATGCTTGTCAGACCAGAGCAACCAAAGAACGTAGCATCGCTGATGTATGTTACGCTGTTGGGAATCACAATGCTGGTTAGAGCCACGCAAGTCTCAAACGCAAACTCGTCAATGGTTGTCACACTGTGGGGAATCTTTATACTGGTCAAACTTGAGCAGCGGGAGAATGCAGCATAGCCAATAGATTTCACGCCGCTGGGAATCTCGATGTTGGTTAGACCAGAGCAGCCAATAAACGCCGCCTTACCGATGGATGTTACGCTGGTTGGAATTTCTATGCTTGTCAGACCAGAGCAACCCTCGAACGCACTATTGCCAATGAATTCTACGCCGCCTGGAATGATTGTATTTTGACAACCTGTAATCAGCGTATTAGTTTCCGTTTCAATGAGAGCATTGCAGTTGTCACGCGAATCATATCTCGGATTACCTGCCTCCACGCAGATGGAAGTCAGAGCAGAGCAAGAGAAAGCACCTGTTTCTATGTTCACCACGCTGGCAGGGATGGTGATGGATGCAAGGGGACAATGGAATGCTTTGCTGCCGATGCTCGCCAATTGTGAGCCCTCAGCAAAAGTGACCGAGGTCAGATTGCTGCATTCAGAGAATGCTTCGTAGCCGATGCTCGTCACGCTGGCAGGGATGGTGACAGATGTCAGGCCTGTACAGCGACTGAAAGCTCTTTGGCCGATGCTCGTCACAGTGAAATTCGGACCAACATAGTCACCGACAGCGAAACTGACAACAGCAGGAATTTCAAGCGCACCTATATCTTCGGTACTTCTTAAATAACTCATCAACTCAACGGTCTTATATTTTTCACTTGTGACTACAAACTGCATCCTATCAACATAGAACATATCGCCTACGGAGGGTCCACTTCCTCTAAAACTTACATTAACGTGAGTTCGATGAAAATTTCTTATAAAATAATTGTTTAATTATTAGCAC
>CAMVIM010000047.1 GCA_947167515.1 uncultured Prevotellaceae bacterium | reverse complement strand
GCTGAAAGAAATATCCTATATCCATGCGGAGGGTTATCCTGCTGCGGAAATGAAGCATGGACCGATTGCACTTGTAGATAGCGAGATGCCCACGGTGGTCATTGCTCCAACGGACTCGCTGTATGACAAGATAATCAGTAATGTAAGGCAGGTGAAGGCGCGTGGCGGTACGGTTGTCGCCATCATTACCAAGGGCAATGACGCAATGAAGGACATCGCCGACCATTGCCTTGAAGTGCCCGACGTACCCGAATGCCTTACACCTCTCGTTGTTTCCGTCCCATTGCAGTTGCTGGCCTATTACATCGCCATCAACAAGGATAGGAATGTTGACCAGCCAAGAAACCTTGCTAAATCAGTTACCGTAGAATGAATAGAATATTATCACTTATTGTTACCATCCTCTTTGCGTTGTGCATTGAGGCTGGCATCTTTATGCTTATTGCCCACTGGTGGGGCATGACTGCGGCCATTACCGTGATAGCCATTGAATGTGTGTTAGCCTTATGGACAGTTTACGAAATGAGACATGCGAGTGATGAACCAGTTGATGAATAACATTGCAGGCTGTGGTTAGAACGAAAAAGGCTAAAAACAAAAGGACGGGTCGATGATTCGTCCTATTTTTGTGTCTTTTTGGTGGCAAAATGTAGCGATTTAGCAAAATAAACATAAATTCCAGTGATATTCAGCATGAAAATTCGCCCATTTAAGTGAAAATGTGTAATTTTGCAACGCAAAATTGTGCCTAAGCATTTGCATCAAAACAACAATAGTTCAATCGAGGCTGATATGAAAGTAGAGATTAACAAGAAACGTTTAGAATACCTGCTGGCATTATACAAGATGTCGGTGGATGACTTGTTGTCTCTTCTGAACAAAGGCAGGAAACGGATAACAGGAGCCGCAGACATCAGTGGAGATTCTATTGATTTGGGGGTGTTGAAGCGTATAGGTGAGATATTCGACAAAGAAGTCAGTTTCTTTCAAGACTATTCTAAGTTGTCAACCAATGCAAGCAGCAGTATCTTCTTCCGCAAGACCTCATTCGGAACAGAGCTGAACTTGGAGTCGATCCGTACTGTAAACCGATTCGAGAGTCTGAAAAACGCTTTGGATGCATACAACAAACTGTCGCAACTGGATGTGAAGTTTGACATAGAACACTACACCCTACAAGATGACCCTAAGACAGTAGCCGTACGTGCAAGAGATTTTTTTTATCCCGGGGAAACTGTCAATCATAGGCAGTTTCTTGTGAAGATGATAGAAAAAATCGCCGATCATGGCATTTTTGTCTTTGAATACATAGAGACATGGAACAAGAAAGAGAAAACCAACATTGACGGTTTTTACCTTAAGCCCAATGTGATAGTGCTTAAGCATCATAAGCATTACAAGCGAGAAATATTCACTCTGGCGCATGAATTGGGGCATTGTCTATTGGGGATTGAAGAAGTGGAGTCGGTGGACATGATGGACATCTCGGCACAGACTTCATACAGTGATGTCGAAAGATGGTGCAATGATTTTGCATATCAGTTCATTATGGGACAAGAAGCAGAAACACTTGCTAACATAGCATGTGTAGATTCCCGTAACGACTACTGCATTGACCTCTTCAAGGCTATCAGTGCACGGACGCACATTAGCCGTCTTGCCTTATATACAAGGATGTATATCGACAGGAAAATCAGCTATTCGAGCTACAGCAATGTCAAGAGTGAATTGGCAGAGGAATACAGAAGAAGAGAGGAACAGGAAAAGTTGAAAAACTCTGAGAAGAGAGGCGGGCGAACACCAAAGCCCATCATTTCTCCGCTATTCTTGAAAACCATGCAATATGCCTATTTCAATGGAGTGGTCAACGAGACCACTTTCTGTTCGAGACTCAATGTCAAACCAGCAAATTTTGAGAGGGAGTTATGGCGATAGTTGTTGATACATGCTCATTGGTGATGATTGCCAAGAATTATCTTCCCTTGGATAAGGACGGACAGTTGTACTCATTCCTGGAAGAGGCGTTCTCCCGCAAGGATTTGATGCTACTTGATGTGATTCTGGATGAATCAAAACGCACCTCCAAAGGAATTGCAGTTGAAAAGATGCCTTTCCTCAAAGACAAGAAATTGGTCATTCCGACAAAGGATCTATTTCCATGTGCCCCAGAGAGATTCAGCAACATGATAGACAACAATTTCTGTGTAAGACTGAAGAAGCAGGAACTGACTGAAGAAGAATACATAGAGCAAAAGGAAGAATACCTTAAAACAGGTGATGCTAAGATTATCATTTATGCACTGAATGTACGACACTCGGACGCTATCCATCTGGAAGAGATGCAAGTAATGACGGAGGAAACAAGGCAGCAGAATGACGGTAAGTTGTTCAAGAAACTTCCTTTGTTGTGTGAGCAGATAGGGATTGGAACACTAACCGTTTCAGAATATCTGCATAGAAACGGGTTCTTTATTGACAAATAGCATAGATATTAGTATCATCTTATGACATCTTTCACGAAATCATATTATATTCGTGAATAAAACACTTGTTTTTCAAGAATAGAAATTGTTGAGGATTAGATATTTAAGACATTATTGCAATGCGGAAGGGGTGATGTGAACGACAAAAGACAAGGCGTTCTATTAGAGTGGATGCTTGATAAGATTGAGAAGAATGGACGGGTCGATGGCTCGTCCTTTTTTTGTGTCTTTGAGTGTGAGGTGCAGGTGGGGACCAGTACTGCGACCACTGTTGCCTGTCAGCGCGATGATGATGCCGGGACGGACGTGGGTGCCTTTGGTGACGAGAGTTTGGGAGAGGTGGCAATAGCTGACGGTGAAGTCGCCGTGACGGAGGGTGACATAGAGGCCTGAACGTTTGTCCTTGCCTACCTTGATGACCTCGCCGTGCATCATGGCGTATGTGGGTTCGTAATTTGCCTTCAAATCAAGCCCGTTGTGTAGGGCTTTTCTTTTTGTAAATGGGTCTCTGCGGTAGCCGAAAGGGCTGGTGACAGAGATATGACGGAGTGGACTGACAAGTGCCGTGTGGCGGTCGGTCTGCTCCGTTTGGGTTTGTAATGGGGCAAAGGCAAGAGAGTCTCGCCGCTGATGCGGCGAGCACGGAGGCAGTTGTTCGGATGTTGCGGACTGCGTCGTTTTTGGCACAGCCTTGCGGTGTACCTTAGTCTGTGTGACGGTATTGAACTGAGCGCATACTGTTGCTGATGAACAGAATATTGCTGCTATTGTGATGAGTAGAAATCGTTTCATGGTGCAAAAGTAACAAGCAATTCTTTGACTGGCATAAAGAACAAAGGGAAGACAAGAAGATTGTAACATAATATAGCAATCGAGTTTGATTTTTGAGCAGAAATCAAACTCAAATAATAATAATCGTCAAAAATAACACGCATTATCTTATGCAATTCTGCTTGTCTCTGAATAGGTATATAACTTTGCATGAGTTTAATTTCAAATTCAAAGTTAAAGTATGAAGCAAGTACGATTTGAAGAGAGCGAGGTGCCTTATCAGACACTGGCTCGTTTTGGTCTCACACAAGAGAAGATTGAAGACCTGCCCATGTGGGCGTTGGAAGATATTGGTCAGGGACGACGTTCACCGTTGCTGCCCATTCAGGTGAATAATGATGAGGGCGAGACATTGAAGAGCCGCACCCGATTTGCGTTGGTCCGTATGGAGGACGGCAAGGTGGATGTGGTCTTCTATCCGCAGTTGGAGAAATCACCATTGGAGGCTTTTACTCAGGAACAGCAGGAGGACTTGCTGGCTGGAAAGGCTATCCTTGCCGATGTTAAGGATGCTGATGGCAGGAGCAGCAAGGCTTTCGTGCAGATTGACACGGAGACCAATCAGGTGATGTCGGTACCTACGCCTGTCATCGGGCGCAACTTGGAGGTGCTGAAGGATGAACTGAAACTGAGTTCGGCAGAACTGACCGTGATGCAGAAGGGTGAGCCGCTCACGCTCATCATGGAGGACGAACAGGTGACGGTGGGTATTGACCTGAACGATAAGACCGGCATAAGGATTAATCAAGGCGACAGTCAGAAGTGGAAGGAGAACACCAAGCGAGAGTGGGACAAATACACCTTCGGGTGCTATGGCTGTTGGGTAATGGGCGATGACGGTAATCTTGACTATGTGCCTGAAGAGGAATACACGGAAGAACTTTGGAATGAGCAGAAGAAGAATGGAGAGCGCAACCGCGCCTCTTTTTCCATGCACAAATAATCTACACATAATATAATAAGTATATGGCATCAAATAAATATTATCCAGAGGATGTGCTCGTCGAGAAGATACAGAGCGGCGAGTACGGTTGGTTGGAGTATGTCAACCATCATTCTGCTGAATGGCAGGAAGAATATGAGAGCTATTGTCTGAACAACGGACTCTGCATTTGTGAAGAGAGTGCGGAGCAGTTTGTCCATCACAAAGATGAGGAACTGGAGAAGGCAATAGAGAACGGTGAAGCATGATAAATGAAGAGTGAAGAATGAAGAGTGAAGAATAAGTATGGCGATAAGAAAGAATACGAATCCCCAACAGATGGACCTGCAACCAGAGATGCGTGACTTGCTCATGCGCAATGGTATGCAGGCTCATGTGGTGAGTAATGGCAGCGGCTATCAGCTTGTGGTGCAAGGGCATGACAGTCCGCTGCTTACCTATAACATCACCGAGAAGCAGATGTTGGCTCTGACCGACTGGGGTACGAATCATGCCAACAAGTTAGCCTACAATACCTTTACGGGCATTGTGGGCAACGACTTCTATATGCCCAAGAACTTCGTTCATGCACGCAATGCCAACGGTCGTGTAGCTATGGGGCTGCACGGCTATCGTGTTGGTATCGGCGAGTATGGACGGATGGGGCGCATCGATATGCCACCACCCTTTTTAGGTTGGACACCACGCAGTCAGGAGGGATTCCATCTTCGCAGAGTTGGAGGACGATTGTTCTTCCCCGAAGCCCCGATTGTGCCTGAACGTTGGGACGGCAGAATGAAGCCTGGCGAATTGCAGAGCGGCGGTTATGGGTTCTATTATAAGGGACAGCAACAGAGTTATAGCCCTCAGCAACAGGATGTGCTGAAAGATTTGGAGGGAATCATAATGCCTTCCATCAGCCGCACGAGAAGCACGGAGCCAGCCAAGCCTTATAAGGAACTGATTACCTCGCCTGTCTATTTCACCAATGAGAAGTGGCAGGAGTGTCTGGCATCGCATGGCATCATCATTGATGAGAATGCGAAGACGCTGACCATTCAGTCGAACAGCGTCAATGCCGACATGGTGTATGACCTGACAGATGAGGAACTGAAGAAACTCACCTCCAACTCCATCAAGGAAGTGCCCGTCGTTCAACGCTTGGAACTGCTGAATGGCATCATCAAGGACGACTTTGCTGACAAAATCCTGATGGACACACTGAATAGCAAGGAGCGCATCGACCTGCATCTGCATCCCGAACTTGAACAGGAGTTGCAGCAGCGTCAGCAACAAGACGAGGAACGGTTGCTTCCGTTGGAAGAGGACGAGACTGTCAGACGTGACGTGTTGCAAGGCGATGCCATGGTGAGAGGTGAAGACCTTGCCTTGATTAATGAGAACAAGGGTTGGTATCGTGAGGGAGCGCATGGGCGTGAAGTGAAAGTCGGTGACATCATGGTGGAGAAAGTGCCTCCGATGGAGGGAGATAAGAAAGGCGAAGATAAGTATCGCATGACCGCCATTATCAATGGAGAAGCCATCACGCACGAAATCAAGCAGAAGGACTACGACAAGTTCTTGGCGGTGGATGACTACCATCGCATGAAACTCTTCTCCAAGGTTTTCAGTGAAGTGGATATGAAGACACGCCCCGAAACCAACGCCGGACTGGGCACGAAGATATTGGCGGCTCTGACGGCAGGAGCAGTCGTTACAGCAGAGGTGGCGCATGACATAAGCCACCATCATCACCATCCAGCCCCGGAGTTCTATGCAGAGCATCATGGCGGTCCACGTCCTTACTTCAAACCGGGAGTGGATTCGCCACAGGAGATTGCGGCAAGGTACTTTGAGGCAGAAGCAAATCATGTTGCCACGGAGATAAGGAGAGGATATTAACAATGTATAATTTACAATTTATAATTTATAATGAGTAGTGAACTGACATACGATGACTTTCTGGACAGGTTGAGCATACAGGAAGTACTGGTGGACGCAGGGTATCATCTGAACAAGAGAGATGGCTTGCGTTATCCGTCGTATGTGCGTACTGACAGTGAGGGCAGACGGGTGCGTGGTGATAAGTTCATTGTCACGCAGAATGGGAAATGTTGCTTCCAACCACCGCAGCAGAAGGTGTATAATGTCATTTCGTTCATCAAGGAGCATCCAGAAATGTTTTCAGAGAACAAGGTGGGAATGTCTCCTGACCGACTCGTCAACCTCGTCTGCAACCGACTGCTCAACCAACCCATAGAGGACAGACCATCGAAGATTACAGAACCAAGAAAGGACGGAAAGCCATTCAACCTGAATGACTACGACATCCACAAGTTCAATCCGCAGGACAGGGAAACGCAGAAAAGGTTTTATCCCTATTTTAAGTTCCGAGGCATCGACCTCTATACGCAGTATGCTTTTCATCGGCATTTCTGTCTGGCTACTAAGCATCGGACGGATGGACTTACCTTTGCCAACCTTGCCTTTCCGCTTGTACTGCCCAAGACACCCGACAAGACTGTGGGCTTTGAGGAACGAGGACGACCGAAGATGGACGGTAGCGGCGGTTACAAGGGCAAGGCAGAAGGAAGCAACAGCAGTGAAGGACTGTGGATTGCCAACCTCACGGGCGAGCCGTTGGATAAAGCAAGCGAAATTGTATGGTTTGAGAGTGCCTACGATGCCATGGCAGAGTATCAGATAAATCCTGTAAAGATGGTGTATGTATCTACGGGCGGCACACCCACCGAGGGACAGATGCGAGGACTTCTGTCCGTTACTCCCAACGCACGGCACTATTTGGGTTTTGACAAGGACGATGCAGGGCGGCAGTTTGTTGCAAACTTCAGGAAGGTGGCAGCAGAGATGGGCTTCCGTCACGAGCATGTGCAAGCCTATCATCCATTGGGTTGCTACAAGGACTGGAACGATGCGCTGCTCAACAAGAAATCAGCAGAACTGATTGCCAAGGGCGAACCAGATACCTTCGACTATGCCGAGTTTATCGCAGCCGGCAAGGCAGAGAAACAAAGGGAAAAAGAAGAAAAGAACACATATCATAGAAGCGTATGAGACAAGAAGATAATAGCATCATCACCTTGTGCCCCAGCATCGGACAGTTTTTCATCAACGAACTGCCTCTGTTGCTGTTGTGCGTGGCAATGCTCCTAATCGGAGGATTGCCCGGTTGTGCATATAGTACCCTGTTGCTTGTCTTCAGCCTCCTGTTCTCCCTCTGTTTACTCTACCGATTCATCTATCTGAGGAGTATCCGCTACCATATCGGGAGCGAGCAACTCATCTGTGAGCACGGAGTGTTTCAGCGGAGCGTGAACTACATGGAGTTGTACCGAGTGGTGGACTTTGCCGAGCATCAGACATTGATACAACAGTTATGCGGACTGAAAAGCGTGACCGTGTTGTCGATGGATAGAACGACACCGAAACTGGAAATGACCGGCATCAGCAACAGCTATGACGTGGTGAGTGTGATACGAACAAGAGTAGAAACGAACAAACGAAGAAAGGGCGTATATGAGATTACGAATAGATAAGATTTGGTTCATTGTCGTGGCATTGGTACTGAGCGTGCCGTCAGCCCATGCACAGATTGTGACTGCCAACCCTTTGGAATGGATGGCATTAGCAGAGGGCAACGAAGCCATCAACGGTGAGATAGAGAAGGAAATCAAAGGTCAGACCAAGACTGCCCTGTTGCAGAATACCATCGCCGCAGAGTTCACCAAGATACACGAATGGGAGAAGAAGTACAACAGTTATCTGAAAACCGCCAGTGGTTATGCCTCTTCCCTCAAAGCCTGTACCTATCTGTACGACGATGGAGTGAAGATATTCATCACCTTGTGTAAGATGCGCAAGGCCATCAACAATAATCCGCAAGGCATCGTTGCCACCCTCTCGATGAACAACCTGTATATGGAGACCGCCACGGAATTGGTGTCCGTCTTCACACTGCTGAAAGATGCAGTCGCCAAAGGAGGCAAAGAGAACATGCTGACTGGTGCGGAAAGGAGCAAGACGCTGTGGGCACTGAACGACAAGCTGAGTGCCTTCAGCAAGAAGCTGCATCGTCTTTATCTGTCTATACGATATTACACCATGACCGATGTGTGGAACGGCGTGACGGCAGGGATGATAGACCGAAGCAATGGAGAGATAGCCACCCAAGCCCTTAGCAGATGGCGCAGAGCAGGACGTATGACCATCAGTGATTAACGATAAAGGAATCAGTCATGAAGTATTTCATATCAATTGCCATTTTTATGTTTATATCATCTTTTGCAGGAGTGCGGGCGCAGAACGACCCGACTCTTGCGGGGATGATTCTGATGTACACCAACAAGGCGGAGAAAGAACTGAAGAATCAGGAGAAAGTGATGCTGCTACAATCCACCGGCCATATCTGGACCAAGGAGGAAGTGGAAGCCACTACCGACCTGCAGCGGGAGTTCAACAACTATCTGGACTCCTTCCGTTCCATCGTCAGCTATGCCGCACAGATATATGGTTTCTATCACGAGATAGGTCAGTTGGTGGACAATATGGGTGGATTGGTGGCGCAGTTGGATGCCCATCCTGCCAACGGACTTGCCGTAGCCCTGTCAGCCAAGCGCAACAAGATATACCGCGAGCTGATTATGAACAGCATCGAGATAGTTAATGACATACGCACGGTATGCCTGTCGGGCAACAAGATGACCGAGAAGGAGCGTGTGGAGATAGTCTTCGGCATCCGACCCAAACTGAAGAAGATGAACAAGCAGTTGAAGCGACTGACGAGGGCGGTGAAATACACCACCATGGGCGATGTTTGGATGGAGATAGACGAAGGGGCAAGACCCACCAAAGCGAACAAAGCCGAGATAGCAGCGGCTGCCAAGAGGCGGTGGAAGCAGGTGGGCAAGAACGTAAACTGATGGAGCAGCGAGAGCAGAGCCGAACTTGTTCGAGCTATGCCGAGTCGTGACAGAAGAAGACGAAGTCAAACCGTGATTAAAAAACGATAAGATATGGGATTTTGGAGTTCATTATTGAAATATGGTGGCAAGGCGGCACGAGGTACTGGCCATGTCATCGGAGTAACTGGAAAGACCTTAGGCAGTGCGGCACTCCACCCGCAACGCACCCTTATGGGAGCCGGCAAGGCTATGCAGACGGCCGCAGTGGGTAGTGCCGCAGGCTATGTGACATGGGAGAAGCTGACCACAGACAAGAGCGTGGCACGCATCGTAGGTGATGCTGTCATCGGCGAGAATGCCACGGAAGCGGTGGCACAAACCGCCAACGATGTGCAACGTCTGACGGGCAAGGCTGGTGAAGCCGTTGATGCGGTGAACACTGTAGCCGGAAAGATGGACACCCAGTTCAGCGGCATCAGTGATTTCTTTAGGAATATGTTCGGAGGCGTAGGATGCGACATGATAGGCAATCTCTTTGGCAATATCGGCAAGGGCAACGTGTCGGGTATGAGCATCGTCGGACTGGTGGCTGCCGCCTTCATGGTATTCGGACGCTTTGGTTGGATGAGCAAGATTGCGGGTGCCCTGCTTGGAGCGATGATCATCGGGAACAATTCTAAGGTGGCGCAAACTCTGCCTAACAGAGGCGGTACGTCTTCACATGGGCAGAACATGAAAGAAGCAGAGACCCAAAGCAGAGGGATGAAACGATAACCAATATACAGTGATATGAGATATACAGAAGAAATGATACTGCGCTCATCGAGCGGCTACTGTATGCCGTTTGAGGAGCCTATAAAGCAGGACGTGCAGATGTCCTTGGGTTACGGAGAGCAGAAAAATCCCGTGACGGGAGAAACATTCTTCCATCACGGCATAGACTTCTCAGTGAACCATTACCTGCTGTCGGCGGTGGCAACGGGAACCGTCTCTGCCATTGGGTCGGACGCGGAGCATGGCATCTACCAGACCATCCGCTACGGCAAATACGAAGTGACTTACAGGCATCTCTCCAATGTCTTCGCCAACTTCTCCCAAAGCGTCAAGGCCGGTCAGACCATCGCCATCAGTGGCGACCTGCTGCACATGGAGGTGAGGTTTGACGGAGAGGAAATCAATCCGTTGGAGTTCCTCACCATGCTCTACGGCAATATCAAGGCATTGGAGCACAATTCCCAAATGGGCATCAATGAACTGGACATGAACATCCCTTCACCCTACGACACCGACCGTCAGGAGATAGAGGCATTGATGCTCCGCTTCCTTCCCTCCTACTTCGAGGACCTTCAACAAGGAGCATACTCTCTGCCCGAACATACGGAGCAGTCGTTGAGAAACATCTTCTCGTTGGGAGCGAGCAAGCATTATTTCTACGAGACCATGCCGAGCATGGCTAATCCCTTGGGCATCGGCAACCGCTGTATGCCTTTGGCGACTAAGGTGCAGAACCTGCTCATTGCCGACTTTCTCAACTATCTTGCCATGCGACATCAGGTATATCTCTCCACGATGGACGAGGTGTTAAAAAAAAACTCCAAGAGCAAGCCCTGACGCATGACGGCATCATCGACCCTCTTGCCGACTTGGACGTGGATATCCAGAGCTTCGACATTCCGAGGATAGTGAGCGTCTATCCCGACCGGGCTGGCGTGAGATGGTGGACAAAGGCATGGTTCAATGGTAAGGAAGAGGGGGAACCCTCCGTGGAGATTGAGGAACGTATGGCCGTGCAGTTCATCCACTGCCAAGTGGACAAGGACGCATGGTTGGAGGAACACTATCCTAAGCAGATGGAGATATATCACAATGCCATCGAGCAGACAAAGGAACAGATATTACAGCAGTATAATATATAAACAAGGTATATGGCAGTTAAGAACAGTCAGCGATTCGCAGAGATAGAGCGTCTGATGGGCGACTACTTCGGGTGTCACCTTGCCCCCGTGATGGGCAGGGTGCAACGGGACTTGTCCAACAGACAGGCAGACGAGATGCGAGCCTACTCCAACAGTACGGCTGGCATCCTACGCTCATTGGCCACTGCCAATATGCCTGGTGATGACCCATACGCCACGCTGAAGATTACAGGCAAGTGGAACAGCAAGACCACCGAAGACTATCTGGCGATGTGCAAGGAGGCTATTGTCGGCAACAAGGATATGCAGCGTGACCTTGCCGTGATGGCTGAGGAATGGCGCAAGGCGGTGGTGACGGAGATAGGACGAGAGCGGTACGATGCACTCTCTAAACAACTCGGTTGTGATTTGGCATACGCCTATATCGATCACCGCATGGAGCAGCTGATGATAGAAAAAATGGTGAAAGACCGTATGCCAACATCTTCTGCCGACTATATCATCCGCAAGGCGGCACAAAGCAGTCTGTTCGGTCTGCCCTACGAACTGAACAAGTCACCCCTTGCCGCAGAGATAGAAGCCAAAGGAGAGGCAGCCTATAAGCCCTCTCGAACAGAGAAGGCAGCGGGATGGGCAGCCGGAGCGGGTGCCGATGTCGTGGCCATGGGAGGGATTGGCTCATGGGCAACCTTCGCCAAGTTTGTCGGTATCGATATGGTGATGAATGTCGGCATGGAGCACCTAAGCAAGAAAGGTAGCAGCCAAGAGGTCTGTGTCGAGGAGTGTATCAGCAAGGGAGTTTTCGGTACGGGCACCAACGTCTTCGCCTCATTCCGCAAACAGGCAAAAGTCATCAAGAACCACGAGAACAGCTATATCAAGGCTACCAACAGCCATTTCAAGAACAAGATTCCCACGAGCAATATCACTTTTATGGATTGGACGAAACAAACCGAGCAGACCTCTTTTCCTTGGAACAAAGGTACGTTCCTTGACCCTCAGAGAAACGAAGCAACCAAACGTACAGGCAAGTACAAGGATGTGCCCTTGATAGTTGCGCCTGGACAGGAAGACGAGTATCTGGAGGTTAAGGCGAGACTGGATGCAGAGGCTGAGAAGGAGAAGAAGGCAGAACCGAAAGAAACTCCTGATTCATCGACTGAAGAGGCAACACCATCTGTAGTCCAGCAGGAGGAAACAGCCTTACAAACAAACGAAAATGGATGGGACGGGCTGTTGCAGAGTTTTGGACTGAACGGCTTTTCAGACATCGGCAAGAACCTTGGTTATGTGTTGGCGATGCTGCCCGATGTACTGGTGGGACTGTTCACTGGCAAGACAAAATCGCTGAATATGGACAATAGCCTCCTTCCTTTGGCCTCTATCGTGGCTGGAATGTTCGTGAAGAATCCTATACTGAAGATGCTGTTGATGGGTATGGGAGGTGCCAATCTGCTCAACAAAGCGGGACATGAGGTGCTGGGCAGGAAACAGCAGGAAGGCATTGCACCTACAGTTAGTCCTGCTGCATCTCGCATTCAGTACCGCCAATATCCTGATGAACCACTCAATCCTCGTATCAGCAACCCGATGCTGCAAGGGCGGTGTCTCGTTGCCAACATTGACCATGTGCCTTGTACCATTCAACTGCCTGACAGTGTGATTGGGGCGCATCAGTCGGGGGCATTGCCGCTGAATACATTGGCTAACGCCATACTTGCCAAGAACGACCAGATGCGACAGATGGCAGCAATGCAGTACGAAGAGCAGGCACGGGAGAGCGTGGTGCGACCGAGGGGAATACAGTGAAGCCCGACAACAAAATTGTCGGGAACGGTGGCTTGGTAAGCCAATTATAGAATGTGATTGAGATAAACAAAAAGATAAAAGCATGAAAGAGAAATCAGAATTTGAGAAGCGGACGGCGGAGAAGCAGGTGTCGCTGCTCACTGAGGCACTGACGAGTGCGGTGGATGCCAAGGGACATTGGTTGAATGCAAGCGGCAAACTCTATCCGAAGCTCTATCCCAAGGGCTTTTCGGTCAGTCCGTTCAATGCCCTTGTCCTTGCCCTTGACTCCGATGCCAAGGGTTGCAAGAGCAATCTGTTTACGCAGTTCTCCGAAGCGAAGGCACGGGGTGAGAGCGTGAGGGAGCATGAGAAAGGTGTGCCGTTCCTGTATTACAATTGGAATAAGTACGTCAACCGCAACAATCCCGACGATGTCATCACCAAGGAGGCATACGCAGAACTGTCGGAACAGGACAAACAGCAGTACAAGGGAGTGAAAAACCGTGAGATCCGTGTGCTGTTCAATATCGACCAGACGCTACTGCCTATGGCTAACGAAACAGCCTACACTACGGCATTGAAGAAGGATGGCACGGTGGAGGATAGAGGTTATGGCGACAAGGAGGACAAGCAGCTGCATGGGTGCGTCAACGGATTCCTTCAGAAGATGAAGGACAACCTCGTGAATGTACGTCAGGACGGCACGGGTGTGGCGCACTACGACACCGAGAAGGATGTCATCTACCTGCCACGGCAGCGTGACTTCGAGCACTACAATGACTATGTACAGGAGATGATGCGTCAGTTGGTGTCTGCCACCGGTCATCAGCAGCGGTTGGCACGTGAGGGCATGGTCATGAAGAACGGCAAAGCCCCGTCGGAGGATGCCGTGAAGAAGGAACGACTCATCACTGAGATAGCTTCGGGCGTGAAGATGCTCGAACTGGGACTGCCTGCCCGTCTGTCAAAGGACAGCCTTAGCATGGTGGACTATTGGACGAGGGAACTGAAGGAAGACCCTTGTCTGATTGATGCCATCGAGAGTGAGGTGAACGGTGCGCTGAAGGTGTTGAAGAAAGCCGAACTGGGTGAAAAGGTGGAGTATGCCACCGACCAGCATCAGCGAGAGACGGCGCAGATACAGGTGCAGTTGCCCAACCACTACTTCGTAGCAGACGAAATCAAGCAGCATCCCAACGAGGAGCAGCGTACTGTGGTCATCGTGCGTGATGATGCCAGCAAGACCGCCGATGTGGTGCTGCCACAGGGTGCATCGTTGGAGGTGAACAACGAGATCAAGGGCATGAACAAGCAACGCTTCACCAATGCCTTGCAGAAAGAGGGTTATGACAACGTGCGTTTCTACAATCCCGACGGAGCCTTGGGCTTCCGTCCCGACGACAGTTATTTCGCCGACAAGAAAATCACGGTATCAAGACTGCGCAACTGGTCTATCGAAGACCTATCCTCGTTGGATGCTTCTGAGGCCGTAACCCACAGCCGTGACATCGGTTTCGACAATGTGCAGTTGGTAAAGGATGACAAGGAGCGGTGGGCATTGTACATCAAGCCCGAAGGTAAGGAGGGCTTTGCCGTCTATCCCGACAAAGGAGACCTCAATCATTTCTTCACCACCTTGAAGCAGTCGATGGACAACATCGAGCGTGTGCGTGAGGAACTGGCACAGAAGTATTATGCTATGGCAGAGGCGAAACCCGACCTGAAGGTGGACATCTTCGGAGGTAATGAGCAGGAGGTTGATTTGAACCGCATCCAGCGTGTGGCAGTATTCCGTGCCAAATCGGGCGAATGCCTGTGTGCAGCCACTATTGACGGCAAGAAGTTGCAGCCGAGAAGTGTCAGTCCGTCACAATGGCAACGATTGTGGGTGGCTCCTGACAGGGATTCCTACAAGCAGAACCTTGCCGCCTCGCTGTTTGCTGATGTATTGCAGAAAGACAACAATGTCGAGCAAAGTACACAAGAGAAGCAGGAAGAAGCGACGGAGGTGAAGCAAGCGGAGACGGCAATTGTCGATAAGCATGATGAACAGAAGGAAGTGGTACTTAAGGAAGATAAAAGCTCTGAACAAAGGGAAGAGAAGAAACAAGAGGAAAAGAAAGAAGAAAAGAAGGATGAAAAGGCTGTCAAGGCTGCTGTCTCTCCCCTTGTCCAACAATATCTTGACTTGAAGAAGAAGCATCCTGATGCCATTCTTTTGTTTCGCTGCGGTGACTTCTATGAGACCTACAAGGATGATGCGGTGAAGGCATCCAAAATATTGGGTATTACGCTGACAAAGAGCAATGGGCGCAAGGATGATGAAGGCAAGCCGTTGGCAATGGCAGGATTCCCATATCATGCCCTCGACACCTATCTGCCGAAGCTCATTCGTGCTGGTGAACGGGTGGCCATCTGTGACCAGTTGGAAATGCCGAAGCAGACAACATCATCGAAGCGTGGAATTACGGAGATGGTGTCACCTGGAAAAGAGACAGGAAAGCAGATGGCACAGGAAAGTCAAGAAACAGAACAACACACCAGTCTAAGGAGATAGGCTTATGGGAAAGAACGCAGCGTATGCCGCACAATATGCGGAGGAAGCCAAAGAACAGATGCGGATGTATGGGATTCCTGCCTCCGTCATCTTGGCGCAAGCCATACTGGAGAGCAGCAACGGACAGAGCCAACTGTCGCGCGAATGCAACAACCACTTTGGCATCAAGGCTACGGCATCGTGGTTGAAGAATGGCGGAGAGTATGGAGTCTATACGGATGATAGGCCCAACGAGAAATTCTGTAAGTACAAAAGCGTGGGTGACAGTTATGAGCATCACTCGCAGTTCCTGAAGCAGAACAAGCGTTATGCGCAGTGCTTCACGCTGTCGCCTGACGACTACAAGGGATGGACGAAGGGCATTGAGCGTGCCGGCTATGCCACGGGCGGCGGTTATGCTGCAAGTCTGCAGCGCATCATTGAAGCCAACGGACTGGACAAGTATGACAGTGAGGTGATGGCTGAGATGCGGGCAGAAGGTCGGTCGTTCGGGGTGGAGAATAATCCTCGTAGAGAAATGCCTGCTGCCCATGTACCGCAGTCTGCCGGGTATTCCTTTCCTGTGGAGCGAGAGGAGTTTCTCTTCATCACCTCGCCTTTCGGCAATCGCCAGGATCCGATGGATGCCACCAAGCAGCAGATGCACAAGGGCATTGACATCAAGACGAACCATGAGGCGGTGTTGGCCACGGAGAACGGCGGCAAGGTGGTGGCGGTGAACCATAATGCGAACACGGCAGGAGGGAAATCCGTCACCGTGGAATACAGCCGTGAGGATGGCAGCAAGGTGCAATGCTCCTACCTGCATCTGTCTGACATAGCAGTAAAGGTAGGTGACGTGGTTAATGCCAGTCAGAAGTTGGGGGTGTCGGGAAATACCGGCACCAGAACCACTGGCGAGCATCTGCATTTCGGAGTGAAGAGTGTATCGGCTGACGGCTCAAAAAGGGATATGGATCCAGCCGCTTATCTGGCAGAAATCGGACAGAAAGGCAACATCAAGCTACAGGCCCTGCATAACGGCAATGACCTGTTGGCAAAATACAAGAGCAATGCGCCACAGGAGCAGAAGGTTTCGTCGGAGGACTGGATGAAGAAAATCCTTTCCTCGGAGGACAGCGGCGTGGGCATTTCGGGAACGAATGACCCTATACTCGACATGGCGATGACCACCTTCATGTCGCTGATGATGTTGGCAGCGCAGATTGACAGCAATGATGAGGAACGACAAAAAGGACTTATCTCTGCCATGGCAGCCAACCGGCTCGTAGATTTGACCTCGCTTGTTCCAGGCATGAGGCAATGCACCATTACTGTGGGTGAGAACGGCAAGACTGTGCTTCATGCAGAGAGCGGTACGGTGAAGATTGACCGTGAACTGACCTCCTCGGAGATGAACCGCCTGTCGCTCATTTTGGGCAATGCCAATCTGTCGGAAGAAAGCAAACGGACGAAGATTGCGGGAATGGTGACAGGCATCGTGGCGACACAGCAGGCTTCGCAGAACTTCGAGCAAGGGATGGAGGCTGAGAGTCAACAACAAAATCTGCAAAGGAAATGAAAAGGATAGCAAGTCATCTGTGTACATTGCTGGTGGGTATGGTAGCTGTGGCAGGACACTTCATGCTTACCCAATGGCTTTTCGGTCAGACCGTGGCCATCATCTATCTCGGCTTCCAACTTATCATAGCAGCGTGGATAGTCTATGAACTGATACGTGCGCTAGTATATGATGATTGAAAAGAGATTATTGTCATTGCTAAGACATTTCACTTGGACGATGGATATGTATAATTCAAATAGTATCGAGCAATGATCAAATGTAATGTAACAGTGTGCGGAACGGTCAGCAAGGCTGCGACCTGCCGCACGAACAAGGAGGGCAAGGCATTCGTGAGCTTTGCCATGAACGTAGTCATTCCAGCGAAGAGCGGGATTAACAAGACCATCGAGGTGTCGGTCATCAAAGATGGGACACTGACGGAGGTGGGCAGCTGCAACATCGGCGAACGCATTGAGGTAGCCGGTGTATTGGTACCAAGAAAATGGGGCGATGTCCTTTATTTCAACCTGTCGGCAAGCAGCATCAGCCACCAGCCTGACGAGGCAGAGGACTGCATCAAGGGCGTGATGGAGTTCCGCGGCAAGGTGGGCAAGAGCATTGAGGACAAGACGGACAAGAATGGTGTGCCGTACTGCCAGTTCTCCGCTTTCAGCGCAGAGAAAGTACAGGACGGATTTGAATACATCTGGGTAAGTTTCTTCCTATTCGATGGCAAATGCGAGGCATGGCTGCAACCAGGCGTGAAAGCGAACATCAAAGGGGCATTGTCTGTCAGTGTCTTCAATGACAAACTGGACTTCTCCTGCCGAGTGTCTGAAATGAGCGAATATGTTCCGCAGCCCTATAATGGTTAATTGACTATGGGAAAGCCTTATGCTAAGGAAGGTCCGAGTGCCGAAGACAAGGCACTCGACCTGTTTGCCGATATGATGATTGAGCGTATTCAGTCGCTGTCGGGCAAAGACGGATGGAAAAAGCCCTGGTTTACTGAAGGTGCGTTGCAATGGCCGAAAAACCTGAACGGACGAGAATATAATGGCATGAACGCTATGATGTTGCTCCTGCATTGCGAGAAGGAGGGTTACAAGATTCCTCGCTTCTGTACCTTCGACCGCATACAGCAGTTTAACAAAACTGGCAAGAAAGACGAGGAACAGAAGCCCCGTGTGTCAGTACTGAAAGGTGAGCATTCTTTCCCCGTGATGCTCACCACGTTTACGGTGGTCAATAAGGAAACAAAGGAACACATCAAGTGGGAGGACTACAAACTGCTCTCTCAGGAAGAGCGCGAAAAGTACAATGTATATCCAAAGCTTCAGACTTACCATGTCTTCAATGTGGCGCAGACCAACCTGAAGGAGGTCAGACCAGAGTTTTGGGAGAAACTGGAACAGGAATACTCGATGCCCAAGGTAGAGAAGGACGAGCAGTTTGCCTTTGAACCCGTGGATAGGATGATAGCGGACAACCGTTGGATATGTCCCATCAAACCGATGTTCGGTGATTCCGCCTATTTCTCCATCAGCAAGAATGAGATTGTGATGCCTGAGAAAAGGCAGTTCAAGGATGGGGAGTCTTTCTACTCGAACCTTTTCCACGAGATGGGACACTCCACGGGTGCGGAGGGACAGTTAGACCGCATCAAGCCCGCTACCTTCGGCTCGGCAGAGTATGCACGCGAGGAACTGGTGGCAGAACTGACGGCTGCGCTGACCGCTCAGCGGTATGGCATGACAAAGCATCTGAAAGGAGATTCGGCTGCCTATTTGAAGTCTTGGCTGGATTCGCTGAAGGAGTCGCCGCAGTTCATCAAGACCACGCTACTCGATGTGAAAAAAGCTACCTCAATGCTCACGCAGCATATCGACAAGATTGCTATGGAGATAGACCAGGAGAAAAAGGCTGAGCAGGAAAACGGGCAAGGGAAAAGTTATCTATCCATAGATGACGGCGACCATGCAGTCTTGGCATATAATGGTTCTGCTGTATATATCCAGCATCATGAGAAGGAGGACTCTGTAAAGATTGCTGTGCCGACGAGTAACGGTCTGGAAGTGAAACTCTCTGTTCCTTACGACCACGGCAAAGACCTTGACACCAATTATCAGGAGGCTTTTGCCCAGTACAAAAGCCTGACAGAGCCTTCACAATCGAAAGAAAACGTCTATTATGCCTCCATCGCCTATCTCCAATCAACGGATGACACATCGGAACTGGATAAGCTAAAGGAGAAAGGTGACTATCAAGGACTGCTGACGCTTGCCAAGGAATACTATGACGGGAACGGCATGGACGAGGAGCAGACCTACAGGAAGCCGTGCCAGAACAGAGGCGATGACCTGCTAATAGAGGACAAGGACTTTGCAGTGGTCTATAACGGGAGTGTCGGCGGTACGTATGAGGTGTTCCTGAAGCATACGGAGCAAGAAGTGCGTGACCATATCACTCGCTATGGCATAGGACGTGCCAGTGAGGACGTGAAGGCTGTGGCGAGGGAGATGACCGCCGAAGAGTTTTCGGAATTGGCGCAGCGAAAAATGCCGATATTCCAAATGCCGAATGGTGGTTTGCTGAACCTGCAATATAACAAGGATAAGGATAGCCTGGATGTGGGGACTGTGACCAATGCAGGACTCTCTGTGAAGCATACCTTCCCTTTCAGCCACAACCATTCTATGGACGCAAACATCAGCTCTGCGTATGAGCAACTGCTTGACATGGAGGAGTACCAGAAGGAAGAGGTACAAGAGGAGCACGTTGCCAAGTCCGCTTTCCGAAGATGAGAGTAGTATCGTAGTATATACTAATCGTAGGCTTTACTACTCATAGTAGGTACTAACAATAGTCAGCCGCAAGGAGTAATGTCCCTGCGGCTGATTTAATTTGGGGTCATTCCATATTATGAAGGAATGCTTGTAAATCCTCGTCTGGAATGCTCTTCAGTTTCACCGGCTTGAAGCCGTCCAACTGCTCCACTTGAAATATCTCGTCCACTCCATATTTGGAGCCATCCACCTTTACGCTCTCCATTTCATTGACGGAGGTATAGCCATACTCCGTTTCATGCAGACCGCATACGATGGTGAACAACGTGGTGTCGTTACCTTCCGGCTGTCCTTCAAGTACGAACCAACGGACGTGTCCGATGAAGAATATTGCCACACAAACGGCATCCTTGCCTTTGCCGTCCTGTGAATACAGAGGATAGGATTTCAGTATCTCCTCCAATACGGGTGTAATCAATCTGCTTGCCATAGTCAATCGTTGTTAAGTGTTCTGTAATACATTCTGTTCTCTACAAGGTGTTCGATGGCCTCTGCTGCCAATCGGCACACCCACTCGTCACGCTGGTCATAACGACCTTTTTGATAGTCGTTGGCAAGGCGTTCCAAGAAGGCAAACACCACCTTGCCCTTTTCGTTGATAAGATAGCGATGGTCATCTGCAAGGGCATTGCCTACCTTGGCGGCTGACCCCATCTGACCGTTTACGAACCGTGAGAAGCACTCGACAAATGCCTGCTCGTTTTCTGATAATCTGTGTAATTCCATACGCAAAGAAATTATTTGTTCAACTTGTTTTTCTTCCCTCCTTTTGAAGCCTTTCGGCTCCTCTTGTCGGGAACTGATTTTTCGTGCATCAAAAGACTGCGGAATGAGGGCGATAAGGCAAGAAAACAGACGGAGGAGTTAATGAAATACCCAAATCTTTGATTTGCGGAAAGCTGTCGTTCAGTCCTCTGCCTGTTAGCATGGCGGTACTTGACCATTCGCCCGGGCAGTAACTTTGCAAAGAAAAATGGGCATCGGCAAGTGGAATAGACACTACAAAACAGGAAAATCATTGATTTTTAGTGCATTTTTCTTTATTTCTTTCTTTGATTTAGGATAAAATATATAACTTTGCCTCCGAAAAAGTGTCACAAGTGACAGTTTTTCGTAAAATATGATAGTAAACAGATATAGATACATAGAACAGTTGAGCCGTTCAAAGAACAACGGGCTCATAAAGATAATCACAGGATTGCGACGTTCAGGCAAGTCGTTCCTTCTGAAGAAACTCTTTCATCAGCATCTATTGGATGAGGGCGTGAGAGAAGACCATATTCTCGTCATCGACATGGAGAGTAGGAAGAACAGAGAGTTCAAGAACCCGGACTACCTGTTGGACTGGGTGGAAAAGATGATGATTGACTATGAGACTTATTATATCATCATCGACGAGGTGCAGGAGGTGGAAGACTTTGTAGAGGTGCTCTCTTCCTTGTCAGTTACCGAAGGGGCGGATGTGTATGTCACAGGCTCCAACTCGCGTTTCCTGTCCTCTGACCTGGTGACGGAATTCCGAGGCAGAGGTGACGAGATACATGTGTGGCCACTATCCTTCAAGGAGTTCATGACGGTGTATGATGGTTCGAAAGAAGACGGTTGGGCTGAATACAGACTGTACGGAGGTTTGCCGCAACTACTTACACAGGTTGGGGATGAGAAGAAGGCTGATTTCCTGCGTCGCCTTTATCGCACGGTATATCTACGTGACATCTACGAGCGGAACAACATAGAACTGAGACCTGAATTTGAAGAATTGTCGAAGACCGTAGCATCCAGTATAGGAGCACCTGTCAATGCACTGAATATAGCCAATACGTTCAAGTCCGTAAGCAATGTGCAGAGCATAACCGACAAGACAGTGTCGGCTTATCTGGAATATATGCAGGATGCTTTCCTTATCGAAAAATCCGAAAGGTTCGACATCAAAGGACGGAAATACATAGGTTCGTTGTCCAAGTATTATTATCAGGACGTAGGTCTGAGGAATGCTATTCTGTCGTTCCGTCAGAGCGAGCCGACACATATCATGGAGAACGTCATCTACAATGAGATGCGTATGCGAGGATGGCTCGTGGATGTGGGTAACGTCTATCATCGAGTGAGGAATACGGAAGGAAAGCAGCAGAGGGTGACATTGGAAGTGGATTTTG
>CAMVIM010000046.1 GCA_947167515.1 uncultured Prevotellaceae bacterium | reverse complement strand
GTGCAAAAGCAAACAATTTTAATATGCCTTACTTTTTAAAGTGGGCTCAATAATGGTGTAACAAATAAAAGTGACAATGAAAATGCAGAAAACAATGATGACATTGGTGCTTGTACTGGCTGTTATTCTGCCCATGCAGGCACAGAGTTTGGTGGGCAACTGGCAATCCGAGAAGCAGCAGGAGAATGTCAAGATGGACTATGTTTTGGCTTTTGAGGGCAATCAGATGCGCCAGAGCGTGGTGTGCACAGTTCAGAAGGAAATTGGTCTGGTGAGTATCGCCTTTGCCGTACCCGCACAGAGTTATACGCCTGGGGCGACGACGCTGAACTTCGCGTTTGACGCCTCGAAGACCGAGGTGAAGTTGACGGAAGTGAAGTTCAATGCGGAGACGCAAGAAGCCATCAAGGAAAAGCCCTCGCTGGAGGAATTCATGAAGCAGATGGTGCTCGACGATTTCGAGGAACAGAAGGAAATGGTTGCCAATCAGTTTCTGTTCCGTGGCGAGCGCACCATTGCGAATCAAACTGCTCAGAGTTTCGAACTGAAGGGTGGCGATGGCGAGACCTTTGTGTTCAAGAAGGTGAAATATCAACAGGTCTGGCAGTCTGAAATTCTGAGGCTGCAGTTCATCAACGATATAAAAAACATAGGACGGGGAGTCAAACCGATGATTCGGTGTGGCTCCCCGTCCTATGTTTTATCAGAAAAACTTTGTTCTATCTTTAGTCTTACTTCCCATGAAGTTTACTTCTTCTCCTTCAAGAGGTCGCGGATCTCGGTCAGGAGCACTTCCTCCTTGGTGGGTTCTGGTGCAGGAGCGGCAGCAGCGTCTTCAGCTTCCTTCTTCTTGCGGAGAGCAGATGCCTTGGCGATAGCCTTCACGATGAAGAACAAGCAGATGGCGATGATGAAGAAGTCGAGCACGTTCTGGCAGAATGCGCCGTAGTTCCAAGTCACAGCCTCTACAGCTTCCTTCACCACCTCGCCTGTAGCGGGGTCGGTCACTTCTGGGATGCCAGGCTTGAGTTCAATCTTCAGGTCTGCCACGTTCACGCTCCATGCGGCAGCTACGAGTGGCATGATGAGGTCGCCCACGATGGAGGATACGATTTTGCCGAATGCACCGCCGATGATGACACCGACAGCCATGTCCATCACGTTGCCTTTGAAGGCAAAGTCCTTAAATTCTTGAATAAATTTTGCCATAATACTTTGTGTTGATATAATAAAGAGTTGAAATTGTTCGTTATTGTTCTATGTGGCCTCTGAACTGTCTGGTGCAGTTTCGGATTTGCGCCGCAAAGGTACGAAAAAAATACATATATTATTCTATTCACCGATTGAAAAAGATGAAGTATAAGGCTTTTTTGTTCATGTGCATGTGTATGTTATTGTTGCTTGCAGCATGCTCCACCGCCCATCATTGCAATTGCGGATGAATGTTCTTGGGGGGCGAATAAAAGAAACTCCGCTATCCGAAAAGAGGGTAGCGGAGTTTTTTTATGGGTTCTTTGACGGAATCAAAGAACGCTCTGGGTGTTGAGTTACTCTTATTTGAGCTCAGCGAGGTACTTGATAGTACGAACCATCTGAGAAGTGTAAGAGTTCTCGTTGTCATACCAAGAAACAACCTGTACCTGGTAAGTGTCGTCGTCAATCTTAGAAACCATTGTCTGAGTTGCGTCGAAGAGAGAACCGAACTTCATGCCGATGATGTCAGAAGAAACGATCTGGTCCTCAGTGTAACCGAAGCTCTCAGTACCAGCAGCCTTCATGGCAGCGTTGATGCCTTCCTTAGTGATGTCCTTACCCTTCACAACAGCAACGAGGATAGTAGTAGAACCTGTTGGGGTTGGAACGCGCTGTGCAGAACCGATGAGCTTACCGTTCAGTTCAGGAATAACGAGACCGATAGCCTTGGCAGCACCAGTTGAGTTAGGAACGATGTTCTGAGCACCGGCGCGGCTGCGACGGAGGTCACCCTTGCGCTGAGGACCGTCGAGAATCATCTGGTCGCCAGTGTAAGCGTGGATGGTTGACATGATACCGCTAACGATAGGAGCATAACCATTCAGAGCAGCAGCCATAGGAGCCAAGCAGTTGGTTGTGCAAGAAGCAGCTGAGATAATGGTGTCAGCAGGAGTCAGAGTCTTGTGGTTTACATTGTAAACGATAGTGGGCAGATCGTTACCAGCAGGAGCAGAGATAACAACCTTCTTAGCACCAGCTGTCAGGTGAGCAGAAGCCTTCTCCTTAGATGTGTAGAAACCTGTGCACTCCAGAACTACATCTACATCCAGCTTACCCCAAGGCAGCTCAGCAGCGTTAGGAATAGCATAGATAGTGATCTTCTGACCATCAACAACGATGTAATCCTCACCAGCCTCTACAGTGTGCTTGTTCTCACCAATCTTGCCGCAGAAACCACCCTGAGCGGTATCATACTTCAGCAGATGAGCGAGCATCTTTGGACTTGTCAAGTCGTTGATTGCTACTACTTCATAACCTTCAGCCTCGAACATCTGACGGAAAGCGAGGCGACCAATACGGCCAAAGCCGTTAATAGCTACTTTTGTCATGGATTTAATGAAATTTATTAGTTAATAATAACTGTGTTTTTGTTTGTTCAAGCGATACGGAACCCCTTGCGGGCATTCCTTCTCTCTTTCCGTGTGCAAAGGTACGAAAAAAAATGTCAACACGAATGATTTTGGCCCATTTTTCTTCAAAAAAAGAAAAGGAGGAACACGAAAAGCCTGTCACCGTCGGGCAAAACGGCAACGAATTCCGCTTTTTGATAACTGCGTGTTGCAATTCCGTGTGTCTTCAGTCATCGCGTTTCCTGTTTCTCGTGGGTAGCCACCTCTGCATCCATTCCCTTCCTGTCTCCTTCCATTCAGCACCCCTGTGCCGCTTCCTGCATTTTCTCTTCGCAACAGCCTCCTTCCCCTTGCTGTCGTTGCAATCTTAAATTCATTCTATGAATTATACAATTCATACCATGAATTATATAAACCAAAGTATGAATCATACAATCCATAGAATGAATTGTAACATGAACCTACACAACCGAAAGAGTGGAAACGTAAGAGCCGTAAAACTGGATGTGACGAAACTTGTGAAACTTTAACTCGACGAAGTCAAACTTGTATTATAAATATAATAATGTGTCATTGTTCATCTTTTTCGCCTGTTTTTTTTGAGGTGAAAAATGAAGAATGATGGGAAAAAGCAGCCAATCTGAAACGCTTTTGCAAAAAAAAATGTAATTAAACCCGTATTTCTTGGAAAAAAGTTGTACCTTTGTTCTCCAAATTCATAATAATGGGTATTGTTGTATGGTAAGGCTCATCAAATAGGCTATGTTCTTGAAGGTAAAGAGATTCTGCTTGACTGATTCACTTTGACACGACAAATATCGCTAACTATCCCCCAAATCTGTACAGACTCAAACTATCAAACATCAGATTTCATAAATATATTTATTCACCGTTAAAATTCAGAAACAATGATGAAGACGAAAGTATTTCCAATTCTCGCCTTTCTGTTCGCTTTTACTTTGGGAGTATCAGCCCAACAGACAGCCGACGGACGCAAGGTGAAACGCATCACCTTCGACCAGGAACAAGTAAACATTGAGTATGCCGATGGCACCAAGGACCAAAAGGTGAGTGCTGCCACGGTGAAACGTGAGAACACCATCACGGGCATCGTGGCTGTCAAGAAGAAAGAAAGCCAGCAGACGACGCGCCAGTGGTACACTCTCGACGGTCGCCTCCTGCAGGGCGAGCCACAGCAGAAGGGTGTTTATATCGTGAGAGACAAGAACGGAAAGAAGAAAACCGTCAAAAAGTAAGTGCTTATGAAAAAGATTCTACTCTCCCTGTTTTTCCTCTTGGCTTGCATCGCCACCGAGGCCAAAGTGATTAAAGTGACCCTGGCCGATGGCACCGTGAAGGTCTATACCAGTTCTGAACTCTCAGCCATCGACTTCAATGACGATGGCACCATCGTCATCACCACCTACGATGGTCAGCAACTGCCGGCACTGGATGCCGAACTGGCCGAACTGACCATCAGTGAAGAGACTACGGTCACCGAGGTCTTTGCCGACACCCTAAGGTTCAAGATTGATGCCGACGGCATTCCCGTTGACCTCCATTCGGAGCGTCCCATCACCAAGGTGAACTATGTCTATCCCAGTGTTGACCCTCAGGGGCAACCCATCATGCTGAGCGGCACCATCCTCATTCCCGAGAACATCTGGAAGAAGAATGTTCGCAGCGAGGGAATCCTGATGGTGAACCACTACACCAAGTTCCACCGCGACGAGGCCCCCACCATCAGCAACGGCGAACTGGAGAACATGCTGCTGGCCAATCCGCTGAATCCCAACTACATCATCGTGGAGAGCGACTTCTACGGATTCGGTGTCACCGTTCGCTTCCCCCAGGCCTTCATGCAGGGCTTGGTCAATGCCCGCTCTTCGCTCGACGGACTGCTGGCTGCCCGCGAGGTGCTGGCCGACTTGAACATCAGCAGCGGCCCGCTCTGTTTCAACATCGGCTACTCCAGCGGTGGTTTCGATGCCCTGGCTGCACAGAAACTGCGCGACATGGAGTATGCTGACCGCATCTCGTTCGACAAGACCTTCTCAGGCGGCGGCCCGTCCGACGTGCGTGAGGCTTATCGCCAGTATGTGCTCACCGATACCACCGCCTACAATGCCGTTCCGCTGTTGCTCATGGTCTGCACCAACGAGACCCAGCAACTGGGTCTTGACTACGACAAGGTGTTCCAGCCCTACATTTCAGACCGTATCGACGAACTGGTTCTCTCCAAGAACTACTCCTCGTGGCCTGTGTGCGACAACATCGGACGCGAGAAGAAAGTGCATGAGATTCTCGCCGACGTGTATTGCGACCTGAGTTCGCCCGAAAGCATGGCCATACAGAACCTGCTGGAAGGCTTCAACCTGAACAACGACGACTGGACACCCGACCCCACACAGCGCATCTACCTCTTCCATTCGCGTGGCGACGACTATGTGCCCATCGAGAGTGCCCGCCCCATGATTCCTTTCTTCAAGAGCAAAGGTTTCCAGCCCAGCATCATCCCCGGCAAGACCAATTTGCAGACCAACTTCTTGGTGACGAACATGGGCCATCTTTCTGCCACTTTCATCTACTACATCCAGACCCTTGCCGCCATCAAGGCATGGCCGCTCATGTACACCGACGGTCAACTGAATCCGCTCTATCAGTACATCATCAATCAGGAACAAGACCCCGTGGTAATCATGCGCCAACTCGACGCGATGGGCATCGACTGCCGTGCCATCATCAAGGCCATCGCCGCCAAGATGTCCAACAGCGAGGGTGGGGAAGACTCTTCTATCGATATGCTGTCCCTCATGATGATGCTTCAGGAGCAACTGGACAAGATGGGACTGACCATGCAGGATGTGCTGGAGATGTCTGAGGACTCTGGAGTGGATGTGTACAAACTTCTCATCGACCTCGTCACCTACTTTACAGAGACACCCGCGACGGAAGAAGAAGAACAGGCCGACGAGACAGAACAAAGCAGCGAGACGAAAGCCCCCATGCGTCGTGCGGCCAGTCTTCTCAATGCACTCGACACCCCAACCACTCCTGCCGAACGCAACGAGCAGATGCTTCGCGAGTGGATGAGTGAATATTTGAAATGACATAGTAATAAATAAAAACAGTATTCACCATGAAGAAGAAAGTCTTTATTTCAATGCTGGCTGCACTGCCCCTGCTGAGCAGTGCCCAGAAAGTGTGGGACTACGACGACTACACTGTAATCAAAGTGTCGAACCCCGACCGTGGCGAGCGTGAGATTGACGGACTCATCGCTGGCGGCGACCGCCAGAACAGTTACACATGGCGTCTGGCCGGACGTGGCGACGAAATCTACATTGCAACAGCCCGCAACATTGCCAGTGCACTGGTCAACATCTATGGTTCACAAATCAGTGCCGCTTCTGGCCTATCGATGGACACTTTCTGGGCCATGATTGACGCTGTGGCTAACGGCGACATCATGCGCAACGACGTGAACGAGGGTGCCAATATCATTGCCTACAATCGCAAGACGGGCGAGTTCCGCGTGGCCTACACCGCCGAGCCAGGTGTCTATCAGCGATACGCCCTCACCTTCGGCGACAATGTCTATTTCGGTTCTTACTCTGCCGACCAGAGTGTGAAGCAGTACATCCTGAAACTCGACCCAGAAGGCAACTTCACGAAAGTGTTCGAGTCAACTGGCACCACTGCCATGCGTGCCAACTGTGTGTACGACGACCACTTGTTCTTCGCCAGTGTCGATAGCCGTATTGAGATACCCGAGGGCGAGGCACAGCCGCTCGTGAAGATGGCCGTCATCCGCAAGAGCAACGACGACGACACCGTGTGGGAGCGCGTGGCCGACTACAAGGACTTTGGCACGGTTCCCTATGACCCTATCCAGAGCAGTTGGGCTGGTGCTCCCTTCTGGGAACTGGCCTCACACGCTGGCTACATCTATGCCACAGCCCCCAGTACGGCAGGCTTTGTCATCTACAAGGGCCGTCCTGCTCAGGGTGATGAAAGTGCCAACGAGTATGGCTGGCACTGGGAAGAAGTGGCTGGACCCAACAACGGCATCAACAACCCCGGCCTGAGCGACGTGGAGGGTGGCGAACCCGGCACCATGCGTTCGCTCATCGGTTCTGTCTATGAGTTCAATGGCGAACTTTATGCCTACAACTTCGACCATGCCTTCGGTGGCGAGGCACAGGCATTTGTTGGCATACTGCAGCAACTGACGGGTTCTGGTGCTAAAGCCAGCGACTACCTGAGTTACATGTACAACTCGCTGCACAATCCACAGAAGGTGTGGAAACTGAACGATGCCACTGGTAAGTTTGAGGAACTGACTGCTTTCACGGAACTGATGGAGGGCACCACCAACGAATACATCTGGCGCATGGGCGACCACAACGGCAAACTCTATGTGGCCACGATGGATGCTGGCATCTTCTACAACTACATGACACAACTCACCAACGGCAGTTTCTTCCGCATGTCGCAGGCCGAGAGACTCTCTAAGATTGCCTACATCGGCAATGTCATCAAGTTGCTGGGCATGGCCAAGGGCAACGAGATGGCCGATGAGTTGCGCACGAAATTGGAAGAACTGCAGCAGTTGCTGTCTCAGTATGTGGAGACCAATCAGGTTGACGAGAACACTGTCGAGACAATCATTGACATTCAGGGCGTTACTCAGGAGATTCGCTTGCTCATCGCTGACTTCATGAAGCAGAAGGCAAGCGAGCAGGTGACAGCCATCTCTGCCATGATTGTACAGGCACTTGAGAATGCCAAAGAGAAAGGTCTGACAGACTTCACTGCACTCACGGGACTGCTGGAGTATTTGGGCAGCGAAGAGGTGCGTGAGCAGTGGGCGCAGAGGAAGGAACAACTGGAACAAGCCACACCTGAGGAGCGTCTGCAGTTCTTCACCACCACTGTACAGCAGACGCTCTCCATGCTCTTCGAGCAGGTGCAGAGCATGAGCGACGACATCTACGAACGCATCGATGGCAAAGGTCTTGAGATGTATGCCTACATCAACAATGCTGTCATGACCAATGAGTGGGGTTTTGACCTGTTGCGTACTGCCGACGGCGGACAGTCGTTTGAGGTCATCACTCGCAGCGGTTTCGACGACAAGTACAACTACGGATGCCCCTCGTTCCTCAGCACCGAAGAGGGTCTCTACTTCGGCACTTGCAACCCCTTCTATGGCGGCCAACTCTATCTGCTGAGCGAGAAAGGCAAGGATGCCACCAGCATCAGCGAGGTTGACAACGAGACCGAGACCTCTGCCACCACTGGCTACTACACGCTGAGTGGACAGGCCGTGAATGGTGTGCCCACTCAAAAGGGTGTCTATATCAAAGATGGGCGCAAGGTAGTCATGGGCATGAAATGATAAAAGCAACCTGATTCCGAACGTGTTCATCCTCTGTCGGATGAAGAATCACATTTACAGGCATTCTCTTTAGAGAGTGCCTTTTTTGTGCCTTTTGCATTGTCGAAGTGGACTCCATTCGGCTGTAGTATGAGCCTCGGAAGTAAGAATAACTTGGATATATTTTGTTTTTCACTCACTTATCCGTACCTTTGCACCCGAATTAAAGGTAAAAGCAAATGATAACAGTTTCTGACCTTGCCATTCAGTTCGGCAAGCGCGTCCTCTATAAGGACGTGAACATGAAGTTCACCAACGGTAATATCTATGGCGTCATCGGTGCCAACGGCGCAGGAAAATCGACCCTGCTGAAAGCGATTAGCGGTGAACTCGAACCCACCAAAGGTACAATCACACTCGGTCCAGGCGAACGCCTCTCGGTACTCTCGCAGGACCACTTCAAATTCGATAACTGCACCGTCATCAACACCGTGATGATGGGGCACTCAGTGCTTTGGGACATCATGAAGGAGAAGGATGCCCTCTATGCCAAGGCTGACTTTAGCGATGAGGATGGCATCCGTGCGGCTGAACTGGAAGAGAAGTTCGCCGAACTCGACGGGTGGAATGCCGAGAGCGATGCGGCTCAACTGCTCTCAGGTCTGGGCATCAAGGAAGACCTTCACTACAAGATGATGTCGGAACTGACGGGTAAGGAGAAGGTGCGCGTCATGCTGGCTCAGGCACTCTATGGAAACCCTGACAACCTACTGCTCGATGAGCCGACCAATGACCTTGACCTCGACACCGTCGAATGGCTTGAGGACTTCCTCGCCAACTTTGAGCATACCGTGCTGGTGGTCAGCCACGACCGTCACTTCCTCGATGCGGTCAGCACCCATACGGTGGACATCGACTACAACAAGGTGAACCTCTTTGCCGGCAACTACTCCTTCTGGTACGAGTCTTCGCAGCTTGCCCTGAAGCAGGCGCAGAACCAGAAGGCCAAGGCTGACGAGAAGCGCAAGGAACTGGAAGAGTTCATCCGCCGTTTCTCTGCCAATGCAGCCAAGAGCAAGCAGACCACTTCGCGAAAGAAGATGCTGGAGAAACTCAATGTGGAGGAGATTCAGCCTTCCACCCGCAAATATCCTGGCATCATCTTCACGATGGATCGAGAAGCGGGCAATCAGATTCTGGAGGTGGAGGGACTGACCGCCATCGAAGACGACGGCACCGTGCTCTTCAAAGACCTTTCCTTCACCGCTGAGAAGGGCGAGAAGATTGTCTTCCTCTCGCACAATCCCCGTGCGATGACTGCACTTTTCGAGATTATCAACGGCAACCTCGAACCGCAGGCGGGCACTTACAAGTGGGGCGTGACCATCACGATGGCTTATCTGCCTGTCGATAACACCGAGTTCTTCAAGAGCGACAAGAACCTCGTCGAGTGGCTCAGTCAGTTTGGCGAAGGCAACGATGTGTTCTTCAAGGGTTATCTGGGACGTATGCTCTTCAGCGGCGAAGAGGTGCTGAAGAAGGTGAATGTGCTCTCTGGTGGCGAGAAGATGCGTTGCATGATTGCGCGCATGCAGTTGAAGAATGCCAACTGCCTCATTCTCGACACGCCCACCAACCACCTTGACCTCGAAAGCATTCAGGCCTTCAACAACAACCTCAAGCAGTTCAAGGGCAACATCCTCTTTGCTTCACATGACCATGAGTTCATCCAGACGGTGGCAAACCGCATCATCGAACTCGGTCCTAAGGGACACATCGACAAGCTGATGGAGTATGATGATTACATCCATAGTGCCGACATCAAAGAGTTGAGAGGAAAGATTTATTAAAGAAAGCTCTCGTCAAATCCTAAAGGCAGCAAATCTTTGATGCTGCTGATGATATAGACGCCATCGGTGCCGTAAAGAAGCACTTCGATGGCGTTTTTTGCGCGTTGTTCCGCCTCAAGCAACACCTGTCGGCATGCTCCGCAAGGAGAAATGGGGCGTTGCAGGAACTGACCCTCCGTATTGCGTGCCACGATGCAGATGCGGCGGATGGGTTGCTCGGGATAGCGTGAGTTGGCATAGAACACAGCCGTGCGCTCGGCACAAAGACCAGAAGGGTAGGCGGCATTCTCTTGGTTGCTGCCGCTGACGATGGTGCCATCGGTCAACTCAACGGCAGCACCCACCGAAAAATGAGAGTAGGGAGCGTAACTGCGATAGGTGGCACGACGGGCTTCGTCGAGCAGGCGTAGTTCCTCGGAGGTGAGTTCGGCCTCCTTTTTTACGAGGACGGAAATGTGGAGTTCGATTGTTTTCATGGCACAAAGATAGTGAAATTAAGTGAAAAGTTAAAAGTGAGAAGTTAAAAGTGAAATATACCAGCCATCAGGACGGCAAGTAACTTATATTTTTCACTTTTCACATTCCACATTTCACTTAAAAGTTTTATCTTTGCACTCGATTTGTGCAGAAGACAGAAGTGCTGACTAACTTGAACAAATGTGCTGACTAACTTGAAAACATGATTCACCTAAATAAAACATTTACTTTCCTATGAAACATTTACTTTGTTCTCTTCTGGCCGTATGGCTGTGCTGTGGTGTGTCGAATGCCCAGTCATGGACGGCTGACAACGGCAATGGAACGTTTACCAATCCTCTTTTCTATGATGAGTTTTCCGACCCCGACATTTTGCGCGTGGGTGATGATTATTACTTGGCTGGCACGACTATGCATGCTGTGCCTGGACTTGTGATTCTCCATTCGAAAGACCTTGTGAACTGGGAGAATATCTCCTACTGCTTCGATCGCTTCGATTTCGACGACGAGGCTTTCTCGCTGAAGAACCACAAAGAGGTGTATGGTCAAGGCATCTGGGCTCCTTGCATCCGCTACGCAAACGGGCAGTTCTATGTGTTCTCCAACGTGAACGGCAAAGGGTTGCAGTGCTACACGGCGAAAGACATCAAGGGACCATGGACGCACCACAACATGAAGGGTAACATCTATGACCTCGGCGTTCTCTTCGACGATGACGGGAAGGTGTATGCCATTCACGGCTACGGCACCGTGAAGTGTACAGAACTGAAACCCGACATGAGCGGCCCTGTGGAGGGAACGGAAAGGGTCATCATTCCTGAAGGAAACGGTGTGGGAGAAGGACATCATATGTATAAGATAGACGGGATGTACTACCTAATCAGTACCGACTATAAACCGAATGGCCGCACTCTTTGTTCTCGCTCGAAGAGCATCTGGGGACCTTACGAGACGCGTGTCATCACGGCAGATGAAACCTACGGTTATCATGCCGCCTCGTTGACTCAAGTGCCACGAGGCACGAAGTACCGTATTGGTGAGGACGGCACGAAGTTCGGTCTTGGCGGGGTGGATAAGGATGCGACAGCTTGCACCAATGCTCATCAGGGTGGCATCGTGCAATATAAGGACGGCTCATGGTGGGCACTCTTCATGATGGACTTCCACTCCATCGGTCGCACCGTGTGCCTTATGCCGATGACGTGGAATGATGGTTGGCCCATAGTGGGATTGAAGGGAAATCTTGGAAGAGCTCCCCGCACTTGGTTTAAGCCTGGTACGGCAGAAGGTTACTATGGCATCGGAGACACTCCCGTTGCACCACATGCACCCTACGTGCGCAGCGAGAACTTCGACGGCAAGCAACTGGGACGTGTGTGGCAGTGGAACCACAACCCTGATGACAAGATGTGGAGTCTGAAAGGCGGCAGACTTCGCCTCAACTCTATGCCTGCAGAACAACTGATGTGGGCACGCAATTCGCTCACGCAGCGTGTCATAGGTCCCCAAAGCATCTCCACCGTGGAACTTTCGGTGAAAGGGCTGAAGGATGGCGATGTGGCAGGATTGGGCAACATCAATGTCCCTTGCTCATGGATAGGCATAATGAGAGATGACCACACCAACACATTCCTCCTGCGCTTTTGGGATCAGGGCAAAAATAAACCAGAGCTTGCACCTGTTGTTGCACCTGTCAGTTTGCCGAAGGGAAAAATCTGGCTTCGTTGCATTGGTGACTACGACAACGATCAAATGCAGTATGCCTACTCGACCGATGGCGTAACGTTTCAAAAGATTGGCTATGAGATTCCCCTCAGTTATCAACTCATCACCTTCCAAGGCTCACGCCACGCCCTCTTTGCCTTCAACGTGAAGGGCAAGAATGGAGGCTATGCCGAGTTTGACAACTTCACAGTGGAGGAGCCATGTGCTGACCGTTCCAAGAATATTCCTTACGGCAAGACTTTCCGCATCATCAACAAAGCCACTAACCGCCCTGCCGTTTGTGACCCTCACGGCATCCTCTACGACACTCATAATGGCGACAAGAGTCAGCTCACACAGTTCCAACTCATCGACAAGGGCAATGGGAAAGTGTCGCTGAAGTGCGTGGATGGCCGATACATTAAAGTGTATGGCGAAGGATTGGCTGGTGATGTGCGCTTCACCACGAATGCAGAAGAAGCAGAGGTGTTCCTTTGGCAAGACTATCTCGACCACGACTTCATGCTCTTCTCGCTGAGGAATCACCGTTACATCGGCAAGAGCCCCACGACGGGAAGTCCTTACTCTATGGACTTCGTTGGTCCAGACCCTGCTCGCAGAAACGGGTCGGTGCTCCATTGGGAAGAGTGATTGGCGAGCTGTCAGTGACCGGTGAAAGATGGCCACTGATTGGCATCAAAAATAACTGACAGATGATGGCGAGGCATGGAAACCTAAAAGTTTCAGGATGCCTCGCCGTTATCTATGCCTAAGAACGAATTGAGGTCAGTTCTGAATCCTACGCCATCGATGTCGTAGTCGGCAAAGTCGTTGATTTTCCATTGACCGTCTTCCACTTTGAGGCGCAAACGCACCTGTGCTGTTTGAGATTCCCATGTGAGTGTGAGGAATGCTTCCACTCGATCCTCGTTGGGGTCGGTGATGTCGTCGAACTGCACGGAAATGGGAGTGCCGAGTCCTTGGAACCAGCGGTAGCCTTCATCTTCAAAGTACATGTCACTTCCGTGGGCAATGGCCTCTTCGCTTTTTTCACCCACTCTCTTCATGAGCGCCAGCAGGTCTTGGGTGCATGCGAGCGAGTCGAGGTGGCTCATGTAAAACTCACCCTCGTTCGCCTTGTTCAGTTCTTCGTAGTAAGCGGTCACTTGCGCCTTGATGGCTTCCTCTGAATGGAGGTTGGCAGCAGGTGCCTCCGTGGTGACTGATGGTGTTGCGGTGGAGTCGTTTTCTCCCCCTGTTCCGTTGGTCTTGTTGCCACATCCTGTCAGCATCAGCATGGCTAAGGTTGACAGGGCAATGATTGTTCTTTTCATGTTCCGAAATCTTTGAGTTGGTTGATATGTTTGAAAGAAAAAAGGGTCTGGATAACCTTGTTGCTATCCAGACCCTTCTTTTGTTTTTATTTCATCATTGCGCTTATTAGGCTGCTGGTTCAGCCTTTCCCTTGTTGGCCAATTCTGCCAGCTTTTTCTTGCCGTTGAATGCAAACACCCAGATGAGGAAGCCTGCAACGAGCAAGATGATGATGCCGAGGACTGGACGGTAGAAAATCCAAGCCAGTGCGATGACGATGAGTGAGTAAACGATACCTACAATTGTGCAGATGATGCCCACGCCGAATGCGAAGATGCTTGACAGGAATGGAACCACCTTGAGGACTGTCTCGAGGAATCCGAAGAGACCCTTGAAGCCCGAAATAACCAAGAGGATGCCGACGATGCGGAGTACCCAAGTCCACATGCTGTTAGCCTCGTTCTCCTCTTCGAAGATTTCGTCGATGCTCTTCTTGCCCATTCTCAGGGTCTGGAACTTCTTCTTGTTAGAAGCGGTGTAAGGCTTGAAGGTGTTGCCCTCAACCTGAGAAACGACAGTAACCTTGGCTGGAACTACCTTCTCGAAAGTGATGCGCACGTCGCCAATTTCGGGAGCGTTAGCTGTGCGGCCATAGTAGAGCACGTTGCCCATCTGGTGAACATACTCAAGGTCAACCTTGTTAGCCTGTGAGATAGAGTCGGGAACAACCGTCTTCACGCTGTCAGCCAGAACGGTGCTGTCGGCAGCCACTGCCTGAGCGGGCTGAGCGGGCTGTGCAACCTGAGCCTGAGCGACGTTGGTGTTGGGAGTTGGCAGACCCTTCACTCTTGCATAAGTGTCAGCGATGGTCTTGTCCAAAGCCTGCAGCTGCTCCTGGCTGATGTTCAGCTCAAGAGCCTCTCTTGAACTGATGGAGTGGATGAGTGACTCGTTGAGCACGTATGCACCGAATGTCACATTCTGAGCCCAGATGTCCTGGTCTTCCACGGTGGTCCAAGTGTAGTTCTTGCCTTGATAAGCAGGGTCTTTGAAGTCGCCGCTGTTCACGGGGCTGCTGACCCACTCTTGGCTGTAGGTGTAAGTGGTGACAGTCTCCTGCTTGCCGCCGAGCTTGTCTTCCGACTTTTCCTCCTTGTGCTCAACCCACTGGAAGTATTCCACCTTGCGGCTCAAGCTGATGGCGTTTTCGCTGATGCCAAATTCCTTGTCAGTCAGCACTTCGTCGGTGTTGGCCATAGCGGTGGCGCACACCAGTTCGCCTTCAAACTCAGCGCTTTTCTTGTCTGGGTTAGGCATTTCCACACATGCACCCTGTGCATCTTCCAGCATGTCTGCTGTTTTCACGGCGCGTCCCTCGTTCCACCAAAGGAGAATGGTGGCACCAATGATAAGGATGAATCCGGTAAAGATTCCCTTAATGGAGTTGCCCACGCGAGTACCATAACTCGTCGTCGTTTTCTCTTGATAAGCCATAATCTTTTTGTTTTTTAGAGGTTTGTAAATAGTAATGTTTATAAAAGTTTAACACTTTGTGTTGCAAAGATAGGCTTTTTCTTTAATATCTTCCAAATTTTTTTATTCTTTTGTCATCAATTTCTCTCCATTCCTCCTCCATGTCCCCTTTCAGAAAGCTCATGAGGGCAACGGCGTTAAGTCCGTGGGCTTTACGGAACAAAGCCCACGGCAGGAACGGCGTTTCATCTGGAGTGGAATGGCGTTTCATCTGGAAATGTAATAAAAAGTGGTGCGGATTTGTGCGTGTCAAATAAAATCCGTACTTTTGCACATCATTTCATTATATTCTTATTAAAGACTTATGGCACTCAAAGCATTGAACGCTCGCACGGCTCCGAAGAGCCATGCACCAGAGAAAATCATTCAGTTTGGTGAGGGAAATTTCCTTCGTTGTTTTGTGGATTGGATCATCTACAACATGAACCAAAAGACCGATTTCAACGCCTCCGTTGTGGTGGTGCAGCCCATCGAACGCGGCATGGTCGATTGGCTCAACGGCCAGGATTGCCTTTACCATGTCAACCTGCAAGGTCGTCTGAACGGCGAGAAAGTCAACTCGCTCACTCGTGTTGACTGCATCAGTCGCGCTCTCAATCCTTACAGCCAGAATCAGGCATTCATGGCATTGGCAGAACAGCCAGAGATCCGTTTCGTCATCAGCAACACCACCGAGGCTGGCATCGCCTTCGACCCTGAATGCAAGTTTGCCGACGCACCTGCTTCTTCCTATCCAGGCAAACTCACCCAGTTGCTCTATCGCCGTTTCAAGACTTTCAACGGTGCTGCCGACAAGGGTTTGATCATCATGCCATGCGAACTGATTTTCCTCAATGGACACCATCTGAAGGACTGCATCTATCAGTACATCGAACTCTGGAAGGATGATTTCGGTGCCGACTATGCCGCCTTCAAGGAGTGGTTTACTAAATATAATTATGTGTGTGCAACCCTCGTTGACCGCATCGTGCCTGGTTTCCCACGTAAGGAGATTGCTGAGATTCAGCAGAAGATTTGCTATGCCGACAACCTCGTCGTGCAGGGCGAAGCCTTCCACCTGTGGGTGATTGAGAAACCCGAAAACATGGACATTGACGCACTCAAGGCTGAGTTCCCTGCCGAGAAGGCTGGCTTGAATGTGCTCATCGCTCCGAGCGAAAAGCCTTACCACGAGCGCAAAGTCACCCTGCTCAATGGTCCTCACACCGTGCTCTCTCCTGTGGCTTACCTCAGTGGCATCAACATCGTGCGCGATGCCTGCAACCATGAAGTTGTGGGCAAGTACATCCACAAGGTGCAGTTCGACGAACTTATGCAGACTCTCAACCTCCCGATGGAAGAACTGCAGCAGTTTGCCACCGATGTGCTGGAGCGTTTCAACAATCCATACGTGGATCATCAGGTGACGAGCATCATGCTGAACTCTTTCCCCAAATACGAGACACGCGACCTCCCCGGCGTGAAGGTTTATCTGCAGCGTAAGGGCGAACTGCCACAGGGATTGGTGTTTGGACTTGCTGCCATCATCACCTACTACAAGGGTGGCACACGTGCCGACGGTGCACCCATCGAGCCTAACGATGCACCCGAAATCATGCAGATGCTCAAAGACCTTTGGGCTACGGGCGACACGCAGAAAGTGGCTGAGGGAGTGCTTGCTGCCGAGAACATTTGGAAGGAAAACCTCAACGAGACCGTTCCTGGACTTACGGCATTGGTCAAGAAAGACCTCGACCTCATACAGGAAAAAGGTATGCTCGAAGCTGTTAAAACGATTCTGTAAGAAAGTGAATCTATCCGTTTCTCTTTCAGAAAAATAAAAAGAAGGCTGACGCTCTTATCGGTGTCAGCCTTCTTTTATAGTGTACCCCTCGAAATCGCAAAAATACTGGTGTAGGCGGTCGTCTTCCGTCAGTTCGGGATGGAAGGCGGTGGCGAGTTGGTGGCCTTGACGCACGGCGACGATGTGGCCGTCTGCCTCGGAAAGGATTTCAACCTCTGGGGAAAGGGTGCGGTGGATGTAAGGCGCACGGATGTAAGTCATGGGGAAATCCTCCGCCACGCCGTTCACTTTTCCTCTTGCGTTGAAACTGCCCAACTGCCGTCCGTAGGCATTGCGGCAAACGTCAATGTCCATCGTGCAGAGCCCTTCTCGCGGAAGCCCATCCTCCTGCTTCGCCAAGAGGATGAGTCCGGCACAGGTGCCAAAGACGGGCAGACCGTCGAGGATGGCTTGACGGATGGGCAGAAGAAGCCCTAAGTCGTTGAGCAGACGGAGTTGGGTGGTCGATTCGCCGCCAGGGATAATGAGTCCCTCTTTAGGTTGTAGCCAATCCGACAACTGGCGCACTTCGAAAGTTTCCACCCCCAATCTTTCTAACATCCGCTCATGTTCGATGAACGCCCCTTGCAGAGCGAGCACCGCAATTCTCACTTTTTTCATTCTTCAATTCTCAATTCTCAACTGTCAACTGTCAACTGTCAACTGTCAACTCTCAACTCTCAACTCTCCTACTTTCCCCGCTCAGCCATGAGCAGTTCTATTTCCTGTTCGTTGATGCCCACCATTGCTTCGCCAAGGTCTTCTGAGAGTTCTGCCAAGAGTTTCGCGTCCTGATAGTTCGTGACAGCCTGCACGATGGCAGCAGCCCGTTTCTGCGGATTGCCGCTCTTGAAGATGCCGCTGCCCACAAACACACCCTCGGCTCCCAACTGCATCATCAGTGCAGCATCGGCTGGAGTCGCCACACCGCCTGCGGCAAAGTTCACCACAGGCAGTTTGCCGTTCTCATGCACAAACTTCACCAGCTCATAAGGTGCCTGCAACTGCTTTGCCGCCTCGAAGAGTTCATCCTCGCTCATGCTGACCAATCGGTGGATTTCGCTTTGCATCAGTCGCATGTGGCTCACCGCCTGCACCACATCGCCCGTGCCAGGTTCACCCTTCGTGCGAATCATCGTGGCACCCTCGGCGATGCGTCGCAATGCCTCGCCCAAGTTCTTCGCTCCGCACACAAACGGCACGTCAAACTTCGTCTTGTCGATGTGGTAGATGTTGTCAGCAGGACTCAGCACCTCGCTCTCGTCGATGTAGTCAATCTCGATGGCTTGAAGTATCTGTGCCTCAGCAATATGCCCGATGCGGCACTTTGCCATCACGGGAATGCTGACAGCCTCTTGTATGCCACGAATCATTTTGGGGTCGCTCATGCGTGAAACACCTCCGGCCGCACGAATGTCGGCGGGAATTCTTTCCAAAGCCATGACGGCACACGCACCTGCCTCTTCGGCAATGCGAGCCTGCTCGGGGGTGGTCACGTCCATAATCACGCCGCCCTTCAGCATCTGTGCCAACTGGCGGTTCAGTTCTTGTCTGTTTTCTTTCATGTTTGTGTTGTGGTTTATTATGAATGATGAATTTTATATTGGCTGGGCGAAAGCCCCTTCTGTTTCTTGAAGTAGCGTGAAAGATGCGCCTGCGACGAGAAACCCAGTTGCAGGGCGATTCCCTTCAGCGATTTGTTCGTGTGGGTCAGCAGCAACGTGATTTCGGTGGTGATACGCTCGTCGATGATGGACTTGGGCGAACGCTCTGCAATGCGCCTCGTCACCTGTCCAAGGTATCGAGGGCTCACGTTGAGCTGCTCTGCATAGAACGCCACATCGGCATAGCGGCTGAAATACTGCTCCACAGCATCGCGAAACTGGTTGTAGAGTTCCTCGCTTCGGCTGCTCCCCTCCGCATAGTCGGCTGGCAACTGCTTCAGGTAAGTCCGTGCATGAAGCATCGCCTCGTCCGTCCGCTCGCCGTGGCTCAGATAGAAAGCTACGGCAGAGGCTAACTGGTTGGCATGACCGTGTTTGCGAGGGCCGATGGGGATGTCTGACGCTTCCAGCACGACCGTACACATTGGAATCAGCAGGCGTTCAATCGCCTCATACACCTTAGGCGTGACGAGCAGGTCGCCTCTGGCAGATTTCAACACAGGCGCATACACGATGTGGCGAGGTTTGTATTGCTTCAGCACATCGACCACCGCTTCCACCACGTCGATGCTGCGCAACAGCCCGATTTTCACCACCTGCGGCTGCAAGTCGTTGACGATGGCCTCCATTTGCCGCCGCACCACCGAAGCAGGCAAGTCGTGAAACTCCTGAATGCCCAAGGTGTTCTGTACCGTGATGGACGTGACCACTGAGGCAACCACGCCTCCCAACTCGTTGATGAAACGGATGTCGGCTTGTACACCCGAACCGCCCGTGCCGTCACTTCCCGTAATCGTTAATATCGTCGCACTCATGTCTTGTGTTCTTGCTGATGAAATCGCCTGCAAAGTAACGGAAAAAATGGAAAACGACCAAATCATGTTCCATTTATGGTAAAAGAAAATGCACTTTGGAGAAAACTGGAGTAGCCTGCATGGTCTCAGTGGAACAACCCTCTGTGACGCACTGTCGTAGCGACCTTAAATTCATTCTATGAATTATAAAAACCATACTATGAATCATATAAACCATAGAATGAATTATAGAATCCATAGTATGAATCTTAATTGGAAACGACACTGCCGGCAAAGTGGAACTTGCAGTGTCGTCTTGGCGTTTACTGCACTCCCTATGCAGCCCCCATTCGCCACGATGTGTGAAGCAAATGGGGCTGTGAGGGGGAAAAATGGGGCGAGAACATTGTTGGATTGGAAAAAACTTCGTACCTTTGCCTTGAAAATGGGAAATGAGGCATCTCGAAGAAGCCTTTCCTGTGAAAAAATGGTAGCGTCATGAAGAAAAACTACATAGCTCCAGAAGCCGACTCTTATCTGTTGGAAGAGTGCAGCATGGTGTGCAATACAGGGCCACAATCTGAAAATAAGGCTGTTTCCGTGAAGACGAAAGCAGCGAGCAACGCTTCCGCTCTGTCGAATGAGCGAAATATGGGTGTTTCCTCCTCTTCTTCCTCGGCTTTCGGCTCTCTCTGGGAATGATTTCCCTGCTTTGTCATCGTGCAGGGAGAGGCGGTTGTTGTCCGTCAGTCATTGGGCTTATTCCACATACAGCACCAGTCCTTTCAGGTATTCTCCTTCGGGATGATAGATGTTGATGGGGTGGTCGGCTGGCTGGTGCAGCTGATGAAGTATGCGCACGTTGCGGCCCGCTTGGGCAGCTGCGGTGAAAACGGCTGCACGGAACTGGTCTTTGTTGACAGCCTGTGAACAGCTGAAGGTGAACAGAATGCCGCCTGGCTGTATCTTTTCAAAGGCTTTTTTGTTCAGTCGTGTGTAGCCTTTCAGCGCATTGCGTAGGGCATCCTTATGCTTGGCAAAGGCGGGCGGGTCGAGAATGATGAGGTCGTAGGGTGTCTGCATCTGCTCCAGAAACTTGAAGGCATCCTCGGCATAAGCCTCATGTCTGTGGTCATCGGGAAAGTTCAATGCCACGTTTGCCTGAGTCAGGTCAATCGCTTTCTGCGACGAATCGACCGAGTGAACCAACTCGGCACCTCCACGCATGGCATAGAAGGAGAAACCGCCTGTGTAGCAGAACATATTGAGCACTTTTCTTCCCTTTGAGTATTGCTCCAACAAACGTCGGTTGTCCCTCTGGTCAACAAAGAATCCCGTCTTTTGTCCTCTCAACCAATCCACATGGAATTTCAAGCCGTTTTCCATCGCCACATCGTTGGTGCCGCCTCCAATCAAGAAACCGTTCTCTTGTCCGAGTTCGGCCTTGAAGGGTAGGGTGGTTTCCGACTTGTAGAAGATGTTCTGGATGGTGTCACCCATCACGGTTTTCAGGGCCTCGGCTATCGTCATGCGGTCGAGGTGCATGCCTACGGAATGTGCCTGCATCACGGCGGTATTTCCGTAGATGTCGATGACCAATCCTGGCAAGTTGTCGCCTTCGCCGTGTACAAGGCGGTAGGTGTTGTTGTCGCCGCCTGTCACACCGATGCGCTGTCTGACATCTTTGGCAATTGCGAGTTTCCGCTCGTAGAAGGCTTGGTCAATGGATTCGTCCTTGAACGAAAGCACCCTCACCATGATGCTGCCAATCTGGAAGTGTCCGGTGGCGATGTACTCGTTGTCGCTGGTATAGACTTTCACTTTCTCACCTTCTTCGGGTTCTTCGCTCATGCGGTGGATGGCACCCGAAAATATCCAGGGGTGGAACCGCCTTAATGACTCGTCTTTACCTCGTTTCAGAAAAATGCTCTTCATTGATTATCTTTTGCTTGATTCGTGATGAATACTTTAATTAGGAGTGGGGATGCTCGGATGCAGGATGCTCTTCTGACACTTTTTCCAGAATGAAGTCTTGCTCTCGCTTCATCCTCATCACTTCTTCGTGGATTCTGATGCATGCCCAGGCATCGGTTGCTGCATATCTTTGCTGCGCTTCGCTCAGGACATCGGCCTCCCAGTTGGAGAGCTGCTGATTCTTGGATATTTTTTTGCCAAAAAGGTTGGCATAGATTTTCTGCAGGCTGTTGTCTTCGATGCCGATGTCTTTCACCTCCTTTTGCAACTCCACGTATGTGCCCGGCTTGAAACGCCTGCGCTGATTCAGCATCCTCATGTCATCTTGCAGCGAAAGACCCACCTTGAGAATGTTTCGGTCTTCCAACAGCCTGACTATAGAACCAGTCAATCCCATTTTGTTGAGTCTGAACAAGAAACAGGTGTCTTCCGTTGCAACCTGCAACAGCGCCACTTGGTGCATCTTCCCTTTCGTGAAGGTCGGTTTTGTCTCGGTGTCGAAACCCAAAATGGCTTGTGTCAGCAGATAATTCACGGCCTTCTCGGCATCCCTTTCCGTGAAGATGACAATGACCCTTCCCTCAAACAGCACACGGGGAAGCATCGCTATCTTCTTCTTATCATATTTATCTTGAATGACCTTCATCTCTTCTCGGCGCCTTTAATAGTTTTCTTCTTCCGAATAACGCACTTCATGCAAGGCTCGTTGTACGTTCACGAGTTTCTGCCCCCAACTGTACTGAAACTCCTCCTTCACGGTCGCAAGCGCATTCATCATCTGGCTGTCATCGGAAGCGTTCTTGTAACTCATGGCAAAATTCTTCAGCTCTTGGTAGATGTCAGCCAGATTCTCGCTGACAGTCGCCAAGATGGGAGACTCACTATACTTCATGTCCTCCATGAACACGTCCAGGTAGTCATCCTTTTCTCCCATGACTATATTAATGTTCGCGCGTACAATATTATAATTATCCTCGCTGACATAGTCTTCGGGGAAATATTCTCCATCCAAAATCTCATATTTCGGCAGCAAGGCAGCCTTCAGATAGAGTAGGGGGAGAATCTTCATCATCGTATCAACAAAATCCAAACGTGCTTTTCCTTCTGTTTGTTCCAGGAAAGCACAATATTCCACAGCCACCGTGACCAGTTCCATCACATCGCGGCCATATACAGGCGATTTTTCTTCTTGTTTCATAATCGAGTGCGAAGGTACGGCTTTTTTTTCTTTTAACAAAAAAAACAGTGGTTAACGATGTTTGGCAGCTATAAATTGAAAATAAATTCACTTTTTTTGAAAAAACATTGCGAAAAGTTTTGTCAGTATCGAGAAAGTCCGTACCTTTGCATTCGCTTTCGGGAAGCAACCGAGGTATATTCCTCGGATGCATTTTTATGCTCACTTCCCGAAAAGCTAAACGAGATCTTTGACAGACTGCGAACAAGCATACAAGACAAGCAGCGCGTCCCTCCTACGCCTTATTCGGCGCTTCAAGGGTAAAGGGACGCACAAGCAGAAGTCGATTCCTAAAAGATAAACAATAAAGACGATAGAATCGCAGGAAGCCTGGCCGGTCGGACAGAAGACTATAATTATAATGATTACAGTGAAG
>CAMVIM010000045.1 GCA_947167515.1 uncultured Prevotellaceae bacterium | reverse complement strand
GGGCATGGCATTGGCAGATAATATAAAGTAAGTTGTTGGGAATGGTTGACGGAAGAACTGTAGAAGCCCTCTGTGTGGATGCTGCTTGTAGCGGCAATCCTGGCTGGATGGAATACCGAGGTGTGCATATTCCTTCGGGAAAGGAGATTTTCCGTTTCGGTCCAGTCTATGGCACCAATAATATCGGCGAGTTCCTTGCTATTGTTCATGGTCTGGCATTGCTGAAGAAGAAGGGAGTGAATCTTCCTGTCTATTCTGACAGCTATACTGCACGAGCATGGGTCAGAGCCAAACGATGTGGCACGACGCTGGAGCGTAATGAGCAAACAGCAAAGCTTCATCAGATTGTCCAAAGAGCAGAGAAGTGGTTGCAGTCCAACTCCTATCCTAATAGGGTAGAGACGTGGCATACCCGTGAATGGGGCGAGATTCCCGCTGATTTCGGAAGAAAGAAAAACTACAAGCAATAGAATATCATGAGTGTGAATGACCTTTCCTATCAGGACTATCTTGACCGCATCAACATTCAGGAAGTCCTTCTTCACGCCGGTTACACCTTGAACCGACGTGACGGAATGCGTTATCCTTCTTTTGTCCGTATTGGCAGTGATGGATGCCGTATTCACGGCGACAAGTTCATTGTCACCCAGAACGGCAATACTTGTTTCCGTCCACCTGAACAGAAGTCCTACAATGTCATCAGCCTTATCAAGAGCTTCCCCAGTATGTTCAAAGAACATGTCGTCTCTTCCAACCCAGACCATCTGGTTAACGAGGTGTGCCGTAATATCCTTAACATTCCAAGCGAAGAAAGGCAAGGCAGGATTATTGAGCCACGTAAGGAACAAAAACCTTTTGACCTCAACAACTATACTATCCATGCCTTCCGTAAGTACGACTTCGAGGGCATCAAGAAGTTCTATCCGTTCTTCGTCACCAGAGGCATTAGCCTTGACACACAGAAAGCCTTTGGTGCTCATTTCATTCTTACAACAAAAGAGTCGTTGGATGGTGGCAAGAGCCATACAAACCTTTCCTTCCCGTTGTATGTACCTGGTAATACTAATGTTGTCGGTTTGGAAGAACGAGGCTATCCCCGTCTTGACGGCAGTTCCGGCTACAAGGGCAAGGCATTGGGAAGTAACAGCTCCGAAGGGTTGTGGATAGCTGCTCTTGGCAAGCAGGACTTGTCGGACGCTACTGATGTATATTGGTTTGAATCCGGTTACGATGCCATGTCATACTATCAGCTTCATGTGAAAGACAATCCCTCGTTGGAAAAAGCCGTGTTTGTCTCTACTGGCGGCAATCCCACCGTCGGGCAGATGCAGCGTATGCTGGCAGTCACACCGTCAGCCAGACACCATATCTGTTTTGACAATGACCTCGCAGGTCGTCAGTTCACGGAAAACCTAAAGGGTGAGATACATCGCATAGCCCTCTCTTCCGTTGTCGTAACGCCAGAGCGCAAGCCATATCTCGATTCTATTCCCTTATCTCAGGATTTTGCCAAAGGCGATATTGATACATTGCCGAAGCCTTTACAGGACAAGTATGCCAAATACGAGTCTGCATGGGAAGAGTCCATGTCCATGCGTCAGAGTCATCTGTGCTATGAGGGCGACATCAGAGAACAGGAGGATTTGACAAGAAAGCTCTATAAGGAATACAAAGATTCCGTCAGGGATTTCCTTGGTATAGACTCACGGAAGGTAATCCCATTTGTCCGTGAGGTTCCAGAGCGGGGAAAGGACTGGAATGATCAAGTCCTCTTGGAGAGGGAAGATAGTCTGAAAGCAACTGAAGAAGAAGAGACTCGCAGTGTCGCTTCTGGCATTGACCTCGATGCCGATGGTGAGATTGAGGTCAATGAGAGTGAGGAAAAGAAACGTGTTCACTTTATCAAGAGGTAGTATGAGCCAGGCATTTCCAAACATAAAGATACGTCCACACGGATTACAGTTTGTGGCAGGAAACATCGGCGGCATCGTCTGTGCGGTGCTGATCCTTTTATTGGCTGGCTATGACGGCTTGTTGCCGAAAAGTATCTTCCCGTTTATGATGGCAGCATTCGGCTTATTGTTCATCAACCTCTTGTGCAAATGTGTCTATCTGTTGCGCATATCCTATATCATCACAGAGGAACAGCTTCAATATGAATATGGCATTCTGTCATTACAACGTGATTTCATTGAACTTTATCGTGTCGTGGACTATAGTGAGCAGCGCAGTTTCCTACAGATGCTCTTCGGCCTGAAGACTGTCAGCATCTACAGTGGTGACAAGACCTGTCCACGTCTGGACATTATAGGTGTTCTGGGTGATAGCGACTTGATAACCATGATACGTGAACGAGTAGAGTATAACAAGAAAAAACACAACATCCATGAGTTTACGAATATACGATAGGCTCTTCAAGAAGAGCGACAAGCCCAACATGATACCGTCATGGAATAACGCCTCTGTCAAGCAGTGGATGGTTGTCTCATTGATGGCACTCATCCTTTGGGTAGTAAGCTGTCAACGTGGCTATAGCCAGATAGTAACCGCTAATCCTGGGGAATATACCATATTGGCTACAGGCAATGCACTCATCAACAATACCGTGAAGTCAGAAACCAAGGCAGAACGAGAGACGGCTGTCATGCAGAATGCGATGGCTGGAGAGTTCACGAAGATGGCCGAATGGGAACGTCAATACAATTCCTATCTGAAGATGGCCAATGGATATGCCTCTGCCATCAAGGCAGCCACCCATATCTATGATGATGGTGTTCGCATCCTGCTTACGTTGAACAAGCTACGTCAGGCGGCAACGAACAATCCCCAAGGTATAGTGGCTACGCTTGATATGAATAACCTGTATATGGAAACAGTCACGGAAATGGTCAGCGTCTTCACACTGCTGAAGAATGCGGTTGCCAAGGGTGGCGAGCAGAATATGCTTACCGGCTCTGAGCGCTCCAAGACCCTCTGGGAACTGGAGGATAAGCTCTCGTCATTTTCCCATAAGCTTCAATTGCTCTACATCAGCATCCGTCATTACAGGATGGCAGATGTCTGGAATCGTGTAACGGCAGGAATGATAGACCGTGATAAGGGCGGCATTGCCCGGCAATCTCTGTCTCACTGGCGGCGTTATGCCCGTGAGGTGGCACAATATGGACATTAAGATGAATGGAAAGATAAAACATATTATACTGGTTCTGTCCTTCCTATGGATGATGCCGAGTCTGTCTTATGCACAGATAGACCCGACGCTGACAGCCATGATCCTGGAGTACACCCATAAAGCCAAGTCCCAGTACAACTCTCAACTGGAAGTGATGGCCGTGGAAACGGAAGGTCATGTGTGGCTCAAACAAGAGGTCGAGGCGACAAAGAATTATCAGGAGCAGTTCGACCGATATATAAGCACTTTCAGAGGTATTATCTCATACGCTGCACAAGTCTATGGCTTCTACTATGAGATCAACCACCTGACAGAGAACATGGGGCGATTGTCCCACCAGATTGGTGATACACCTGTCAATGCCATTGCTGTAGCCCTCCATAATCATAGGAATGACATCTACGTGGATATCATCAACCAAAGCATTGGTATCGTGAACACCATAAGACAGGTGTGCATTGATACGAAGATGACAGAGAAACAGCGAATAGAGCTGGTTTTCTCCATCCGTCCACAATTGCAGCAGATGAACAGAAAGCTTGCCATGCTTACGAAGCTGGTAAGATGTACCACGATGGCCCAGGTATGGTATGGCATCGAGCAAAGGTCTTTGCCTCATAGGGAAGGCAAGGCTGGCATTGTTGAAGAATGCCTGGGTATGTGGCGAGTCAATGGAAGAAGTGTTAAACCAAGAAGATAAAAATACGACTATGGGATGGTTATCATTAGCAACAAGAATACTGCCCAAGGTGTGGCGGGCAGGTAGTAAGGCCACATCGACATTATGGCATGGTGGAAGTACCGTGCTTGGTGCTGGCGGCAAGGCTCTGACTGTTGCCGCAAGGAACCCGAAGGCAACTGCAGCAACAGGTGTTGCGACCTTTGCCGGATGGCGGATGTTGGATCATCCAGAGGAAAGCCTTGGAACCGCTGTCGGCAAAACGGTAAGAGGTGCTGTTGACCAGAGTGGTGACTTCGCCCATGATGCCGTCAATGGCTTTACGGGGGAGAACACTGTCGAACAAGTCAAAGACACTGCCAGCAATGTCGTTGATGGCTTGCAGGAAACGGTCTCGGAAACAAAGAGCGTTCTCGGTTCTTTGGGAAACACGCTACAAGGGATTGGTTCATCATTAGGCAATCTCTTAGGAGGTGGCTTGAATATGTTTTCCAATTTCTTTAGCAACCTTACTAACGGAAAAATATCAGGACTTGGCATCGGTGGACTCATAGCTGCCGGCTACCTGATGTTTGGTCGGTCAGGATTGCTTGGTAAGATAGGCGGTGCTTTGCTCGCCATGATGATGATTAGCGGCAATTCCCGTCAACAGGCTCCGGCTGTAGCCCAAGAGAATACCCAGCAACAGTCCCAGGAGCAACAGCACGGAATGCGCAGGTAATACGAATAATATCAGTAATAACATAAATACATCGCATTATGAAAAAGATATTCATGCTCATGTCATCTGTGTTCCTGGCAAGTCCTATCTATGCGGATGCTATCACAGATGGAATCTCAACGGCTGGGGATGCCGTTTTCAGTTATACATCTTATGTTCAGGCATTCGGCTATGTCCTGTCCTGTATCATCGGTATTGTAGGGGCGTTTGTCATCTACTATGCCATTGCCAACAACGAACAGAACATCCGAAAGCGTCTTCTGATGTGGGGTGGTGGTTGTGTCACCATGCTTTGTATGACCATTGCATTGCCCAAGTTCTTCGATTATCAGGAAGGACTTTCTGGTAGTACATTGGCAGACGGAGGAAGTGGTTCTGGCGGTTTCCATCGCTTTGTCGGAGGTGATGACTATGGTCGTCTTATCATCGACATCCCAGACCTGAGTGATCCTCGTTGGCGGCCTGACCCCATTTATGACCGTCGTATTCTTCCCCCAAGAAGACCAGTCCTGATTGTTACCGACTAAAAGTTCATTTTCAACATTATGAATATACAGCATACAATGAATCTCTATTCTCCAAGTGGCTATGCCATGCCTTTTGAGGCAGACGAGAATACACCCATTGAAGTGGCCAGAAACTATGGCAAACATGTTAATGAGAAGACTGGAGAAGAAAGTTTCTCTCATGGTATGGATTTCAGGGTACGCCGTGGTACTTGGCTGAAAGCCTTGGCTACGGGTGTCGTATCTGGCATATCCAGTGATACTCAGAATGGGTTTAGCCTGACGGTCAATTATCCCAACTATGCGGATGGTAAGCGAAGCTGCTATGATGTTATCTACAGTCATATCAGCGAAGCAGTCTGCAATTTCGGTAAGAATGTCAAGGCTGGTGATAACGTGGCTCGATGTGACGGGCTCCTGCATGTCGAGGTGCGCTTCAACGGTGAAGAGACAGACCCACTGGAGTTCCTGACCATGATTAGGGACAATCTTATTGTGAACAGCCAGAAGGATATGTCCGGGACTAATCCTGAGATTGCCACCTTGGATTTTGATGTTCATACCCCTTATGACGCTCAACAGACAGAGATAGACCAGCTGATGATGCGTTACTTCGGCAGTTATATGACCGACCTGCTTAGCGGAAACTATCATGTTCCAACCCAGACGGAGCAGGGCTTGCGTAATGTCATTGCAGAGGGTGCAAGGAATGGAGCATACTATGAGCATACTCCTTCCATGCTCAATCCCCTTGGCCTTGGTCATCGCAGTTTCTCTATCATCGAGAGAGTGCAGACCATTCTGATTACGGACTTCCTGAATTACCTTGCCTTGATGCACAGCGTGTTCCTGTCTTCCATGAGTGAAATCGAAAAAAAAAAGCTGCTGACAGGGCTGTAGAGAGTCAGGGAGTCTTAGACCCTTTGGCTGACTTTGAGATTGACATCCAGAGTTTCGATATTCAAAGGACGGTCAGTGTCTATCCCGACAGGGACGGCATCGTATGGTGGACGAAAGCCTGGTTCAACGGACGTAAGAAAGGAGAACGGGCCATAGAGATTAGCAGGGCACTGGCCATCAAATTCATCCACGATGACATCCAAAAGGATGAGTGGCTGGAAGAGTTCTTTCCCAAGCAGATGGAAGTTCTTCATGCGGCACTCGCACAGACCAGGGAGCAAGTCATTAACCAATATCAACAGACAGTAGTATAGCTATTATGGCAGATAATAAAGACATATTTACTTCCACAGTCGTTCCCATCATGGACAAAGTCCGTGATGACCTTCAGCGCAAACAGGCTGACGAGTATGAACGCCACAGCAGGTCATGGGGTGCTATGATGGCTGGTGCTGCAGGTCCTGATGGCGGCATGGCTTCGTTGGATGCCTATAACAGTACCATCCTTTACACAGGAGAGTGGAACACCAAAACGGTGGAAGACTATATTGACATGGTAAAGGCTGAACTGAAGAAAAAAGGCATTGCTGTTGATGCTGTACTGGAGAAAAAGATGATAGACCATCTTGTCCATCAGCAGATGCCCAAATCTACAGTTGAATATATTCTTCGCAAGGCAGCAGAAGGCACCATCTTCTATCTTCCCCAACGTGCCAGGACATCTTCTTTACAAGACCACATCAATAAAGAAGCAGAACGACAATACAATCCATCATTGGCTTCAGAGATTACAGGTAATATCCTTTCTTGGGCTGCCAATGCAGCAAGTACAGGCGGTTTTGGTGGTTTCATAGGACAGGCCATATTAGATCTCGGTGTAGAGGGAGGTTCACGTCTTGCCCCAGGGCAAGAATCAAAATATCTTGAAAAGCAAAAAGATATTGCCAGAAAAGAGGTGGCAGCAGCAAATAAGAAGAAGGTCACAATTCCACGATGGATGCTCACCCAGATGGGATTTGAACGCATAGCTGACGCAACTGACAAGCAACTGGGCGTTGCAGTACAATGGGCACAATCCAATGCGGATATCTATCGTAAGAAAGTCAATACAGCTGTCAACAATGGTTCCAGAACTGTTAAGTCCCATGGTGATGGAAATGACATGTCCGTTACTGATGCAACTTTACGTGCCATGCAATATGAAGCCTATGTAAAGGCACTGAAAAAGGAGCAGGTCTCTCGAAAAGAAGCCCGTAAGGAAGAACAAGCTAAAGCTTCAGTCATAACAGAAGCCGAAGAGACGAGTATAGCATCACCAAAGGTGACTCAGAGCGTTCCGGAAGAGCAGTCTTCCCATAACACAGAGGCCGTTCAAAGTAATACAGCTGATACAAGCTCTGCCCCCAATGATAATATGCTGGGCAAATTCGGAGGGTGGAACAACCTTCTGGATGCCTTTGGTCTCTCTGGGGCAGGTGATACGTTCAGGTATCTTGGAGTCACCCTTGCCAATCTGCCGGATATGCTGCTGGGTGTCTTTACGGGACGTACCAAATCCATCGGCCTGAACAAAAGTACGATGATGCCGTTGGCGGCTTTGATTGGCGGTTCATTTATCAAGAACCCATTGCTGAAGATCCCTATGATGCTATATGGTGGTGCCAACCTCATTAATAAGGTCGGTCAGGAGTCTTTGGCCGAATACAGGCAGGAAAATGGACTCACTCAGCCAGTGCGGTATAAGCAATATCCAAATGAGGAACTGAATCCAAGAATCAGCAATCCCCATGTCGAGGGCAATGTGCTCATTGTCGATATAGACCATGTTCCCCGTATAGTCACTATGCCTCCGACATTGGCAGATGCCTATCAGTCTGGAGCCATTCCGTTGAACACCCTTGCGAATCACATCCTTGCCAAGACTGATCAGATGCAACGAATACAGATTACTGAACAGCCATCGCAGGAAGTGGCAAGGCATTATGAGCAGAACCAGGAGCGTGAACAAGTCAAGGGAATTCGATAGAGACAAGTATATAATTAATTTCTAACCATTAAATGATACGATAATTATGGCAGAAGAAACAATTCAGAAAAAGACTGGCGCAGAACGCCAAGCGGCGTTTTTAGTGACGGCACTCGAACGTGCCAGCCAGCAAAACGGTGTCCTTTTGAACGGCACCAAGAAGCAAACTCCGCGGTTCTTTGACAAAGGACTTCGTGTTAATCCTGTAAATGCTCTCATTATGGCTATTCACAGCGATATGGGCGGTTTTAAGACGAACAGCTATGTGCTGTTCAATGACACAAAGAACCGTGGTGAAGCCGTCCGAAAGGGCGAAAAGGGAGTTCCGTTCTTATGGACAAACAACAGTGAATATGTCAACAAGGATAATCCTGAAGACAAAATCACCCGTGAGGCTTTCAAGGCACTTCCAGAGTCTGACCAAGCTCGTTACAAGCCGAATCCGAGGGAGGATGTCTATGTCTTGTTTAACATAGACCAGACGACGATGCCCAACGTCCATAAGGAGGACTATGAAAAGCAGGTTCAACTATATGGAGGAACTGCTGAAGCCCAGGATGCCTCTTATATGGACAAGGATGATAAGGCCAAGCGTATCAGCGTAAACCAGTTCATCCTGAACATGCGCGACAACCTTGTGCCCATCCGTAAGGATGCTACAGGCATAGCCCATTATGATGGTCAGCGTGATACCGTATATATCCCTGCCCAGAAAGGCTTCCCTTCATACGCTGACTATGTGCAGGAGGTGGCGCGTCAGGTTGCCCATGCCACTGGAGTTAGCGGGCGACTCAACCGTGACAGCGGTGCAAGTCAAAAAGAAACCCTTGTTGAAGAACTTGCATCTGCTGTCAAGATGTTGGATTTCGGTATGCCTGCTAAGTTGCGTCCTGAAACCATGAAGTCACTTCCTGCTATCATTGAGCAGATGAAGGCAGATCCTCAGCTTGCCGAGGATGTCCTCCATGAAGTTAACCGTACCGTCGGCATGATGAAGAAAGCGGAGAATGGCGAGAAGATACAGCTCATTGAGAAGCCTTCTAATGAACGTCAGCAGCAGTGGGCAGCACAGTTCCCGATTGCGCATGTGCCGGAACAATTCTCAGCTGTCACCATGCTCAAAGACGACGAAGGCAAGTGGACGCTGGCCATGAAGGCTGAAAACATGCCCGTTCTTTCTGTTCATCCATCCAAGGAAGATGTCAGCCTTTATTTCGATGTCATCAAGAACGACCATGACGATGCCCATGTGCAGGAGTTCCGTACACAGATGGCTCAGAAATACTATTCCTTGTTCAGTAAGAACCAGGTTCCTCCAGTCAACATCTTCAAGAGTGATGCCAGTCAGGAGGCGTTAGACCTTATCTCCAAGGTCAATGCTTTCAAGACAAAAGATTCAAAGATTCTCCTTGTCGCCACAATCGGCGATGAGAAGCAGAAACCTCGATATGTCAATCAGGAACAGTGGCAACGCTTGTGGCTGGCAGATGACAAACAGGACTACAAAAAGCATTTGGCAGCAGCCCTTTATTCTGATGTCCTTGCCAGAAAGCTCGAAGAAACGAAAGAAAGGGTTGCTCCAGAAGTTGATGGCACAAAACTTCATGAGGAGCAGGAACGTAGGAACAATCAGCAAGAAGAGAAACGCCGTAATTCGCCTGAGCAGAAAGAGAAAGAACGACAGGAAGAGAAAGCCAAGGAGGATGCGACCAAAGCAGAAACCAAGGCAGTAGCTGCCGTTGCCCTTTCGCCCATGATGAAACAGTTCCTGGATCTGAAGAGCAAACATCCAGATGCTCTTTTGCTGTTCCGTGTCGGTGATTTCTATGAGACCTATCAACAGGATGCAAGAAAAGCATCCCAGGTTCTTGGCATTACCCTTACTAAAAGCAGCAAGACAAAAGGGCCGGATGGCAAACCTGTGGAGATGGCAGGATTCCCTTATCATGCTCTTGATACCTATTTGCCAAAGCTTATCCGTGCCGGTGAGCGAGTGGCCATCTGTGACCAGTTGGAGAATCCCCGTGCCACGGCAAAAAGAAACTCTGAAGAATCTTCTCAGGAAAACAAGCAAGAAGTGAAAGAAGTTGTTGCTCCTGCTAAAAAACAGGAGGAGGAACAGCATCGAGGTGTTCACAGATAATGAAACATTATGGCAAACAATTCAAGACAGCAATACATAGACCAGTATGCGGAGTACGCCATGGAACAAATGCGCAGGTACGGCATACCTGCTTCTGTGACCCTTGCGCAAGGCATCATTGAGTCTGCTAACGGCAAGAGCACCCTTGCCCGGACAGCCAATAATCATTTTGGCGTGAAGGGCGAGTTCAACGGTGCATACGTCCTTGCAAATGATGATAAGCCAAACGAGAAGTTCAAGAAGTATGACAATGTGGGACAAAGCTATGAGGACCATTCCAAAGTCCTCATGGCTTCACGTTACCAAAAATATGTCGGGAACCTATCTCCTGATGATTACAGGGGATGGGCAGCTGGCATTAAAAAGGGAGGCTATGCCACTGCCTCCAATTATGTCTCGACCATCGTTGGTGTTATCGAGGGCAGCAACCTCCAGAAGTATGACCAGATGGTTATGGAGCAGATGAAAAGGGAAGGACGGCAATTCGGCACTGCCTCCAATCCATTGAAGGCAGGTGCATCTACCAGTCCATCCAGTAATAGCGAGCTGAAGTCAACAGGAATGGATTTGCCGCAAGGTGAATACAGCATGCCAGTTAAGCGAGAATCCTTTATGCTCATAACTTCTCCTTATGGGCCACGAAAAGACCCGATGGATCGAAGCAGGACACAAGTTCATCATGGAATCGATATCAAAACCAATGGTGATGCAGTCCTTGCGACGGAGAACAACGGAACAGTAGTGGCCGTCAACCATAACACCAATACAGGTGGTGGCAAGACGGTAACTGTGGAATATGCTCGCCCAGATGGCAGTAAGACACAAGTACAGTATATGCACCTTTCTCAAATTGATGTCAAGAAAGGCGATACCGTACAGGCCGGGCAGAAACTGGGTGTGTCAGGAAACACAGGCACTCGCACGACAGGTGAACATCTGCATTTTGGTGTCATCAATATCTCCTCTGAAGGAAAGCAGCAATGGGTCAATCCTGCTGCCTACCTTGCAGAAATCAACCAGAAAGGGAATCTTCAGAAACAGGCTCAGTATAATGGCAAAGATCTGTTGGCACAATACCAGGCAGGTGGAACACTGACTCCGCCAACTGCTACGCAACAGCAGCAGGTCACTCCCAATGACTGGCTGACCATGCTGATGTCTTCCGATGATTCAGCCTTGGCTCTTAGCGGACAAGGTGAGGGTGGTGGCCTTTTGGATTCCATTATGAAAATGTTCATGACGATGCTTCTTCTCAGTATGCAGATGGAGAACAAAAGCAAAGAAGAGAAAATGGAAACTGTAACGGATGCCTTGGTCAACCGGAGGATCGATATCAGCGGATTTACGCCTAATCTGAAATCCGCTATGTTGACCATTAAGGACAGCGGTACTGCCGTCCTCACTACTGATGACGGCAAGAAACAGTATGTCCATGAACTGACTTCCGCAGAACAGTCACGTTTGTCACAGGTGCTTGGAAGTGACGTGGATGATGCCACAAAACGTCAACGCATCGGTGCTATGGTCAGTGCCATTACTTTCTCCCAACAAGCGTCGCAGAACTACGAGCAGATCGTTACACAGCAGCAGTCCCAGGAACAGAATTTACAAAGAAAATAATTATTCATTAAAAGCATTAGTACAATGATTAGAGCAGATGTTAACATGACTGGCACTATCAAGAGAAGTGCCACCACACGAACAGACAAAAACGAAAAGCCTTATTTGTCTTTTGTAGTGAACGTAAAACTCCCGGATGCCAAAGGCAAAGGAAGAGATCTGGATGTTCTCGTAACTTTCCAGGGAGGAAAGAAAAGTGACCTTTCCCTTCTCGCAGAGAAGCAGAGGGTCACGGTGCAGGGAACACTCGACATTAGGAAAAAAGGGGAAGACCTGGCATTCTATCTTACGGCAAACAAGGTTTCAGTCAAAAATGTGCCAGACGAGGATGGCATCACAGGTGAACTTCATTTTAGAGGTCGTCTGAAGAACGATAATATCTATGAGGAAAAGAGTGACCGCAATGGCAATCCATATCTTCTGTTTTCGGCATACTCATCTGAGAAGGTAGGTGATAATTTTGTCAGCACGTGGGTTCGCTTCCTTCGTTTTCCTGAAAAGGGTGCTGGTATTGAGACCATCAAGCCGGAATGGATGCAGCCCAGGTGCAGGGTGAGCATTGACGGTGAACTACAGCTTGCTTCGTATGACAAACAAGTTCGGCTGTCCTGCCGTGTTAGTGACATGAAGGAATTCATCAAAGAAGAATACCAGAACAAGTAATATTGAAACTATGGCTAAGAAGAACTATACCACAAATGCTGATGGGAGAAGTGCTGAGGACAAGGCAATGGACAAGTTCGCCGAGCTGATGATTGAGAAGATTACCAATCTGCAAGGTGACTGGAAAAAGCCCTGGTTCTCCCCTCAGGCAGCCCAATTGCCGCGCAACCTCAGTGGCCGTCAGTATAATGGCATGAACAGCATCATTTTGATGCTCATGCAGGAAAAGAACGGATGGCAGACATCCCGTTATGCTACCTTTGACCGTATCATGGGACTGAACTATGTCAAGGACAAGGAAGGTGGACGGACACCAGCACTTGACGAGAAAGGTGAAAAGCTTCCGATGGTATCGGTCAACAAAGGCGAGAAGAGTACGCCTGTCATGTTGACGACCTTCACGGTGGTCAATGCAGAGACTAAAGAGCGTATCAAGTACGAGGATTATAAGCAGATGAGTGAGGAGGAACGTGCGAAATACAATGTTTATCCAAAGCTTCAGGTTTACAATGTCTTCAACCTTGACCAGACGAACATGAGGGAGGCGCGTCCCGAAATGTACGAAAAGTTCCTCAATGAGTCAAAAGGTGAACGGGAAACATCTGATAAGGAGATGGAGAGTTTCCCGGCTATTGATGCAATGATAGAGAAGGACTTGTGGGTTTGTCCTATCAAACCAACTCATGGTGACAATGCCTATTACAGCATCAGCAAAGACATGATTGTTGTTCCTGAGAAGCAACAGTTCATAGATGGAGAATCGTTTTATTCCAATCTTTTGCATGAGATGAGTCACAGTACAGGTTCGGAGAGCCGTCTCAACCGTCTGAAGCCAGGACAAAGTTTCGGCAGTGCAGAATATGCCCGTGAGGAACTTGTGGCTGAACTTACAGCTGCCTTGGTGTCATCGCAGTACGGGATGACGAAGCATGTAAAGTCAGACAGTGCGGCCTATCTGAAGGGATGGCTCTCGAATCTAAAAGAAGACCCCTCGTATATAAAGACAACTCTTTTGGATGTAAAGCGTTCTGCATCATTCATAGGCCAGCGTGTCGATGCGGTTAATATGCGGATTGAGCGTGATGGCGTTAATGCCGACTTTTCCGACATCCGTGAACAGAACAAAACCTATGCTCCGACTCATCAGGCATCTAAGCCAAGCGGACAGGCGACTACGGAAGCGGAAAAGCCTAAACAAGAAGATGTGAAGTCAGAGCAGCAGGAACAGCTGGCAGCACGCGGGGTTGACCCGCCTCGATTTCACCGTTGACGGTATCACGGTCAAGGATAATCATATGGAGGTGCTGTTCACGTTCCATGCCGATGATGCAGAGATGTATTTCGGAAAGACACCTGTCAGTGTGGATATGGGAACAGCCCTTTACATGCTTCAGCAAAAGGACTCCATGCCACAAGGAAAGGCATGGGGGGATAGCTTTCCTGCTGTCGTTAACCATACATCTTCCAGTGTGGCAAGGCATCACCCGGACTTCCTTGCAGCCAAGCAAGGTGATTTCGATGCTGCCATCAGGCTCGTTGATGATCTCGTAAAGGACGAAAAAGTGATTGATGTCGCCACACGTTTCCCTGAAGCCCACGTCGCATATATCCATCGTCAAAATGGGACTGGCATCAATATGATACCAGCTGCATTTGCAGCAAAATTCTCAGCTGCAGGTATGACGGTAGAGGATGACATTATTGCAATAACTAATGTCTCTCATACAGATGCTTCAGACGTTGCGCGTCTTAGCCGTAGGATGCGATTTGAAGGGAATGTCACAAAGGGTGCCAGTTACATCATCCTGGATGATTTCATTACCTCTGGTGCAGAACTCAGGGATATGCGAGACTACATTTCCAGCAAAGGTGGCAATGTGGTGATGATAACGACTTTCGGACACGGAAGTTTCGGTAAGCTGACAGACATCAGGATTGATAACGACTACAAGAACAAACTTAGAGAAGCAGGTATCACAGATCAAGATTTAAGAAAATATGGAATCGCATCAGAAATCGGCTGTCTCACCATCAGCGAAGCAGCCAAGCTCAGCAGAGTGGTTAACGCCAGCGCAAAGAAACGAACTCCGCAAGTCGTCGAAAGATTTTCAGTTGCACGTCAGGAGCAGTCCACAGTTTCAGCGATGGCAAAGGACGTTTCTGGAACAGAAGAGAAAATGACAAACCACGTACAGGACACCTCTATATCACGCTCTTATGTGCATAGATGACAAAAAGCATGGCCTCTAATGGTCATGCTTTTGTAATAATTGTGTCGAAAGCCCAGTCATCTTAACGACAGCTATACTCTGCAATAAAGCTACTATCAGAATATGCCGAACGGCGATGCTTGACCAGAATCGAAAGAAAGGTGTTGGGTTTGGACAGACTCAAAAGAGGCGATATCATAATTGCTTTTCAGTCTTATTCTATGCCGATGTCCAGTGAGATTCTTCTCAATGTAGAGTTCTGTTATACCACGCAGGTCGTTTCCATATTCATCCTGATAGACTTGATAATATTCGGGACGATGTATAAACATGACCATATCCGACACATCTTCTATTGTTCCAGAATCGCGTAGGTCTGAGAGTTTGGGAGTGTAGATGAAATCAGTATTCTCTTTGTGTTCGGGTCTGTTTGTCTGAGAGAGAATGATAAAAGGCACATTCAGTGTCATGGCCAGAGATTTAAGACGGCAGACAACATCCGTGACTTCATCGTTCCTGGTCCAGTTTGGATTACCCTTTGATTGGATGAGTTGCAGGTAATCAATAAAAACGGCTTTCGCCTTATTTTGCTTGCAGAACATGTGTACTTGTTCTTCCAGCTTGTCTATGCTGATGCCTGGTGTGTCAAAGATATATATAGGAGAGTCCCGAAGTGCTGCTGAGCCTCGTTCAAGGTTTTCCCATTCTTCCACCGAAAGCATTCCGCTGACGATGTGTTCAAGTGGAATCTTACAAACAATCGAGAGAAGGCGCTGGACAATCTTTTCTCCAGTCATGCTGGGTGATATGTATATGACAGGCATTCGGTGGTCGATGGCTATTCTTTTTACCATAGACAGTGCAAGTGAGGATTTTCCTATTGCCGGTCGTCCGGCAACGGTAATCAAGTCCCCCTCTTGAAAGCCATGCGTTATTTTGTCCAGCTCTTCAATGCCTGACGACAGACCTGTTATACCACGGCCATCGATGGAAACTGTTTGTATCTTCCGTAGAAAAAGATCAGTTGTATTCTTGATGTTACTCATATTATCCATATTACTCGTAAATATATTGTTATCGTTTGAATGATGTATTGCTCATCTTCTGCTTTATGTCATCCAACGACTGTACGACAGGCTTCGATGGTAAGGGGGATGCTATGGTTATATTGCCTGCCTTGATTCGTGTATAATCAAGGATGGATATATCCAGCCCATTGCGTCTGGCAAATTTTATCATATGCCCCGTGCCACGGCTCTTTCCGTCCCAAAATGCAATTAGCGCGTCGGAACACTTTGCCATCTCTGCATTCCTTACCATACCTGCAGCCTTGCCAAGTAACCGCCATTTGGCGGGATGCAGTTCAAAGGGAAGCCTGAACTCATTCGCAAATCTTTCCCCAAGAGAATCTGCGCCACGGGCATGGCCGGAAACGATGATGACCCTGTGTGTCTTCATCTTTTCCTGTAAGATGGAAAGGCAGTGCTCCCTCAACAGAGCATAGTCATTGAAGGAGCGGCTGCCAGCTATGATTACCCTATAGTCCGTCATAGAATTATCGTCAGTCATTTAGTTTTTCCTCATCAATCTCCAGGTAGAGTGAAACCTTACTGTATCTGTTATCTTTGGGATTTGTGAAGTCGCTTATACCGCCAAGAGAAATGCCTTTCATCCTGTCTGTCGGTACGCCTCGTTTCTTCAGTTCTTTGGCGATGAACCTTGTTCGTTCCTTGCTTAGTGAAGAATTGCCGTTTTCTGAGCCAGTTGCACTGTCAGCAGCTCCGGCGATGTGTACCTTCAAGTTATGCTCAATAGCAACTTTTGCAAGTTCATCGAGATTGATAAGCTGGGATTCATCCGTTAATTCCGCTTTGCCTAATTGGAAGAAGAAGTAGATAGGGATGTTCAGAATATTAGGCTGTGTTTCCAAAGCCTGGGGTATGGAAAAGGAGTTCATGCTTTTCAAGCGTGAACGAAGTGATAGCAATCCTCTGTAGTTGTTTTTCCCATTGCCACGGTCATCAAACAAGTAACCATATTTATCCAAAAGGCCCTCTATTTCCAGTATCTTCTTCAGCTCATCAAGCGTCTTTTGGTCGATGTTATGTTGATTGCGGAGCATCTGATTGTCTTGTTCCAGTTGTCTGCTGTATGAAATAAGATAGTCATTCTGATTAATGTATGGCACAGCGTCGATGGCATGTTTCCATCTTGGGTTTCCTAAGTTCACACCGATACCCAACGAAAGGGAGAGCATGTTGTCTCCCAACTTGCCCCGGTCACCGTTCCCATCGAAATCACGGAACGTGGAAAATCCTCCAAGTTCTCCAGATAGGAAGAACCTTTGGCTGACATGGTAACGTGAATGGATGCCATAGGTTAGCGCAAACTGCAAGTTTCGCAGCTTACTGCCATCTGGTGACATCACGTTAGAACCGTGAGCCAGGCCAGCTCCGATGTATGGGGCAAAATCCCATTTTGGCATACTCTCTGAGGGACGACGGAACAGGTTGGCGATATTATACATAAGATCCGCATGTGCCAGCTGATAACTCATTTTTGCCAAGTCGCTGTTCTTGTACTTCAATCCCTGAAAGGCCACCCTTGCCCCAACATTTGGTGTGAACCACTTGCCAAGGTAGGCATTGAATGAAGGTGTAGTCCTGTCGAAGAAGTCACCACATCCCAGTGGTTTGCCGATGAATGCAGATGCGCCACCTTGGATTCCGAAGAACCAGTGCTGGCTAATCTTGCCGACTTGGACATAGTCGGTTGTCAGCGTCGGTGCCAGACGTTGTAAAAACGGGTTGTCAACTGAAGCCTGGTGAAGTGTGTCAACAGGCCATCCTTTTGCGCTTGCAGTCATTGAGAGCGCAAGCATTGAGATCATCATTACTTTTTTCATTGTTTACTTGTTTTGTTATTACTAATGTTACTGATATTATTCATATTACTTGTATTACCGATATTATCGCCCTCGTTTGATTTTTCTTCCCGATGGTTTCATCATGGCTGCCGACTGAGCAATACATTTCATCCACCATCTTTCGTCATCATCGTCCTTGTCGCGTCCCCAGCCAGTCAGATTTCCACCACCTCCGCCACCATGAGACACGGCATAATCCGTAGCGGCTTTGACATATCGCAAGGCAAGTAGCAGGGCACAGTTGATGACATCCTTCGAGTTTTCTGTCAACTCAACGAAACCGGACTCCTGAAGGATTTCCTTTTGCTTTTCACTGAGTGTAGGCTTCAGAGGCTCTATTGTTTCCATCAGCATCTTTTGGTAGGTGATGTTCATATTTGCTTTAAGGTATGCAGCCTCCTTATCTATGTCGTCGCCCCAGCTCTCTTCAGCGCGTCGATGTTCTGACTGTAAGGCCGTCAGTCGCTGCTTAGTCAAGGCAATCTCGTTGTTTGTCTCGTCAACAGTGCGTTGTCTTTCTGCGATTTTCTGGTTGATGTCCATCAGTTCCTTTCTCAGCTCTTGCATCTTCTTGGCGAGTTGTTCGTTGTCTTGTCCTTCCTGCCCGAATTGACGTGCGATTAGTTCTATCTCCTCATTGACTTTTTCTTTTCGAGCCTGTAAGTTTGCAATCATTGTTGAGAGACTTTTCACCTTGATTTCCATGCGGTGTATTTGTCTTTCAAGTCCTTCTTTCGTATACTCCAATGACTGAACCTCCCTGACCAGATCACGTTTGTATTCCTCTGTTGAACGATGTTTTGCACCAGTTTCAGCCATATTGCTGCCACGTTCCAAGCCCCAATGCTTGTTCACTTCTTCATATAGGGCATCGTGCCGTTCTCTTAGTGATGCGCTTTCCTCTGCAGGGTTCTTGCCAAATACGCTAGTCCAGGAGATTTTATTTTTCTCTTCATCTACAGGGATGACTGTACAATGACAATGTGGGTTAGTTTCGTCCAGATGTACATAGAAGCTGACTATGTTATCTTCACCAAAACGCTTTGCGACAAAGTTATATACCTCAACAGCCCATTTTTCAATGTCATTACTTCTTGTCAGGTGCGAGTTGTCTGCTCCTTTTGTGAAATCAACCTCCTGGTTTCCGAAGGCTATCTCCAACATGCGGTCTCGGCTTCCTCCGAAAATCATCTGAGCAAGAATACGTTGTTTCCTCCTTACATCCTTTCTGGCGTTTGGATTTTTGATACCACGAGCCGACAAGTTTTCATCCATCTTTTGTTGGATGGATTTTGAAGTGTCAATAGGCTGCACCTTGCCGCCTTTTGTCACTTCAAAGTTCAAGTGAGCCCTTGAAGGGTCATAGTTTGCCAAGCTGTCCTTGGCTTTCTTGTCCCAAAGATTATTCGTCCATTTACGCTGCTGTTCGTTGCTCTCAGCATTGCTGATGCCATCTGTATTCGAGCGCATGTCCATCACCTGCTTTCTTTCTCCCATATGACTGATGTTTTTATAATAATCTGCCTGAGCTTGCTCCCCGTAGGAACTCCTTTGGAGAGGCAGCCTAATGTGTTAACGGAAGTTAACTCTAATTAGGCTTAGAGTTTTAACTCATTCCTTCCCTCTATTCGATTTTCGCTTCCCTCTTGTCGGTTTGAGCAAGCTCGTCGAAGAGGGCTGCGAATGTTGCGATGCAAGCATCGGTTCTGTAGTGGGGTGGGTGGTGGTAAAATCCGTATGGCTGCCAGCTATCGTGCTTTCGTCTGTAAGAGACAGCGCAAAAGCATTGACATGTTTTTTCTTGATGATGACAGACATGGCTTCAAGCCCTTCAATGAATTTCTGAACTGTCGGTCTGCTCCAGTGCCATGTCTTGGCCAGTTCGGTATATCTGACTAAATAATCTTGATATGCCGAAGAAGGTTTGCCGCAATCTTCCACATCCGAATCCAGGATGTGTTCCACTAACCAGACAAAGGCATCATAACGTGAAAACTTATGATTCTCCTGAGTCTTCAGGAAAGAAACCAGTCCGCAGTCAAGTTTCAAGGACAGGTTGGTTCTATTTGTATTCTCTTTCATTGGATGAATCGTATTTGAGTTTTACACATGAATGTCATTACAAATTTTATTTGAAATAAGCATCAATGAATTTCTTATCTACATCCGCTTCATTGGCATGATCGTCATAAAACTTCTCCATACCATCAGAAGGATAGAAGTATGAGAATTCCAGAATGAAAGCCAGCGTTATGGCCAAAGATAATAGATGGGGGATAAAGGGAATGATAAGACAAACCAACGTTATGCACCACCGTAGATAATGCTTTCTACGTATTGTCAAAAGTGTCTTTATGCAGTTCTTGGTGAACGACAGGAATATGATTATGGCGATTGGCGGAATTATTCCCCAATCTTTTGGATATACGGCATAGTGTATTGTAATATAAAAGACGAGGAGTACGACAAGAATGTTTGCCGGTACTCTCTTTGATTCCGGATCGGTTATCATATGCAGACAGATTCTGACCACGAGAGGACTGTACCTGTTATAGATAAGAACAGGAAGTAATACCAGTAATACGGGAAATATGAAGAATACTACTTTTGCTGTCATTGTATAATGATAATATGAGTAATATGGATAATATCACCTAACCGTTCTCCAGATAGATGTCGTAGGCTGTTTTGACAAGTTTCAGCTTCAGGGCTTGGAAAGATGCCCTGCGAACTATAACTTCGATGTCAAACAGTGTCGGCTCACACTTGTCAATCCGCTGTGCAAACGCCATGTCCCTTCGGGCAATCTTCTTGATAATCCTGTCGATGTCGTTTTCATAGATATTCCATATACTGCGATTGATGTGGTTCTTTGGTCGGTTTGTCACCATGATATTGAGAACGAGGCAGGTTGACTTTACAAGTTTGTCACCTTGCTGAGTCATATACTGCCTCCTCACTCGTGGTATAACGGCACGGTATTTCGTGCTGTTGGAGTTGATGATGTCGGCTATCTTATATAACAGTTCGGCTCTCATTACAGGGTGCAAAACAAAGCCAGTAATTCAGAGACCTCCATTGCCTGGATAAAGTCGAAACTAACGGCATGGGATTTCAGGTCGGATTCGAGTTCGCTTTCCATCGTATCAAGCGAATCGTACAATGTCACGTTCAGGCCATCTACAAATTCACGCTCATCTGATACTATGTTGAATTTAAACATGGAGTTTGATGCTTTGGAACTCGCAAAGAAACAACAGTGATGGATCCTTGGATTATCCTTGCTTGTGCCGTGATACAGCAGCTTCAGTTCCATCCCATCGTCTATTTCATCCATTACAATGCTGATAGGTAATCGTTCTTCCAGCGAGAAGAACAGAATGCCGGAATCATCTGTGATGTCCGTTTCGTCTGGGCCATTACTCCTAATCAATTTGGGAAGCATTAGCGGTACCAATGCCATGAACTTGGATATTTCTTCTTTAATCATAGTAGTATAAATTATAAAGTGAGTACATACATTTTCAGTAATTGCTGAGGAAGCAAGTAGTTCAATGCTCGTTGGTCAATGTCAAATGTCTTTGCAAATTTTGTTGACTTTGGCAGTTGTGATATGACGTAGTTGAACTGGCTGCGTTCTTGTGGGGTAAGTGTAGCGATTGAAAACTGGTCAATGCTAATAAAAGGCTGAATGATCATCCATAGATAGGCGTTCCCTTGTGCCTTGCTTTTCATCTGTTGGTGGTTAATGTCCGAGATGCAAGCCGTAGAGTTCTGTAGCAATCTTCGTACTGTCCTCATCGACATATATACCATAGCATCACGGGCTTTAATCTTACCTTCTTTTGCGGCAATGAATATATTCCGGCAAATGCTTTCCGTTTCCTGTGTAATATCGGCCAGAGGTTCCTTGTCCATATCGTATAGATGGGCCAGGAATGATCGAAACATAATGTCCTCCTTGCCGATAAAGTCAAGCATATCACTTTTTGTGTTGATTCCTTTCAGCTTTGTGTCTTTAAGCAGTTTCCTGTAATTGCGAAGAATGCTTGCCTTGTCACTCTCTAACAGCGGAATGCTGTCCAGTTTCAGAAAAAAGGGTTGTGCCTCGTTGACGGCTCCTTGAAGTTCCTTGTCATCATGGAACACTGATGTCTGTTCTTTAATTTTCAGCACATCCTCATAGGAATAACGCCATGTTTCTGTAAGGCGTAGAAACTCAAATCGTATAGAGTCATGGATTGCCGTGAATCTTTCTGCACAATTATTATCTTTCAGAAAGACAGAATCCCGCATAAGATAATGAAAGACAGTATCGGAGGTTGCCCTCCACTTGTTAGCTTCTTTGCAGAAAATAGCCGTGTTGGATGTCTTCATGTCCTTCAAACTACCTAAATAAGTCTGATAGACCTTTAATGCATCCTCAGAAGACTGAAAGTCAAGGGTGTCATCATCTGAACATGACATACATGTTGGCAAAACAATCCACACGATAAATAATGGCAGAAGAGTGTGATGAAGCATGCTCTTTGCCTCAATTTCATGTGACAAGATGCAATGTGTTATTTGCAACTTCAATGTTTGTATTCTTTTCTTCATAAAATCTCTTTATTTCTTTTGGGGTGCAAAATTACAACATTTTCCTCAAAATCTTGTTTTGTATGCTCATTATTTTAATTGTTGGTATCATTTTTCTGAGAAGTAGAACCAAATAGAACCAAATTGCATCTCAATTTAGTCAAAAGTGCGTTAAATTCACTAAATAAAGGATTTAATAAAAATAATTGTATTACCTTTGCGGTGTTCATTTAATGAATATCGGAGCAATATGGAGTATATAGGCTATGTAAATACTGCTTATTATATTGAGCAATTAGAAGCGTTTGTTTTATCTATGAAACAAATGCCTTGCTCTTTCATTTACTATGACGAGAAAGGCAATGGGCAACGTCAGAATTGGAAATTGTTCATTAGCAGTTTGAATAGCAATGACACGGCTGTTCTGGTTTCGTTTGATAATGCTTTCTGCAATTTCAACGAAATGATGTTCTTCCTGAAGCTGTGCGCCAGTAAGAATATCAGAATAATATCCCTGAAAGATTCATTAGACACCTCTGATGTATTTTTTCCGAAAGTGAGTACCCAGAACACGCTTAATGTCATTGCGAGCATGACAGTTACAAAAGGGCAGGCTGCTTTTGATGATTTCCAGGCCGAACTGTTGTCTGATAAGTTCCATGAGAAGAAACTGAAAAAGTACAGGATGGTCATCAATATGTATAATGCCGGTTATAGTATAAAGGAAATCATGTCTCGCACGGGGTATCATGGGAAAAGTAATATCTACAGGATTCTTCACATGTTCAACGTGGAGCTAGAGTACCCAACGATGGTACGTTCTAAGCAGCCAGGCGTAGGTGTTATTATGCGAAATCTTTAATCGTTTATTATATGACAAAGTTGCGTCTCAGTAAGAAGGGTTTTTATCTCTTCAACATTTCACTCTTGATAGTAGGGTTAATCATTACAGGAGTTGGGGCTGCCAATCTCCTGTCAGGGCAAGTGCTTTCACCACATGCCATGTTCAAGCTATGGGTGGTCATAATCACTTTTTTCTTTGTAGCCATCCTTGCTTTAATCTGGCTGCTACTTGATATGATTTCATTTATTGTCAATCACTATAAAAGCAAGAAGTCATGATTGTTTATATAGCAGAAAAGCCAGACATTGCCACGGCGATGGCCGCTTATTTATGGAGTGATTACAGCTCGTACAAGCATAAACACTGTTACCAGAAGGGGGATGTTATTGTGACGTGGGCCTACGGGCATATCATGATGACAGCCATGCCTGAAGCATATGGTAAGGAATATGCTGATTTTAGTACATATCCCGTCATCCCATCTACATGGAAGAAACGTCCTTCACCATCTACCAAAGAGCAGTTTGAATATATTCGCAGTGTTTTAGGTAAAGCGGATGTTGTGGTCAATGGCGGTGACCCGGACAGGGAAGGCCAGCTTCTTATTGACGAGATTTTGGAGTATGTCGGATATAAGGGAGAGGTGCGTCGTATTCTTATCAATGCAAAGGACACCGACAGCTTGAAGCGGGCATTCGACCATATAGAACCTAATGAGAAATACAAGCCACTCTATCATGCAGGGCTGGCAAGAGAGCGTGCCGACTGGCTGGTTGGCATCAACTTGTCGAGAGCATATACCGTTAGTGCCAGGAAACATGGAGCTGCAGGAGTGTGGCGAGTAGGCAGGGTCAAGATACCGACACTTGCCCTTGTTGTCGAAAGAGAAAAGGAAATTCAAAATTTCCATTCTGTGGAGTACTATGAACTGACGGGAAAGTATTCAAAGAACGGCATCCCATTCTCGGCAATCTTGAAACCTTCGGATGAAGCACCTCTCGATAGCGAGGGGCGCATTATCCAACGTGACTATGTAGAGAAGATTCAGAATGAAATCAAGAACCAACCGGCTCGTGTCACTTTCAGTGAACGGAAGAGCCAGACAGAGAGTGCTCCATTGCCTTATTCGCTTGACACGCTTCAGGTGGAAGCCAATAAACGCTATGGCATGTCGCCGTCGGATGTGCTTGCCAAGGTGCAGTCTTTGTATGAGAAGAAATTCGTGAGCTATCCTCGTTCCGACTGCAACTATATCCCTACCAGTCAGCATGGCGACGCTGGGCGCATACTGAAAGCCCTTGC
>CAMVIM010000044.1 GCA_947167515.1 uncultured Prevotellaceae bacterium | reverse complement strand
TGTTTTTTTCTTTATAACAATCTGAAAACAAACACAGGAATCTACGAGTGAGCCAAAAAAGTTTAATTGGCTACGCCGAGCTGAAGGTTCGTGGTTTTAAAAAACGAAATTCGAGTTACTTAGTCGTGGTGCGCCAGTTCCACTTCTACAGGACAATGGTCGCTGCCCATGATGTCGGTGTGTATCTTGGCACTGACGAGTTGGGGCGCAAGACGCTGGGAACAGAGCCAGTAGTCGATGCGCCAGCCGGCATTCTTCTCGCGGGCATGGAAGCGGTAGCTCCACCACGAGTAGATGTCGGGGGTGTCGGGGAAGAAATGGCGGAAAGTGTCGATGAAACCGCACTTCAGGAGGTCGGTGAACTTGGCACGTTCCTCGTCGGTGAAACCGGCGTTGTGGCGGTTGCTCTTGGGATTCTTGATGTCGATTTCTTCGTGCGCCACATTCATGTCGCCACACACGAGGACTGGCTTCCGCTGGTCGAGTGCCTGCAGATAGCGACGGAAGGCATCATCCCACGTCATGCGCTGGTCGAGCCGCTTGAGCCCATCCTGGGAGTTGGGCGTATAGACGGTGACGACGAAGAAGTCGGGGTATTCGAGGGTGATGACACGTCCCTCGGTGTTCATGTCGAGCCAGCCGTTGTCGGGCATGGAAGAGACGATTTCATCGGGCAAACCGAGGGTGACGGACTGGGGTGTGTGCTTGGTGTAGATGGCAGTGCCTGAGTAACCTTTCTTCTCGGCATAGTTCCAGTAGGACTGGTAGCCTGGGAAGGCGAGGTCGAGCTGCCCTTCCTGCATCTTGGTCTCTTGCAGGCAAAAGAAATCCGCGTCGAGCGCGGTGAAGGTCTCGGAAAAACCTTTACCGCACACGGCGCGGAGTCCGTTAACATTCCAGGAAATGAACTTCAAAATCTTTTATTTTTAATTTAAGTTTCAGATGTTTTATTGCGGCAAGCCGCCGAAGAAAAAATAGGTAAAAACAAATAAAAATAAAGAAAAATATTAAAACATCGCTCTTCGGGCAAATTTAACTTACTCAACTTTCGCAAGTTGTAGAAGTTATAGAAGTTAAAGAAGTTATCGCTTCGCTTAGAAGTTAAAGACGATACCTTCTGACAATGAATACAGCAGCATGACATTCGTCTCTAACTTCTTTAACTTCTCTAACTTCTTTAACTTCAAGAACCTTTAGCTCGACGAAGTCAAAGTGGAGCTTGCGAAACTTTAGTAACTTATTCAACATATTTATTGAATCCAATCATTTAAAATTCTTTCCAATTCGTTCAATTATTGCAAAGCAATATGTTTTTATCTATTTTTTCCTATTTTTTATTATTTTTTCTTTTTGAAAGGTTCTTGGGAGCGTCCCAAGCACCTTCGGCGATTTGCCGCAACAAACAATTCCCGAACCTTGAGTTATTTACTTTTCACTTACTTTACGCGAATTGACTGAAATCCACCTTGTGCATGTCGCCTTCCTTGAGGAAGGTGTCGTGGAAGGCGTGGGTGGCAGCGAGGTTGTGCCATGACTGACCCTTCTGCGAAATCTTGAGGTAGTCCCAGAGGAGTTGCTTGTAGTCGGGGTGTGCGCAGTTCTCGATGATGGCATGAGCGCGCTGGATAGGGCTCTTGCCACGCAGGTCGGCTACACCCTGCTCGGTCACGATGATGTTGACATCGTGTTCGGTGTGGTCAACATGGCTGCAGAATGGCACAATAGCTGAGATGGCACCACCCTTGGCTACAGAAGCGCAAGTGAAGATGCTGAGGAAGGCGTTGCGCTCGAAGTCGCCCGAACCACCGATGCCGTTCATCATCTTGGTGCCGCAGATCTGGGTAGAGTTGGCGTGTCCATAGAGGTCAACCTCAATAGCTGTGTTGATGGCAATGAGGCCGAGACGGCGAATAACCTCTGCGTTGTTGGAGATTTCGGACTGACGGAGCACGAGCTTGTCCTTGAAAAAGTCGATGTTGTCGTAGATGCTCAGGAGCTTGTCGTTGGTGACGGTGAGTGAGCAGGTGGAGGCGCACTTCACTTTCTCCTGGAACATGAGGTCAACAATAGCGTTCTGGAGCACTTCGGTATAGACCTCCATCTGTGGCATGTCGGGGTTGGAGCCGAGGGCGAAGAGGATGGCGTTGGCTGTGGTGCCCACACCGCTCTGGAATGGAAGGAATGTGGGAGGAATGATGCCGCGCTTCTTCTCGTTCATGAGGAAGTTGGCCACGTTCTCGCCAATCTTGTCGGTGACGGGATCGGCATCCTTGAAGGAGCGAGCCTCGTCGGGGATGTTGCACTCAACCACACCAACAACCTTCTTGGGGTCGAGCTGGAGGTAGGGTGTACCGATGCGGTCGGTCACCTTCTCGATGGGGATGGGCTTGCGGTAAGGCGGGTCGAGCGGTTCATACACGTCATGGATGCCAATGGACTTGGGGGAATGGAAGGCATTCAACTCAAGGATGATGCCTTTCTTCGCCAAGCGGGCAACGGTGGGAGAGATACCGCCTGCAGCTGTGAGATAGACCTTACCGTCTTCTTCGATGGCGCAGACTTCAAGGATGGCCCAATCGACATCGCCCAGGAAACCGTAGCGGAGGTCTTGTGCCATCATGCCGAGGTGAATGTCGTTGTAGGCGATTTCACCGGCGTTGACATGCTTGCGGAAGGTGGAGTTGGTCGTGTAGGGCGCACGATAGCGGATGGCCTGCTCGTCGGAGAGCACACCGTCACACGACTGACCCGTGGATGCACCTGTGAAGATTCCTATCTGATAAGGACGGCCTGCCTCGTGTTCGGCATGAGCGATTTTTGCAATTTCTGCTGTCACTGCCTTAGGAGTGCCCGCTGGTGTGAACCCGGACAGGCCAATGTTGTCACCATTTTTGATGAGTGCTGCTGCCTCTGCAGCGGTAATTCTTGTAAATGCCATAGTCTTTTTCTTTTACACAATTTATATAATTTTGTGCAAAATTACGGCTTTTATTTGTAATGACAAAAAAAGTAGCACAAAAGTTGCGCTTTTGTGCTACTTTAGAGCTTTTTCTTGCTCCTTCGCCGCCAAGGCGGCTTGGAAAAACAATAATTACCAATAATTTTATCCAATAATAAATGATCCTGGAAAAAAACAGATAAAAAACATATTGCTTTGCAATAATTAAACGAATTGGAACGAACGGAAATTTGTTTAATTCGTTCAATTTGCCCGAAGGGCGATGTTTGTCTATTTATTGGTAATTATTGTTTTTCGAGACACCGCCAAGGTGTTGAGAGCAAAAGCCGCAACAGAACTTGCAAAAGTTGAGTTATTTATTCATGTTTCGCAAACTCAACTTTTGAGGGGCAAGGGGCAAGGAGCACTACCTCACGGGGTCAAAGTCATCCTCCAGTTCTTTCTTGTTAGAGGGTTCATAGATGACCTTGTTGGCACCGCTGGTGATACGCACATACTCGGGATGTTCCTTGGCGAAGTTATCGACATAGCGGATGCGCTTCTCGTCATACAGCTCACTCACGGCAATGAGAATGCCTGTTTCCTCCACATCGCCAAAGCCGTAGTTGATAGCTGTGCCAAACATCTTCATCGTGGGTGAAAGTCCCATGTAAGCATTCACTAACGGGGGGATGTTGTAACCCAATGCACGGACTTCGCGGTTCAGAATCTTGTAGTCTTCCTTGAAGGTGTCTTCGCAGAAAAGTTCTTCAAACTCCTTGGGGTCGTTCTCCAGTTCCAAGGGTTTGGTAGGGAGGACCAGTCCGTCCTTGTCGCCAAAGTGCTTACGGAGGAAGTAGAGAATCATGTCACGCCCCTTGCGGTTGTAGCTGGGATACATGGTCATCTTTCCAAAGAAGTAACGGCATCCAGGCATGATGACAGCCAAGGCACCCAGTCCGTCCCACAGGTTGTCGAGGGCAAAGATGGACTTGTTGTCAGAACGGGTGGATTGATACTCCAAGGTGACGAACGAACGTCCCAGTTCTATGGTATAGGGCATGTATTCCTTGATGAACTTGTCGGAGAAGTGGAACATGTGGCTGGTGGCCAAGATGGGCTGTCCCTTCTCGTCGAGCTGGATGTCGGGGCCGAGAATATAGCGATAGCCACCGATGATTTCCTCTGCTTCGGGGTTCCACACAATGAGCTGCTTGTAGGGGTTCTCCATCGTGTCGAACTCGTCGAGGTCGCAATCCAAGCCTGTGCCACCGCCAGCAGCACGGAAGACAATTTCACGCAAACGGCCTATCTCCTTCACTACGTTGGGGGAATCCTGCCAAGTGACCACATAGACCTCATTGTTGCTCCTGCTGGTCATCCGCAAGCGCTTGTCATCAGTTAATTCTGCTTTTAGCACCTCTTTGGGAATCGGTGCTATGATTTCTGCTTCCATATCCTGTTTTTTCCTTATTCTTTGTCAAGCTGATAAACCTTTTCCTTCACCCACTGCGCCCATTCTGTCGGGGTCTTGGACTTGTCGAAAGTCTGCCAAGGGATTGGCTCACCAAAAGTGACCGTGAAAGTCTTTCCCTGGTTTTTGTACATCTCATCGGCCAAATAGAGCATCGCCACATTGAACTTGATGTGCAGACGCTTACACCAACGTGCGATATTGTAGAAGCGGTCGGAGTTCTGTCCCGAGAAGTGGACGGGAATCACATCCCGCTGATACTGGATTGACTTGGTGATGAAGGTCTTTTTCCACTCAATGTCCCTGATGACCCCGTCTTCACCCTTACGGGAACAAAGTCCAGCAGGGAACATCACCACGTTCTTCTCCGACTGAAACGCCGCCTCCACCATCTTGGGAAAGTTGCGGCTGTTGCGGCCAGTCTTGTTGATGGGCACACATAACGGAGCCAGCCCCTTGAAACTCATCAGGATGTCATTCACCAGATAGACCATCTGACTGTCGTACTTGTGGCAGATGATAGACCCTAAGGCAATGCCATCTTGTCCGCCAAGAGGATGATTGCTCACGATGGTGAAGTAGCGGCCTCCCTCATTGCTCGGCAGGGCATCAAGTCCCTCGCGCACCTCGCCGCCGATGTTGGTTTGCACCTTGAGCGTACAGTTCAGATACTTGAGACATCCATCCAGCCATTCCACACCAACTTGTCCTTTCCCTTCGCCACACAGATGCACGTTCATCCAGTCCTGATGAATGATGTCCTTCAACCACGAAACCAAAAATTGAGGAACAAACTTCGATTTCGTGCCGAGCTTCTCCTTCAGGACTTTATCCACATCCACTCGAAATTCTTCTCCTTCTATCTCCATAATTCTGAAATGTGGTGCAAAATTATTAAATCTTTTTCGTTTTTTAGCAAAAAATATGAACTTTTCATGAAAAGCGTGAAAAAAAGTCGTAACTTTGCGCCCATAATGTGAGGTCGCACCTTTCTTTTAACGAAAAGGTGCGCCTAAAAAACTTTTTGGAAAAATGAAAAAACTTTTATTTTTACTCACCATCAGCGTACTCATGCTGAGTTCATGTGGTTCTATTAAGGACTTCAACTATTTCCAAGACACCACGGCAGGAGATGTCAACCGCGTGTCAGACGCACTCAAGACTGTTAAAATCAAGCCGCACGATAAGATTTCCATTATCGTCACTTGCCGCGACCCACAGCTTTCAGCGATGTTCAACCTTGTATCCACCACCAACCGTGTGGGACAGACGTATGCCCAGAGCACGGGTTATGGCTACGTTTCCTACTATACTGTGGATCCGAGTGGAGAAGTGGACATCCCTGTATTGGGTAAGATTCACGTGGCTGGACTCAGCCGTACCGAGATAGCAGAGAAGGTGAAGCAACGCCTCGTTTCCTCCGAGCAGGGTGTGAAGGACGCCACTGTGACTGTAGAGTATGCCGACCTGCATGTAGGCGTGTTGGGTGAAGTGAGGAATCCTGGAATTGTTCCCATTGACCGCGACCGATACACTCTTCTTGATGCGCTGGAGCGCGCAGGCGACCTGACACAATATGCGAACAGAAAGCATTTGAAGGTGTTCCGCAAGAACGGAGCCAACATCGAGACTTACGAGGTAGATATGACGCAGTTCAAGGATGTGTGCAGCTCCCCCGTGTTCGTGTTGCAGCAAGATGACATCATTTACGCAGAACCTAATAAGGTGAAGGCCCGTACAAGTACCGCCACTGGTAACACGCTGCTCACTCCTTCGTTCTGGATGTCTGTGATTTCAGTCGGCATATCCATCGCTGTCTTGCTGAAGAAGTAAGGTTTTTTCAAAGCATCTATACATTATTAATAATATTATAAGCAAAAGCGCTTTTACCATCTTAACAAATCATGGCAGAAGAAAACGTAAAAAAAGCAGAAGTTATCGCAGAAGAGAAGGAAAGCGACGGTCTGAGCATCGTCGATATCTTCTTTCTCTGTTTGAATAAGTGGTACTGGATTGTGGCCTCGGTCGTCATCTGTCTAATCATTGCCGTCTTATACATCAAGACCACACCTCCTCTCTATACCCGTAGTGCTTCAGTTCTTATCAAAGAAGACTCGCACAACAGCGGAGGTGCCGTTACAGAACTCTCCGAGCTGGGTGGCTTTGGTCTCCAGTCTAATGTCTATAACGAAATTCTCACGTTGAAATCGCCCTCTGTGATCACCGGCGTTGTGAAGAATCTGGGTTTGGATGCCGATTATTATACAGAAGGTGTCTTCTACGACAAACTCCTGTATGGCACGAACCTCCCCTTCAGTATCGATTTCATCGACATGGACAACACATCTCTGGAAGGTGTCCTTGCCGTTAAAGACAACAACTTTACTCTCCAGTTGGATTTTCTGAATGGCTTTGAGAGTGAAGAAGTCATCAAAGGTCAACTCAACGACACCATCAACCTTGCCTTTGGAGGTTCCATGGTGGTCAGCAGCAACCCCAACTACCTGTCTGACCCCGAGGCTGCCCCCATCGACCATGTCGATGTCGTGAAGTACCGCACCAACATCGCCGTAGAGATTTGCCTCAGCGGCATGGAGGCCGATTTGGCTGACAAAAACGCCGATGTCATCGACCTTTCCTACACTGATGTGTCCATCGAACGTGCCACTGACGTGGTGAACGAAATCATCAAGGTGTACAACCAGAACTGGCTGGAAGAGAAGAACCAGATCACGGTCAGCACCTCGCAGTTCATCGACGAGCGTTTGGCCGTCATCGAGAAAGAACTGGGTTCGGTGGATAACTCCATCTCTTCCTACAAGAGTAGCAACCGCATCTCCGATGTGGCACAGGCAGCAGGTGCTTACTTCAACCGTTCGAACGAGACAAGCGACCAGTTGATGGACTTCAACAACCGCAAGACGATGGCAAGCTACATCCGTCAGCAGTTGACCAGCAACATTGCCAAGAACCAGCTTCTGCCAGCCAACTCTGGTATCGAGAATCCCAGCATTGAAAAGCAGATTTCCGAGTATAACTCCACCCTCTTGCAGCGCAACAACTACGCAACCAACAGTAACGAGCAGAACCCATTGGTGGTGGAACTCGACCAGCAGTTGGCCATGATGCGCAAGATGATCGTTGCTTCACTCGACAACTACATCTACACCCTCACCAGCCAAATCAACACCTTGCAGCGCAAGGAGTCCATCTCCAACTCACAACTGACCACCAACCCGACACAGGCCAAGTACATCCTCTCTGTCGAGCGTCAGCAGAAAGTGAAGGAGTCGCTCTACCTCTTCCTGCTCCAGAAGCGTGAGGAAAACGAAATCAGCCAGACATTCACCGCCTACAACACCCGCATCATCAACTGGGCCGTAGGTTCTGACCGTCCCGTGGCTCCTTCCAAGAACAAGATTCTCCTCATTGCCTTCGCCATCGGCTTGGCACTCCCCATCGGCATCATCTACCTGTCAGAGTCGATGAACACCCGTGTGCGTGGTCGCAAGGATATTGATAATCTCGTTACCCCATACGTGGGTGAAATCCCATACGCCACCCGAAAGAAGAAGGGACGTTTCCAGACTCTCCGCAACATCATCGGCTGGTTCAAAAGGAAAGGAGGCAAAAAGCGCAAAGAGGAAGAAATACGCGAGATTGTGGTCAAAGACCATCGCCGCGACACCATCAACGAGGCCTTCCGTGTGCTTCGTGCCAACCTCGAGTTCATGCTGGGCAACAATGGCGACAAGGTGGTCATGACCTCATCCTTCAACCCTGGTTCCGGTAAGACCTTCCTCGCCATGAACCTTGCCATCAGCTACGCCATCAAGAACAAGCGTGTCGTGGTGGTTGACCTCGACCTCCGTAAGGCATCGCTCAGTAACTATGTTGGAGCTCCGAAGGAAGGAATCACCGGCTACCTGAATGGCGACATCAACGACTTCCACAATGTGATTGTCAGCGAGACACTCCACAAGAACCTCGATGTGCTGCCTTGCGGAAAGCTTCCTCCAAACCCTGCCGAGCTTCTCTACAGTCCACGTTTGGAAGAACTCATCAAGAAGTTGCGTGAGGACTACGACTTCGTCTTCCTCGATTGTCCGCCAGTAGAAATGTTGGCTGACTCCAGCATCATCAACCGCTATGTCGATCTCACCCTCTTCATTGTACGCGCCGGTCTCTTGGAGCGCAGCATGCTGCCCAAGATTGACGAGATGTACAAGGAAAAGAAGTACAAGAACATGGCTCTGATGCTGAACGGAACCATCTACGACGGCAACCGCTACGGCTACCACAAGTATGGCTACTACAGCAAATACGGCTATGGATATGGCTACGGTTACGGTTACGGCAATACCGACGAATAAACCCTGAAGGTCATCGGGAAAGCCCACCGCCTGCAAGGTGATCGGCGCGAAACAACAGAGTATCACACAGAGGGTTGTCCTCTCCAAACAATGATAAAAAGAAAGTAATATGCTATTCTTCAACACCAAAAAGAAAATCATCGACACAGGTATCCTCAAAGGATCTACCGACTGGCACAGCCACATCCTCCCCGGCGTCGATGATGGCATCCAGACGATGGAAGATTCTCTTGCCGTTCTTGCCTATTACGAGAAGATTGGCATCAGCGACGTGTGGCTCACCCCACACATCATGGAGGACATGCCCAACACCCCTGAGGAACTCCGTGCGCGCTTTCAAGAACTGACCGAGGCCTACCAAGGATCCGTCAAGCTCCATCTGGCTGCAGAGAACATGATGGACAACCTCTTCAACGAACGGTTGGCAGCCAACAACCTCCTGCCCATCGGAATGAAAGGTGACCACTTGTTGGTCGAGACCTCTTATTTCCAACCGCCCATCGACCTGCGTGGCACACTCAAACGCATCCAAGAGTTAGGCTATCAACCCATCCTTGCTCACCCCGAACGATACCGCTACATGGACGACTCGGACTATGATTACCTGGTGACCAAAGGAGTGAAACTGCAGCTCAACATCATCTCGCTGGCAGGTGGCTACGGAAAACCCGCACAGGACAAGGCGCTGATGCTCCTCTCCAAGGGCTACTACAAGTTCTTCGGTTCAGATCTCCATCGCCTCTCCCACTTCACTGATGCCATCAACTCGAAAGCCTTGAAGAAGGAAACGGCAGAACTCCTGCCCGGCATCCAGAACATCATCATGTAAGGTTTTCCCTCATCACACAATACAAAACGGCGGCTGTGTTCACGCACGAACACAGCCGCCGATTTTATGGCACTGAAAGCAACGTGTTTTGAGGAAAATTGTTTAACTTTGCAGTCGCATAGAAAAACAACCTTTCTATACATTCCAACAACAACCCTTTATACATTCCAAAATAACATGAAACTGACAGTAGTAAAGGTGGGAGGCAAAATAGTGGAGGACGAGGCGACCCTCCAGCAACTCCTCCGCGACTTCTCAGCCATCGAAGGTGCCAAAGTGCTGGTACATGGAGGTGGCCGTTCTGCCACCAAGATAGCCGCCCAACTGGGCATCGAGAGCACAATGATAGGCGGTCGGCGAGTGACCGATGCCGACATGCTGCGTGTGGTCACGATGGTGTATGGCGGCCTCGTCAACAAGAACATCGTGGCTCGCCTGCAGGCCTGCGGCATCAATGCGCTGGGACTGACAGGAGCCGACATGAACGTGATGCAGTCACATCGCCGTCCGCTGAAAAAGGTGAAAATGGACGATGGGACCGAGCAGATGGTCGATTTCGGCTTTGTGGGCGATGTGGATGAGTGCGACGGCCACATGCTGGCCACCCTCATCGGCGAAGGCATCGTGCCCGTCATGGCACCGCTCACCCACGACCATCAGGGCAACCTGCTCAACACTAATGCCGACACCATTGCCGGCGAGACCGCCAAGGCACTGGCCCCCTTCTTCGATGTGACCCTCATCTACAGCTTTGAGCATGCAGGCGTACTGACCAACCCCGATGACGAGGCATCCGTCATCCCCCACATCACAGCCGAGAGTTTTGAGCAGTTAAAGGCCGATGGAATCGTGAGTGGGGGCATGATTCCGAAGATAGAGAATGCCCTCGAAGCCGTCCGTGCAGGCGTGAAGCAGGTGATTATCACCAAGGCCGATGCCATTGACGGCAAGCAAGGAACACTTATCAGTTAACAACTAAAAGTGAAAAGTAAATATTACCTCCATCCGGTTAGGACACTAAAACTTTTAATTTTTAGTTTTTCACTTTTAGTTTCATAAAAGAATGGATTTTAAGCACGATATCCTTCCGCTGAAGAACATCATCTTCCGCATTGCGTTACGCATCGTCCTGAACAGGGAGGAGGCGGAGGACATCGTGCAGGATACACTCGTGAAACTGTGGGAACGACGCGGGGAACTGGAGCAGGTGGACAATTTGGAGGCTTTCGCGCTGACGATGGCTCGCCATCTGGCTCTCGACCGCAAGGAGAAGATGGACAACCGCAACGTGTCGCTCGATGAGAAGACGCATGACCGCCCCAGTGAAGGCAACACCAACAGCGACCAACAGCTGATGAGACAGGAAACCTGCCATTTCATCGGCCATATCATCAATTCCCTATCCGAAAAACAACGCACCATCCTGCAATTGAGAGATATTGAAGGAAAAAGTTATAAAGAGATTGCAGAAGTGTTAAGCATTTCAGAATCAGACGTAAAAGTAACGCTCTTCCGTGCTCGAAACGAGGTGAAAGAAAAAATTTTGCAACAAAAATCACTTTTCTTGTAACTTTTTCGTTTTTCACCCGTCGTTTAAGTAGAGAGTACAAAAAATCACCCGTAAATGGATTACAAGTACATAGAACAACTGATAGAGGGCTATTTCTCCTGCACCACGACATTGCAGGAAGAGCAGATTCTTCGTTCGTTCTTCTCTCAAGAGGATGTACCTGGACATTTGGCGCAGTACGCTGACCTCTTCAACTACGAAACAGAGGCGAAGGCAGAAACGTTGGGTGAGGATTTCGACGAGCGGATGATGGCACAAATCGATGCTACTGAGCTAAAACCTATGAATGCCAAAGCACATATCGTCAAGATGACGACTCGCCACATCGCTCCATTCTTCAAGGCCGCAGCAGTGGTGGCGATGGCATTGACCATCGGACGTGCAGCTGAACACGCCATTGGTGAGCAAGCAACAGAGGAAAATAACCATGTGGTGGCAGTGGACCCCTACATCAAGTCAAGCGATGTACATCAAGCCATTCACGTGAAGGATGTGAGTCAAGCAGAGATGAAGGCAACAAACGACTCCATCATTAACCTCACCAGAGAAGACGAGATCCAGTAAGGGCGCAAGCTCTTACGTACTCTCCACTTTTTGTGGATTGACACATAAAGGTTTAACGCTTGAACTTTTGCTTTTACTTGTAATATAAACAATTAATGCTTAACTAAACCAAAAACCTATTGAAGGTGAAGCTGTGAAGCCCGCCGCCTTCCGCCAAAGGAGAACCTTTCCTGAGGCAAAAGGATAGGGCAAGGCCCAATTCTCTTATAAAAAACCAACTTTCGTACTTCGGGTACGAAAAAAGAGGCATCTCACGAGGAGGTGCCCCTTTTTTATACGAGCTTTTATATGGCCCATAAAGATGGTATCATGAACCCTTACTTTCGGCGAATGATGCGGTTCGTCACACGTTCTGCCGAGATGACCGTGCCGTCTTCACCCACTATATCGACATTCCAGACGTGGGTGCTCTTGCCTGCATGGACAAGACGTGCTTTGCCAAAGACTTTCCCTTCGGTGGCTGACATAGCCACGTGGCTGGCGTTGACCTCGGTACCACACACGGCAAGGGATTCGTCGTAGTGGGTCAGATGGAGGGAACCCACTCCTGCAATGGTCTCGGCGAGTGTGAGGGAGGCTCCTCCGTGGAGGACACCTAAGTATTGGCGTGTGGAAGGACTGATGGGCATTTCTGCCACCGCACAGTCATCGTCGGTGGGGAGAAAACGGATGCCTAAGGCTTCGATGATGGTGCCTTGCATACGGGAGTGGAGGAAATCACATTCTTGTTGAGTGAGCATAGGAGAAAGTGTGGAGTTAAGAGTTAGAAGTGTGAAGTTAAGAGTTAAAGGGTAGGAAATGAAAATTAGGAGGTATGGTAGTGGTGGAGTTCGTGGCGCAGAGTGTGGGCTTTTCCGTCGGTCACAGTGTCCATCAGCGCCCAGAAGTGTGGGGAATGGTCGTGGTGGACGGTGTGGCAAAGTTCGTGAAGGATGACGTAGTCTTGCAGGTGTTCTGGCACTTGTATGAGATAGAGGGAAAGACTGATGGTGTTTCTGGATGAGCAGGAGCCCCAACGGGTCTTGGAGTCGCGGATGGTCAGTCGGTCATAGTGGAAGCCATGCATGTGAGCCAGTTCTGCCACACGACGGGGCAGGTGTGCTTTGGCTTCTCGTCGCAGTTTTTCCACGTCCTCGGGGGTCAGTTGGGGACGTTCCTTCAGTGCCGCCTGCTTCTTCAGGAGGGAGGGGCGGAACTTCTCGATGGTGCTTTTGACCAATACCAACGAGGCTCCCCAAAAGGCTGTAACACGCAGACCGTCAACCTCGGGACGCATAATGATGCTACGCGCTCTGGGGTTGACGGTCACCGTTACCTGTCCAAGTTCTGCATCCTGGTAGGTCATTCTTTCACAAATTCAGCCCAAATCTTATTGGCTGTCTCCTGCATTTCTTCTTTCGAAAGACCTAACTTAGGATTGCTGAAGTTCATGTCCTTTTCGCTCTGCATAGGGATGAGGTGAATGTGGGCGTGAGGCACTTCAAGTCCGAGCACTGCCTGTCCCACCTTCACACATGGGAACGCCTTCTTGATGGCGACTGCGACCTTCTTGGCAAACACCTCAAAGCGAGCCAGCTCGTCATCCTCCATGTCGAAGATGTAATCGACCTCGCGGCGTGGAATGACCAATGTGTGGCCTTTCACCAGAGGGTTGATGTCAAGGAATGCGTAGAACTCATCGTTCTCTGCACACTTGTAAGAAGGAATCTCCCCTGCTGCAATCTTAGAAAAAATGTCCATGATTTCTTTAGGTTTTGCTATGAATGAAATGGAAAGCTCTCCAACTGGGGAATTATCCAAAACTGATGTTCATAATCTCAAACTTCATCACGCCTCGTGGCACAGTCACCTCGGCCACGTCGCCCACTTTCTTGCCCAGCAGACCCTGTGCAATGGGTGTTTTGATGGAGATTTTGTTCTCACGCAGGTTAGCCTCGCCTTCACTCACGATGGTGTAGGTTAGTTTCATGCCGTTGTCCACGTTCTTCAGTTCCACTTTGGAAAGAATCTGCACCTCGTCCGTCTTGGTCAGTTTTGAAGGGTCAAGAATCTTCGTGTCGGCAAGGATAGCCTTCAACTCGGCAATCTTTGTCTCCAACTTACCCTGTGCCTCCTTAGCGGCATCATACTCTGCATTTTCCGAGAGGTCTCCCTTCTCGCGGGCCTCGGCTATCTGGCGAATCACCTCTGGTCGATCCACCTCTTCCAGTTGTTTGATTTGGGCACGCAGTTTATCGTAGCCCTCTTGTGACATATAAGCCATAATTATTTTCTTGTTTTGGTTGATTTTCGTGTTAGTTTTTTTAAGGACGAAAAGAAAAAGAATCCCGACACCCGCTTGATGTCGGAACCCTTCCAATCTTTTTTCCTGTGCAAAGGTACGGACTTTCCTTTAATCCACCAAATTTTTCCTCATTTTTCTAAAAACTCAGGGCAAAACCAGCCAGGAAACTGGCTCCGAGGCCACGGTAAGAGAAGTAGCGGTCGTGCTCTCTGTCCAGCAGGTTCTCCCCTTTCACGAAGAGGGTCACGGGGAGGTCGAGGGGTAGCGAGTAGCGCACACTGGCTCCCAGATCCATCGTGTTCGGACGCTGGTAGTTCATGCCATCGTACACCTTAGGGTTGGTGTAGCACTCCAGCAGCCAGTTCAGTCCCACATGCAGTCCCTTCAGCACCTTGAAGTCCACGTTCCAGTCCATCATGAAGGAAGGCGCCGTGTAGGAGTCATTCAGCCAAGTGTCATCCTCCTTCTCGCTTCGGAAGTTGACCCTGTTCTTTGCGTCCAGCGTCACCACATCCCTGTAGGCATAGGTCACATCGGCATTGAGGTAGAAGTTCTTTTCAGAAGTCAGTTCTATCATCGGATATTCCATTCCGTTCGCCGCATGGTCAACCCAGAAGATATTCGCCTCCTTTTTCGACTTGTCAAAACCCATGCTCAGGTCTCCCGAGAAGCCGTAGTAGTGCTTGAAGCGGTAGCCCAGGCACACGTCAATCTGATGAAAGGTGGGCACCATCTTCAGTTTTGCCGCATCGGCAGGAGGCATCAGCGCGAAGTAAGGGGTGATGTCCGTCAGTCGGCGGAGGTCATTATCCACCTCATAGCCCCGTGCCATCAGATAGGCCTTTCCCCTCTCGCTCACCCGATAAGTCAGCGCCATATCGGGAGCCACATTCCCCTCGGTGCCCACAAACAAGCCCGCCTTCACCTCCAGCGGGTCACTGCTATACAGATAATGCGGCGTGAATCTCAAGTTTGTCACACCCTTCAGTTCGTCGTTAGCGTAAGAAGAGCCATACACGTCCATGCCCAGTCCCACACTGTGTTCGTCGGCAATCCGATACGCTCCCTCACCCTTCAGGTGCAGCACCGTCTCCCCCAACTTCTTCTCCTGCATGGTCGCCCTCTCCTGATTGAAGAAGTCGATGCCTGCCGATGCGCTGAACGTCAGGTTTCCCATCCTCCAGGGGGTGAGACCCACCGTTGCCCCAGCCAGCACGTCATGCTGCTTGTCAGTAGTCAAGAAATTCGTTCCCATGTAGTTGAACAGGTGGTTTCCATAATTTCCCTTCACAAACACCTCCACACCATTCTCCAGACGGTGCTGATACTTCAGTGCCGCCCAGTTCCGGTAGTCGCGGCTCCTCCAGTTCTCCACCCCATAGTAGTCATTGTCCTTCGCCTTTCCGTAGAAGCCTCTCAGCCCCACGTCGGCAGTCAGCGCATCCCGCTCCGTCAGGTCAAACTGATAGACCGCCTGTCCGTCCACATGGCCGTGACTGCCACCAGCCAAGTGTACATACCCCTTCTTTCTGCCTTTCCACACCTCCTCCGTTTCATAGTTGCCCATAGGCTCCTCGGCATAGTTCTGCAAAGGCTGTTCCTGCATGGCATACTCCATCGTGTAGTGCTTCACCTTCGACTCCATCGCCGTGGTCTTCACCTCCACCTTCTTCGCATCCGTCACCACTGGCCTCACCTCGTTCGTCACCTCCACCGTGTTGTCCAATTGTGCCATGGCTGCCAAACAAATGCACATCGCACCATGACTCACAAAAAATCTCAGTTTCATATCTTTCAATCCTATCAATCATCCGCCATGCGGATTAGTTTTAATCTCAATTATCAATTCTCGATTTTATCATCCCCTGTATGTCATCCTCCTCTTTATAGTTCGCCTTCAGCGACTCCAGCGTCTGCTTCGCCTCCACCATGCGTCCTTCCGCCCTGTAGATGTCGCTCAGCAACACAAAAGCCCTTGCCAACCAATAAGGCTTGCCGATGCCCTCGTCAATCGCCTTGTTCAGCAACTGCTCAGCCTCCTGATACTGCCCCGCATTGAAAAGTTGCTGAGCCTCCACAACAGGAGCCTTCGCCGCCTCAGTGGCTATCGAGTCCTGAGCCGCCGCAATCGAGTCACGCATGGCTATGTTCTGCGCCATGTTAGCCAGTTCCTCCCCTGCCTTCTTCGCATACTCGTTGCCAGGGTAGCGCATGGCCAGATTGCCAAACACGGCAGCCGCTTCGTCCTCCTTCCCCATCAACACATAGGCACGACCCTGCTCATACATGGCTTTCGCCCCCTGTCCCGAAGCAGGATACTCACGACGCATCCCCTCAAGCATCTCCACTTTCTTCGCATAGTTGCCCCTCAAGCCCTCGATGTATGCCTGCTGCAACAGGGCATAGTCGCCCAGCGCATGGTCCGTCTCCTTCGCCTTCGCATAGCAGGCCACCGCCTCGTCATAGCTGCGCATGTTCAGGTGGCAGTCGCCCAGTCGGTTCCACGCATCAGCCCTCATCGCCGTACCCATCCCCTCTGTCTCGGCCGTGCGCTGGAACTGCGCCATCGCCCCATTATACTTCTGCTGCTTCATCAGGGCATAACCCAACGTATATCTCGCATAGTCCTCATTGTTCAGCCGTCCCCTCGCCGTCTGCTGCCCCAGATTCAGCGCCGTGTTCAGGTCATTCTCCGCCTGCTGATAGTTGCCCAGACGGTAGTGGCAGTCACCCTGAATGTAGTACGCCTCCGCATAGGTCTCTGCATCCTTCCTGCCCAGCGCCACCGCTTGCGACGCATAAGTCAGCGCCTGCTGCACCGCCCCACGGTTCAGTTCCTGCACCGCCAGCTGGTAGAGCACCTTCTGCTTCTCGCCCTGCGTCTCCGCGTCGGGAGCCTGCACCTTGCTGATGGCTGACAGCGCCTTCCCATAGTCCTTCTTCGTCATGTACACCTCCGTCAGACACTGCGACACCGCCGTTGCCCACTGCGAGGCGGGGAACTCCTTCAGAAACTCCTCCATCACACCCACCGTCTCAGCCGCGTTCTGCTCGTGCAGCGTCAAGGCATAGTTGTAAAGCGCCTGTTCGCGCAGGGCAGCACTCGCCGTCCCTTTCGAGGCCAGGGAGAACACCCTGCGGGCATCTGCCCTCCTGTTCATCCGCACGGCAGCCAATCCGGCATGAAGCCACGCGCTCTGCGCCATCTCGTCGCTCTCGCCCTCAGCCGACTCCTCCAGCGTGGCGAAAGCCTTCTCCATCATGCCCATCCTGTAGTGGCACATGCCCTGCTTATACCTCGACGTGCGCGTCTTCTCGCCCATTTCCAGATAGGACAAGGCAGCGTCCCACCGTCCCTCGTCGTAGAGGCGTTCGCCAGCCAGCCTGTAGAGCACTTCGTTGCAGCTGTTCAGCTCGGCGTTGAGCGCTGAGAGTTGAGAATTGACCGTTGAGAGTTGAGCGTTAGGGGCTGAAGAGCGGTTTTCCTGAAAGAAGAGGTCGAGCGCCTCGTCGGTGCGTCCTTCCTTCAGCAGTCGGTTTCGTCTCAGCACCTTCATCACATCGGCATAAGGCGACAGCTCGTTGGCAGCCAGCCATTCGCCCATGCGGTCTGCCACGCCCTTCGTGTCCAGCACATAGTCACACACCAGCACCAGCGCCTCTGCCTCCTCAGTCCTCATCGTACTCCCTTGGTCGGCATCCGACAGTTGACCGGCCATCGCACTGGTCAGCAGTTCCCTGGCACCCCTCCATTGGCCGTCAGCCACCGCTGCCACTCCTGCGGCATAAGCATCACCCACGGCACGAACCGTCTGAGCCTGCACCGAGGGGCAGGAAGTCAGAAAACAGAGAGAGAGGGAGATTCCCAGTTCAACACACAAACTGCGAAGACACAGATTGCCTCCTGAACAGCGTCCCTTGTCGGGGCTGAAGAGGCTGAAGATCCATTTTTTTCCTGTCATACGGCAAAAAACTACATTATCAATTAGAATTTTCGCTACAAAGTTACGCATCTTTATTCTATTTTTCTCAACATTAACAATATATAACATCTTTTGGGGGAGAGGTGAGACACAAAAAGCGACCGCTCACCCCGATGGGAATGTCACACTAAACATTGAGTGAATGAACACGCTGCAAAGTTACGGCCATTACGAGTCATCCCGAAGAAAGTTTACTAATTTTTTTTATTCTGTTCGCGGAAGGGACTAAAAAAACGCATTTTCAGCCCTTTCTTTCACTTTTTTTCTTCCTAAGTCCTCCAACTCAAGTTTTTTGTGTACTTTTGCAACGGAGTTGATGAATCAGGACGCTGTTAAAAGGAAATTGAAAAATAAAAGATATGACTAAGAAGTATGATTTTCTCATTATCGGCTCTGGAGTGGCTGGTATGAGTTATGCCCTGAAAGTGGCTGAGGCCAAGAAGGGCAAGATTGCCATCCTCTGCAAGACCACGCTGGAGGAGGCGAACACGGCGAAGGCGCAGGGCGGCATCGCTTCGGTGACGAACCTGCTGGTGGACAACTTTGAGAAGCACATCGAGGACACGATGATTGCGGGCGACTGGATTAGCGACCCCGAGGCGGTGAAGCAGGTGGTGATGGGCGGTCCTGCGGGCATCAAAGACTTGGTGCGCTGGGGTGTGAACTTCGACAAGAAGGAGGACGGCGAGTTTGACCTGCATCGTGAAGGAGGTCACTCGGAGTTTCGCATCCTGCACCATGCCGACGACACGGGTGCAGAGATTCAGCGAGGACTGATGGAGGCGGTGAGAAATCATCCTGACATCGAGGTGCTGGAGCATCATTTCGCAGTGGAAATCATCACGCAGCACCATCTGGGCATCCGTGTGACCAGAAGGACTCCCGACATCGAATGCTTCGGTGCCTACGTGCTGAACCCCAAGACGGGCAAGGTGGACACCTACCTGTCGAAGGTGACGCTCATGGCGACAGGCGGCACGGGAGCCATCTACAAGACGACCTCAAACCCCAACATCGCCACGGGCGACGGCATCGCTATGGTGTATCGCGCCAAGGGAAAGGTGAAGGACATGGAGTTTGTGCAGTTCCACCCCACGGTGCTCTACAATCCGCAGGAGACCCATCCAGCCTACCTCATCACCGAGGCCATGCGCGGCTATGGCGGCATCTTGCGACTGCCCAACGGCGAGGAGTTCATGCAGAAGTATGACGAACGCCTCTCGCTGGCCCCACGCGACATCGTGGCTCGTGCCATCGACAACGAGATGAAGATTCACGCCCTCGACCATGTGTGTCTGGACGTGACGCATAAGGATCCCGAGGAGACGAAGCACCATTTCCCCAACATCTATGCCAAGTGCCTGAGCATCGGCATCGACATCACGAAGGACTACATCCCTGTGGCTCCGAGCGCGCACTACATGTGTGGCGGCATTCAAGTGGACTTGGACGGACAGTCGAGCATCAAGCGCCTCTATGCCGTGGGCGAATGTTCGTGTACAGGTCTGCACGGCGGCAACCGTCTGGCCAGCAACTCGCTCATCGAGGCAGTGGTGTATGCCGATGCGGCAGCCAAGCACTCGCTGGAGGTGGTTGACCAATATGAGTTCAACGAGAAGATTCCTGCCTGGAACGATGAAGGCACGATGACGAACGAGGAGAAGGTGCTCATTGCGCAGGACGTGAAGGAGGTGGGACAAATCATGTCCACCTACGTGGGCATCGTGCGCTCCGACCTGCGTCTGCACCGCGCATGGGAGCGTCTCGACCTGCTCTACGAGGAGACGGAGCACCTCTTCAAGCGTGTGAAGCCCACACGCGACATCTGCGAGCTCCGCAACATGATTAACGTGGGATACCTCATCACCCGCCAAGCCCTGGAGCGCAAGGAGTCCCGAGGACTTCACTACACGGTGGATTATGCAAAGCATGCACTGGACAAGAAAAAATAAGAATAACCATGAGAAAACTGATTGCTTGTATAGCCCTTTGGGGGACTATGATGTGTGCAGCCACGGCACAGGACATGAACGTGCCGATGGATCCTGCGGTGCGCAAGGGAACGCTACCCAACGGTTTGACATACTATCTGCGCCACAACGAATGGCCTGAGAAAAGGGCTTTCTTATACATCGCACAGAAGGTGGGTTCGATTCAGGAGGAGGAGAACCAGCGAGGACTGGCACACTTTCTGGAACACATGTGCTTCAACGGCACGACGAACTTCCCTGGCGACCGACTGAAAAAGTATCTGGAAAGCATCGGCGTGAAGTTTGGCGAGAACCTGAATGCCTACACCTCGTTTGACGAGACGGTGTATAACATAGATAATGTGAATGTGGAGATAGAGGGTGCACTCGACTCGTGTCTGCTCATCCTCCACGACTGGAGCCACGACCTGCTGCTGGAAGGCAAGGAGATTGACAAGGAGCGTGGGGTCATCAACGAGGAATGGCGCATGAGAAGTTCTGCCATGCAACGCATGTATGAGAAGGCTTTGCCCGAACTCTACCCTGGCAGCAAGTATGGAGTGCGGCTCCCCATCGGCACGATGGACATCGTGATGAACTTTCCCTACGACGACCTGCGCAACTACTACCACAAGTGGTATCGCCCCGACTTGCAGGGCATCGTGATTGTGGGCGACTTCGACGTGGACGAGATGGAAGGGAAAATTCAGAAGGTGTTTGCCGACATCCAGCCTGCCGGAGAAGATGCCGCCCAATTTGAGTACTTCCCCGTGCCAGACACTAAGGAGCCGCTCGTGTCCATCAACAAGGACAAGGAGCAGACGAATACCATCGCCATGCTGATGTGGAAGGACGAACCTTTCCCACGCGAACAGAAGAACACCATCGCCTACGAAATGGTCAACCTGCTCACGGGGGCCATGTCAAGCATGTTCGAGGAACGCATCGAAGACATCCTGCAACGGGAAAACGCACCCTTCATCAATGCAGGCTTCAGCTATGATGACTACATGGTGTCGAAGACCAAGGCTGCCTTCGAGGGGGCTGTCCTCATCAAGGAAAACGAGTACAAACAAGGCATTCAGGCACTCTACCGTGAGATTCTGCGCGCCAAGCGGTTCGGATTCACAGCCAGCGAGTACGAGCGGTTCAAGTCGGAACACCTCTCACGGATAGAGAATCTCTACCAGAAACGCGACAAGGTGCGCAGTGGTGACTATGTGGGAGAATGTGTGCGCCACTTCATCGACAACGAGCCGATGCCTGGCATTGAATGGGAATACACGATGGCCAACCAGCTGGTGCCCATGACCAACGTGGAAATGGTGAACCAGATGCTGCAACAGATGCCTGACTCCAACTTCGCCGCCGTCATCTTCGCCACCGACAAGGAGGGAAACATCCTGCCTACCAAGGAGGACATCCTCGCCTGGATGGCAGAGGTGGAGCAGGAGAATATTGAGCCACTGAAGGAAGAGGTGAGCAACGAACCCCTCATCACTAAGATGCCGAAGGCTGGCAAGGTGAAGAAAATCACCGAGGATAAGTTTGGCGCCCAACTCATCACGCTGAGCAACGGCGTGAAGGTACACGTGAAGAAGACCGACTTTGCACCCAACCAAATCAGCATGTCCGCTACCAGCTGGGGCGGCACGTCGCTCTACAGCAACGACGAATACGACCAGACAGGCAACATCGACATGGTCAGCGTGGGTGGCTGGGGCAACTTCAGCGCCACCGCACTCAGCAAGCGTCTGGCAGGCATTCAGGCCAGCGTAAGCACCGACGTGAACAGCCAGGGCGAGAACGTGTCAGGCTCGTGCGTGAAGAAGGACTTCGAGACGATGCTCCAGCTCGCCTATCTGCACTTCACCGCCCCACGCAAAGACACGGAAGCCTTCAACTCGCAGATTCAACGCTCGAAGGCTGCCCTGCAGAACCAAGAACTGCAACCCACCACTGCCCTGCGCGACACCATCGCCAAGGTCGTCTATCACAACAATGTACGTGCCGTGCGCACCAAGGCTGAAGACCTCGACAAGATTAACTACGACCGCATCATCGAACTCTACAAGGAGCGTTTTGCCGACGGCGACGACTTCGAGTTCTTCATCGTGGGCGACTGTGATGCCGACACCATCGCACCGCTCTTGGCAAAATATCTCGGTGCCCTGCCCGTGAAGAAAGGGTCGGAGAAGTTCAACATCATCGACCTCCGCATCGCTGAAGGTGAAACGACCAACGTCTTCGAGAAGCATCAGGAAACTCCCAATGCCATCGTGCTCTTCCTCTACCATGCACCTGTGGAGGTGAACCTCAAGAACAGCCTCATCGTCAGCATCCTCGAACAAATCATGGACTTGACCTACACCGAGACCGTGCGTGAGGACGAAGGCGGTGCCTACGGAGTGCCCACCAGCAGCAGCCTGAGCCGCTACCCTGTCGAGGAAGCCACGATAGAGATTCAGCTGCCCACGGCTCCCGAAAAGCGCGAGAAGATGACCGCCATCGTCTATCAGGGCGTGGAGAACATGGTGAACAAGGGTCCGAAGGAAGAAGACTTGCAGAAGACAAAGGAGTACATGCTGCGCAAGCATGCCGAGAATGTGAAGAACAACGGCTACTGGATGGGACAGATGGTGCAATATGCCCGCTATGGTCAGGACAACGTGACCACCTACGAAGAGACCCTTAACAGCATCACCGCTGCCGACATTCAGGAGATGGCAAAGCACATCTTCCAGAGCGGCAACCGCATCGAGGTCGGCATGACCAGCCCTGTCGAACAACCCTCAGTTGAACAACCTTCTGGTGAATAACTCTCTGTTTCAACCATGCACATGAACAAGAAAACCTATCACCAAGTGCTGCTGACAGTATGGCTGTCGGCAGCACTCTTCTGTTCTGCCCATGCACAGGACATCCTACCCCAACCCCTTGTAGCAGAGCAGCACACCGACACACTCATAACCGACAGCACCAGCACCGACACCCTTCTGTCACAAACGCTGCAACTCCCTTGGGAACAGCGCATCAAGATGCAGCTCGACGCATTGGCACGTGAGGCCGACCGTGCCCCCTACATGGCTGGCATCAGCGTGTGGGACCTGACCGATGACACCTTCTTTTGGGGCTACAACCACCACAAGGTCATGCGTCCCGCCTCCACCCAGAAGGTGCTCACCGCCATCTCGGCCCTGAGCGTGATTGGCGCACAGCACACCATCAACACACGCGCCTACTACACCGGCACCATTGCCAATGACGGCACCCTGTCAGGCGACATCTACGTGGTGGGCGACTTCGACCCTATGTACTCCCACGCCGACCTCAAGGAACTGGCACGTGCCGTTCGCGACCTCGGCATCAAGCGCATCAGCGGCAAGATATACGGCGATGCCAGCATGAAAAACGCCGACCTCTACGGCAACGGCTGGTGCTGGGACGATGTGCCCAGCAAGTACGAGCCTTACCTCTGCGCCCTCATGGTGGAACGTGGACGTGAACACCCCAACTTCGGCACCTATTCCAAGAGTGCTGCCTTCCATCCCGCTGCCCACTTCGGCTACTCTCTCGGCCAGGAACTCAAGAACCTCGGCATCACAGGCACCAGCGCCGCAGTCGTGCCCTACGGAACCAAAGACTATCCTGGCGGTGGACGTAACTTCCACACCAAGACCGTCACCATCGAGCAGGTGATGCAGCGCATGCTCAAGAACTCCGACAACCTCCATGCCGAAGCCGTCTTCTTCCAACTAGCCAACGCCGCCGTCAGCAAACGCTGTTCGTGGAAGGACGGAGCCAAGCAAGTAGAAGCCATCCTGCGCCGTGCAGGAGTCTCCCTCGATGGCATCGAAGTGGCAGACGGCAGTGGCGTGTCGCTCTACAACTACTGCACCCCCGATGCCCAAGTGGCGATGCTCCGCTATGCTTACAAGAACCCCTCCATCTACCAGCCCTTCTATGCCGCCCTCCCCATCGCTGGTGTGGATGGCACCCTCGACGAGCGCATGCAGACAGGCAATGCCTACCGCAACGTACGCGCCAAGACAGGCACCCTCGAAGGCGTCATCGCCCTCTGCGGCTACGTCACAGCCTCCAACGGCCACCAGCTCGCCTTCTCCATCCTCATCAACGGCACTCTCTCCTCCAAAGCCGCCCGTGCCTATCAAGACCGTTTCTGCCAGGTCTTGGCACAATGAAGTGCAACTTCTAAGTGCAAAGGTACACCTTTCCCCATAAGCAAATGTGACTTCTGAGGACTTTTGATGACAAAGGGAAAAAAGAAGAAAGAAACAAACAGCCTGCCACCTCATGAGTGAGGAAGCAGGCAGTAATAATGGAGGGATGTGTGAACTATTGAAAAGAGAACTACATATCTCCCCACAACTCTCTTGAGGGATCCTGTGTATGTTTTGGTGTAAGGCGCGTGTTGGCATCGGGAGTTCCTTCGCCACCAACAGGAATTTTTGTGGCGGCTGCCATCAATTCTTCGCCCATCAGATGATGCACTTCCATCATCGGCTCATCATAAGTTCTTTTCATTTTTATTGTCTGTTTTTTTGATTTCTTTAGTTTGTTATGTTGTTGAATAAAAATAGTTTATATCCATTTCATGAATAATTCATGGTAAATTAATGATAATTCGTGTCTTATCTTAACACAAATCTCCATGAATTGACCACGAATTATTCATGAATTTTTTTCATGGACGATTGGGGTTATAAAGTTATCTTACCCACACCTTCTTGCCATTCA
>CAMVIM010000043.1 GCA_947167515.1 uncultured Prevotellaceae bacterium | reverse complement strand
ATTTGTGCATGCCCCGCCATTGCAACGAGGGCGAGGAGGATGGTGATGATGGTTTTCTTGTTCATATTCATTTCATTTATTTATGGAATACTGCGCCAATGATATAATAGTGTGGGCAGAATTTGAAGTAGTCGCTGGTCTTGGCTTTCTCCTCAGTCAGTTCGGTCTCTCCACAGAAACGCCATCCTTTTGATTGCTCGTCCCACCAGAAAGAACTGTAGAAGACAAGGGGAATGAAGGTGTCAAGGGAGAATGAAATGGGCTGGTATGGTGCTTTCTGATAGCGGTAAATGGTTTGGGGTGCTCCGGGAATAGGCTTCAGCGTCAGTTTCCATGGCGAGGCATCACAGCGAGAAGAACGCAGGGTGATGGTCTCGATGGAGTCCGACTGAACGGGAGAGAAACCGACGGCGAGGGTCTTGGCCAGGCGATAGATGCCCCGTTCCATGTCGTCGCCATCTTTTTCCTCATAGATACTCTTTTGGTCTTTCTCGTTGAAGTCCGAAATCATGGTCTTTGTCCTGAAGCCGTAGAGTTTCTTCTCGTCAATCATCCCCTGCTGGTTATACTCGCGGATGACGATGGTGAAGCCCGACACGGAGTCGCGCAGAGAGGAAATGTCGTAGGTGTAAACCTCGTAGCCACACAAGGCCATGTGCTCCATGAAGTCTTCGGGCGTGGCTGCTACTTTTTTGATTTCTTGCGCCTGCCCCGCCATTACGACGAAGGCGAGCAGGATGGTGATGATGGTTTTCTTGTTCATATCCATTTCGATTTATCTGTTCTTCCTTTATTATATATACGCAGGTTTTGCTGAAAATGTGACAGCCGATAGCGTTAAATATCGTTAATGTGTGATAAAACAGGCGCGGTACTGATTCTGTATCCGTTCCAGAGGCATCGCCAAACGCCGTTCTCTCAAATACAAGTATCAGCCCGCGCCAAAACGCGAGCATCAACTTCTATCATCTTGAGAGTTATTTTTGGCGAAATTTCTGGAACAAGAATCAAAAAGTCAACGCTTCCTTATGTTGTTATGTCTATCAGTTCATTTCAATCAGTTGTTTAACAGGTTCTTCACTGCTTCTTCCATCTTCTCGAACTTAAAGCCGCTCACCACATCATCCATGAGGGCTTGAATCTTGTCGTTGCAGAGGTTGCCGATGGAGCCTTCGTGGGTGTGGTGGATGTCCTTGTTCGGCGTGAAGTTGCCGGCCTCGATGTCGAGACCCACCTTCTTGTAGGCATCGCGGAAAGGCATGCCCTCACGTGCCAGACGATTCACCTCCTCCACCGAGAACATCGGGTCGTAGATGGGGTTGTCGAGGATGTGCTCATTCACTTCCATCTTGTTGATGATGTATGCCGCCATCTGCAGGCAGTCCTTCAGTTCGTCGAAGGCAGGGAGGAAGACTTCCTTGATGATTTGCAGGTCGCGGAAGTAACCCACGGGGAGGTTGTTCATAATCATCGTGACGGTGACGGGTAACGATTGGAGCTTGTTGCACTTGGCACGGGTCAGCTCAAACACGTCGGGGTTCTTCTTGTGAGGCATGATGCTGGAACCTGTGGTACAGTCGGCTGGGAGTTTCACAAAACCGAAGTTCTGCGAGTTGAACATGCAGGCATCGAACGCCAGTTTGGCGAGGGTGCCCGCGATGCTTGCCATCGAGAACGCCACATTCCTTTCTGTCTTTCCACGTCCCATCTGCGCATACACTACGTTATAGTCCATCGAGTCAAACCCCAACAAGTCTGTCGTCATCTGACGGTTCAGTGGGAATGAACTGCCGTAACCTGCAGCAGAACCCAATGGGTTGCGGTTGGTGATTTTCCAAGCCGCTTGCAGATACTGCATATCATCCACGAGTCCTTCAGCATAGGCACCAAACCACAAGCCGAAACTGCTGGGCATTGCCACTTGCAGGTGGGTGTAGCCTGGCATGAGCACGTTCTTGTAGCGTTCTGACTGCGTGATGAGTTCGTCGAAAAGATTCTTCACCAATCCTGCAATCTCCTTGATCTGGTCGCGGATGAACAGCTTCAAATCCACCAGCACCTGGTCGTTGCGGCTTCTGCCTGAATGAATCTTCTTGCCGATGTCGCCGAGTTTGCGGGTGAGCAGCATCTCCACCTGCGAGTGGACATCTTCCACTCCTTCCTCTATGACAAACTCGCCCTTCTCTGCCTGCTGATAGATGGCTTTCAACTCCTTCATGAGCACTTTCAGCTCGTCTGCCGTCAGCAGGTCAATCGACTGCAACATCGTGATGTGCGCCATCGAACCCAGCACATCATATTTAGCCAGATAGAGATCCATCTCGCGGTCTCTGCCCACGGTGAACTTCTCTATCTCTTTCGTCATCGAAACGTTTTTAGTCCAAAGTTTATCCATAAAAACTGATTGTTCTTAAGTGAAAAGTGAAAAACTAAAAGTGAAAAAAATAAGTTACTTGTCCGAATGAGTTACAACACCCCGAATGGTGGGCAACTTGGATTTTTCACTTTTCACTTTTAGTCTTTCACTTATTCATACGGTATCATTGCCAGCATGTCGGCAAACTTATCTACCCCTTTCTCCAGATGGCTGCCCACCACTTGCTTCATGAAGAAGTTGAGGTCGGCATCAATCGTCACTTTCAGTTTGCTGCTTGTGTCGCCTGTCGGCAGCACCTGCACCCACAACTTGAAACTGACGGGGGAGTTGGTGGAGGTGAACTTCACACACTTCTCGGGTTCTCTATCCACTATCTGCACGGCTATGGTGCCGATAGGGCCTGCGGGCGCACTCACCGTGTCGGTGGTGAACTCCATCTGGTTCACGGCGTTGCGCACCTCCTCTATCTTGTCGGCGGGTATCTTGGCCTGCACGTTGGGGTCGTCAATCCGTTCCTTGATGACAGCCAAGTTCGTTAAGTCGGACAGTTTGGCATACACCGCGCTCTGACTGAAGGGAACCTGCTTGATTTGACTTTCGTATTTTGCCATAAAAACTAATTGTTTTTAAGTGAAAAGTTAAAAGTTAAGTAACCACACAAAATTATCTTATACAATGATGTCTCTTCTTTTCGCCGCAAGCGGCTTGTTTTTTCGGACAATAATTTCCAATAATTAACAATAATTTTATCCAATAATTATTATTGGAACCAATTTTTGGCAATTATTGGAAATTATTGTTCGAGAAAAATGCGGCTTGCCGCATCATATAAACTATTTTTGTTCACCTACTTAAAAACTAAAAGTTTAAGTTACCTTTCCCCCTGATGGCATACACCCCGAATGGAGGATACTTTTACTTTTAATTTAAGTTTCGGATGTGTTCTTTTTCACCACAGATTACACTGATTTCACTGATTTTTAGACAGATTTTTGCAGATTACACAGACGGCTTTCCTTCTGAAAGCCCCATCCGGATGGCATCAAGGAGCCGCTCACGGCTCTCAAATCTGTGAAATTTTCTAAAGATTTCATACGTAAATCTATTGAAAAATCTGTGAAATCAGTGCAATCTGTGGTGAAAAACAACTTCCGAAAGTTGAGTTACTTTTAACTTTTAGTTTTTCACTTATCTTTCCTCCACTCGCTTGGGTTGGCTCTCCACTCGTTCAGCACTGGAATCTGGTCTTCGGTGATATAGCCTGTCTTCAGGGCCACTTCCAGCACGGCTTCGTAGTTGGTCAGCGTGATGAGTTTCACCTTGGCCTCGTCGAAAGCCTTCTTTGCCACGTCGAAGCCGTAGGTGTAACTTGCCACCATGCCGATGACCTCGCAACCGTTGTTGCGGATGGCCTCCACTGCCTTCAGCGATGAGCCGCCAGTGGAGATGAGGTCTTCAATCACCACCACCTTCATGCCAGGCTTCAACTCGCCCTCGATGAGGTTCTCCAGTCCGTGGTCCTTCGGTTTGCTGCGCACATACACGAAGGGCTTGTGCAGCGCGTCAGCCACCAACGCACCCTGCGGAATGGCACCCGTGGCCACACCGACTATGGCATCCACCTGCTGAAAGTTCTCCTCGATGACGCGGCAAATCTCCAACTTCACGAAGTTGCGCAAGTCGGGGTAACTCAGTGTCTTGCGGTTATCGCAATAAAAGGGTGACTTCCAGCCGCTTGCCCATGTGAAGGGGTTCTCTGGCTGCAACTTGATAGCCTTGATGTTCAGCAGTTTCGCTGCAAAGATTTTCTCCAATGTCTTCATAATGTTCTGCTATTTAATTGTTAGTTTGTTGCAAAGGTACGAATTTTTCTGTACCTTTGCACACATATTATGATTAAAAAGTGATTTTTATGGCAAAATTCAAGCGTATCCTCCTCAAGCTTTCGGGTGAGAGTTTGGCTGGAGAACAGAAGCAGGGCATCAATGTGGAGAGACTCAATGAGTATGCCCAACAAATTAAGGAGATTGCAGAGATGGGGGTGCAGATAGGCATCGTCATCGGTGGTGGTAACATTTTCCGTGGATTGAGCGGAGCAGGCAAGGGCTTCGACCGTGTGAAGGGCGACCAGATGGGCATGTGTGCCACGGTCATCAACTCCCTGGCCCTGTCAAGCGCATTGGGTGCTATCGGACAGAAGAACCGAGTGCTGACAGCTATCAGAATGGAGCCTATTGGTGAGTTCTACAGCAAGTGGAAGGCGATTGAGGCGATGGAGCAGGGTGAGGTGGTCATCATGAGTGCAGGCACGGGCTCTCCTTACTTCACCACCGACACGGGTTCTTCGCTGCGTGGCATCGAGATTGAGGCCGACGTGATGCTGAAGGGTACGCGTGTAGATGGTGTCTATACGGCTGACCCTGAGAAAGACCCGACCGCCACGAAGTATCACGACATCACTTATGCCGATGTGATTGCGCAGGGCTTGAAGGTGATGGACATCACAGCTACGGCGATGTGCATGCAGAATGACCTACCCATCTATGTGTTCAACATGGATGTGCTTGGCAATCTGAAGAAGGTGATGGACGGTGAGGAGATTGGTACGCTGGTGCACAACTAAACGCTGGCGCATTGTTAAAGTATAAACAAAGCGACCGTAAAAAAACAAATAAGATGGTGTTTGCGAAAGTCGAAAAAAGTGAAGGGGTTACTCTTCACTTTTCTTTTTGAATAACCCTCTCAGTTTCTTTTTCTTGTGGGAAACAGTGTCGGGTGTTTCCTCTGTATCCTTTTGCTTTTTGTGGAAACTGATGCCGGCATTGGTGATGCGCAGTTTGTGCTTGGGGTTGTTTTCGTTATAGATGAAATTGCAGTGGATTTGTCGGCGATTGCCGTTTTGCACGATGATGCCTTGTGCATCGGCACCATCACTTTGGATGTCGATGTTGATGTTTTTCAAATGAATCCGCTTGTAGCTACATTCGTTCACGGTGGCGGTGACGGTGCCAATGGGCAGTTTGCCACCCTTCTCACGTCGGATTTGTGCCGTGCGCTGTTTGGAAATGTCGATGTCGAAGTTGGCTTGCAAGTTCACATCGCCAATGCTGGGCATCTCCATCACGTCGCCCACCTTGACGGCTTCGGAACTGAAGCCACCGGTCAGATGTTTGCTGTTGCCATCGACGGTGAAGTGGAAGTCAAGGTCGCCGCCGTTGGTGGTGAGACGACCCTTGAAGATTTCACAATTCCTCACCACGTCGAAATGTCCCTTGTACTTGATGTCACCCAGATGTTCCAGCTGGTTCATCATCAGTTTCTTCACGATGAACTGGTTGATGACTTTCTCGGCCATGCCCTGTCTTGAGTGCAGTTGATCCACATCGAAATTCACGATGGTCTCTTCCCCCTTCCGCAGGTGGTCTATGTGTCCGTGGGCCGTGAGGATCAGTCGGTTGTCGTCGGTGTTAATTCGCACGTTTCGGAAGGTCAACCTGTTGTCGGTACCGCTCATTTCGGTGGTCAGCCGTAAGGGCAGATGAAACTCCCGTAGGGCTGGCACAAGAGGTTTGGCAAGGTCCTTCAGCACCACGTGTCCGCTGATGCTTTCCGAGTGGTAGGCCAACACCTTTCCTGTCTTCTTGTTGGGCAAGGTGATGTCGGCACGCCCGATGTCGAGGGTCGTGGTGCCTTGTTTCAAGCCGATGTCTGTCAGGACGAGGGTCTTTTTGTTGTAGGTGGCGTTGAGGTGCAGGTCGTTGATGTCGATGCCCGCCACAGAGTCTTGGACGGTCGTTTGGGTCAAGGTGGCGTTGAGGCTATCCTTGCTCACTGGTTGGAAGGTTCCCTTGGCATTCACCGTCAGGTTCAGGTGTCCTGCATCGAAGGCACCCCTCTTGGGATGCAGTTCCTTCTTGTGAGGTTTTCCGTTGTCGGTGGTCAAGCGCAAGTCCCTGATGTCGAAGCGGTAAGCCTCCCTCTTCCGTATCACGTCCAGCCGCTGCATTTCCGCATGGGTCTTCTTCTCTCCCACCTGATGACTGATGCGTGTGTCCGTCAGTTTCAGATGTTGCGGTTCCAATGCTAGCCTCCAATTCTTCTTTTTCTCGGAGTTATCCGTTGGTTTCTTGGGCTTCTTTTTGCTAAAAGCATCAATCAGGAACTGGTAGTTCGCCACCGCATCCTCATCCGTCTTCACCAGTGTGGCCTCCAGTCCATCCGTCTTCACCTCCTTCACCACAAAGTCCTTTTTCCACAGGCTTTCCACGCTCATCTCGGCTGTCAACTCCTTCATGCGCAGCAATGGCTTTCCCTTCTGGTCGTCGATGCTGACTCCTGTGAGGCTCAAGGAGGGGACAAACAGGTTCGCGTTCACGCTGCTAACTTCCACGCGGGTGTTCAGCCGCTCGGCCAGCAGGGTGGTAGCACGTTGCAGTAATCTTTGTTGCACATAGGGAGTGTTGAGCAGCAGGGTGACTACCCCCAACAGCCAAACAGTGCAGGCAAAGAGACCCACTATCGAGACGAGAAGGTTGCGGATGGTCTTTCTCATGATGTTCTATGATTCCTTAGAACTTCTTTCTGTTTTCCCTCAGAAATCTTATTTTCCTAAGAACTTCTTGATGGCAATGGCATCTTCATCGCCATCAGCCGCGTCTTTGCGAAGGTCTTCCAGAATTTCTTTTCCATCCTTCTCATCGTTGAGAGCCTTGAGGAAGCAGGCTTTTGCCTTCGCCTTGTCTTGTGCCACTCCCTTGCCCTCGAAGTAACATTCGCCAAGGGCAAACTGAGCTTTGGCGTTGCCTTGCTTGGCAGCTTTAGAGAAATATTGGAAGGCTTTCACCTTATCCTTATCTACTCCTTTACCCTTTTTGTAGCAGCGTCCCACTTGGTATTGTGCCTTGGCATATCCCTGTGCGGCGGACTTGAGGTACCACTGAAAAGCCTTCTGGTTATTCTCGACCACACCGTTCCCCTTGTCATAGCAGCGTCCAAGTCGGTACTGCGCCTTCTTGTGTCCCTTCTCTGCGGCAGGGGTCAGTTTCTTCACCGCTTCGGTGTACTTCTTTTGGTCGTAGAGTTTCTTGCCCTGTTCGTAGAGAGCGTCGGAACTTTGACTTCGTCTTACTCCTTCTCGCTCGACAGAACTCGAGCTAGCTCGGTTTTGTACTCGTTCGTGCGTCGTTTGTGCACGTGCCACGATACAGAGCATCAGTAGCAAAGTGGTGATAAATCCTTTCATGTTGGTGTCATTTTTATTAAATAATGGTGCAAAGTTACTGAATTTTGCAAATTGTCAAACAAATCGTCCATTGTAAATGGTCAAATCGCAAATATTTACTACCTTTGCACCCGAAAATTGAAAAATCACAAACAATATACGTCATTCATACATGAAGAAGCAACTGAAGAAGGTGCTTGTCTTGGGCTCAGGAGCTCTGAAGATTGGACAGGCAGGTGAGTTCGACTACTCTGGTAGTCAGGCGCTCAAAGCTCTCAGAGAAGAGGGCATCCGTTCGGTACTTGTCAATCCGAACGTGGCAACCATTCAAACGAGTGAAGGTATTGCGGACAAGGTTTATTTCTTGCCAGTCAATACCTTTTTTGTTACTGAAATCATCAAGAAGGAGCGTCCTGACGGCATCCTCTTGGCATTCGGTGGTCAGACAGCACTGAACTGCGGTACGGAGTTGTTCCAGAAGGGCATCCTGAAGGAATATGGCGTGGAAGTGTTGGGCACCAGCGTTGAAGCCATCATGAACACGGAGGATCGCGACCTCTTCGTGAAGGAACTGAACAAGGTGGACTTGAAGGTGCCAGTGTCTCAGGCTTGTGAGACGATGGAGGAGGCGGTAGCCACTGCTCGTCGCATCGGCTACCCCATCATGATTCGTTCTGCTTACGCACTCGGTGGTCTGGGTTCGGGTGTATGTCCTGACGAAGAGACCTTCAAGCAGGTTGCTGAATCTGCCTTCACATTCGCTCCACAGGTGCTTGTGGAGGAGAGTCTGAAGGGTTGGAAAGAGATTGAGTTCGAGTGCATCCGCGATGCTAATGACCACTGCTTCACGGTGGCTTCGATGGAGAACTTCGACCCACTCGGCATCCACACTGGTGAGTCTATCGTGGTGGCACCCACTTGCTCGCTGACAGAGGAGCAGGTGAAGATGCTGCAGGACATCACCATCAAGTGTGTACGTCACCTCAACATCGTGGGCGAGTGCAACATCCAGTTTGCGTTCAACGCCTTCACCAACGACTACCGCATCATCGAGATTAACGCTCGTCTCTCCCGTTCTTCCGCTTTGGCGTCAAAGGCTACGGGCTATCCTCTCGCATTCGTGGCTGCCAAGATTGCGCTGGGCTACACGCTCGACCAGATTGGCGAGATGGGCACAACGAACTCGGCATACGTGGCTCCAAGCCTCGACTATCTGATTTGTAAGATTCCGCGTTGGGACTTGACGAAGTTTGTGGGCGTGAGCCGCAAGATTGGCTCCAGCATGAAGTCTGTGGGCGAAATCATGTCTATTGGTCGCACCTTCGAAGAACTCATCCAGAAGGGACTCCGTATGATTGGTCAGGGCATGCACGGCTTTGTGGGCAACGACCACACGAAGTTCGACAACCTCGATGAAGAACTGGCTAACCCCACCGACCTGCGCATCTTCGCCATTGCACAGGCATTGGAGGAGGGTTACAGCATTGACCGCATCTATGAACTTACCAAGATTGACCCTTGGTTCATTGAGAAACTCAAGAATATTGTTGACTACAAGCATAAACTGGAGACCTACAACGCTGTGGAGGACATCCCTGCAGACGTGCTCCGTCAGGCAAAGATTTATGGTTTCTCCGATTTCCAGATTGCACGCTTCGTCCGCAAGGATGCTTGTGAGAACATGGAGAAGGAGAACCTTGCTGTGCGTGCTTACCGCAAGAAGTTGGGCATCCTGCCTGCTGTGAAGCGCATCCCCACGGTGGCAAGCGAGCATCCCGACCTGACCAACTACCTCTACATGACCTATGCCGTGGAGGGTTACGATGTGAACTACTACGCTCATGAGAAGTCTGTCGTTGTGCTCGGTTCTGGTGCATACCGCATCGGTTCTTCTGTAGAGTTCGACTGGTGTTCTGTGAACGCCATCACCACAGCTCGCAAGCTTGGCTACAAGAGCATCATGATTAACTACAACCCCGAGACCGTGTCAACTGACTACGACATGTGCGACCGCCTCTACTTCGACGAGCTTTCCTTCGAGCGTGTGCTCGACGTGATTGACCTCGAGAATCCACGTGGCGTGATTGTGTCTGTGGGTGGTCAGATTCCAAACAATCTGGCCATGAAGCTCTATCGTCAGAGTGTGCCAATCCTCGGCACCAGCCCTGTGAGCATCGACCGCGCAGAGAACCGCAACAAGTTCTCGGCTATGCTCGACCAGCTTGGCATCGACCAGCCTCAGTGGAGTGCCCTGACCAGCATGGATGACGTGAAGGCATTCGTGGAGCGTGTCGGCTTCCCTGTGCTCGTGCGTCCTTCTTACGTGCTCTCTGGTGCAGCCATGAACGTCTGCTACGACTACGAAGAGCTGGAGCGCTTCCTCCAGATGGCCAGCGAGGTCAGCAAGGAGTATCCTGTGGTTATCTCTCAGTTCATGCAGGAAACCAACGAAGTAGAGTTCGACGCTGTGGCTAAGAACGGCGAGGTGGTTGAGTACGCTATCTCCGAGCACGTTGAGTTTGCCGGTGTGCACTCTGGCGACGCCACGATGGTGTTCCCCGCTCAACAAATCAGCTTCGCCACCATCCGCCAGATTAAGAAGATTAGCCGCGCTATCGCGAAGGAACTCAATATCTCTGGCCCATTCAACATCCAGTACTTGGCCAAGGGCCGCGATGTGAAAGTTATCGAGTGCAACCTCCGTGCTTCACGTTCGTTCCCATTCGTCAGCAAGGTGCTCAAGCGCAACTTCATCGACACCGCCACTCGCATCATGCTCGATGCTCCTTACACGAAACCCGACAAGAGCGAGTTCGACATTGACCGCATGGGTGTGAAGGCCTCTCAGTTCTCATTTGCCCGTCTGCAGAATGCTGACCCAGTATTGGGCGTCGATATGAGCAGTACTGGTGAAGTGGGTTGTATGGGTGACACCTACGAAGAGGCACTCCTCAACTCCATGATTGCCACTGGCTACAAGATTCCTTCCAAGGACAAAGCCATCATGATTTCCTCTGGTGGCACGAAGGAGAAGGTGGCCATGCTTGATGCTGCCCGTGCTCTCGAAAAGAAGGGCTACACCATCTGTGCCAGCGAAGGCACAGCGAAGTTCCTCAACGACAACAACGTCAAGGCAACTGCCGTAGCTTGGCCAGACGAGGAGAACAGCGACAAGCCCAACGTGATGCAGATGATAGCCGACCACAAGTTCGACCTCATCGTCAACATCCCCAAGAACCACTCGAAGCGTGAGCTTACCAACGGCTACCGCATCCGTCGTGGAGCCATCGACCACAACATCCCGCTCATCACCAACGCTCGCCTCGCTTCTGCCTTCATCGAAGCCTTCTGCCAGCTGGGTATGGAAGACTTGCAGATTAAGTCTTGGCAGGAGTATGAGTCCTGACCCTTGGGGCGAAGCTCCCAAGAACTACTCCATAGGAGTATGACGCTTAAAGAGAAAGACTGAGTTTCTTTTCGACTATGAATAAAGAAAGCCACCCGGACATTCCGAGTGGCTTTTTTAGTTGCTTTTCGCCAGATAGGCCTTGGCAGTACCGAAACGTAAGTAGAAGTCTATGCGGACAGGCATGTGGCGCGTGTCATCGGTGACGTAGAAGCGGAGGAGTTCCTTGTCCTTCTCCTTTTCCTCGTAGTCGAGCAGGGAGAAGACGAGGCAGTGGTATTTCTTGCCGTCGTTGGCTTTCCAGTCTTTCTTGCCGCGATAGACGAGGGTCTGGGTCTCGACTCGTTTGCCGGTGGCCATGGGGAAGTGGATGCGCTCGCCGATTTTTCCGCGCAGCTTTCGGGTGCGGCTGGTGGGTGTCTTGTCGGTAGAGGTGGTGACGCTCCAGTTGCGGGCAAGGGAGAGGATGGAGAGCATGTCGTAGTTGCAGTCGGGGGACTCGTGGTGGTGCTCCGACCATTCGCCGTGGCGGTTGAGGAAGTGCTGCTTTACGTGGCTCTTGCCATTGGGGTAGGTGTACCACACTTCATCGACGGTGTAGTGCTTGCCTTCGAGGGAGCCTTTGCGGAAGTAGAGAGGCACGAGTTGGGGAGTGATGTAGGAGATGAGGGTGTCGCGCATGGTGAAGACGAGGTCGCACCGCTTGTTGCTGGTGAAGAGGAGGTCATTGCGCAGGGCGGGCTGCCCTTTGTAGGTGGCGGCGCGCATGGTGTAGTGGGCGGCTCCGCACTTGACCCAGATGAAGTTCCAGTGGAAGTAGAGGTCGTAGGTGAGGTCTTCGCCAGCGCGGAAGGCGGTGTTCTCAGTGGGGCACTGGGCGTGGGAGGGTAAAGTGAAAAATAAAAAGAGTAAAGTGAAAAGTGAAAAATGAAAAGTGAAAAATTTGCTACCGCAACTGTTTGTCACCTGTTGACGTGCAAGTGCGGTAGCAAATTTTTCACTTTTCACTTTTACTTTTTCACTTTTCATTTTCATATTTATTCCATCAGTGTTGAGTCGTTCACAATCAGCACGATGCTGTCCGTCACACCACCATCCTCTGGCTGCTGCACAAAAGGATTGTCCGTCTTATTGAACGACAGATAGAGGAACGCGAACACACATCCCAACACGATGATGCCAAGGAAGAACATGCCGAACATCATGTAGCGGTTCAGCTTAACGGCACGGTTATTTCTCAAAGACATATAGCTTCGTGAATGTTAAATAGTAGATGTCAAATATATCAAGAGAACAAGGCGGTGGCCTACATTTTACATTTGATATTTGACATTATTTATTAAGTATGTTTTTGTATTCGCTTTCGTTGTGGAGGATTTCGATGGCGCGGTCGAGGTCTTCATCATCCTTGAGAGTTTCTTCCACCATGCCTGCCTGGTAGTAGTAGCGTTTGAGCACTTCGTTGGCCATGAGGCGGCGGATGTCCTTCTGGCGGCGATCCATTTCAAGGTCGAGGTTGTGGGCGAGTTTCTTCTCGAGGGCTTCAAATTCGGCTTTGGCCTCTTCGTAGTAGCCTTCATGTTCTGCCACCTTCTTCAGGTCGGCGAGGCGTTTCTCGCTCAGGCGGTCGTACTTGAAGTCGCTGTCCTTCACCATCTGCTTGTAGGCGGCGTAGTCGGCATCGGTGATGGCGAAGTCCTTCACAGCGGGGATGGTGGGGTGGCTCTGGAAGTAGCGGGTGCCCCAGTCGGTCAGGGCATCGTCGTTGGAGAGGTAGAAGACGATGTTGGCCAGCGTGTCGTGCTTCACCTCCACATCGGGCTTGATGCCACTGCCTTCGGTCACTTCGCGTCCGCCTGCCGTGTGGAATATCTGCTTGGTGCTGTCGCCTTTCGTCTCTACTTTCTTGCCTGTGGTACGGTAGATTTCGGCTGCCTCGCGCAGTTTCTTGTAATCGACCTTCTGGATGCAGCGTCCGGAGGGGAGGTAATATTTGGCGGTGGTGAGCTTGAGGCTGCCGTTGTAGGGCAGTTCGCGCGAACTTTGTACGAGTCCCTTGCCGTAGGTGTCGCACCCGACGATGACGGCGCGGTCGAGGTCTTGGAGTGAGCCAGACACAATCTCCGATGCACTGGCGGTCTCTTCGTTCACCAGCACGACGAGCGGGATGTCAAGGTCGAGCGGGTCGTTGTGGGTCGTGTAGTCATAGTGGGCGGCGATGTGCTTGCCCTTTGTCTCCACTATTTTCTGTCCCTTGGGTACGAAGAGGTTGACGATATCGACGGCTTCGTTGAGTAGGCCGCCCCCATTGTTGCGCAGGTCGAGCACGATGCTCTTGGCTCCTTTTTCCTTCATGGAGATGACAGCCTTTCGTACCTCCTTGGCACATCCCTCGATGAACTCCGTCAGGTAGAGATAGCCCACGTCAGCCTGCCCGTCGCCAGTCTTCGAGCTGATAAGCCCGTAGTAGGGGATGGGCGACTTCTTGATGTTGCGGCGTGTAATCTTGAAGTCGCGGGTCTTTTTCTCGCCGGGGCGCTGCACCTTCAGCACGAACGTGGTGCCAGGTTCGCCTCGCAGCATCTCGCTCACCTCGGAGGTGTTCAGCCCCTTCAGGTCCTTGTCATCGATGCGGAGTAGCACGTCGCCTACCTGCAGGCCCACTTCGGCAGCGGGCATGTCGGGATAAGGCTCCTGGATGATGACCGTCGAGTCCTTTCTCATGCGGATGATGGAGCCGATACCGCCATACTTGCCCGTGGTCATCATCTTCAGTTCCGTCATGTCCTCTTCGGGATAGAATTTGGTGTAGAGGTCGAGTTCGCGGGTCATCGCGTCGATGCCCACACGCACCAGCTTGTCTGCTTCCAGCGAATCGACATAGAACAGGTCCAGCTGGCGGTATATGGTGTTGAAGAGGTCGAGGTTTTTGGCAACTGAGAATTGGTGCTCCTTCTGTGCCGAAGCCACGAGGAGCGAAAGGCTAAAAATGATGAGTGTGAAAATTCTTTTCATGCTTTTTCCTGATTTGAGCACAAAGGTAAGAAAAAGTTTAGAGTTAAGGGTTTAGAGTTAAGGGTTTAGAGTTAAGAGTTAGGAGTTTTTAACCATTAGCCCCGTTTTTTTGCTCTCGTAGGAACATTTACCCCCTAACTCTTAACTTCTAACTCCTAACTTTTTCTTACCTTTGCAAGCATGGAAAATGAACAGCAGCAGCGTCTCGTGCGCCGATATTACCAATACCTGAAACTGGAGAAGGGCCACTCGCCCAACACCATCGATGCCTATATGCGCGACCTCGACAAGTTCCTGAGGTTCGTGCAGGACGAAGGCAAGGACTTCATGACCGTACAGTTAGCTGACCTCCACCAGTTCTCAGCCCTCATGCACGACATCGGCATCCAGCCCATCTCCCTCTCGCGCATCCTATCGGGAGTGCGGAGCTTCTACCACTTCCTCGTGCTGAGCGACGTGCTTGAAGTCAACCCCACCGAACTGCTCGAATTTCCCAAGAAACCCCAGCATCTGCCCGATGTGCTCTCGGTGGAAGAGATTGATGCCATCGAAGCCGCCATCGACCTCAGCCAGCCCGAAGGTCACCGCAACAAGGCCATCATCGAGACCCTCTTCTCCTGCGGACTCCGAGTGTCGGAACTCGTCAACCTGAAAATCAGTAACCTCTTCCTCGACGAGGAGTTCATCAAGGTGGAAGGCAAAGGCTCCAAACAGCGGCTCGTACCCATCAGCGAAAAGGCCATCCACGAGCTCAACCTCTACTTCCAAGACCGCAACCTCCTCCCCATCCCTCTGCAATATCAGGACTACGTATTCGTCAGTCACCGCCGCAAGAAACCCCTCACTCGTGTCATGGTCTTTCTCATGATCAAAGACCTCGTGGAGAAAGCCGGCATCCAGAAGACCGTCTCGCCTCACACCTTCCGCCACTCTTTCGCCACCTCCCTGCTCGAAGGCGGAGCCAACCTCCGTGCCATCCAGGCCATGCTCGGTCACGAATCCATAGCCACCACCCAAATCTACACCCACATCGACACCACCCATCTGCGCGAGGAAATCCTTCTGCACCATCCACGCAACCTGCACCACGACACTTAAACCAACGTAAGTTTTCCTCCCTTTCCCCCCTACGTGCAACGGCGTTGCATATACAAATGGTACGCCGTATCTATTGCAATTGGTGTGCCGTGCAAATTACAATAGGTACGGCGTTGTACTCCATGAGGGAAACGAACTCTGTCGGTGGATGTCTGCCGCTTAAGGTCTCAGAAACAGTAACTAAGACCAGAGTTGACAATGCCGTCCATGCCGAAGCCCATTTCGGTGAAGAAACGGAAATGTCTCTTGCCAAACTCTGCGCCGACGAGGGAGACATGGAAGGCTGGCAACCATTTCTTTTTCTCCAGTTTCTGATAGTCAGCATATTTGTGGGAGGCATCGAAAAAGATGCGGCGAAACTGGATGCCGAAACTGCCGCGCGAGTATAGTCCCCACGACTCACCCCTGTACCAGTTCCACTTCACGGATGGCATGAGGAAATGGGAGTGGAGGCGCAGGTCGCCGCCCGACTCGTCCTTGTTCAGTCGGATGAAGGGACGATAGTCTGCCAGCCAACCATATTGCAGGCCGATGGCCCATGAGGGATTGAGATGATAATAGTAGCGGAGTCCCAGTGTGGCAGGTCCCCAATAGTTGCACAACCTGTCATCGATGTAACTCGTCTTTTTGTAAATCTGTGCCGACAGGTCGTCATAGACACCGTCTCTTACATTCAACTGGAAGCCCAAACCCACACTTGCGCTGATTTCATGCCGATAGAACTGAGACTGGGGCTTGAGCACTCTCAGTCTCATCGGGCCGAGTGGGGTATTCACTTCTGTGTCGCCTGGCTTCCACATGCTGCCCGTCAGCCCGTCTATGGGAAGACCCAGCACGGTGGGCATGCTGATGAGATTGCTCCAAAAGAAAGGGCTTATCTTCCGATGGGGGACGATGCGGGCCACTTCCTCTCCATTCTTCGACACGACGACGGGGCTTCGCAGTTGCTTCTTCCTTAGGTCCAACTGTTGCGGCAGGGTGACTTGGTTCAAAGTCTGTTGAGGGGTCTGAATGGTCAGCGTATCTTCCAGTTCTCCTTCCAGCACCATGTGCGCCTTGGTGCCCGTGAAGACCGTGGCGCACGATGTCAAACACATCATTGCCAGCAGGTATCCTGCTTTCCCGTATAGATTTTTCATAAGTTTCATTTTCCTACCATTGTTTTTACCTATTATTATCTGTTCTTCTTTCGTCCGCCAAAGGCGAATAACTTATACCGAGTTCACGTTTTTTATGGTTAAGAATCGCTCGCAAAGGTATGGCAAAAAAAACTATTTGCCAAGAAAAAGGGAAGAAAAAAGTACACAAAAAGTACACAATGCTTACTTTATCAGTCTTTAAGTCAGGAGGTTGCAGAAAAAGTACACAAAAAGTACACATCGCTATATCCTGCAAAGATTTTTGAAAAGAGTACGTGCAGAGCCATCAGAGAAGAGTTTTTTGTTGGCCGAACCTTTGAGATTCGACACGTGCTGTTTGGAGATATTGAGAAGTAGAGCGATGTCATCAGTACGAAAGTTCAGACGTGTCAGGATAGTGGTGTGCAGTTCAAGCGGAGTCAGCGTTTGCTTGTCTTCCAGAAAGAGGGTCAGGGATGGCATGTATTGCCAGAAAGTGTCGATGAGCGCATCCCACTCTTTTTCTGTGAGGATGTTGGATTTTGCTGTGGGTTTCAGCCGTTCGTTGAGAGTCTCAATGATGGGGCTTTGTTTCAAGGCTTCAAACCTTTCTATTTGTTGGAAGTCTCCATGTTCCTTTTGAAACTGACTCAGTTGCTGTTGAAGTTCGTTGAGTTCTTCTTGTTTCTGAACTTTATAGGCGGACAAGTCATTGTCCATGATTTCCAATTCTTCTTTGGTTTTCCTGTACAGGCTTGACATGGTGGTCAGTTGCTGCGCCAAGAGTCGGGCTTGGCCCATTCTTCTTGCTTTCGATCTGGCCCAGAAGTGATAGAGAAAAAAACATACTTTTTCATGGGCGTGGGGGGTATCATTCTTCTTGATTCACTTCCCTGAATCGCCAGACGGTTGTGCGCGTGGCATAGAGAATCTTGCCAGGCATCATCTCGCCGTCGATGGTGAACTGGAGGTCGAACATCAGGGGCGGTGTCTGCGGAAATGCTGCGGCCAGTTCCTCCACAAATGGCTTGTCCTCTTCCGAAAGTCGGCTCTCGTCCAGCACGGCCATCTCGCACCGTCCGTCCCTGCGCATATACACGTAGATGGGTAGGTTTTTGATTGGGTGGTATTTGCTGAACGAAGTGGGACAGTGCTTGTTGGCCTCGTAGGCCAGCAGGAGCATTCTGGCCCCTTGTGCGCGTTGGTGGTTTTCTTGGCTGTCGAAAGTGCAGGCCTGTTCTGGTGCCAAGTCCGACACTTGAATGTTCAGATTATTGACTTTATTTTGTGAAAGCACCATCGGGTCAAAAATTCTCCACGGACTGACTTTTTCACGCTGATTCCGTTTCCATTCGGGAAAAGACCCTAAGAGAAGTTCCCCCTTCTTCACCTTGCAGGTGTCGGGACGCATACAAATGTATGTGCCTCCATACATTTCCACTCCCTCAAGAAAGGTTATTTCTCCAGACACCCATGTGGCAGGGATGCCTTCTCTTTCGCCATGACAGTCCTTCACACAGCCATATTTCTTTTTCAACTTTTCCCAGATTTCTTGACTTTTCCCTATAGAATCGTTCCTCAGTCCCATCCAACAGAGAAGGCATCGCTCACCCTCTTCCACATAGGGAACACAATGGTTGAAGAACGCATATCCTTTTTGCTCGTTTCCATACAAAAGTCCCCATTCCGAGGGAGGAAGGCTGATGCTCCCCGCTTTTCTGAGCATCATGTTTTTTGCAAGGAATTCATGAAAATTCACTTTCTCATCATGATACATCTTGTCATACCCCATGAGAATCGCCGAATTTTCTCCAGAAAGGAAAGACATTTTCACTTTCTCTGGTGAGATGACACTCTGTCCGCGAGATAGCAAAGGGATGATGGAACAGATGCCGAATGCAAGAGGCAATAACCTATTTGTTAGGATCGGGGAGAAAGTTCTTTTTTCCATGTGAAAAATGATGTGTGAGTTTTATAATAGAGTTGCGGCAAAGTTCTGAAAAACTTTTGGCTTTTACAAGCCTTTCACTCACTTTTATGATAATTTAGTGAGGTAGTTTTTCTTTCTTCTTCTCAAATGCCTTTTCTACTTCAGATGTGACATCTTGTATCTGTCCACCACCTTTCCCGTCGCAAATGTAAATGTAAAATTTTGTATATTTGTATTCGTTGTCTATGGCACTTTTATCAAGGAAATTAGCATATGCCTCGAAATCCCCTTTTTCTTTTATCCAGTCAAATGTTCCCTCTGGATGTGAATGGATAAGACAAGTATAGCCAGGAACAATAGGAGCATTCACTTTGTCATGCAGGTTTGTGGTATTGATATATGCCGTACCATCCTCGTTGAAACTGGCAGCCCATTCCACATCGGAATGTTCCGCAAGTATCTGAAATATTTGGTAGGTTGCAATGTATTGAGAACCATATTGAGGGTCAGCATTTTCGACTGGTGTGATGGTACCATTTATCGGATATGCCACTCCATTCACACTAATGCTATCATATCCAATTGTGTTGTTTAGAACTTTCTTTAGTTCTCCATCTTCGAAGTAATAGCGATATCCTTTTTTGTAACCGATGGGCTTGTTTTCTCCTCCAGTGCCGTTATCTGGCTTAGGTGCATAAGGGTCTTGGTTATTCCCTCCAGTTCCTCCTCCCCCAGTCCCTCCTCCATTAGGTTTGGGCGTACTGCACATATTGCTAAAGTTCCAAGAGGAGGTGTAAGAATAAGAGTCTGAATAATCTTCTGAAGAACTATCGGAGCAGGCTTGGGAAGGCTTACTGCCAATCACGTCAACGTAAGGGAGCACGTAACCCATGCCTACGACGTACCCGCCTTTCCATTGTTCTTCTGGGATGTTCTTGTACTCTTCTTCTGTATAAGGGTTTTTCATTGACCCTTTTGGTGCGGTGTTGTTTCCGTTGTTGTTACCGTTTTCTCCATTCCCGCTGTTGTTCTCAGCGGTGTTCTGGCTTTTTGTGTACCTTTTGATAGTAGTCATTTTGAATAAAGTTTATAGATGTGGTTGGGTTTGTTGAAAGTGTGGAAAAGATAATCGGTGAAGGAGTTGGGCCTGAAGCCGTGGGAAGCAAGAACGGAACCCTGCACCAGCCAGTCAATGTCATGTGTGCCTTCCTCTGTCTGCGGGGTTGCCACAATCAGGATGTGCCGCGAGGAGGCTTTGGCGAGGTTCTCCAGTGCCTTCACGTGAAGGCTGGTGGGGATGTATTGCAAGACATCCTTGCAGAGCACGAGGTCGAAGGGTTCGGGTATGTCCAAGTCATCGGTGAGGTCGGCCACGCCGCAGGGTTCGTCGCCTTCGGGCAGCAGGAGCGAGGAGAGATGTTCCGTGTGGGGGTTGGCATCGTAGCCGGCCGCGCTGATGCCACGGCAGCGCAGGTTGGCCACATAGAGTCCGTTGCCGCACCCCATGTCGAGTACGTGCGTGGCGGACAGCGCATGACATGCCTCAGCCAGCGTGTCGAGAAAGCCGAGGTCGTAGCGGTAGCGGCGCATGCCGTCGTACCTCCATCCACCTGTAGGCATGAGCGTGAGCGGATCTTCCTCGTTGATGAGATAGCGGTCAATGAGGCGGACAAGACCATCGCCGTAGGGATGTTCAAACTTCCGTGCAAACAGGTAGAAGCGTTCCAGCAGGAAGTGGAAGTTGGTCGTGTCGAGATTGGCCGGGTTGTTGCCGTTCTGCCGTTTCCAGTGGATAAACCAGTGATTCCAGCGTGAGAACTTGGCCTGTGGCATGATGTTGAGCAGCACGGTGGCAATGTAACTCTCTTCGGGAGCAAAGGTCATGCGGAGCCTGTTGTAGTGGGCAGGATGCTTCCGGGTGTAGCGTACCAGTGCCTCGGTGGCAGCACGTGTGATGGAGAACCACTGCGAGTTGCCATACATGCGGTCGAACACATCAGGGATTCTGCGCTTGATGTGGTGCCGCTTCTGGAAGTCGATGAACTTGTACATCCATTGGCGCGAACGCTTTCCGTCCTCCACCCAGTCGTAAGGGTAGAAATACTGGAAACGTGAGTAGGTGTAGCGTTCCCACCGAGGATTAGGCAGCGGCACATGCTGGATGAAGTTCTCATCGCTGTGCGAGTCGAAGTATTCAAGCCATTCGCTCAGTGGCTTGACCGGGTAGTCCTGCCCGCTCAGCAGGTGGACAAACTGGGCATCGCTGCGTTGCAGCACTTCGCGGAGCATGAACATCTCACACTTCAGGATGCTGAAGCCTCCCCAGTGCACCTTGTATTTGCGGTAGATGCCAGCCACCTGCGGCAGCGACTGGATGTGCTTCAGTTCGGCATCGGCGATGGTGGTCCGCTTGTCGATGTGGACAAACACCTGGCAGTCCCGCTTGAAATACTCAATCAGGTGGAAGAGGTGGTCAAACTCCTTGTGAGCCAAAATGATGATAGCGTGTTTCATGCGTTAGGCTTTAATGGGGTGAAAAATCTTGTTGGTGCCGGCAAATGCCTCCACCTCCGCTGGGAGGAAGTCGGGCCGCCAGCGCATGGTGCCAGCATTGATGCCGCGTCCCTGCACGTAAAAGTGGTTGGGGTGCTTCGGGTCTGAAAACGCTCCCGTGCCGCCCATGTCGAGCAGTTGGAAACCACCCGTGGCCAAGGCGGTTGCCTCGGTCAGTTCAAAATGCCCCGTGATGCCACGCTTTAGAAAGCCGTCCATGAAGTCCAGCGCTTTGCCAGAAATCCTCACGACGGGATTGAAAGACTTGACACACTGGGACAGAGTGATGTCCGTGTCTTTCCAGTCGGCATCGTGCCACCACGGCCAGCCTTTGTTCCTTTCCGCATACCGCTCTATGTGGGAGGCAATGAAATCCGCATCGCTTGTCTCGTAGAAAGAGAACAGCGTCATCCAGTTGCCCGTGAAGAGGGCATCATACTCCACCTTCCAATAGAATTGGTACTCAGGATGTTGCTTTCGGAACAACTGCATCACATAGTTCACGTTGTGCATCACGTGTTGGCCGTGGGGTGTGTAGCCTTGTGACAGAACCTCTTTTGTCGTAAACGTAAAGGTTCTGTACCCATGCAGACACGCCAAGTCATAACCAATCTCATCGTTCAGGGCGAAGAACACATGATAGGTGTCTTCACACGACTCATGCAGTCGTTGGAACCTGTCAAGCACTTCCTGATTGATGAAGTGGGTGAGGAAGAGGATGGCGGTGTGGTGCCTAGTATTTTTCATCTTGGATAGAGTATGGGAAATGGGGTAAGGAAATGTCGTACAGTTTTGTGATGGCTTTGCTCAAATCCTCGTAGAAATCCTTTAAAGGTTGGACCTCTTCAGGATAGAGTTGTAATGTGTCCATTTTCAGAAGTGTTCGATGAATCATGCTCATAACAATCCAAATTCTATTGTTGGAGATGTATTCTTGATCGATTCTGATATCTGCTATAAGTAATGACTCTCTGGTTTTGCGTAGAGCATTGTTGATACAAAAACATGCATCTAACAAATTCATTCGTAGTAAGAAATTATCATTATATGTGGAATGGATTTGTTTATATGCAGACTCCGCTAGATAGGCTACTTCATAATTGAACTTTGCCGCGTAATCTTCCATGTGTTGTTTGAACTCCGTCTCATTGCTCACTTCTAAAGGAAAGATGTTGGGCTTTATGCGGTATTCATAAAATTTCAAGAGTCTCTTGGTCACAATGAGGATGATGACATACAGTACAATAGGTACTAGAAACATCAACACGTATCGTTGGATGGGATTCTCCAAATAATTGGAGGTAATGGCTGAAGCAGCAATCGTTGCCACGATGCCAGACAGCACGGGAACAGCTATCTCATTGATTCCGTTGGATGATGTTTCCTCCTGAAAACGTCGGTATTTATATAATTCCCGATATATATGGTATCGAATATTTGTGTGTCTGTTCATACACCTTACTTACAAATATGTCCGTTATTTGTCAATGCCATGGCAATACGATGTGCTTCTGAATTTGGAACGAGATTCCCCAAAACACAGTTGAGTTGTGGTATGAGTTCTCCTATAAGATGCCTATAGCAGAAGAGAATTTCGGCCTTTCTGCTTTTTGCATATAATTCTGCCATTTCTCTACAGTTTTTATGTGCCATACTATCAATGGGGAAGTCCACAAGAGCCACTATTGCTTCAATGATTTCCACTGTTCTGTCTGGAAGCTTCAGCGCGTGTTTTTTCTTTCTGTTTGGTCGAATGATGCATTTTATTTCATTCTTTGAAACAGGTTCCCCATTGATCTCTAAATTAGTGGCGAGATAATCCAGACCAATCTTGTATGAACTCCGCCTAGGTTTTTGGACACCACGATATTTGCCTATTTGACCTATGGCGTAAATGAGTCCTTTGTTCGTGCAATATGACAGTCGGTAGTCATTATTTCCGTCGTTTAAGTGGCAGATTCTGATTGGGATGAAAGAGTACATAATAGTTAAATGTTTTTTTCGAAGAATAAATCATTTAGGGTGTATCTGTTGTATATGGCTAGATGACGTTGCGAATTGACCATTCTTTCAATAGAATTGGTATTCAGGATGTTGCTTGCGGAACAACTGCATCACATAGTTCACGTTGTGCATCACGTGTTGGCCGTGGGGTGTGTAGCCTTGTGACAGAATCTCCTCGCGAGTGAAAGTGAAGGTTCTGTAACCATGCAGACATGCCAAGTCATAGCCTATTTCATCATTCAGGGCGAAGAACACATGATAGGTCTCTCCGCATGACTCATGTAGCCGTTGGAACCTGTCAAGCACTTCTTGATTGATGAAGTGGGTGAGGAAGAGGGTGGCGGTGGTTGGAACCTTTTTATTAATTATGAGAGACTTTTTCATCAGATCCACGCATGAAAAGAGATATGCTCCCCTCATGATAAAGTCGTTCTTTTCTTGTATTACCACAGCGGAGTTTATTGGTGCCGACCCAATGGAGGAGTTGCTTCATCTTCTTGATTCCTACTCTTTTGAGAATCGGACGGTGGGAGATGAGGCATACGTGTATGATGTTCCCCTGTGTGTCAGACTTGCATCTCATCGCGAGGTGATATTTCCATTTGAGAATCTTCTTCTGTCTCATCTGGAAGAACTTCTGCCGAACGAGGGCATGGAGTTTCAGCATGTCTTCAGTCCACATTGCCCTTCCTTCCTCTGTCAACATGCTCCAATTTCCTTTTTCGTCATAATCTCTACGTAAATTCTCTTCTTGCTCTGTCAGCGAATACCTATACTCATCGCCAAAGAAATCCATCTTCAGATGTACCACGTGCAGCCCTTCTGTGACATAGTCTTGTAGAGTGTCCATCCTGAGAGAACCATCGTGGGGTGGATTGGTGGCGACAATCTGGCAAGGAAGGATGTATAGAAAAAAGAATCCCCACACCTTTTGAACTACAGAGAAACTCATGAAGGTTGAATGAGCAGATTTATTTCTTATCAGTAAATTCATGATGACTTTTATTCGGTTTTATCATAAAAAATGAGAAAAAATAATTTAATTTTTTAAACAAAAAGTTATTTTTGAAGAGTGGAAAAGAATCCGCACCTCATTTTCTAATCCGTATTCCCAACTTTTCAAAGATTGATTCCCAATTCCAATTATAGTTCGGATCATACCAGTCGTAATAACCTTTATATAGAGGTGGATCATTTTTTTTGTCAAGATCTTCCCAGTATAGCATGGCTTTCCTAACGTAATTCTCATAGTTTAAGGTGTCTAAAAAGTCCACGATGCTCTGATCAACAATAGGACAATCTTGTGAGTCTAATCCACAATAATCCGTTATACGTTCCATAATTTGTACTTCTATTTGAATCTTGGGATCCATATCTGTGAAAGATACAGGACTGACACAACATCGCATGATTTCAGTGATTACGTGTGCTTGCCATTCTCTTACGGCATGACTACAGTTTTTGGGGGAGTCTTGATGGTAATGAACTATTTCATGCCATAAATTTTGGGCATTAGCATTCGGCCCTATTGTTAAGAGCTTCGCTGTTGCATCCCATTTGGCTCCTTTGATTTCATCATTGTTAACCTCTATGATACGTCCATTATTCATCAAGCCATGAAGAATTTTTGAGATTTCTGGCGAAAAAGTAGAGGCTTCTTTTATCATGTTTTTTATACGCTCGCTTACTTTGGGTTGCTGTGGCTTGCCTCCTCCTCCAGTGTGACCATCTGGATTTGGTTTATTAGGATTTTGGTCGTTTCCTCCATTATTTCCTCCCCCTCCAGGTTCAGGTGTGCTTCCCATGTGACTTAGAGGATGTGAATATTCTCCCCAGTTCCAATCGGAGAGCCAGTCTGAAAAACTCTCAGAAAGTGCGTCAGAAGTGAGACTGCCGTCAACAAGTCCACCCTCTGGAACGTACCCCCATTCTTCCACATATCCACCCTTCCATTCTCCGAGGGGGATGGCATCATATTCGTCTTGGGTGTAAGGGTTGCTCTTTGATCCTTTTGGTGCGGTGTTTTCATTGTTGTTACCGTTTTCTCCATTCCCACTGTTGTTCTCAGTGGTGTTCCCGCTTTTTGTGTAACGCTTAATCGTTGCCATAGTTTGTTAATAGTTTGCAAAGTTAATAAAAGTTTTTTTCTATAATTCAATTTCTCCTACGAAAGTGATGCCTCCCCAAACAATCTGCAATTCAAAGATGCCAGAAAGGGTGTCGGGAAGTTCCACGGTGCCAGTATCGTCTATTACAGTTGTATAGACAATGTTCTCTTCTTCATCCACCAGAGTGAGTGGACAACCGATGCAACTGGCATCAAAGGTCAGAGTGTAGCCGTCAAGGTAGGCTTCGGGAGTAGCAGCAGGACTGCGGTTGGGACCATTGTGGTTGTTGCCATTGGGGGACATCTTCTTTGTTAATTTTAACGTGAGTTCGACGAATTCACCACAGTGCAAGTTGTGTGTCTAAAGTTCTT
>CAMVIM010000042.1 GCA_947167515.1 uncultured Prevotellaceae bacterium | reverse complement strand
GCAAAGGTACAACGACACTACAACTGCTACAACGTGTATTTAAACGAATGCTTACAATAGTATAGGTTCAGCACTCTTAAAAACCGATGTCCCCGACATCGATTATATGGTTGTTGAAATGTCTATCTTGACACACCCTCACGTTTGGTTATGTGGTATTAGGTATATGCTTGTTCTATCTGAACTGATAGCATCCAGCATCGGGTTTTTCTCCACGAAGGATACCATCCATGTCTGATGGGTAGAGTGAAGAGTAGGATGTGGAGCCTTTGCCTCGTGCTACGCTGAGGGTGTCAAGCCGAAAGTCGTAGATGTAAGCATGGGTGTCAAAAGTCTTGAAATTCGTTGATTTGAAGGTGGCAGAATCTTTAGATTCCTCGATGCAATCGTGGAAATAAGTGTCATCATCCACATCTGTGAGCAAGACACAGTTGTTAAAATGTAGTTTTAGTGTTTGGTTTCCAGGCTCTCCAAACACTTCGTCGTTGGCATATCCCGTGATGAGACAGTTGTAGAAATTAGCTGATTGTACCAAATGTTCTTCGTCATCGAGGTAGTTGCTTACAAAGAGTGCGTGACCTCGGTCGGCATCCCAAGGGTAGAATTGTGCTAATGTGCAGTGGTAGAAGTCTGAAGTGCCGCCGTGGATGCTCACGCAGTCGTATTTTGCATTAGAAATTTGCGTGTTAGCTACCTTTGCTTTTGTGTCCTTCAGATAGAGACCATAACCTGCCACATTGTGAATCACAGAGTTGGTAATGTTGAGATTACCACCGATTTCATCGCAGGAAATGCCATTGTTTCCACTATGGATATCAACATGGTTGAAAGTACCCCCCACGCAGTCTTTTGAAAGATAGATGCCTCCCCATTGATTTTCCAAACGGTCGTAGGGCAGATAGTCAAACATCCTGTCAAGACGGTCTCCTCGGAAGATAATGGGCTTTTCAAGTGTGCCGTTCGCTTTCAATTCGCCATGTACAATCAAGTTTGCTGCATTGTGGAAATAAAGCGTGGTACCAGCTTCAATTTCCAGTGTGGTTCCTTTGCTTACCACAAGGCTGTCGTAGATGACGTAAGGCAATTCGTCTGCTTTAATGATTTTGTCGCTTTTCAGCACTTCGGCACGCAATTCCTTGAAATTCAGTCCCGATGCTTCCAATACCACCTGCTGGTGTATGCCGCTTTCGAGCGTGAAGATGATGGTGTCTCTAACAAAAGTCGGTTTCATCGAGGAACTTCTGGGTATATTTACTTTTACAAACACAAAGATGCTGTCCTTTTTCAGCACTTCTACATTGCTGACTGACGTGCCGCTTTGCCCATCCACATTCATCATGAATCCAGAGTGTCCAGCCGATTTCAACGATACATTGGCTATGCGCAGAGCCTTGTCGTTGCGGTTGTGTACAACGAAACGTTCTGTTGTTGAGGTGAGTCCAGTAAAGATGGTATCGAAACGGAGGGTGTCCAGCTCCATTTGGAGAACGGCTCCAGATGCGGTGGTGAATTTCTCGTCGTCCACACATGAAAGGAACATGAAGGGAGAGAACAATATCATCATTGTTCCCCATATCATCGTATGTGCTTGCTTTCTCATCATAAACTAAAAAAGGGGTGAACAATTCTTATAAACGAACCGTTCACCCCTTTTATTGTGTGTGTTAATGTATTGTTGCTATCATTTTCAAGCTTGCGCCTTCAGCATCGCGTCGATGTTGGCAGCAGCCTTGCGACCGTCACCCATAGCGAGGATGACTGTAGCACCACCACGTACGATGTCACCACCTGCGAAGATGGTTGGGATGTTTGACTGCATCTGGTCGTTCACAGCGATGGTGTTCTTGCGACCCAGTTCGAGACCTTCCACAGACTTTGGCACGATTGGGTTTGGAGATACACCCACAGCCACGATAGCCATATCGATGTCGCGAGTCACAATCTTGCCCTCCACAGGAATTGGAGAACGACGGCCAGAAGCATCAGGCTCGCCGAGTTCCATCACCTGGAGTTTCACCTGCGTCACGTTACCCTTCTCGTCAGCGATGTACTCGATAGGGTTGTGAAGTGTGAGGAACTCGATGCCCTCTTCCTTAGCGTGCTTCACCTCCTCCAGACGTGCAGGCATTTCTGCCTCAGAACGACGGTAAGCGATGAACACGTGTTCTGCACCCAGACGCTTAGCGGTACGGCAAGAGTCCATAGCGGTGTTACCACCACCGACTACCATCACGCTCTTCGCCTTCACGATAGGTGTGTCAGAAGCAGGGTTGGAAGCATCCATGAGGTTGACGCGAGTGAGATATTCGTTTGAAGACATGATGCCCACGCTGTTCTCGCCAGGGATGTTCATGAAGTTTGGCAGACCTGCACCCGAAGCCACGAAGATAGCCTTGTAGCCCTCGTTTTCAAGCTGCTGGATGGTGATGGTCTTACCGACGATGCAGTCCTTCACGAAATTTACGCCAATCTTGCGGAGGTTCTCGATTTCAACATCCACGATGGCGTTAGGCAAACGGAACTCTGGAATACCATACTTGAGCACACCACCAATCTCGTGCAATGCTTCAAATACAGTCACGTCGTAGCCTGCCTTAGCCAAGTCGCCAGCACAAGAGAGACCAGCAGGACCAGAACCTACAATAGCCACCTTCTTGCCATTCTTTGGAGCGCACTCAGGAAGTGCCATCTTGCCCGACTGACGTTCGAAGTCAGCAGCAAAACGCTCCAGATAACCGATAGCAACAGGCTTGTGACCCATCTTCACGTGAATACACTTGCTCTCACATTGCTTCTCTTGTGGACATACACGACCGCAGACAGCTGGCAGAGCAGAAGTGGACTTGAGCACCTTAGCAGCCTCGAGGAACTGACCACGCTCAATGTTTTTGATGAATGATGGAATATTGATGGCAACAGGGCAACCCTCCATACAAGATGGTTTTGCACAGTCAAGACAGCGCTTTGATTCTGTCAATGCCTGTTCGACAGTGAGACCTGTGTTCACTTCCTCCGTTCGAGTGGTTGCCCGATAGACAGGGTCAAGTTCGCCCATCACGCAGCGCTCAATCTCACCACGCTCCTTTGCCTTCATGCTGCCAAACAGCTCCTTGCGCCATGCAGCGTTGCGATCTGTCAATTCAGAGAGGGGAGTGTCTGAAGTCATGCCAGAAGCATCAGCCGTAGCTTCCTTCTTCTGAGCGGCAGCCACACCTTCCACGTGCTCTTCGAGTTTCTTCATCTCCTCCAACTCCTGTGGCTTGAAGGCACCCATGCGCTTGAACATCTCGTCGAAGTCCACCTCGTGACCGTCGAACTCAGGACCATCCACGCACACGAAACGAGTCTTGCCACCTACCGTGATACGGCAAGCGCCACACATACCCGTACCGTCCACCATGATAGTGTTCAACGACACATCCGTAGGCACATTGTATTTCTTTGTCAAGAGGCAGCAGAACTTCATCATGATGGCAGGACCAATGGCAAAGCACTTGTCCACTTTTTCGCGCTGAATCACCTGTTCAATACCGACAGTCACCACGCCCTTCTGACCATAAGAACCATCGTCTGTCATGATGATGACCTCATCAGAGTGTTTGCGCACCTCGTCTTCGAGGATGATGAGTTCCTTCGTGCGGCCAGCCAATACTGAAACCACCTTGTTGCCGGCAGCTTTCAACGCCTTGATGATTGGGAGCATAGGAGCCACACCCACACCACCACCAGCACAAACTACGGTGCCGAACTTCTCGATGCGAGTAGCCTGACCCAGAGGACCCACCACGTCGGTGATGTAGTCGCCCTCATTCAGGTTACAGAGTTTGGTAGAAGAATAACCCACCTTCTGCACCACCAGCGTGATGGTGCCAGCCTCAATGTCGCTGTCAGCAATGGTGAGTGGCATACGTTCGCCCTGTTCGCCCACACGAACAATCACGAAGTGCCCAGCCTTACGAGACTTAGCGATGAGAGGTGCTTCAACTACAAGTTTGAACACTTTCTCGCTGAACTGCTCTTTCTTAACAATCTTATTCATAATAATAAATGTGTAAAATAGTATCTTTTTACCAGTTTTTTCGTGAATAACGATGCAAAGTTATGAAATATTCTCCGAACCGCCACGCATTTTGTCAAAGAATCCATGTTTTCAAGTGAAAATTGTCGATTTCATCGGGAAAGACTACTTTGGGGGATAGTTTTCGTGCTCATTGAAATGAAAAACAACACATTTCTTGTTAGAAAGAAGAAAAGTCTGTATCTTTGCCACATGTATCATCAAACCGAAAAAACAACGAAAGATCAAGGCCGAGTAGTGCGTCTGGTGCTGCTCGTATGGATGGTGGCAGGAGGGCTGATGGGATTGATGTCGTGCGACCATGTGTCTGATGCTGTGAGGGTATCCGTAGATTCGCTCAACATGCTGGCGTATCAGCAGAAGTATAGATCGGTGGAGAAAGCGATGCGTTTGACGGATGAGGTGCTGGAGAAGTATGCGGATGCAGGATATCATGATGGATTGCATGAAGCATGGCTGAACAGGGGTGACGCTTATGGTATGGGGATGGATTACGACTCAGCTCAGTATTGTTACAAGAAAGTGCTGGAGGAGTCGAATAATGACTTGATATGCAGCGTGGCTGATGTAGATATGATGTCGGTGTGTCTGATGACTTCGATGAGCAAGGAGTTTTATGACTATCGTAGTGATGCGCATGAGCGGTTTGCTAGTGTTGAGGAGGAGAGCAACGACATGACGGAGCATCAGCAGGTGATGTGGAATGCGGTGCAGACGGAATACCACTTTGTGTCGCTCAACTATTTCATGAAGATGCGCCAGGACGAAGGGCTGATGGAGGAATACGAATGGCTGGAGGAACATCAGGACATGTTTGTGGGTGATTCCACACAGATGGCCGCTTTTTTGTTCCTTCATGCGCTCTATAGCATGAATGAGGATGGTTCAGAGGCAGAAGCCGATGGAATGCATCGGGATCTGATGCGTTTGCTGTCGATGAGCCGCCAGAAAGGATATGTCTATTTCGAGGCATCGGCGCTGAACAGTTTGGCTCGTTCAGTGATGCAGACAGGACAGATGCGACCCTCGCGCAAGGTGTTTGTGGAGGAGTTGATTGAAGCGGACGGAGAGGGTGACTTTGTGCTGAAACTGGCCGAAAGGGCTCGAAAGAGGGCAGCGGAATATGGAAACGCATTTGTGGAGACTACAGCACTGCTCACTTTGTCCGACTATTATTTGCAACACGGCGAGGACAGTTTGGCATTGGATCAAATGGAGCAAGCTCTGCAACTCATCAATCAACATCATGAGAAGATGTGCCGTGCGAAGAAGAAGGATGTGGGGAAACCTCTTCATGCCAGCGTACAAGGGGAATGGGAAGATAGTTTATCGACCGAGATGCGATGGATTGCCGACCCAGATGTGTCGGTGGTGCCTGAATGGATAGGGATGGTGCGTGAGCAGTTGAGCATCATCTACGGAGCGATGGGGCGCAAAGCTGACTCCGACTACAACCACAACATTTACTTCGACATTCTCGATGCAACACGTCAGGACTTGCGTGTGAAGCAAGAGGAAGAGCATCTGAAGGGTGAAGAACAGATGCTCAATTGGTTGTTATGGGTGCTGGTGGTAGCCATCGTGTTGCTTTCGTGGCTTTTGTACATCTATAATAAACGTAGCCGCAACGAGTATCGGAAGAATGTGGGTGCGCTGAGAAGGGTGATAGATATTTGTAAGCAGATGTCATCGGTCTTGGCGGAAGATCTGGAAACGGAGGAGGATTTGGATGAGTCTTTACATGCCGTGTCGGACAAGGAGGTGGAAAGGTTGTTCCCGCAGACGAAGGGACAAGACTGGACGAAAGTGGATGTGGAGCAGATGAAAGGGTTGGACAAGGAACTTTTCCATGTGCTGCAGGTGTTTCACGAATGGACACGGCAGAAGGGATTGCTCTACTTGCAGTTTGTGGAGGAACGGCAGCGTCTGGACAGCGAGACGTATGTGTTTGAGAAGCGTCTGGAAGAAAATAAACGTCAGTATATTGAGAAGTTGACTTCGATGTCGATAGTGAATGGCATAACGCCATTCCTGGAACGTGCGCTGCATGAAGTCAGTCGGTTGAAAGCAGACAAAGAGGCCGATGAGAAAGCTACGAGGGAAAGGTTTGTCTATCTGTCGGAGTTGATTGACAAAATCAACGACTACAACGATGTGCTGGGACATTGGGTGAAAATCCGTCAGGGAATGCTTACGTTGAATGTGGAGAATTTTGCGCTGAAACCTTTGTTTGAAACGCTTCGTCACGGAGGAAAGAGCTTCGACTTGAAGGGCGTCAATCTGGAGGTGGAAGAGACGGATGCTGTGGTGAAGGCAGACAAGACGCTCACCCTTTTCATGATGAACACCTTGTTGGACAATGCGCGGAAATATACGCCAGAGGGTGGGAGAGTACAGCTTTCTGCTTGCGAAACAGACAAGTACGTAGAGGTGTCGGTGGAGGACACAGGGCACGGCATGTCACCAGAAGATGTGGACACCATCAATAATGCAAAGGTCTATGATTCGAGCAAGATAGGCAAGGATGGAACGCATGCGTCGGACATTTTGCGCAACAAGGGATTTGGCTTCGGATTGATGAACTGTAAAGGCATTATCGGCAAGTATAAGAAGACAAGCCCAGTCTTTAGCGTCTGCGAATTTGGAGTGGAAAGCACCATGGAAAAGGGGAGCCGTTTCTTTTTCCGTTTGCCCAAGGGAGTGCTGAAAGCGGCCATGTGTTTCCTGCTGACATTAAGTGCCGACATGATGAACGCTCAGGAGGCTTCCACAAGCCTTGATTCGCGCCCCAAAATCGGTGTGACTCACACCGACACCATAGGTGTGAGTCAGACCGATACCATAGGTGTGAGTCACACCGATTTTAAGGCACTGAAAGAAGGAAAAGAGAGTGTGTTGATGGATGAAGCCTATCGCTATGCGGACAGCGTTTTTTCTGCCAACGTGTCAGGGCAGTATGAACGCTCCATCCTTTTTGCCGATTCTGCCATCATGTGCCTGAACCAGCATTGCCTTTCGCTGCATCCTGACTGCAAACAACTGATGCGTCTGGAAGATGGTGCAATGGCGGAATTGCATTGGTGGAAACAGGGTTTTCAAACAGACTACGAACTCGTGATTCGCATCCGAAATGAGGTGGCTATTGCAGCGTTGGCTTTGAACCGAAATGCGCTATATCACTACAATAGCGAGTCGCTCACACGGCTATACAAGTTGAGCAGCACCGACCCGACTTTGGAAGAATATTGCAACGACATCAAGATGGCCAACCAAAACAAGAAGACGACGGCAATTCTGCTGGGTGTGCTGATTTTCATTGTGTTGGCCACCTATTTCTTCCTTCACTATCGCAACAACCAACTTTTCGTCTTTAATCTGAGGCAGTTCATCCAACTGAACAATCAGGTGTTCACTTCCACCGAGCAGACATTTCCGAAGGTGCTACACCAAAGTCTTTCCGACATCAAGACTGCGGACATGATAGGGGTGATGATGCCTTCGGGAAGTCCTGCTGAACCGTTTTCGTATGACTTTTCAGGCGAAGTGGCTGACCGCAACATGTATGAGAGCATCATGCTGTCGGCATATCATCAGAAGAAGGAGGTGCAAGGCGATGGAGGCCATTTTCATGCTTATCCGCTTTCGCCTCCAGGCATGGCGGAGGAGCCGCTGACTGGTGTGCTGGGTGTTCGTTTCAGCGACGAGAGGATGAGCGACGAAGAGATGCTGATTGTCAATCTGGTGGTGCAGTTCATCAGTATTCATGCCTACTTCTCGCACTACAAGGTGGAAGAACTGGCTGAACTTTTGGAACTGAAGAAGGACGAACGGCTGCGCATCGATGCGGAACAGCAGAAGGTGTATGTGCGCAACCAAATCATGGACAACAGCCTTTCCACTTTGAAGCATGAAACGATGTACTATCCGAACCGCATCAAACAGTTGGTGGAGGCGGCACTTGCCACTCCTTCCACCTCCATCGATGCAGCCACGATCGGCGACATCGATGAACTGCTGTCCTACTACAAGGCCATCTTCTCCATTTTGAGCACTTGCGCTGGCAAGCAAGTGGAAGCCGTCTTGTTTAAGCGTGTGACCCTGTCTGTGCAAAGTATTGGCGATATGGTGGTGCGAACTTTCAAGAAACAGCAGAAGAAGATGGGTGGCAAAGCAGCCTTGAAGGTGGCTGAAGGAGCGAACGTGAAGGTGCAAGGTGACAAAATTTTCCTTCAGACACTGGTCGATAACATCATTTCCCTCTTTTTCGAGCATCATTCGGGTGGAGATTTGCTGCTGGATTTTGAAGTGTCAGATGGTTTTGCTAAATTTGCATTCACAGACACTGCTTACCGTCATACAGACGAAGATGTGTCACAACTCTTTTATATAGATAATGTGAAATATGATGCAAAGACAGACACGTTGTCGGGTGCTCAATACATGATTTGCCGACAGATTATCCGTGAGCACGATGCCTATTCTTCGCGTCGGGGGTGCCGCATCTATGTGGAGAACTGTACCGAAGGCAACGGGTCAAGATTCGTCTTTACGCTTCCCGTGGCATCGTAAAAGAAGAGAACTTATCAACATGTACAATTTATAAAAATAAAGAATATGAATCCTTTCAAAGTAATCATAGTCGAAGATGTGGCTCTCGAGATGAAGGGCACGAAGGAAATTTTCCGTTCAGAGATTCCCGAAGCGGAAATTATCGGCACCGCCATGAATGAGACGGAACTCTGGAAACTGATGCGCGACAATCAACCCGACCTTGTCTTGCTCGACCTCGGATTGGGAGGCTCCACCACGGTGGGAGTGGATGTGTGCAAGCAGTTGCGCCGCCGCTATCCCGACGTGCATGTGCTTATCTTTACGGGAGAAGTTCTGAACGAGAAATTGTGGGTTGATGCTCTTGATGCAGGCACAGATGGCATCATCTTGAAGAGTGGCGAACTGCTCACGAAGGGAGATGTGCAGAGTGTGCTCGATGGTAAGCGGATGGTGTTCAATCAGCCCATTCTTGAGAAGATTCTGCAACGTTTCCGCAAGTCCGTCCTCAACGAATCGTTGCGTCAGGAGGCTTTTCTCGACTATGACATCGACGAATATGATGAAAGATTCCTTCGCCATCTGGCATTGGGTTACACGAAGGATATGATTGCAGGGTTGAAAGGGATGCCGTTTGGTGTGAAATCAATAGAGAAACGTCAAAACGACTTGACAAATAGACTGTTCGGTGAAGAACATGGCAGCATCAATGCCACACGTCTGGTCACGAAGGCTATAGAACTGCGCATTCTTGACATGGATAACCTCGAACCTGACGACGAGTGAGAAAAGATAAAATAACGGGAAGACATGGCCTATAAAGAACATATCCGACGAATCCTCAAATGCTTTTTCTGGAGCATTCTCGTTGCCCTTGTCCTTCTGCTCTTTGTCTCGTGGGTGCTGAGCATCTATGTGGATGGGGTGCAGGGATTGCTGACGACTCGCGGCATTCGTTGGATGTGCAGCAACATCATCCCCAATTTTTCCACCGTACCTATAGCAAGCATACTGCTGGGATTGATGGCGGTGAGTGTGCTTCAGGCATCGGGAATCCTGAAAGCATTCCGTTCTCATGTCTCGCTGAAACAACGGCGTGCGCTGCAAATCACAGGGGTGTCCGTCATCGTTGTTCTTTGCCTGTTCTCTCTCTTGCTGCTTTTGCCCGATGCTGTGTTGCTCAGCGCATTCGGCACCATTCGCCATTCCGCTTTCTCAAAAGGCCTTTTCGGGCTTTTGGCTTGCCTCGCCATCTTCATCGGCAACGTGTATGGTTATACATCGGGACGTTTCACCACCGTGCGTGATTTCATCCAAGCTCATGCGTCCATATTCTCCTCTGTTGCCAACTATTTTGTCATGCTCTTCTTGGCAAGCCAACTGGTCAACAGTCTTGACTATACAGGCATCCTTCCATTGCTTGGCGATGATGGCACCGCGCTCTTTTTGATTAGAGGACTCCTCTACGATGGTCCTTTGCTGCTATATGTCTTGTTGGCGATATAGCGCACAAAAATCTTTGATACCACATCCATCGCACTGAGGTCTTTGACTTTTGCACACATAACGTCCGTGCAGAATCAGCCAATGGTGCGCACGAGGTATCAACTCCTCGGGGATGTTTTTCACCAATTCCTTTTCCACAGCATAAGGAGTGGTGCATTTCTTCGACACCAGCCCGATTCGATGGCTGACACGAAACACATGAGTATCGACAGCCATTCTTGCTTCGCCCCATGCTACACTCAGCATCACATTCGCAGTTTTCCGTCCCACACCTGGCAAGGCAATCAATGCGTCAAAATCACCAGGCACTTCTCCGCCATGTTGCTCCATCAACATTTGAGCCATCTTCACCAGATGCTCAGCCTTGCTGTTCGGATAGCTCACAGACTTCACATAGTGCAACACCTCATCCTTGGTGGCTTCTGCCATCACTTGTGGAGTGGGGAAGGCTTCAAACAAAGCGGGGGTCACCATATTTACCCGTTTGTCTGTACATTGAGCCGACAGCATGACAGCACACAGCAACTGGAACGGATTCGCATAGTGCAGCTCCGTGTTGGCTTCTGGCATCGCTTGCTGGAAATAGGCGATGAACCGTTCATATCGTTCTTTCTTTGTCATAGGTTTTTGCAAAAAAAAAACGGACAGCAGCCATATCGACCGTTGTCCGTTTATCTGTACATTTTCAAGTTCTTTATGCTTCAGCAGCCACTGGCTCGATAGATACTGTGCTGCGGTTTTCACGACCACGCTTGAACACTACAATACCATCAGCGAGAGCGTAAAGAGTGTCATCCTTACCAATACCCACGTTCTTGCCAGGGTGATGTTTCGTACCACGCTGACGAACGATAATGTTGCCAGCCTTAACTGTTTCACCACCGAAGTGCTTCAATCCGAGTCGTTTTGAGTGTGACTCACGGCCGTTCTTAGAACTACCTACACCTTTTTTATGTGCCATTTTGAAATACTGTCTTAAAAATCTGTTCTACAATTGTTTGTTAAAAAATCGCCAAGCGGCATGGGCTTGTTTGTTAGGCTACGATTGACTTCACGAGCACCTGAGTGAACTGCTCACGGTGGCCTCTCAGTTTGCGATAGCCCTTACGACGACGCTTGTGGAATACGAGCACCTTGTCGCCCTTCACGAGTGGATTCACCACCTCAAGCACAACCTTTGCGCCCTCCACTACAGGAGTTCCTACTGTTACTACACCGTCGTTGTCAGCCAACAACACTTTCTCAATCTCAACAGTTGCACCTTCTTCCACATCCTGAATGTGGTGAACATAGAGCTTTTTGCCCTCTTCAACCTTGAACTGCTGACCCTGAATTTCTGCAATTACGTACATTTGTTTTGAATTGTTTTTAGGGTTCCACCGGCTGGCGAAGCACGTCGTGTGCCTACTTGTCCGAGCCACTCCGGCATAAATCGGCTGCAAAGTTACGATGTTTTTTCCATCCTACCAAACAAATCCGCGTTTTTTTCTCTCGCACTTGAACAAAAATTGCTGTTTTGATTATTTATTACCACTTCATCAGTTTTTGTAGGAAGGGCGTGAGTTCGTTGGCCATCTTTTCATGCTGACGCATAGAAGGATGCCAATCGGCCCCATAGCCGAGACTACCGTCGTGGGGCGTGAAGTCAAAGCGATATACTTCGGCGTCGCCTTGCTGGTGGGCATAGTCGGCTGTGGTGTTCATCGCTTGCTGAGCGGAGATGAGCGCTTGGCCAGTCATCATGCAACCACTGAGGAGGACAATTTTAGCTTTGGGGTAGTGGCTGCGCACTTGCTTGTAGAGATTCTTGAAGCCGTTGAGAAGCAGAACCGAGTCGGCTCCTTGAGTGGAGGTGTCATTGGTGCCAAGGTTGATGCAGACAAGGTCGGGGGTATAGCGTGAGAAATCCCACTTATGGGTGTCATTATATAATAATGTGTAGGGATATTCAGTGTTCATGTTCACCTTGTCGCCTGTCTGTGGACCATTGTAGCTGCGATAGACGCCGATGCCGCTACGTGCCACGACGAGGGCTTGCGCGTTGAGGTTGCGAGCCGTGCGGGCTGCATATGTGTAATAGTAGTTGGCAGTCTCTTCCGAATAATGTTCGGCTTCCGATTGGGCTTCGATGCCATAGCCGCAGGTGATGGAGTTGCCGATGAACTCTATCTTGCGTGTGGGCAATGGGGTGGCAGGAGCAAGCGTCTCACCCTTATTGACGAAGAAACCGTGGAATTCGGGCACATTCTCATAGCCTTCGCCAATGTAGGTGACGATGGCTTGGTGGGTTCCATCCTCCAAATCCCTGGCAAGAGAAACTACGGTGTTGCCAAGGAAGGACACCTTGAAGGGCTCACCTCCGTCAATCTCCGCCATGAAATAGCCGCTGTGGAGCTTGCACATCATGTCGAGCGAGGTGCCCGTGAAGCCTGTGCGTATCTGCACACCAGGATAGGTGAATGCCAGATGCATGGGGTCGGAATCGTCGATGCGCCCGATGTACAGGATGTTCGTGTCAGTCGGATGGAAGAGATCCTTGTTGGTGCTTTTCTTCTGTGCCTCAGCACAACCAGAAAAAAGTAGAGTTGCTATGAGCATGCCAAGAGTTTGCTTGTAAGCCATTGTTTAAATTGTTGTTTTAGTTTCTTTTGCAAAGGTAACACAAATTTCTCAACTAATCCTTTGTTTTCTGAAAAAAACATTGTACTTTTGCAACAGAAATCATTTAGGTTATGATACAATCAACCACTCTCAACCCGACTCAAATGCATTTGCTGAAACTTTTTTCGTTCAACAATAGCGAAGAGTATGCTCTTGAAATCAAGAATGTCCTGACTCAGCATTTTCAGGCGGCTCTTGATGCTGAAGCCGACCGTTTATGGGATGCTGGCATCTTGAATCAAGCACGTTTGGATGCCCTCCGCCATGAAGATTTCCACAAAAGGCATTTGTAATTATGTCGCGACTTGTTCTTGACACGAATAGTCTGATACAATGTGTTTCTCGCCGTAGCCGTTACCATCAACTGGCGTTCTTTTCTTGATGGTCGCAACAGATTGTGTGTGTCGACAGAAATTTTGAACGAGTATGTTGAAGTGTTAGAACGTAACACCAGTGTGCTATTTGCTCAACTGGTGTTAGATGTCATCACCAACAATCCTTATACAGAGTTCATCAATCCATGGTATCGATTTAACGCCATAAAATCAGACCCTGATGATAACAAATTTGTGGATTGTGCTATCGCGGCCAATGCCAAGTTTATTGTGACAGAGGACCGTCACTACGAAGAATTGAAGGACTTGGATTTTCCCAAAGTTGAAACAATCAAATTAGACGAGGCAATGTTTGTTCTATTATAGGTCTGGTTCTCATTGCCTTCATTTCTTTTTAATTCACCTTGTTTTTCTTCCTAACCCTTTGTTTTCTAAAAAAAACATTGTACATTTCCCTGTTCCGCATCTTCCACTTTCCTTCTTTCATCATCTCCTCCAACGTCAGGCATCATTTCCAAGTTCTGTCAGTCGTCATTTCATCATTCTGTCAGTCGTTATATACACGGTAATGACGACTGACAGCGTGAGGTAATGACGGGTGAGAGGGTGAACTTGATACAGGTGAGAGAGGAAGGAAGATACGGGTGTACGATGGAGGTGATGACGGAAGGACGAACGTGGTGGATACAGGTGTGCGTTGGCAGTGGATATAGGTGCGCGTTCTTTGTAAACATGAAAAACCTTCCTTTTTCTTCATTTTTTCCTTTTTTCACTTTTTTCTTCATTTTCCTTTGTTGGTTCAAAAAATCATTGTACTTTTGCAACTGTTCTCTTGCCGAATTCCCACTTTGGGGCGAGGCAGAGGGAGGGAACCTATATATAGAAAAGGTGTACTTGACGCTATGTGCTTGACGGTAAGAAACCTTGCATTTCCATGTATTCTTGAGATTTCTAATTTTTATTTCAATATGTTCCCCCTAATGCTTCATAAAAAGATAGAATTTTTTTCATAGAAGCAATATCATTTGCTTTGACAGTTCTAGTGTCATAATACTGTCGGCCGTTTAATTTAATCTTTACACTTTTGGCATTGGCAATTTTACGGACAATTGAAATGTTGCGGTTGTCAACTCGTTCGTCAAACCATTCCCAAATTCGAGAATTATTGTCACGTTCCATTTTAGATGGAATATATGTGATATTCTCGCCATCAATGTTAAAAACACAATTCTCAATAAACAGCCAACTATCTGCTTCATACTGCATAACAAAATGCATATTATAAACAGAATAATTGTTGTTTATTGCAAAATAGCAATATAATGCATTTTGGTTTCTATATTGAGGTCTTGATTTTGGTTCGACCCACGAAATGCCATAGGAAGAGAATTCATCTTTCTTTATTATGAAATCTCCTTTCATGGCATTGTAAATAGAATCTCTTGTAGCCTGACTGATATAGTTCTGTTGACTTTCTAACTTATCTTGTTCAACTACAGTGCTATCAACAACCTCGTCTAGATAGTCTTCTATTGATTTTTTGGAGTCCCTTTTATTGCCGCTAAAACCAATAATGATAACAATAAGCAAGGCTCCTATAACAAAAATATAAGTGAACGGACTGATGTTGGACTTTTTGTTATTTGGTGCAGACCGTTCTTTCTTTCGATACTCTTGGGAGTTGTCAACCTTATTGCTATTCTCGTCATTTTTTGTTTGATTATAATGGTCATATTCTCCTTCAACTTTTTTTTCTTTTAAGTCTTTCTCTTTTTTCCATTGTAAGAATTCTTCAAATTCTTTTTTTTCATTGTCTGTCATATTAATTAATTTTTAAAGATTATGATTGTACGAAAGATTATATTCGTATAAATGTTATGGCTGATAATCTTTTCTTCAGATTCACTTTTTATGTGATTTAAATTCCTAGTGTAAGAATTAACCACCTTGATTATTTTCTTTTTCTTTCAAATAGTTACGGCGTGCAACTGCTAACCCAAACTTAAAATCATTTTCAGGGTCAATTCCTAATGACTTCAAATAAGCTGTGTAAAGAGTGCCTGTAACATCATCTTTATACCTCACAATGCGTTCACGAACAAATTTAAGAATGTCGTGTTCAGTGATGAATTGCGCAGAGAATCTTACTGCACGGCTTTTGTTGTACCACTCTTCATATTCTCGGATAACTTCATCCTTTTCATTTTGTTGCAAGGCTGCCACAGTACTGAAAGATAGCACCACATGCGTAACTTGTGGATTCAATTCCCAATTTCCAAAAGTTCCGATATTTTCCCACATATCTGATAAAAAAGTGATGCATTGCCTGCAATGTTAGGAGGAAAGTATAGTTCTGCACCAGCAATACTATTTATTGGATAAGTGAGAGAATGCTTGTGTTTACGGAAATGTGCAAGTGTGAAGTTTAGCTCCTTTTTGGCTGGCTCAGGAATGGCAAAGTCACTGGCAGTGAGCGAAGAATCATATAGGACTTGATTCAGCTGCTCGTCTCCTGTGATACGTGCTATATTGTAGCCATTATGAATCAAGTTTGTTAAATCCTCAAGTTTTTTGGGTCCTGCATTTCGTTCTCCAATTAGTACTACTTGTGTCTTTTTTGTAATAGTGCTACAGCGTTTTGCACCTATCGCATCAAGTGCTTTTAAAAGCTGACGGCGTGATACATGAAAGAAACCTGTCACAACCACAGCACAACCATAGAGCGGGTTGGACGCTTCTGTGTTCAGATGGTCAAAATCAATGGGGTCAACCCCATCCTCGTCCTCATTATATGTCTTTTCAAAGAGTGTTGGTGCATGTGGTTGAGATTGGTCGCACCCCACGGAAGTAGAAGTCAATGCTGTCGAAAACAGGTCAAGTTGTTGTGCCTGACGTGCTGCCTTTTGTGCTGCTTCAAACGACTTCCGCTCTTCTTTTACACGCTCCATTGTTCTGTCGGACAATCCCCAGTCAGGCTCTTTGCCATTGATGACTGCAATGATGATTTGTGCACACATGGCTGCATCCTCAGCTGCATCATGGTGGTTTTCACATGAAAGCCCTAAAGCGTATAAGCAGTTTTCAAGCCCAATGCCTTTATTCCATCTCTCAGTGTCTGGACGGATATATAAACGCATAGAATCGTATATCTGATACGGATCATGAGGTATCTCATACTCAACAAGATTTTTCTCTATCACATGCTTTTCTACAGCATCTGCATTATGTGCCCAAAGTTCCATTCCTTCTAAATAAGCTTTTATTTCTTCCCATACTTCGGGTAATGTAGGGCATTTTGCTGTGGTTTCTGCATTCATGCCATGCACAGAGGTGGTCTGCTCTTCATATACATTATTCTTGGGCTGGATGTTCCAACGCTGAGTTTCGATAATTCTAGCATCATGAACTACAGCCAAGCCAAATTGACAGATGCTTTGTTCTTTTGTAGCGTATTCCACGTCGATAGCTACAAAGTCGCGAGATGGGTTTTTGTATGAAGTATTCATCATAATTGATAGTTTTAGGTTTATATTTTTAGCACCAACTATCAATCGCCAACGCACTAAAGAAAAGCGTGACACAATTCTTATTGCGTTAAGCACGAGGTGGCCTCGGAACGGAACCTCGGATCTGTCATAAGAATGCACCACGCTGAGCGCGTGAGCATTGCTAAAACGACAGATACAAAGGGCATCCTATATACGAACACCACCGTCACTAATTATTCCGTGCTTGTTATTCCTGAGAGAGTTTCCGAGGCTCTTGGCTTAACGCGAAATAATAGCGAATGCTTCTTTATTGATTCGGATTTCTCCCCGAACCAATGGCAAAGGTAGACAATTCTTTTGATATGACAAAAGTTGTGAGGAAAAAAATGGACGATAAAATAAAATGGGAGGTTTTGTGCGGAAGAAAATTTAAAAGAGGAGCGCCCAACACAAAATGGCTTGTGTAGGACGCTCTTCTTGTTATTCTTTACGCTCTTTTTCCAGTCGAGGCCGACGCTCAGGTCGGTGAACTCGTTGACTTTCCATGTGCTGTCCTCATAGACGAGGTTACGAACGGTGCCTTTTTGTGGTGGAAAGCAGTGACGAAGGTGCTTCGTGCCGATTGTCGTAAAGCTCGCGAGGGTTACGACGTTAGGCTCACGAGCTTTTCGTCGTTAGGCTCAAGGTGGCTACGTAATAGGGGAATGGCGGCAATGGCGTAAAGGGAAATGGTGGGTGGGGTACCAAATGGGGTGTAAATGGAGTGGTGACACCCCATAGCTATTGTGTTGCTTATCATGTACTTACAAGCCAAAAATAGCAAATGGGGCGTAAAAGGCCTAAAAAGGTATAAATTTCAAATTTAGAAATTTACTTTTTCACACCCCAAGTACCCACTTTTTGAGTATTTTTTGATTATAACATATTGTTATTCATTTATTTACAAAGAAAAATCACACCCCACTTTAGTACCCATTCCACACCCCATTTCTGGTTGTCACTTCTTCGCTTGCTTGATGCGAATGACGGACATGGAGTATTGGGGCACGTTGAGGGAGAACTCGCTTGCCACCGTGATGGATGAGGAGGTGTTCTTATCCCATTCACGCTGACGGTCGGGTTCGCTGTCCTTGGAAAGCAGGGAGAGGGTGGCTTGGGTGCTGTAGCCTTTCAATGCCTCTTCGCCCAGGTTGATTTTCATCGTGGATGCCTTGGGCAGCAGGCTGACCACCTTGATGATGAGGTCGCCTGTTTTTGAGTCTTTCACCACGGAGTAGTCAAGGCGTTCACGAATGTCGTTGCCATTCACTTGCAGGTCGGCATAGATGTATTCGTCACCAGTGTTCTGTCCGAAGGCACGTTGCACGTAGTAGTTGGCGGTGGGCTTCACTTCCTTGTTGTTGAAGTAGATGAGGTCGGGGTTCCAACTGGTGTGTCCCTCTTTGGCAAGAAGTGGGGCATAGGAGGACATGACCACCACGTCGGCATTCCGCTCCACGTTGGTCAGGTAAGCCGCTTCGATGAGGGCATTGACCACATTGTTGCCTTTGGATGCCCATTCGCCCAGATAGACCTTGGTGCCGTTGCGGTCGTAGTTGTCGTAGAAGTCGCGGTGGTGGAAGTACCAACTGATGCTGTTGTAGTAGTGCTCATCGACGATGGGGATGTTCTTTGCCTTTGCTTCACGCCAGCCATATTCGTAGTCGCTGCCTTCCCAGAAAGGACCCACGGTGCCGACAATTGTGATTTCGGGGTGAACCTTCTGGATGCCGTCGATGAGGAAACGGTAGCGCTTCAGGAAAGTGTCACCAATCAGGTCTTCGTTGCCGATGCCCAGATACTTGAGGTTGAAGGGCTTGGGATGTCCTGCCTTGGCGCGAATCTGAGCAAGCTTGGAGGTCTTGGCATCGCCGTTTGCCCATTCGATGAGGTCGAGCAGTTCCTGCAGATAGCTCTCCATCGTAAGAGGCTTGCCCATGTAGGTGTAAGGCGATGGCTTGCCATTCAGGTCAGCTTCGAAAGGAATGCCGCCTTGCTGACCCGCTCCACCTTTCCATGAGTTTTGGCAAGGCACACCTGCCGCCAGTACGGGAAGCGGCTCTGCACCGATGTCTTCGCAGAACTGGAAATACTCATGGAAGCCTAATCCGCGTGTCTGATGATAGCTCCAGATGTTCATGGCAGGCTCACGTTCCCAGAGGTCGCCCACGGTGGCTTGCCAATGGTAGATGTTGTCGATGCCCTGACCGTGAGAAGCACATCCGCCTGGGAAGCGAACGAAGCGTGGCTTGAGGTCGGCAATCACTTCTGCGAGGTCTTTCCGAAGTCCATTGGCATGTCCTTTGAAGGTCTCCTGAGGGAAGAGGGAGATGAAGTCAATGGCGATATTGCTTGCTTCAAGTGGCTCTATTACCAGTGTGGCTTTGTCTGCTGATGATGAAGGAGTTAAAACAGCTTTTTGTTGTTGCCATTCTTTGGTGGCTTTGAAGGTTTTTGTAGCGATGGGGGAACCATCGCTGATTAACGACACACGGAAGGCACCGGCACCTTTGGTGAAGAGGGAGAGGTTGTATTTCTTGCCTTTTTCGAGGGTGATGCCGTCCCAACCTTCGTTGATGAGTTTGGCACCGGGCGTGGTTGTTTGGAGGGTGGAGTAGTGGGCGTTGTTCTTGTGGATGGGTGCCTTGGTTTCGATGGTCCATGTGGTGCCATTTCCTTCCAATCGCCATGCTGTCTGCGCATTCCATCCACGATGGTCATCGGCTGTGTACTCGAAGTCGCGATTCTGAACAAGTTCGGCATAAAGACCGCCATCGGCAGCATAGCTGATGTCTTCGAAGAAGATGCCCATGAGATCGGGTGAGATAGCTTTGTGGTCACCCCAATTGATAGTAAGCGTGGCTTCGATGGGTTCAGCTCTGTTGGCGATGCCAGCCCCCGATGCGATGAAGTTGTCACGTTCATAGGCTCCATTGCGGTCGGCAAGAATCTTCTTGGCCAAGAGGTTTTCTAAGCCGCTGTAAGGGATGCGGATGATGTTGGTCTTGGACACTCTCTCCTGCGTTTCCACCACTTTTTGGAACTCACTTTCGGAGAGATAGGGGTAGTCTTGAGGCTTCCAAAGGGCAAAGTCCTCAGATTCAGTCACGGCAATCTGCTTGTTTTTGAGATTGGGAATGAAGACAGCACGATAGGTCTTTCCATCATAAGAGAGGACGGGGTAGTGGAGTTTCTTCTCGCTTCCCCATGTGCCGTAGTCGCTCTCGAAGAGGTTGCAAGGCACTGATGTCCAATGTTTTTTGTCGATGGAGTAGGCAATGCGCATGTCGCGTGTGCCGTTCTTCACATCGGGACGCACATAGACAGAATCAGGATGATTAGCCAGTACACTCACAGATGTGGCTATCATGAGGGTGGTCAGCAAAAGATTCTTCATTAGCTTGTCAATTATTCTTCAGTAGGATTAAAAACCGTGAAAGTAGCAGTCACATTTCCCATGGGTGATGGGTCAATATAGGGAGCACTGCCTGCGTATGCCGCCATCGTCTTGGGGGTGACGGTTACCGTATATATACGTTCTTCGGGTGTATTCTCGTCAGCTTCAGGAATTTTGATGTCGAAAGTGGCAGACGTATTTGGACTTGCACATGTGAATTCTCCAGCAACCATAGCAGGAGAGGTCGTGTAAACATAAGTACCTTTCACATAGTTACCGGGATCGCTGAAAGTGACGGTAGCCTTGATGGTTTCGCCTGGCGCAGCCGTGGTTTTTGAGAAGGTAATGTCCTTGAATGTGGGCAACTTTGAGGTCTCTTTGTCATCGCTGCATGCGGAGCACATGACGAGTGCCGTAACAGCCATGAAAGCCATGATAATAAAGTTCTTTTTCATCGTTTAAGTTATGTTTTTAATGAGTTGGATTCACAAATTTTGGCAAAGGTAGAAAAAAGTTAGGAGTTAGGAATTAGGAGTTAGGAGTTTTTCGTATCTTTGCACTCATATTTTATAATTATTAAGAATTATGTTCAGTGGAATTGTAGAAGAATTTGCGACAGTCGTTGCTATCGAGAAGGAAAAAGAGAACGTGCATTTCACGCTCACCTGCTCATTTGTGGATGAATTGAAGATAGATCAAAGCGTGGCGCACAACGGAGTGTGTCTCACCGTCGTGAAGATTTTTGACGGGAAGTATGTGGTGACAGCCATGAAGGAGACGCTCGACAGGAGCAACCTCGGTCTTCTGAAGGTGGGCGACAAAGTGAATGTGGAGCGCTCGATGATGATGAACGGACGTCTGGACGGTCACATTGTGCAAGGGCATGTGGACCAGACGGCCGAGTGTGTGGCAAAGATTGACCAACAGGGCAGTTATACTTTCCGTTTCAAGTACCTGTTCGACCGCGAGATGGCCAAGAAGGGCTACATGACGGTTGACAAGGGGAGTGTGACCGTCAACGGTGTGAGTCTCACCGTGTGCAACTCACAAGACGACTCCTTTGAAGTGAACATCATCCCCTACACCTACGACAACACCAACTTCCACCAGATAGAAGTTGGTACAAAAGTGAATTTGGAGTTTGACATCATCGGCAAGTACATTGCCCGAATCCAGTCATTCAATCAAGAGCATCCAGCAAAATGAATGCAGTCCAATATTGTGGATTTTGCCATTTTGTTTGAGAACGAACCGCCTCTTTTGCGAGTTCCAATGCCTCATGTTTGTTTTTCCCAGCCATCCAATATTTGTAGAATTCTGCCATCAAGAAGCCAGTTGCTTCGTCATCAACTTTCCATAAAGACATGAGGATGCTATTGGCTCCGGCTTTCTTGAAACCACGCTGCAAACCAAACACTCCATCGCTTGTGATGTCGCCTTGTGCCGTCTGACACGCACTCAATGTGACGAGGTCAAGACCTCGCAAATCAAGAGACGATATTTCCTGAGCCGTCAGGATACCATCCTCCACGCCTTCGGGCAATTTCTCGCCCATGTATTTATTCTCGGCACCAGCAAAGAAGAGCCCGCAACGGTCAAGGACATTGATGGCAGACGATGCCACTTTAGCAGAATCATTCGGCTGGTAAAAGCCATGAGTGGCAATATGGATGATGCGCTTAAACCTGCCGTCCAAATTTTTGAACGAAGCCTCTGTTCCTCGGTCGGCCAGCAGCATTTCGGCATGCAGACCTTTCTGCGATGACTTATTGATGGTCTTCGCAATACTCTCCGCCTCGGTTTTTGTTCCTGGCAGATAAGGGATTTCCTTGATGGCTTCGCGCAGATTCAATCCAAACTCATTCATCCCTCGCTGTTGCGGATAACGCGAAGCATCCTTCTTCATGTTCTCCACACTGGTATCATAGGCCAAACCACCGTATATAACCGCGTCTTTTCCTTCTGTCTTCTCTGCGCTGATGGCCAACCAACGAGTGGACGAGAGTCGATACATGTGGTACACCTCGCTCATCATTTGTCCGTTGGTCATTTTCTGCGATTCGATGGGTAATTGATACAACATCCCTGATGGCGCAAAATAGATGTTTTTCACACCGTCAGGAAGGATGTCGAGAATGGGTTGCCAAACTTGAAGAAGTTGCTCATTCGGCAGATCTGCCAATTCCCGGTGTTCCAACAGTGGAAGGAAACGCACATGTTTCCACTGAGGCGACAATAGCAGGGCTGCATACATCGTGCTGTCTTTTCCTATCTGATAATCCACAAATTCGATAGCCACGTCTTCGCCCGTCAGTTTGCTGCGCACATCGTCTGTATGTACTTGTAGAAAATTCAGGAACTGATGCAGAGTGCTGGCGGATTCACTCAGCGAACGTTCCAGTCGGTCAGCTTCCAGTGTGGCAGCGTAGGCTTCGGTTGGCAAGGTCTTGTCATCCGTTGCTTTCTTTCTTAAAGCACGGATTTGTTGGTAGGTGTTTGATAGCGCATCGTCATTGTCGATGGCTCGTTGTAAGGCACTCTCTGCCGTCAGCAACAAACCTTTTGCCAACAACTGTTGATTGAAGAGGTCATCGGTAAATGCACTATTGTTCTCATTGAGTTTCTGAGCAAACGCAAACATGACATTCGTGTCGGGCTGATACTTGTTCCAGTAGGCAGTGCGTTCAGCGGTGGTCAAGTAGGCAAAATTCTTCTCCACATTCTTTTGGATGATGTCGAATACACTCTTGCGGTCGGATAGGGCAAGGGTGGCATTGTTGGCAAATCCCGCCAAGTTAGAACGAAATTTGTAGGCATCAAGGGTCTCAGAGTGCAGCGGCCCATAATATTCAAGCGCAGTCTGTACACAACTATCGGCAGCCATTATCGCCTTGTCCTTATTGCCCATATAATACTCCACCTGAGACATCTGCATCCATGCATTTGTCAAATCATTCCTGGCTGCATCGCCAGCCATTTTCAATAAGGTTAAGGCATGCCCGACATCCTCCTTTGCTTCCCCATATTGTCTTAAATGCTGATGTCCCAACGCACGTGCGCTGTAGTAGTCAGCCAATCGGGTCTGTGAAAAACCCGTCTTTCGTTCATTTTGGGAAATCAGTTCAGTCAGAATATTCACACCCTCCTGCTCTTTCTTTTCCGCCACAATCAGTTGTATGGCTCTTGTGTATTTCTGCACATTGGCTTGGTATTCTTTCACGTCCTCCTTATTCTTGGCAGTGAACGTTTCTGGTCGGTCTGATTCTGTTCCGTTCATTCTCTCTGGTGCAGCTGCCTCGGCTCGTTGTTGCCATAGAGTAGCCTTTTTCGCATCGGGAATAGCATTCTTGTAGAGGTTTTCGAGGGCAAAGGCACATAGATAGGTATGATTCCTGGCAGTCGGCTCTGTGGCTGCATCGCATAAGCGATAGGCTTCCTCCAGATGCAGCAAAGCCTGCTGAAAACGCTCCGTGTCCTTTTCTATGCAACCCAACATATATAAGGTTTGCCCCCGGAGATAGTCTCTGGTGTTCACTCCCTCACATTCTTTCACAATCTGTTTGAGCAGCACCTCTGCTTCTTCGTTGCGCAAGAGGTCTCGCAAAAGACCAGCCCGAGTCAGCCGCTCCTTCAGTTGCTTCTCCTGAGCATGAGCCAAACCATAGAATTTCTCAGCCTCCAAACTCAGAGCCAAAGCCTGTTGTGCATCGCCATGAGCTGTTCGGATGTCAAACGACTGCATACCATACCAGTTCCCCATCCATGAGTGAGCCATATTGGACGTCTTCCCACCCGGCTGTGACTTGGCAATCGCCTGGTCCAGATGTCCTTTGGCGGTGGTGTAGTCTTTGGTCTGCATCGCATTCACGCCCAGATACAGTTCGTTGATAGCGATGAAGTCCTGAATGGAAGGGATGAGGTGCTCGCGTGGCGTACCTTTCAGCGAGGCGATGATTTGTTCATAACATTCGTTAGACTTTCCATACTCCTTTTGCTTTGAGTAGGCCGCCGCTTGATCCATCAGCGCATCGAAGGTGTTGGTTTGTGCATGGCATGTACACCAAGCCACCGCCATCACCCATAAAATGGTTAGTGTCTTTTTCATGGTCGTTTTATCATTTATTAGTGTTCACAATCTTATAGCCCATTGCGATGAGCCATTTCAGAGTGCCTGTAGCCATTTTGCGGTCATATTCCTTTTCCGTTTCAGGAAGTTCGGTGTAAGGAATCATGTCTGGAGTCTGCAATTTGCTGTCATCACGTTTGGGGCCATACGTCCATCCCTCGCTTTGGCGTTCCATTGCCCACACATTGTGTGCATTGGCAGCCAAAAGTTCACCGAGCTCCTTCAAGTCATCTGATAATGTGATGTTTGACAAGTCCGCAACAGCTGGACGGTAGGTCTTTTCGTCCACTCTGAAAGCCGTGATACAGTCACTGCCATCCATAATCCAACGGTCGATAAACTCACCCAGCGGATAGACTTCCGTCGTTTCCGTCAGAGGATTGAAGAGTTCTATGCGTCGTGATGCATTGTTCACCATCACGATAACGGTATAGACCCTCTCGTCGCTTGGAGCGCCAAAGAACGCTCCACTGACGATAGGCATCACAAGCCCGCCTTTACCCACCGCCGAATAGATGGCCTGTGGATTGAAATCATAGCGTTTATACACTCGCAAGCCGCTCTCTTCCAGCGTTGTACCTGCCATACCTCTTTGCTTCAATGCGAACTGTGCGCATTTGTCATAATACAGAATGTCCATAGTTGTTTTGGTTATTTGATTGTTTCTTGTTAGTCGGTTCGTTTCCATGATGGTTGTTTTCCGCCACCTATCGTCTCATCAGCACCATCCAGTTCCTTCCGACGCTCTGTTGCGTGAATTCAATGGACTGAAACCCCTGCTTGCTGATGCGCACATGAGGGTAGGGCTTCTGCCGTTCGATAGGAATGTTCAACTCAAAGGTTCCATCAGGGTTCGAGGTGGCCACCAGACCTTCCACTTCAATGGAAGCACCGCCGAGCGCATTCCCATCCTCGTCCATAACGGTTCCAGCCAGCACTCCGTAGGTGTTGTCACGATGAATGTTCACCTGCACCTCTCCATCTCTCTCCAGATTCACAATGGTGTCAACCGATTCGTAGCCGTCAGCACTGAATGTCAACCGAGCCTGTTGGTTGGCAAATCGTCCGGGCAGGTTTTTATAGGTGGCGGTTCCATCGCTCTCCTTCAGCACGAGCGGCTTCTCTTCATTGTCGAGCATCAGCGCCACTTTGAGCGAGTCGGGGGTAGGTAAGTTCTTGTTCTGTGGTGTCGTGTCCACCAGCCGGATGCGGGTCTCAAACTCTGCGTTGTAGTGCCATGCCCAGAGGAGGAGCAGCACAACGGCAACCATTCCCGCCGCTTTCAGTGCCACACCTTCCCAGAATCGCAGACGGTAGCGGTTCCACAGGTAGCTGTAGGCATCGGGCACCTCCACCAGTATGGACACCGTTCGCACCAAGGCTTTCCGCTTGCGGTAGATGCGTGGGTCATCGCCATAGTCGTCAATGTTCACTCCTAAGAGGTCGCCATCAGGAAATGCTGTTTTCAGCACGGGGTTCAGACATTCGTTTTCGCCTCCCGAATAGGACGTGCCATCCACAATGAACGGCAGGATATGGTTGCGCCGTCCCGTATCGAGAAAGTGTTGAATCTCCTTACCCACCCATGCCGACTTAGCGGAATTGGGCGAACAAATCACGATGAGCCATCTGGCTTCATCCAGTTCCTTTGCCAGTCCCTCATTGAGGGATATGGTGTTGAGGTCGGCGCGATAGCGGAACACCCGCAACTTCTTCGCGTTCTCCTCCCGTTTCACCACCTCATCCTTCTCGTTCCTGATGACCACAGGCAGACTGTAAGCCTCCAGCTTCCGCTGCAGCCACTTCGCCCATCGGTCGTCCTTCGAGTTATAACTGATAAATGCAGTGTATTTCATTATGCAGATACCTTTTCCCTTCTTTTTTGATGCGTCACATAAGGTGACGCATTGTTTCAACCGACAAAGATAGGGATTCTATTTGTTTTTGGCAAAAAAAGTGAAACATTTATTCTTTTCTGTGGCATAAAAGCCTGCCTTTCACAGTCTTTGGCACATTCCACCCCACCGCTTCCCTCGTTGCCGATTGAAGGGGGAAATACGAAACTTCCGTTTATTAACTTACGTTCCTTCTTAACCGCGTTCGACGAACGCGATGTACCGCAGTCGTCGAACGCGGCAAATCGTGGTCGTCGAACGCGATTGAGAGGCACTGGAAGAATGGTGGAAGAAAAAAATCCAGCAGCATGGGACAGGAAACGCCGCCACAGAATGTCTGGATAGAGGATTTTTCAGATAAAATGTGCTGAAAAGAGAAGAATGAGAGGGAGGGCTTTGGTGGTGTCATTTCTTTTTTGTACCTTTACCGCCCGGAAGGATTTGCTCCTTCCGTCAGTGAATGAAAAACATAAAAACAAAAAAGTCATGGCGATACCTTATAGAAAAGTAAGAAGAAAGATTATCGGCCCCGACCGCAAGCAGCATGAGGCGTGGGTGCTGAAGCAGGTGGATTATCCACCCATCAAGTTTGAGGATTTCGTGAAAGAGTGTGTCATGTCGCAGCAGGTGTCGGAATCGCAGATGAAAGGCATAGCCAGCGCGATGTCCAACCGTCTGCGCCACTATCTGGAGTTGGGGCACAGTGTGCAGATAGAAGGTGTAGGCACCTTGAAGCCCGTGTTCAATGCCGAGAGTGCCGAAACGCCCGAGGAACTGGATGCACAAAACATCCGCACGGTGAAGGTGCGTTTCTTTCCCCACAAGGAGTTCCAAGACTCTCTGCGCAAGATGGAGTTTGTCGATTTGGATACATTGAACGAGAAGGAAGACGGGAATGATTGAAGCGGTGCTGCACCCCTTCAATCATTCTTCCAGTATCTTCTTTATTTTTTCCACATCCTCTTCACGCTCTTTCGGAATGACACCAGCCTCGGCAAACTGCTTGAAGTCACCCAAGAAACTCTCCTTCAGTTCGTCTTTGTATTGGCGGTAGATAGGTTCGGCCTCGGCATAGCGTCCTTGAAGAAGGAGGGCTGCGGCAAGGTTTGTGTATATAAAATGTAGGGTAGAATCTACCGCTAACCCTTCACGCGCCAGCTGCTCCGCTTCAGCGTATTGTTTCATAAAGATGGCGTAGAATGACTGGCCACCCAGTTTCCCAGCATAATCACTACGCACCTCGTCCGCATCCTTTTGGTACATCTCTTTCAGCAGTGGCAACAGTTCTTGGTTCATTTGATACGCTTTTTGTCTGTCACCCTTTTGTCCATAGAGTGCACTTAAGCAATAGAGCGAAGAGATGTACCATTGTTGCTGTGCTGGGTTGTTTTTCGCCACACGTCTATATATCTCCAGTGCTTCTTCAAAGGGATGTATCGCATCTGCATACTTTTCAGTCTGAAGCATCAAAAAGCCGATATTGTATTGTGTCTGTGCCACATCCGGCTCGTATGCCTTAGGATTGTCCTTTGCCAGCCTCCTTCTGATTTCCAGTGCCTCCATGTACATCTTCTCGCTCTCCGTGAAACGCTGGGTCTTGGAGTACAGTCTTGCCAGATTGTACAGCGTCGTTGCCACATTCGGCTCGTATGCCTTAGGATTGTCCTTTGCCAGCCTCCTTCTGATTTCCAGTGCCTCCATGTACATCTTCTCGCTCTCCGTGAAACGCTGGGTCTTGGAGTACAGTCTTGCCAGATTGTACAGCGTCGTTGCCACATTCGGCTCGTATGCCTT
>CAMVIM010000041.1 GCA_947167515.1 uncultured Prevotellaceae bacterium | reverse complement strand
TTTTGTGCCCTCCTCTTTGTCCTCTTCTGTTCTTCTTTGTCCTCTCTCTCAATCTCTAGTATGTGCTTTTTATTCTTCTATGCTCTTCGTTGTTTTCTCTCTCTCATGTGGGTGTTCTGTTCGTGTGGAGGTTTTTTGTGTGTGGGGGATGGATGGGCTAAATGGGTTTAATGGCTTTAGGGGTGTTATGGAGCAAATGGGATGGAGCATACTAATGGGAACTAAAAAACACAGATTTTTTACGTTTCTTGTTTCTATTTGATTATTGTAGAATCAGTTGGCGTAAAAAATCTGTGAAAAGCGTAAGAGATAGGATTCTTTTAAGAATTTATTAGTTTGAAATTGTTAGATTTCAGTTTGATATTCTTTGTATTTAGAGTCCCAACTTTTTTGCGATGGCTTTAGGAATCGCATTTTTGTGAACGAGTATGTTCAAGGTTTTGTAGGCTACAAAGGCTTTGGAGGCGTACCATACACCATTGTATTTGTAGTCGGTTCCCCATGAGTTTTTCACCATGAAGTATTCTTTGCCATTTTGATCAGTAGCGATGCCGTAGATGAGCATGCCGTGGTCATCTGTTGTTTCCCAATTGTCGTAGGCCTCTTGGCGCATGGCTTGAGTCACGTCGATTTCTGGTAATGGACGTGCGGTGTAGGCTGCATGGCTGGGAGTGGCTGATTTGCCGAACCAGTGCTCGTAGTCGCTACCGCTGGTTTCTTTCACTTTCTTGAGGTCTGGGCATACAGCAATGCCATCACGTGAGAATCCGTTTTCAGATACGTCGGCACCCCATGCGAAGGTGTAGCCATTTTTCACGGCTGACTCCATGACCTGCATGAACTCGTCGAGGGGCAGGTTGTAGGAGAGACCCCAACGCCAGTTGTCTTGTACTTCGATGATGAACTGCTCATAGAAGGGGTGGTGTGTAAAAGAAGTGAGGCTTACGTAGTCATTCATATTGAGACCAGTGGATGCCATGTAAGACTGTGGAGTATAGGTTTTTCCGTTATGAGTAAATTGAGCGGGCACCTCACCAAGGTAGGCATCGAGGGTGGCATTGATGGGCTTGAACCAAATGGGGGAGAGTTTTTTCTGCTCACCTTTAGCAATGGCAGCAACCATTGGTTCAAGGATTGAAAAGAATTCGCCGAAGTTGGGCAGAGAATCACCATAAAGAGTCCCTGGTTCAGGCATTGCTGTCTGAGGAATCATGCCGTAGTGCTTCATGCAATAAACACAGTCGTAGAAGGAACCACCTTGGCTGAAGCTGACGTCGCCGTGCATACGGACAGCTGCCTTGGCGCGGTCTTCGTAGGTTTTGTGGGCAAGGAACATTTCGGAGAAATCCCATTCGCCTTTGCCCATGCGAAGCAGTTCTGCCTCGAAGAAACCGAGGGAGGAAAATGCCCAGCATGTGCCTGAACGGTTTTGGTTTTTAGTAGAAGTGATGGGGTTTTCTTTCACAACAGTGAACTGGAAGCCCTCGTCTTTTTTTGTGTCTTGGGCAAAAAGGGATGTGCCGATTGCAAGCAAGGCTGCAAAAATGAGTGTCTTTTTCATATATGATAATAAATAATGTATAGTGGTTTTTAATGTTGGATATGTTGGGTCGTGAGGGAAAACCTCACGACGCAGGGGTACGCAGGGGGGATGAATGAAGTGCCAAGTGGGAGGTGATAGGGGGTTAGTCTTTGGCGATAAATTCTTCAACCTCGTCAATGTGGTAGGGGATGACCTTGTCGCCTACGATTTGGCAGCCAGTGTCAGTGATGAGGATGTCGTCCTCCAGACGCACACCGCCAAAGTTGCGGAAGGGTTCCACTGCATCGTAGTTGATAAAGTCCTTGTGCATGCCTTGGCTCTTCCAAAGGTCGATGAGGTGAGGAATGAAGTAGATGCCAGGTTCGTCGGTCATGACAAAGCCTGGTTGCAAACGGCGTCCACAGCGTAAGCAGTTGAGTCCGAATTGGGTAGATGGTTGCACCTCTTCATCGAAACCTACGTAGTTCTGTCCGAGCCCTTCCATATCGTGAACATCGAGGCCCATCATGTGTCCGAGTCCATGAGGCATGAACATGGCGTGAGCACCTGAGCGCACAGCTTCTTCCGTGTCGCCTTTCATCAGTCCAATCGCTTTCAGATGTTCGGTAATGATGCGGCATGCTCCCAAGTGCATGTCAAGCCATTTCACGCCAGGTTTTGCATTCTCTATCACCCAATCATGAGCAGCTTCGACGGCAGAATAGATGTCACGTTGCTGTTGGGTGAACTTGCCAGAGATAGGGGTGACACGTGTGTTGTCTGAGCAGTAGTTTTCTTTGCTTTCAGCACCCGCATCGCAGAGCATGAGGCGTCCTGCTTCCATCGGGGTATGGCTGGGAAATCCGTGTTGGATTTCGCCGTGCATGGAGAGTATGGACTGGAAAGCATAGCGGTCGCCAAGACTCATGGCAATGCCTTCGATGACTCCGGCGATGTATTTCTCCGTCACACCTGGTGCGCAGAGTTTCTGAGCGGTGGTGTGCATCTTGTACCCAATTTCTGCTGCCGCTTTCAGTTCCACGATTTCTTCCGGCTTCTTCACGGCGCGCATGTCAACAATAGCCTTGATGAGTTTTACCGAGGCTTTCTCCTTTGACTGCAAAGGATGGATGCCGACAAGGTCGGCAAGTTGAATCATCAGGTCGTGGCGGCATTGTGGCACAAAGTGGATGGTCTGTCCTTTGTTCTTGGCGGCGTCAATCACAGTTTTCAGTTGAGCCATCGGAGCCGTGTTGGTCACACCCACCTCGGCAGCAAGTTCGCTGACAGAGGGAACGTAACCAAACCAAATGATGTCATCAATGTCGATGTCATCGCCGAAGATGTACTCTTGGTCATTGTCAATGTCTATCACGCCAACCAGCCCCTCACGCTTCTGTCCGAAGTAGTAGAGGAAGCAGCTGTCTTGGCGAAAACGGTATGGATTACCAGCATAATTGTTGGGTGCATCATTGTTGCCGAAGAGGAGGATCAATCCCTCGCCAACTTTTTTCTTCAATTCAGCTCGACGCTGTTGATAGATTTCTTTTGCAAACATATAGCTAAGTCCTTTGTTGTTTTTCAGAATATGCCACAAAGGTAACACAAAAAGGCTGAAAAAACAAATGATTGTTTGTTTTTTCAGCCTTTTTAAGAGAAGTACAGTTGGAGAAAACCTTTTATGTCATGCGCAATGGCTTATTCGAGTCCGAACTCATGGCGTTTGGCGGAGTATTTGCTCTTGAGAGTTTGAGCCAGCCGTTTGACTTCTGGTATTTGCGGGCTGTTGTGCTCCACGCAGAGGTGGATGTCATCGAGTCCACGCAGCATGCCAAGCCGACTGCTCTGGAAACGGTCAAGTTCCTCTTTTGTCTTCACTTGGTCAATCCGCCGAATGAGGTTGGTAAGGTTGGCAATGACTCCACTGGCTGGTATCTCGTAACTCTTGCATGCTTGAGTGTAGGCTGCCTCAGCCTCTTTCTTATAGTTAAGCACAGCGGTTTTGTCATGCTCATTCAGGGTGCTCATCTGACTGTTGAGGGCAGTGAGGCCTTCTGCATAGTCTTTCTTTGCTGAAATGAGTCCGTCGGGGGATTTCACATCCTTGAGTTTATCGACGAGACGACTGAATTCGTGACAGATGGCAGCGCTCTCGGTGTCTATGTGCTCCTTTTCGGCAATGCTGTCGTAGGCAAGAGATTCTGCGGTAGGCATGTTTTCCTCCATCCGTTCATACTCTTCGTTGATGGCATCTCCTTTAGCCTTTTCGGGCGAGGTGGAATTGCATGAAACGAGGATGGAAAGTGGAAGGATGAGGGTGGGGATGAATTTGTTCATGTTCTGAAAAGTGGTGGGAAAAAGAGGGGACACGTCCACATGGACATGTCCCCTGGATTGTAATGCGTGAGTTGGATTTATTCAGCAGAATCGTTCATCTTCTCCTTGAGGGCAGCAAGTGCGTCGATGTCGCCGAGAGAAGTGGAAGCAGCCACGTTCTTGATGACAGGAGCCTGCTCCTTCTGTGGGCGGCTTGCCTTCTTGGCAGCAGCCTCTGCCTTCTTGGCAGCGCGAGCCTCAGCACGTGCTACATCTTCGAAGATGCGAGAGTGAGAGAGGATGATGCGCTTAGCATCCTTGTTGAACTCAATCACTTTGAACTCCAGTGTTTCGCCGAGCTGTGCCTGGCTACCATCTTCCTTCACGAGATGCTTAGGAGTGGCAAAGCCTTCTACACCGCCTTCGAGAGAGATGACCGCACCCTTGTCGAGCACTTCAATCACCTTGCCTTCGTGGATAGTATCCTGAGCATACTTCTCTTCGAACTCATCCCATGGATTGTCCTCCAACTGCTTGTGGCCGAGAGAGAGACGACGGTTCTCCTTGTCGATGTCGAGTACCTGCACTTCGATAGGCTCGCCAATCTTGGTGAACTCAGATGGATGCTTCACCTTCTTGGTCCAAGAGAGGTCAGAGATGTGGATGAGACCATCAACACCTTCTTCCACCTCAACAAATACGCCGAAGTTAGTGAAGTTGCGAACCTTGGCAGTGTGCTTGCTGCCAACAGGATATTTCTCTTCGATGTTCTCCCATGGGTCAGCCTTCAGCTGCTTCACGCCGAGAGACATCTTGCGCTCCTCGCGGTCGAGGGTGAGGATGACAGCATCCACTTCGTCACCCACCTTCATGAACTCCTGTGCAGAGTGGAGGTGTGCGCTCCAAGACATTTCAGACACGTGGATGAGACCTTCAACACCTGGGGCAATCTCGATGAATGCGCCGTAGTCGGCCATGACAACCACTTTGCCGTGTACCTTGTCACCCACCTTGAGGTTGGGGTCAAGAGCATCCCATGGGTGAGGAGTGAGCTGCTTGAGACCGAGAGCAATGCGCTTCTTCTCGTCGTCGAAGTCGAGGATAACTACATTGAGCTTCTGGTCGAGCTGCACGATTTCCTTAGGATCGCTCACGCGGCCCCAAGAGAGGTCTGTGATGTGGATGAGACCGTCAACACCGCCGAGGTCGATGAATACGCCATAGTTGGTGATGTTCTTGACAGTACCTTCAAGAATCTGGCCTTTCTCAAGCTTAGAGATGATTTCCTTCTTCTGCTGCTCAAGTTCAGCCTCGATGAGTGCTTTGTGGCTAACAACCACGTTGCGGAACTCCTGGTTGATTTTCACAATCTTGAATTCCATGGTCTTGCCAACGAATGTATCGTAGTCGCGGATAGGCTTCACGTCAATCTGTGAACCTGGGAGGAATGCCTCAGTGCCGAGCACGTCAACAATCATACCACCCTTCGTGCGGCACTTCACGAAACCGTTCACGATTTCGTCGTTAGCGAGGGCTGCGTTCACGCGATCCCAAGAGCGAGCCTGACGTGCCTTCTTGTGAGAGAGCACCAGTTGACCCTTCTTGTCTTCCTGATTCTCGATGTAAACCTCTACGGTGTCGCCCACCTTGAGGTCTGGAGCATAGCGGAACTCGCTGCGGGCGATAACGCCTTCGCTCTTGTAGCCGATGTTCACAAATACTTCGCGGTCGTTGATGGCAGTGATAGTACCGTCAACCACCTCGTTGTCGTTCACGTTGTTGAGAGTGCCTTCGTAGGCTGCTTTCTGAGCGGCTTTGTCAGCTGCGCTCACGCCGTCGTTCTCGAATGCCTCCCAATCGAAACCTTCCAGCGGTTTGATGTCTTTTGTTTCCATAAATAATAAAAAATGTGTTTAATTAATAAAGTTAGACATTATGTTGATAAAATCTAATTTCTTGCATTTCTGATTCTGCATTTTTGTTTCGCCCAACTTGACGGGCTTGCAAAACGGCTGCAAAGTTAGTGATTTTCTGCTGATTGACCAACTTCTTCCCCCCGTTTTTTCATTTTTTTCTCATTTTTCCTCATTTTCAGGGCACTCATTCCTTTCTATGCGTTTTTTCTGTCGCTTCCAGTCCTGTTTAGGTGACAATGCCGCTCCCGTAATTACGATTGTGCCGTTCACGTAATTACGGCCACGACGTAATGATAACAATGGTTATGTCATCCTCTTTTCGTCAAGAAGATAAGAAAAACAGCGTAGGAGTTATTTTATCTTCTCTTTCATCTCTGCTTCAAACTCATCAATAGCAACCATGTACTCTTGATAGTGTGGATGGTCATTGCGGATGATGGCTGAAGCATAATAAGAAAGCCCTTCGTATTCTATTGAAATAGTACGAAAAGTGAAAAGATGCCGATAGGGATATTGGGCAAACCAATGAGAGAACAATCGGCTTCTTGCTGCTTGCCTGCCATCCTTCGTGTCACAGATATAATCAAGTAACACATCATTTGTCTTGAAGAATTCCTCGATGATAGCAGTGATGGTTTGTTGCATCTTCTCATCCTTGGTGATGTTGGGGGAAGATTTGGGAATCAGAAAGAATTGATATGCATTCTCAACGGAAAGCATGTAATCCTCCACAAAACCAATCTCGTAGATTTGTGCTTCATCTGTGGCAAAACAAAAAGAGCCATCGCCTGACAATATCAGTTTGTATGGCGAATGGCTATTGATGGATTCAATGGATAGTTTGAGCATGTCTTTACACCAGTGGCATCAGTTTATAGCCACGGTGTTCAAACTCTGCCTTATTGATTCGACCTTTCGCCAAATCCTCAAAGGCATCACGCGCTCCCAATGCATGTTTGAAAGCGGCAATGAGTTCTTCTTTATTTTTGTATTTCCGTACCATAAACAAGTTCTTCTATATTTTTTGTATGATAATTCGGGGACAAAAGTAGAGATATTTTATGAAATGACAAAATAAAAGCAAGAAAAAATCCTTTGTCAAGGAAAAAGCCTTATCATCACTTCATAAATTCGATACTTATTTTTATTCTGAATCAAACGGCATAGGACTCATGAATGGCCCCCGCATAGCTCATGAGCCATTAATAGCCACTCTTACAAGATGAGGAGGGGGAACTCTACGTACAAAGCCCAGCATATTTGTATGAGTTGATGAAGCAACTGGCTTGTGCTTAAAATGAGAATCTGTTGCGACCCGCTTAGATTGCAGGATTGAGTCTTTCTGATAATTATAGTAAAGCGTAGAAGGAAAAGAGATTTGGGAGGCCAACGCTAGCGATTCAGCGTTGGCCTCCCAAAGTAAGTCTTCAACAGAGCCAGAATTCAGTTCACTTTCTGCAACGTCAGCGTGCATGAACTCTTGTCATCAAGCGTTCCATTCATCCTGACCGAAAGCGTTGTCCCGTTCTGTGACAACAGCGTGTAAACAAACATCGGTTCGCTCGTTTGTGCATAATAAGTTTTAACACGACCGCCCTCAATCTTGTATGCATCTTCCATTGAGAACCATCCTTTGCAAGTGCCGTCAGCCTTGAACTCTGCTTCGCTCCCGACTGCAAGCCATGTACTGTGCTCGTTATTGCCTGCGATGTTGGTAATTTCCCACTTGCCGACAATAATCTCTTTCGTGAACGATAATGATGTTTCGTTGTCATCTTCGCTACTACATGCGGTAAAGCCAATGCTCATCAAAGCAATCGTAAGGACTCCCAATAAATACTTTTTCATAACGCTATTATTTTAATCGTTAAACTTCAAAAAACAAAAAGAGGCGCAGACTTTCGCCATACGACTCTCGGCTCACCACAAGCCACCTTCAAATATGGGGAAGCTGCACCTTTAGGGCAGTCCCAATAATGAAGGTTTGCTCTTTTCTCTGGTGGTGATTGAGAGTCTATTGAGCAATATGTCTTGCACTCTTTGCAGAATGCGAGGGCAAAATTAGAGAAAAGAATGGAAACGAACAAGAGAATTAGGAAAAAGTTGAAAAAGTTTGTATGAGGCGTGTGAATTGAGCCGAAAAGAGGGAAAGGGCAAAACGCCACACCAATAAACGTAATGTGATACTTGGTGCAGGGTAATTTGCCCGAGGGTGAAAAGTAATGTGGAATTACTAATATCCTCTGAAGTATTTAGCTTTGGAATAAAAAACAATTTAGCCTTGGGATATGATTCAATTTGGCGTTGGAATAAAAAGTAATTTAGCGTTGGGACACACACGTGTTCCAACGCTAAATTGAATCGTGTCCCAACGCTAAATCAAAATTTGTAATAAGGCTAAATCATTTCTTATTCCAAGGCTAAATGGCTTAATGATTGTGGAATACACAGCATGGGGACGCACCCATACATTGTGTAAGGGCAGCGGAAGAGTGGGGTAATAAACAAAAGAAGCCTGATGGGAAGCGGCTCCTCATGTGTTTTGAGGTTGCGCTTGGCATCACGTTGCAACGTCGTTACGTATTCAATTTGTACGCCGTACCATTTGTGATTGGTGTGTCGTACCATTTATAAGTGGAACGGCGTTGCCTTTATGAGCATAAGCCCGTGAGGCTCGTGGGGGTAGTGGGGAAAGGCTTGTGAGCTTAGCGGGCTTGTGGATGGAGGGGTTAGAGGGTGATTCTCATTCCGTCTTCGGCAAGGAGGGTTTGGGGGAAGATTTGCTGGGCTTCTTGAAGTAGGAGGTCTTCGGATTTGTAGCGAGAGGAGAAGTGACCGATGACGAGTTGCCTGGCATGGGCATCGAGGGCGATTTGTGCCGCCTGCGCGGCAGTGCTGTGGTAGGTTTTCTTGGCAAGGAGGGCATGCTCTTGGGTGAAGGTGGCTTCGTGGTAGAGGCAGGTGACGCCTTGCAGCAGTTCGGCCAGTTGGGGACGGTAGGTGGTGTCGGTGCAGTAGGCGTAGGAACGCACGGGGTCGGGAGGTGTGGTGAGTCGGTTGTTGGGGATGAGGGTGCCGTCTTCGTCGATCCAGTCCATGCCTGCCTTGATGTTGTTAATTTGTGAAATGGGAATGTGGTAGAAGTCAATCATGTCGCGGCGGATGTGGCGAGGCGTAGGCTTCTCGCTGAAGAGATAGCCGCAGCAGGGCACACGATGGGCGAGGGGGAGGGTGGAGATGCAGACAGAACGGTCTTCGTAGATGGTTTGTGGGGTTCGGGTGTCGATTTCGTGGAGGAAAATCTTGTAGGGGGAATCGGCACAGAAATAGTCGATTTGCGGTTGGAAAATGCGCTGGAGGTCTTTGGGGCCATAGATGTGGAGGTCCTGAATGCGTCCGAGGAGTCCGAAGGTGGAGAGCATGCCGAGGAGTCCAAATGTGTGGTCGCCATGCAGATGGGTGAGGAAGATGGCTTGCAGATGGGAAAAACTGAGATGGGAGCGACGCAGGGCCATTTGGGTGCCTTCGGCGCAGTCGAGCATGAAGAGTTTCTCGCGGATGTTGACTATCTGTGCTGAACTGAGACGACGGGGGGTGGGGAGGGCAGCACCGCAACCGAATATGTTGATTTCAAACTTTTCCATTGTGCGTTGTTTTTTTAGTTGGGCTAGCCAATCTAGTTAATCTAGCCAATCTAGTCGGGCTAGACTTTATAGGTGAACTCGTTTTTAGAAGCCTTGCTTTTTGGGGTGGCGACCACAGAGGGTGAGAAAATCGCAGTATTCGCAGTTCTGCTCGTTTTCGCACTGGGCGAATGTGGCGGGAGAGGGGGCGAAAATCTCTTCTATCTTCTGGGTGAGCAGTTGGTCGTAGGCTTCGCTGTATTGTTCCTTGAAGTCTTCAATCTCGGCTTTCTTTTCTTGGTCGGGAGGGGTCAGTTTGACGATGCCTGAATAGTTGTTGCCATAATCTTTGGCACAGTACATGAGGGCAGGGACAACGGCTTCGTCTTTGTGGCAGTTGGGGATCTCGTCTTTGTAGCTGGAGTTGTTGTCGGTGAGCACTTTGCAGTAGTAGAGTGTTTGCAGGATGTGGTAGTTCCCAGTACACTTTTCGGGGTCGAACAGGTCTTCCAGCGTGTTGGCGCTCTGTTGGCGGTTGCTGGTCTTGTAGTCAACGATACGGATGCGGTTGCCTTGGGGAGAGGCGAGCAGGTCGAGACGGTCGATGATGCCACCGAGCAGATGTCCTTTGAAAGTGGTTTTGTAGGTTTCTTCCTGATGGAGAATTTGCCAGTATCCGCCTTCTGCTTCCAGTTCTTCTGCCATTTTTGCATCGGCTTCAATTTGGTGTTTCATGAAGTTCTTGATGACGTGGCGGTTGATGAGCTGTGTGCCGTTGAAGGTGAGTTTGCGGTTGCCATCGGTGCCGTAGTTGATAGTGTTGCCTTCCGTGTCTGTTTCTGGATAGTGGAAAAGGTTGATGGCAAAGGCGTTGTCGAGCATCTGGGTCAGAAGGGCATCGTTTTTTCCCAATGCGTGTACTTCCTGACTGTTAAAAGGTTTTCCTTCGTAGGGCTTGTAGAGGTGGTGCATGGCATCGTGGAAGATGATGCCAAACATGGGCTTGTCCACATCGTCGGACACATCGTCGTCGGCTCTCAGACCTTCCACATAGTTGAAGTAGAACTTGAGCGGACACTTCATGTAGGTGTTGATGGCCGATGGCGAGAGGATTTTCTCTTGGTTGAAGCGGGCTTGGAGTTTTGCCATCACTTCGTTGGTCTTTTCCACAGTGATGGCAGGGGTGACTTCCGTCTTGCTGGCAGCCGTGAAGGTCTTGAGCTCAATCTCTTGTCCTGCACCGAAGAGGGTATCTTTTTCGGCGAGGGTTTGCAGCATGAAGCGCGACATCTCTCCTTTGTTGCCTCCTTCGGTGTTGTTGTTATAGAGCAGGGTGATGCTCTCGGCCCGTTGCATGAGGCGGTAGTAATAGTAGGCGTAGAGGCTCACCTCCTTCTCGATGGTTGTCATGTCGTAGGCAGCGCGGAGGGTGTATGGAATGAGCGATGCGCGTTTGTCGCTTTTGGGCATTTTGCCTTCGTTGACCGAAAGCATGATGATGTTGCGGAAGTCGAGGTTGCGTGTTTCGAGCAGTCCCATCACTTGCAGTCCGATGGCAGGTTCGCCGTGGAAGGGAATGGTGGCTTGACTCATGAGTTGAAGAATGAGGCGCATGAGCATCTCGCTGCTGAGGTTGAGCGCGGCATGTTCTTCTTGCAGGGTGTGCAGACGGTTCACGACGGTATAGGCCACAAAGATGCTCTCTTTGTAGATTTGCAGGGAGAAGTTGGAATTTCCCGCCGTGTTTTGATAGCTATGCCCGACCAGCGAGATGATGTCGGCGAGATAGGTGGTGAGTTTCTTTTCGGGTACAGATGTGAAGATGCGCTTCAGAATCTCGTTGTCTGAGAATCGTTCTGCTGTGGGGAACACCACGTTTTCTTTCGACATGACCCAGAGTTTTTCTTGGCAAACATTTCCCACCAGTTTCTGGATGAAGGAGTGCTTCAGCACGGCTGCTGCATATCTGTATCGCCAGGTGTTTGCTCGGATGCTTCCGTGTACTTGCAGTTCCAGCAAGGCTTGCACCAGCGAATAGATGGGGGTGTTGGTCAGAGGGTAACCCATCGTCACGTTGAGTGCCGGCACCTCACCGATGCTGTAGAGAACGGGCTGCAGCAGTTCCTCGTTGCAGAGAATAACAGCCGATTGGCGCAGGGGCTCATCGTGCTTGAGATGCTGTTTGGTCCATTCGCCGATGTATCGGGTTTGTGCATTATCTGTGGGCGACTGGATGAAGGTGATGCTTTTCCGCTGCTTCATATTTTTGAACACATCCACACCAGCCAACTCATCACCCAATTGACGGATGTTTTCCAGAATGAACTGCCCCGCCTCATATTTACTTGCGATGCCTTTTTGAGCGTTTTTCGTGTAGGCTTCGTCATAATCCCAATAGAACTTGGCATCGCGGTTCTGCTTGATGTACTGGAACAGTTTCAGTTCCGTCTTGTTCAGCACATTGAACCCCACCATCACATAAGTCTTAGAGGTCAATCGTTCCTCCATCCTTTGCCTTTTCTCCCGACTATTCTCGTCGGTGCTCATGAGGGTTTCCACAACGGTTCGTTTCATCAGACCTTCATACACCATCGCCTCGTCGTCTTCCGTTTCCTGCAACGTCCTTTGGTAGCGTTCGTATATCTCGGTCATGTGGTTCCACAACGTCTTGAACTGGCTTTTCAGTTGGGTGTCTGAGGTGCCTCCATCGAAGAACTTCCCGAAGAATTGTTCTATCGCATCCCGCTGTTCTGGCTCCAGAAATGAGAAGTCGGTCATTTCTTTCAAGTCGGCAATGTTCAGGAACAGTTTCGATGGTTCCACCAGGTTGTTGTCGATGTCCTGAAAGTCGCTCAGCATCGTCTCCATCAGTCCATATAGTTGGTCGAGCGACTTGGTGGGTTTCATGATTTCATGGTACACTTCCCATAATTTCACCACCAGATAGATGGAGTCGCCTACGGTTTGGTCTGATAGCGATGCAAACAGTTCGCTGATACTCGTGTATTCTGGAGTCCACATCGTCTGCTCTCCCGCATTCTCCCACAGATATTCGTTGAAGAACAGCGAGGCGCGTTTGTTCGGGAAGATGATGGTTGTGTCCTGAAAGTTGCCTTCCAGTTTCTGATAGAGGTCATCAGCCACAAGTTTCAGAAAAGGTGTCATAGGTATGCGTGGTGTTTATACGGGAACGATGATTTTGTCTATAATATACCAAAGGAAAGCCTTCACGTCGGTGTAGCCAATTTCCGAGAGCAGCCTTTTGTAGTCCTCAATTTGACGTCTGTTCTCACTTGGTGCCAAGTAGCTTCCGTCGGCTTCTTGTTTGACAACACCCTGTGCTGTCTTGTAGTCGATGATGATGGCTTGCTTTCCGTTCACAATGACGCGGTCTGGGCGTTTGTTGGTGAGCATCTTGTTTTCAAGAAATAAGATGGCTCGCTCGTTGAGTGTCTGCCAGTTGCATGAGAACCATTCGGGGTGTTCGGGTGTCACACTTTCAATCAAAGCTGTCACCGCTGTTTGTGCTTCTTCGGCATCGAGCAGCGTGCCAAAACATCCCTTTGATTTCAGTAGCTGGATGGCATGAGGCACATCGTCGATGGTCCTGATGTGTTGGAAGATGCTGTGATATAGATTGCCCAAACTAATCAGGCGGATTCTCTCGGCTCGTTGCTGGACAGCTGGGCTGGGTGAGTCTTCTGTGATGAACAGGTCGGATTCGTAACTTTGCCGGAATTCTGCCACAGAGGGATGCGAAACGAACGAGACGGGCAGGGGAATATAACTACATTCCATCACGTTCTTTTCAGTTTCGTTTCTGTCTTCCTTTTTCTTCTCTTCCGATGGAACGATGCTGCCGTCGTGATAGGTGGTGATGCAGCCTTCGATGTCCTCCTTCACCATCCGTTCGGGCATGGCTTTTACGAGGAAGGTCTGGGCGCTATCTATTTCTATCTTTTTCGTTTCATCTTCAACAGTTTCTGTATTCTTCTCCTTCTTTTTTTCTTTGTCTTTCAGCTTGTTGCCTGTCAAGATGATGAGGTTGTGCTTGGCTCGCGTGAATGCTACGTACAGTACATTGATGTTATCAACCAATGTGCGGAGTTCTTCATCTTTGCGGTCATTGACAAAGATGCTGTCGTCCTTGGCCCGATTCACGCTGATGGGCAATAGTGGCATTTGGTTGTAGGGGGTGGTGTTGGGCACACACCATATCACTTCATTGTTTTTAGGCTTGATGGGCCAAGAGCACGAGGGGATGATGACGCTGTGGAACTCCAAACCTTTCGATTTATGCATGGTCATGATACGCACTCCGTCAGCAGCACCTCCAGGGATAGTCTTTTCGCAGAGTTTCTCGTCCCATGCTTGCAAGAAAGTAGTGAGGTCGGTCAGATTCTCTTTGCAGAACTGTTCCACAATATCGGTGAAAAAGAAGAGATATGCATCTTGCTCCCTCCATTGTTCCAAATGAAAAATCTGATAGATGTCTTCCACCAGTTCGGCTATGCCCTTAAAGCGCAAGTCTTTTCTGGCTTGTTCGTTAAATGCTGGGGGAAGGGGCGCTCCATAGCGATGTTCCAGTGTCATCAGGGGAAGTTTGTCATCTTGTGCAGCAAGTGCTCGCATGGCATCAATAATGATATTGACGACAGGTGAGGCATCCAGTCTGAAGGCATCGTCAGACACCACTTTCACGTTCAGCACTTCCGAGTGCTCATTGAAGTAATTGCTGATAATTGGGACTTCTATGTTTGTTCTTGTGAGGATGGTGATGTCGTTGGCTTTCACTCCGTTGTCCATTAAGTCCTTGACTGATAGTTGAAGTCTATGTAACATCGCTTCATCATACTCCAGCGAGACAGTCCCTTCATGCGGAGAGACCCCATCATCTTCCACATCGTGATAGTCGATATTCTCCACTCTCACATACCCTTGCGTATCCTCCTTCTTGGCTGTTTGCTTCACATCGCCATAGGCTGTCGAGAGGGCGGGACAATATTCTTGCAATAGTCGGGTTGCCTTGGTGAAAAGGTCGTTGTTGAACTCCACAACCTTGCGTGACGAACGGAAATTGAATTCGGCTGGAATGTGCGTTATCCGTTCCTTCAGTTCTTGATTCTGCTCTATGTTGTTGAGAATCTTCCAGTCGGAATTGCGGAATCGGTAGATGCTCTGCTTCACATCACCTACAATCAGACAAGTGCCTTCGGCGTCGAGACTGTTCAGAATGAGGGGCTTGAAATTATCCCATTGAAGGGTTGAGGTGTCCTGAAACTCATCAATCATGATGTGTCTGATGGTGGCTCCTGTCTTCTCGTAAATGAAGGGAATGTCATGATTGTTGATGATGTTTCGCAAGAAATTTGCCGTTTCCGACAGGAGAAACCTATTGTTGTCTTCGTTCAGCGATTTGACTGTCAGGCTGATTTGCTTCAGTAGCATCAGTGAATAGAGGTGCTGTATGATGGCTGTCTTGGTATGTAGGTGGCTCACATAGTCATCGTGAAGTCTGAAGGTTTCGTCCAGCATCGGCATGAGCACATTCTCTATTTGGCATATCAAGTCATGGCGATCTTTTGCTCCTTTTTTCAGCCATTTTTCTGTTTCGGTTCTATAGGCTTCAATGCTGTCAGAGAATGTTCCCTTTTTTTGATTGGTCGGTTCCGTGATTTGATAGTCACGCACTTTCTCCATGAACTTGACAATCGCCGTGGTGCCTTCCTTCTCTGTCAGTCCGCTCTGTTGATATGCCACCAGCATCTTGTTCCCCATCTCCTGCACCGTCCGCTTTTTCTGTTCCACAAGACTTTCGATGCGGTTTCGGTAGTCCATGATGGCTCCTGAATCCGTGATTTTCTTCCTCACCTCTTCTTCATGGATGAGAAAGTTCTCCTTGAAGATGTTGAGTCCGAACTCCTTGACGGTCTCGGACACTTGCCAAGAGCGATTTTCATTGATTTTTTCTTCAATGAAGTCAATGACAGTGCGGAACTCGCTCGAACCTTCGCGAAGATTCTCGATGATTTGGTCGATGGCATCGCTCAGCACCACCTTGTCTTCTAACTCTACCTTCATCTTCACCGAGAGTTCCAGTTCGTTGGCCAGTTCGCGGACAATGCTCTGGAAAAAAGAGTCGATGGTCTCGATATGGAAACGGCTGTAGTCATGGATGATGTTTGACAGTGCCATCCGTGCCCTTGTTTGCAGTCTTTCACGGTTCATTCCCTCCAGTGCAGAACGATAGGGCTCTTCTTGCCATTGTGGCATGCCTCGCCTTGCTTCCAGCGTTGCCAGAATCTGCTCCACATAGCTGTCTGCACTTTTCAGTCCGTGCGCAATGCCATACAATGTGCTCAAGATGCGCTGCTTCATTTCTGCCGTTGCCTTGTTGGTGAAGGTTACGGCCAGAATGTTCTGGTAGGTCATCGGATTGACCGCCAGTAGGGAAATGTATTCCACTGCCAGCCTGAAAGTCTTACCAGAACCAGCAGATGCCTTATAGATTCTTAGAGGTTTAATGTCCTCTTTGTGGTCGTTGTAGCTGATGACTTCGTTCATGTTGATATCGTGTGGTTCGGTTGGAATGGATGGGAGTATTTGGAATGGGAAAGCCAGTCCGATGAGGGGGCAATGAAGATGGGGCAGAAGGCGGTCGTAGTAACCTTTTCCACGACCGAGGCGGTGCCCTTGGGGAGTGAAGGCCATGCCAGGAATGATGGCAAGGTCAATGTGGGCATAGTCGGTGAAAAGGGGACCGAGGGATTCTTGAATGCCAAAGGATGTGCCGACAGCGAGTTCTTGCTCGCCTTGATAGCAATGCAGTTCCAATTCTTCTCCTACAACGGTGGGTAGGAGCACATTCTTTCCTTGGGCATGAAGATGGCGGATGAGGTCGTGGGTTCCGACTTCATCGGGCAGGGAGTGATAGAGGAGGATGGTGTGCAAGCCATCCTCCTGTGCTATTCTGTCAAGCAGTGCGTGAGTGATACTTTGGCTGTATGCCTCTAATTGTTGGCAGGTATGCTGCTTTTTTTTGTTTCGAATGAGCTGGCGCAGTTCCTTTTTGGTCATTGTTGAGGGTAGGTTTGGTCTGTTTTGCCTTGAAAAGCAGGATGGCTTGTGCAAGGGTGGGGTCTTCATGGTTGATGTATTGAACGTAGTCGGTCATCTCCAGCATGTTGTAGATGATGTTGCCGTAGATGGCTTGCTGGAGCAAATGCTGCGACTTGATAATCATGTTGTTCCTACGTTGGATGCCTTTGTTGTCGGCGTAGCGGACAAACAGGTCAACGAGGCTCTGTTTGCGCAGGTATTTCTCGAGTGTGGCTGCATTGTCGAACTTGCTGAGTTGGTCGCGGTTATTGTCGGTGTATTCGAAGCAGAACTGCGCAATGGTGCCTTTGGTCACACACTCTGTATAGTATGGTGTGAGGGCGGTGGTGTCTTCAGCCACGAAATAGTCAGGCATGATGCCGCCTCCGCCATAGACCACTCGACCGATAGAGGTGTGGTATTCTTCACCTGTCTGATGAATACTGTCTTGGCTGAAGAACTCGCCTCGCTCATAGCGGGTGATGAGATCCATCTCATATTCTTGTGGCTGTCCTTTCACGTAGGGCTTCTGGATGCAGCGACCAGAGGGGGTGTAGTAGCGCGCAATGGTGAGGTGAATGAGGGAACCATCCGAGAATTCGATGGGTTGCTGCACCAGTCCTTTACCGAAGGAACGGCGACCGACAATGATGCCTCGGTCGTTGTCCTGAATGGCACCAGAGAAGATTTCGGCTGCAGAGGCCGTTGTTTCGTCGATGAGGACAATGATGGGGAGATCTTGGTAGGAGCCACGTCCATCGCTGCGGTATTCTTCACGGCGTGAACGGCGGCCTTGGGTATAGACAATGAGGCGATTCTTGGGCAGGAACTCGTTCACCATCTGGATGGCAGCGGAGAGGTAGCCGCCACCATTGCCCCGTAAATCGACCACAAGCCCCGTGAAACCTTCCACCTCAAGTTCTGCCAGTGAAGTGAGCAGTTCTGCGTAGGTGGTCTCGCCGAAGTTCTTGATTTTGATGTAGCCGAGTTCCTTGTTTATCATGTAAGTGGCATCAACGCTCTTGAGGGGAATGTCGCCTCTGACAACGGTGAAGTTAAGGGGTTTGGACTGTCCGTGACGCAACACGCCGATCTTCACTTTGGTGCCTTTTTCGCCTTTGAGACGATGAAGGGTTTCTTCGTTGGTGACAATCTTGCCCACGTAAGGTTCACCGTCAACAGACACTATTTTGTCTCCAGCCAGAATGCCTACTTTCTCGGACGGTCCTCCCTTGATGATGCCTGTGACACGCACTGTGTCTTCGCGGATAACAAACTGGATACCCACTCCACTGAAGGAACCTTTCAGGTCATCGTTGGCTGTCTTGGCGTCCTTGGCTGGAATGTAGGAAGAGTGCGGGTCAAGTTCTTCAAGAATTTTAGGCATGGACTGTTCTACAATGCCGGCAATATCGACCGTATCGACATATTGGTCATCGATGATATGGAGCAGGTCGTTCAGTTTGTTGGACGAAGTGTTGATGATATTGAGCCTGTTGCCTGCAAATCGGTTGGCAAAAAAGGTGCCGATGATGATGCCGCCGATGACGCTTGCAGCAATGATGAGGGGCACCCATCTGTTATTTCTGTTAATGTTATTACTCATGAGTTGATGAAAGGCTATTATTGTTGGGACTATTTATTGGAGTCTTCTTGTGCAAAGGCTGTAGGGTCATCAGGGTTGATGTATTCCACTTTGATGTTTGCCCGATGTAAGAGGTTGATGCCATCTTCGAGGCGGTAGTGTTCAGAATAGACCACTCGCTTGATGCCTGCCTGAATGATGAGTTTGGCACATTCGATGCAGGGAGAGGCAGTGACATAGAGGGTGGCACCGTCGCTGGAGTTGTGGGAACGTGCCAGTTTGGTGATGGCGTTGGCCTCGGCATGAAGCACGTAGGGCTTGGTCACGTTGCTGTCGTCCTCGCAGATATTTTCAAAACCGGAAGGGGTGCCATTGTAGCCATCGGAGATGATGGCTTTGTTCTTGACGACAAGTGCTCCCACTTGTCGGCGTTTACAGTAGGAGTTCTCAGCCCAAATTCGTGCCATGCGTACATAACGGCAATCGAGGCGATATTGTTTCAGTTCTTGTTCTGTCATTTTTTGTGTGAGTGAGGTGAATAAAGAGAATGACGGGGGATTAGTTGATGACTTTGCTCCTTGTGTTGCCAAAGTAGATGATGTTGCTGCCATCCTGCTTCAGTTGCAGGAAGTCTGCACCGCTGGAATAGCCTCTGATGGAGGTGAGGATAGAGCGGAGTTGCTGGTCGAATGTGGTGTCAGCATTGGGTGTAGTGGTGAAACGGAGGGAGATGGTTTGATTTTTTCCATCGGCTGACCATGTGCCGGCAAAAGTGTTGCCGTCGGACAGTTCACCGTTAAAGGTTGAACTGGAGAAGGTGATGTAGTAGGCTCCTTCGCCGGCATTGGTGTAGAAATTCGCTACATCGCTGTTGAGTCGCAGACCGTTGATGGTGGCACCGTTCATGTACCAGGTCTTTCCTGTAAAGATTTCTTCGATGTCATCTTCTCTGTTGCAAGCGGTGAACGTGAGCAGGATGAAGGTCATCGAAAGGAGAATGGGCAGTTTCTTGAACATGTGCAAAAAATATCGGATGGGTGGATAAAACGATGGATTCTATTGTTTCTCAGGCGTGGTGATTCCGTTTCGTTGCAGGAGGGCATCGATGGTTGGCTCCTGTCCACGGAATCGTTTGTAGAGTGTCATGGGGTGTTCTGTACCGCCTCGTGAGAGGATGTTGTCACGGAAACTTTGAGCTGTTGCTTGGTCAAAGATGCCCCTTTGTTTGAAGAGGGAGAGAGCATCGGCATCGAGCACCTCGGCCCACTTGTAACTGTAGTAGCCAGCCGAATAGCCTCCAGCCATGATGTGGGAGAACTGTACGGTCATGCAGGTGCCGTCCACTTCTGGCAAGACTTGGGCTTTTTGCCAAGCTTGTCGCTCAAACTCGAACACGTCAGCAGTGAAAGCATCGGTGAGCGTGTAGAACGCCATGTCGAGCAGTCCGAAACTGACTTGCCGCATACAGGCGTATGCCACGTTGAAGTTGCGGCTGGCTGTGATGCGGTCGATGAGTTCCTGTGGTATAGGTTCGCCGGTCTCGTAGTGACAAGCAAAAGTGTTGAGGAAGTCCTTCTCGATGCTGTAGTTCTCCATGAATTGCGAGGGGAGTTCCACAAAATCCCAATAGACATTGGTTCCAGAAAGACTCTTGTAGGTGGTGTTGGCAAACATCCCGTGCAGCGAATGTCCAAATTCGTGCAAGAATGTTTCCACCTCGCCCAGTGTGAGCAATGCGGGCTTTGTGTCGGTGGGTTTGGAGAGGTTCATCACGATGGACACTTGTGGACGCGAGTTGGTGCCGTCTTTCTCTATCCATTGCTCCTTGAAGGAGGTCATCCATGCCCCCGACTTCTTCGAGGCACGTGGATGGAAATCGCAGTAGAACAAGGCGAGGAAGGAACCGTCTCGGTCGAGCACATCGAAGACCTCCACATCGGGATGATAAACAGGTGCTTCGGTGTTCTTTCTGAATGTGATGCCATAGAGTTTGGTGGCCAAACCAAAGACTCCTTTCTTTACGTTCGACAGCTCAAAGTAAGGGCGTAGCATTTCGCTGTTGATGTTGAACTTGCTTTCCTTCAGCTTGTTGGCATAGTAGGCGAAGTCCCATGGCATGAAACGTCTTTCATCATCGTCAGCCAAAGTCGAAGGGTCGATGCCATTCTGTTGGTAGTAAAGATCTTCCACCTCCTTCACCTCGGCTTTTGCTTTTGGCATATAGGCCTCGATGAGGCTGTTGAGCAAGTGATAGACATTCTCCGAGGTCTTTGCCATGCGATGAGCCAGCGCATAGTCGGCATAGGTGCTGAAACCCAGCAACTGGGCCATTTCACGATGGAGGTTCACTATTTTTCCCACAATATCCACATTGTTGTTAGCATTGGTGTGGGTGCACATCGTGTTATAGGCCATGAACATTTGCCGTCTGAGGTGTCGTCGGGTAGAGTAGGTGAGGAAAGGGCTGTAGGAAGGAGCCTGAAGTGTGAACACATAACCTTTCAAGCCTTTCTCCTTGGCTGTCTGACGTGCGAGGTCAATGGCGCTTTCTGGCAGTCCTTCAAGGTCGGCTTCATCGGTGATGTGCAAGGTGAAGTCGTTCGTCTCTTTCAGTTTGTTCTGTGAGAATTGTAAGGAGAGAACGCCCAGTTCCGCTGAAATCTTGCGCAACTGTTCTTTCTTATCTGCCGGCAGATTGGCACCATTGCGCACAAAGCCCTCGTAACTCTTTGTGAGCAATTGCTTTTGTTCTGTGTTCAATCGTGCGAAGTCATCGGAAGCATGGTCATCATAGACAGCCTTCACCCTTTGAAAGAGTCCTTCGTTCAGGGTGATGTTGTTGGAATGTTCCGTGAGAATGGGCGACATCTTCTGTGCCAGTTCGTCCAGAAAATCAGTCGTTTCAGCACTGAGCAGATTGAAGAAGACCTCCGTCACCTTGCCCAGCAGTCTGCCTGTCTGCTCCAGTGCCTCCACCGTGTTCTCAAAGGTGGGTGGAGCGGGATTGTTCACAATGGCTGCAATCTCCTTATCTTCTTCCTCAATTCCCTTCAGCATGGCTGGCTCGTAGTCAGTCTCGGCTATCTTGTCGAAAGGAATATATTGATATGTTGTAAAAAACGGATTCATATATTATAAATATGTGTTGTGTTTATCTTCTATATAAGTCTTGTATCTCGGCAACGGAGAACCCGCCACGCTGTAGTTCTATCAGTCCCTCTTCTTGCATGGTGTTGAGTGTGCGTGATACGTTCAGCCTTGTCTCATGAATGATGTCGGCTAATGTCAGCATCTTTATTTGGATGCTTTTTGAACCTTTGGACACGCTGGAGTGGGTGAGCAGAAACCTCACAATCTTTTCTCTTATGGTGCTGTCTGGTTGCACACTTAATAGGCGCTGAGTCTGCTGGTATCGGTTGCAGACGATGTTCAGAAAGTTGATTCTGACAATATTGCTGGTCATCAGTCGTTCGAGCACCGCCTTCCTGTCAATGGTCAGTGTGCTGCCATCGGTCGTGAAGGAATAGGTGCGCGAATATTTCTGATACATGCCAAACATGTTGTATGGCTCCACCAGTTTCAGATTGGGCAACTTTTCCCACATGGCGAAGCGTCCCTCTGGGTCGCGATACTCCGCTGTCACCTCACCATTGATGATGTAGATGAGGTTTCTGCAACTGTCGCCCTGCATCACGATTTCATCGCCTGTATGGTAACTGACAAAGTCCAACCGCACGTGCGACATCACGTCTGACAACTCAGTCGTGGTCAACCCCTGAAAAGTGGGGAATTGCAACAGCCGTTCAAACATGGTCAGTTCCATTCGTCAGTCCTCCTTGGCTTTCACAATAAGTTCTTGCAAACTTTCGGTGTACCATTCCTGCGTGTTACCGTTCTCATCCGTGTAGATGAAGAAAGCCATCAGTTCTGGATGTTTGGCCAAAACTTTCTGTGCATCCTCCATGCCCAACACCATGAAAGAGGTGGCATAGGCATCGGCAGTGGCGCAGTCTTGTGCCAGCACTGACGACGACAGGATGCTGTGTTGAACAGGGTATCCAGTTCGGGGGTCAATGGTGTGGGCATATTTCTTGCCGTCCTTTTCATAGAAGTTGCGGTAGTTGCCCGATGTGGCCATCGAGAGTTGTGTGATTTTTATCACCTGCTCAATGTCGTTGCTCAAGCTGGCTGGGTCATCGTCAGGTTTGTTGATGCCCACATGCCAGAGTTCGCCGCGTGAATTTGTGCCTCTCACACGCACCTCACCACCGATTTCCACCATATAATTCTTAATGCCAAGACTTTCCAGATATTTACCCACGGCATCCACACCGTAACCTTTGGCGATGGCACTGCAATCCAGCATGGTCTCAGGATAGTCCTTCTCCACTTTCTTGTCGGCTGTGAGTCGAACTTTCTGATAGCCCACATAGGGAAGCAGACTATCCACCTTTTCTTGGCTCACGTTGTCCATGTTCTTGAATCCGAAGCCCCACAAGTTGACCAGTGGCGCCACCGTGATGTCGAAAGCACCATTGGTTTCAGCCGAAACGGTTTGAGCCAAAGTGAACACCTCCACAAACATCGAGTCTGTGTTTGTGCTGGTGTTGTTGTTGATGGCTGTGATGACCGATTCCTTGTTGAAGGGTGAGAGCGAGTTGTCCACTTTTTGCAAGGTGGCTTCAATGCCTTCCTTCACATCCTTGGGGTACTGATAGGTGATGTGGTAGAAAGTGCCGAACACACTGCCTTCGCATCGCTGTGTCTCCGTAGTCGTCCATTCCTTGCCCATCTTATCGGTCGAGGGTTTGCCGCCATCGCGAGTGCGGATAATATATACCGTGCCTGCAATGAGAACGACCAGCAGCAACCATCCCCACCACTTGATTTTGTGGGGTGCATAAGGGTCAAAGGGTTTCTCCTCCTTCTTCTTTGGTTGGTTCGTCATTTTCTTCTCTTCCGTCTTTCTCTCCTCCTTCTGTTCCGTTTTGTTTTCCTTCTCCATTTTCTTCCTGTTGATTATTGGTGTTTATCTCAGTTTGAGGAATATCTCTCAGTTCAATGTTGACACCTCGCTTGTGGCTCTTCTTCATGCCCCAATTCAAATCGAAAATCAAACTGTAGGTGCCACCCCAGCAAGTGGAATTGGTGGTGTAGCCATAGCCAGGGATGCAGTTGGGCTTTGAATAGTCGCTCTTCGTCGAAGCAATCTCACGTTTGTATCGCACAGCCCATCCCATGTGGAAGTTCTTGACGATTTTCACTTCTACGCCAAAGATGAATTCTGCCCAGTGGCTGGTGCAGTCGATGTCATTCATGCTGAAAGATTCGCTGCCTCCCCAGATGGGGTCTTTCATGGCTGGACCTGCCACATCGTACTTGAACTTGGAGATGCCATAGCGCGCACCCAGATAGAGGCGGTTGCTCTGAAACTTATCTTTCAGCATGTTGATGTCCATGCCCACACGCAAGAACGGAGCGTTCACCTTGTAAGATACTTTGGTGTTGAAGTCTTCCTTCGAGCATTTCCCATACCCCATTTCCACAATGGGAAAGAATGTGTTCTTCAGGTTCAGGCGAAGGGCAGCCTCCAAGGTGCCGTAATCAGAAACGGCGTATGCCACAGGCCCGTAAGCATCCACCGAAAGTGTGAACCCCTGGAAGAGCACCAGATGCTGCTTCTGCTCCTCGATGGCTACATATTTGGTGGGTTTCGGCTTTTCGCCAGGCATCAGTGTCTGTTGCTGCTGCGGCTCGTTCTGTGCCGAAGCTGCAATGGCAAAAAACCAGAGGATGGTTGCGATGATATGATGTGTTGTCAGATACTTTCTCATGACCGTCATTCTGCCACACCGTTAAAATAAATCTTTACGTTCGTGTTCCCGTCGTAGTTCACTGTCGGGTTGCTGATTTCGATGTGGTCGATGGCCGCATCGGTAGCCGTGATGTTCCGCAGCGAATGGAAACGGTAAGTGCCACATTCGGGCAGTTCCACATGTGGGAAACTGCTGTGCTGAATCTTGATGGTGTCGCGAAGTGAAATGCTCTTATAGGCAATCACCAGCGTGTCCTCCTCGTGGAAATAGCTCATGGGCACCTTGATGCTTGATGCGCCATATTTTTGGTTGATGAGCACTGTGTCGCGCCGTTGCTGCGTGACGGTTTCGGTGTAGCCTTGTTCAATCAGGGCTTCATCCCTTTCCTCTTTCGTCACGGTCAGATTGCCCAGTTTCCGATAGATATAGACCGTCTTGTAGCCAGGCATCAGCGTGGTCACGGTGATGGTGTCGCCATAAGCGATGGCATTACCTTCCGAATCGTAGAAGGCATAATTGCATGTGACGGTGTTCTCCAACGGACAGTTGTTGGAGTAGCAGGCTGCCAGCAGCATCATTGCCACCCAGACACATGCCCAGACCTTGTATCTTATCATCCTATTCATCCCCGATTCCTAAAGATTCGTTTCTTGTTCCAAACTTCAAATTCTTGATTTTCAAATTTCTTTCTCCACCTGATACTTGTTGCGTTCCTGGCTGTTGCGGCTGATCAGGTCGCCTAAGAAGCCACCCACAAACAGCTGGGTGCCCAGTATCATCATGGTGAGCGATATGTAGAAGTAGGGGCTTTCGGTCACCAACGGATGGGGTACATGTTGGCAAAGTGCTATCACCTTGTCGATGCCCACCCACACCACAGCGATGAAGCCGATGATGAACATGAGGGTGCCAATGAATCCGAAAATGTGCATGGGCTTCATGCCGAATGTGCTGATGAACCAGAGGCTGATGAGGTCGAGGTAGCCGTTCACGAAACGGTTCAGTCCCATGAACTTGCTCTTGCCGTGCTGACGTGCCTGATGGTGTACGGGCTTCTCGCCAATCTTGCTGAAACCGGCGTTCTTGGCCAGATAGGGGATGAAACGATGCATCTCTCCATACACTTCAATGTGCTTCACCACATCGCGGCGGTAGGCCTTCAGACCGCAGTTGAAGTCGTGCAGATTGTGGATGCCGCTCACCATTCGGGTGGTGGCATTGAAGAGTTTCGTGGGGATGGTCTTCGACAGCGGGTCGCCCTGTTTACGGTTCATCTTGTAGCCACTCACCAAGTCATAGCCCTCCTCCTTAATCATGCGGTAGAGTTCGGGAATCTCGTCAGGACTGTCCTGCAAGTCGGCGTCCATCGTGATGACCACATCGCCCTCTGCTCGTTCGAAACCGTGGAAGAGGGCAGGGCTTTTGCCGTAGTTGCGGCGGAACTTGATGCCATGCACCTCGGGAAATTTTTGGGAGAGTTCCTCAATCACATCCCACGAATGGTCGGTTGAGCCATCGTTCACAAAAATCACCTCGTAGGAGAACCCGTGCTCATCCATCACACGCTTAATCCACTCATGCAGTTCCGCTATCGATTCGTCCTCGTTATACAGAGGCACAACAACTGAAATGTCCATATATTAGGTTGTTTAATTGCTTGGTTGCTTGTTTTTTTAATTGTTTAGTTGTCGGGGGCTTGGGCCTGTGGACGGGTTTGTCTTGATTCGGTTCAGGTCATAAGAAGCCACAATGGCCACCACAAACGAAAGGACGATGCTGAAAAAGAAATTGTTGTTAAACACCATCAGCGTCTTCTCCAGCGCACTCAGTCCATTGGCTTCTTCCAGCATTTTCAGCATCTGGCTGTATTGCTCACCCATGCCGATTTGCTGATAGGTGGTCACCATTTCAGGCATGGTAATCATCTTGTTCAACTGGCTGAAGAGTTCTCCGTCATCCATGAAATTGAAGAAGACAAAAACAATCAGTCCATTGAGCAAACAGGCATACATGAACATCGAGAACGAAAACAGCAGCCCTTGGAAATAACTCAGCCGCTCCCCAACCATGAACAACTTCCTGTTCAGTCGAAGAGCCAGCATGAAAGGCAGGATGAACGCCACGCCACAGAGGGCAAAACACACCAGAATGAGAAAAGCGTTGTCTTGGCTGATGCCCTCCACATAGGACAGGAACAGCGCGCCCCAACTCATCCCCACAAATGTGCCATACTCCATCGAGTACGACTTGTATGTATAATTCTTTGTTGACATGTCAAATCTAAATAAAATATCGCACGGGCGTACGTGCGCAAAACTGACTGCAAAGTTACGCTTTTTTATCGACACTCACGCAAATTTCCTCGTTAAAAACGCATAAAATGTAACTCCGTAAAGCCAGCGGGCTTTACGGCGCTGCCCTCTTGAGCTTTGTTCCGTTAGTCTCAGAGAGGCAACGGCGTTGCATTATTTGGAACTTTGGAGGGGGGTGGAATGGGGGGTCCCGTGTATTTGGGCAGCATTCTTTTGAACAAAATCTTTCCAGGAAGAAAAGCGGTGTTCCACTTCCGGTTTGCCCATCTGGATGAAGTGGCAGTAGGCGGCACCGAGGGCATCGGTGGCATCGAGCTGCACATCCATGTCTTCCTTCGGGATGTGGAGCATGCGTTGGAGCATTCCTGCCACTTGCTCTTTGGCGGCAGAACCGTTGCCGGTGATGGCTACCTTGATTTTCCGTGGTTCGTATTCGGTGATGGGAATGTCGCGCATGATGGCGGCTGTGATGGCCACTCCTTGGGCACGACCCAGTTTGAGCATGGACTGCACGTTTTTACCGAAGAAAGGGGCTTCGATGGCCATTTCGTCGGGTTTGTAGGAGTCGATGATGGAGGTGATGCGTTCAAAAATCTTGCCGAGCCTGAGGTAGTGGCTTTCGTATTTCTTCAGTTCAATCACGCCCATGGCAAGGAGGGAGGCTTTGTTGCCTACCACGCGCAACACGCCATATCCCATCACGTTGGTGCCAGGATCGATGCCCAGAATGATTTTCTCTATGTTGTTCTTTTGTGTGGCCATGTTCGGATGATTAAAAATCGTACCCCTCGGCTACGTTGGGGCGTACTCCTCGGGTACGGCAGAGTGTACTCCTCGGGTACGGTTCTTACAAAATGAATGAGGATGTGCTCTCAGCACACCCTCACGTTTGAGCCGAATGGCGGACTCGAACCGCCGACCCACGCATTACGAATGCGTTGCTCTACCAACTGAGCCAATTCGGCAAGGCAAATAGCAAAAAGTCAGTGCCTTTTGTTAAAAGCGATGCAAAGGTAGGGATTTTTTTTCTGATACAAGCAAGTTTTCTGCAAAATGTTTTGTAATTTTGTGCCATCATACGAAAAAAAGGGACTTTTATTGATGAAAATAGATAAGAAAGATGGCAAATAGAAAGAAATCATATTCCATTTTGGGCACTTGCGTGGTGCTGATTTTTGTAGTGCTGGGCATGAACAACCTGTGGGCTTGTGTGAACGGAGGCGACCGTTTGCCCTCTGAGGTGAATGATGCCTTGCCCGTGGAGAGTAGTGCCGAGCGGAATGCGGCTTACAAGGCGCAGGAGGAAGAGGAGGCACTGGAGGCAGAGTCGGAGGAGATGGAGGAACCTGGTGTGGGGCTTTCGCAGTTGCCCTATGAGAATCTGGAGCAACCCGATGAGCTGCACAACACGCCGGAGTTTCTCATTTTTAAGACGCAGTTCATCATTTCTTATAATATGAGGAACCACTGTCCGAACTATGTGTGCTGGGCTTTGACGCCTGAACGCGTGAAAGGCAAGGTGCAGCGGTCGAATAATTTCCATGCAGACCCTGCTGTGGGCGAGGGTGCAGGAGTGGAAACCTTCGATTATAATGGTTCGGGATATGATCGTGGGCACATGTGTCCGGCAGGAGATAACAAGAACACGGAAACGGCCATGGATGAATCTTTCTGCATGACGAACATCTGTCCGCAGAATCATGGGCTGAACACGAACGCTTGGAATGACCTTGAGGTGCAGTGCCGCTCGTGGGCAAGAAACTACGGCACACTCTACATCTGCTGCGGTCCCATCTTCGACAGCAAGACCCCGAAGACGATTGGACATCGGAAGAACTTGAAAATCGCTGTGCCCGACCGATTCTTCAAGGTGATTCTTTCGTTGG
>CAMVIM010000040.1 GCA_947167515.1 uncultured Prevotellaceae bacterium | reverse complement strand
GCTTTTGCCGAAAAAGCCATTCGTGTCCATTCGTGCCAATTCGTGTTCGAAAAAAATCATAAAATTAATTCGTTAAATTCGTTAAATTCGTGGTTTTAAAATAAATACATTGGTTTTTATTACTTTCGAAAGTTGAGTTTAGCCAATTCAACGAACCAACTCTGAGAAAGTTGACAAATTTTTCTTATACGCCGTCTGTTATGTCGGATACACGCCGCGAGTATGGTGGTACGTGTTCCGCTTATACGACAACTCTACCGTCGGTTATCCCCTCACACATACGTCGAGCCGCTGAGGCTCCCCTCCTTCAACTCCTTTCCTCCTTAGAGATAACAACCTAAAGTTTCGCAAGCTCCACTTTTTTGAAGTTAAAGAAGTTAGAGAAGTTAAAGAAGTTAGAGACGAATGTCATGCTGCTGTATTCATTGTCAGAAGGTATCGTCTTTAACTTCTAAGCGAAGCGATAACTTCTTTAACTTCTATAACTTCTACAACTTGCGAAAGTTGAGTAACAACCCATCACAGCAAGAGGCCCCCGCATCGCTGCGGAGACCTCTTTTTCTTTTACATACATCGTGCATCGGTGTTTCACAACACGTTCGGTTGATGCACATTTTTATTAACTAAATTACTTGATATCATTGCGTCGAGTTGGCGCAACGATGCTGTGAAGAACAGCCCCTGCCCCACTCACGTGGGCGGGACAGGGAGCCGCTTCTATCGGTTGACATGCAGCCGGGGCTGCACTCGTCATTGCGTTACATGCAGTCGTTCCACTGCGGGGAGACACTTACCAGAGGTTGATGTTCCAGTCACGCAGACCGTCTTCGTTCACGGTGCTGCGGCGGCTGTTGGCATCCATACCTCTGGATTGTACAGCAGTCTCATTTGTTTTGGTGATGCTGTTCTGCAGAAGCTCCGTTCCCAGATTTGCTTTATATACCTCCATTGCAGGAGTCTGATATATCTTTTTCATTGTCTTGTTTACTTTTTTAGAGTTTAACATCTAATTCCATTAAAAATAATTCTTGATAATTCGTGGGCATTCGTGATAATTATATGTTAAAGAAAAACATGAATGACCATAAATGTCCACGAATTATTCATGAATGATTTTTGATTTACTTCACGAAGATCTTGTAAGACTTGCCGTCCTTCACCACGATGTTCAGACCCTTCTGCAGGCTGTTCACCTTCGCACCGCCAGCGGTGTAGATGGCATCGTAGTTGCCAGAAGTCAGAACACCGATTGCCTCAATGCCTGTAGCCTCGCCAGCGAAAGAGATAGAGCGAACGTTGGCACCAGCAGAAGCTTTGAGGTAGCAGCGGTTAGGAGTAGAAGTAAATCCGGAACCTACTACATAGAATGCCTGCTCATTTGTTTCTGTGTCAGTCTGGAGCACATAGCTACCTTCTGGGATATCCACACCTGCCTTATATACACCTACGAGATAATTGCTATCCTTAGTGTCAGCATCAGCTAAGCTCGTACCATAGAAGGTCTCAGTCTTATCTGCCTCAGTTGTGTTCTTGAGAATGACAGGAGTCTGTGCAGCGAGAGGAGAATTATTGATTTCAACCAACTTCACGTCCTTATCAGTTACACTTTGTACCGCGTAAGCCACAATACCCTCAGGAATCTCCACATCGAATGGAGCAACGAATGTTCCATACTTCTCTGCCTTCACTGCCAGATTAGCAGCAGCATCACCCAGATACGTGTACTTCACATCGCGCCAGCAGAGCCAGTGAACATTAGCACCGAGCTTTACATCAATAGAAAGAGTCAGCGTACCATCTGTTACCTGGCCTACAGCCTTATAACGACCGAGACGCATTACACTACCACCAGTACCTACGTTGTTGGAAGTGTTGCTCATGATGCTTACTGCATCACCACCATTAACAGACATGGTAATCATGCTGTTATTGCTGTTAAAGTCTGCATCGCTTCTACGTTGAACGCGTGCCCAAAGTTCTACCTCATAATAGCCATTGTCCATGCCAGTCAAAGTAGCTGTGAATGTGTTGGCTCCGAGATTCTGGTTATTGTCCGTGTAATACTCAAAGAATGGAACAGAGAAGCCAGTACCGTCGTTGTCGCCTTCTACCGACCAAGTGTTGATGTAAGGAGCATCCCACCAGTTATCAGAGGTCTTGCCCCATGCACTTGCCATGAATGCACCAGCCTTACCTTCTGAAGCAATAGTATGCCAACCTGAAACCGCAGAGCCAAGAACAGCGATTTCAGCAGTAGCCTGTGCATCTGTATAAGTCACATCAGTCCAAGCAGCAGTAGCAGTCGTGATTTCGCTTTCAAGAGCAGTTGTAGCATCAGCGGTCACAAAGTTATTAGCCTCTTTCACATCCTCAGCCTTGTCAATGGCAGCCTTCAGAGCAGTGTAGTTGGCAACGGAAGCCTCAGCCTCGCTGATGGCGGTAAGGAGAGCGTTGTAGGTGGTCATGTTGGGATTATCAGTAAACGCTGTCTCGGCAGCAGTCTGGGCAGCACTCTTGTCTGTGCCCATCTTGCCGGTGACAAGTGTGTAAGGAAGAGCGGCATAGCTGGAGGCAAGGTAGGTGAGACTGAAGTTGTCAATAGCGAGCCAGCCATCACCAGTGCCGACTCCTTCGAAACCGATGTTGACAGCAGTCTTGTCTGCTATTTCAAAAGCAACAATGTAATTGCTTTCCTGGTCTGCAATGGTCATTGCCTGTTCATTGCTGTTGGCAAAAACCTTTGCAGAGGTGACGGCACGAGCCTTGGCATGGAGTGAGAGTTGGTATATGCCGGCAGGCAGGACACTTATTGTCTGTGAAACACTCTTTGTGCCACTTGGCTGCCAGGCCTCCGCATACTTGCTGCCAGTCTTGCCGAAGGATGTGTTTGTCTGAATAGCCATGCCTGTATTTGTCCAACCAGTAAAGTCGCTCTCAAACGAAGGATTGACGATGAGACTGGTCAGGTCAACGTTTGTGCCACCGCTGATAGTTGACACAGCCGTGTCGTAAGTATTCTTGGCGGCCACAGCAGCAGTAGCAGCAGTGTTGGCAGCAACGAGGTTGGCAGTGGCAGTTGTCAGGTCGTCCTCTGTCAAGGCAGGGTCGTTCAGGTCAAGTGTGTTATTGCTGATGGCATCTTGCAAGTCATCCCATGCTGCAGCGAACATGCTTTCCTCTGTGAAAGCTCCAGCCTCAGTCATTGCAGCATTGTAAGCGGACACGTATGCAGCCAACTTTACTTCGGCTACAGTTACATCACCATAATATTTGAAAGTAAAGTTGTCAAACTGCATGAAGTGGGTAGAGTGTAAACCGACTTCTGCTGTTCCGGCATCACCTACAGCAAATATGGAAGACAATGTCTGCCAGTTGGCTGCGCCATTCCATGTGGCATTCATTTTCGACTGATCCCAAGCAGCAGAATAGGTGATGTCATCGCCCACCTTGCCATAGGTGCAGATGTCATCGGCTGAAGTATCATTGGTACGAGCATCGGCACAAATTTCATACACACCCTTTGGCAGACTTGTCAATGACTGGTAAACCTGCAATTCATTGATAGTGGCAGCCCAAGTCTCACGGGCATACATACCGTGTGAAGGAGCATCGGTCACATTAACACAGTTGTTCCAGCCAGAAGTTCCTAACATGAAAGTCCATCCTGTGGGATAGTTAATATTGCCTGAACTTCCAGTGCTGCTTGCATCCGCTTTGCCTGTATAGGTGTCCAACTCGAAAGACTGGTTCACCAAGAAGCCTGTCACATCAGCAGGGTCGGTAGGAGAGGCCGCACTGAGACTGTAAAGTTTTACGTCATCAATAAGAATGGCCTCCTGCTTCATGTTATTATTGCCAGGGTTAAAGTCCATATACAACTGTAAAGTAATTGCACCTTCAGTTGTAACTGTAAAAGGTACAGATAGACGAGTCCATCCTGCATTATTAAAATAGTTGGTATTATCTCCTTTTTGAGCACCAACGGGAGATGTTACGCTATTAAGAGTAGTTTCATCTTGAATTGCTTTCAACTGCAATGTCCCTTTTGAGGCAGAATTTGCAGTTGCAATTTTATATGCCACATCCAATGAGTAACTACCAACAGGTAGCGTAGGAGATTGAGATAATGTTACGGCAAGACTCCCAGACCAAGATTTACGTCCCAAGAAATAATAACTACCAGCAGCAGGAGCAACTTGTGTTCCAAAATTAGAAGGTGTCCCCCCTTTTGCATCGAAGATACCGAAGTTTTGTGTTCCTGATGTTGGCATATTACCAGCAACCCATCCATAAGGTGCATCATAAGCACCAGAGGCTGCAGAAGCAGCAGCAGTACCATTAGTACCAAGTTCAAATGATGGATTGACCAGATACTGACTCGTCACATCCGTTTGTGCCCTCATTCCGAGCGCACCGACGACGCATAGCGCCGCCAAAAGTAGTTTTCTTTTCATACTCAGAAAAAATTAGTTAATAATTAAGTTTGTAAAATATTGTTTTTGTTTTTGGTCTCTAGGGAGTTTTTTTTGTGTCTAAGGATTTTAGGATTGGGAGGATTTTTGTTCTCCTTTGGCTCCTTGGCTCCTTAGAATATAAATTATGTACGCGCACGTAAGGGCATAACGCATTCAGCCCATGGGAGAGCGTGGTGCTCCCTCATGGGCTGAATGTATATGTGCGCCTGCCGCATGGAGCGGCTGTGCTGCGTATGTGCTTGAGGTTATGCTATGACAGCAGGAAACGGCATTTTTACCCCCCCCCCATTGGGAGGGCGGCAATCATGCCGTTATGAGCGGCTACACGCACCAGCAGCAGGTTCGCCGAACCTGCTCCCAGGGTGTTGATTGTCTGATGTCCTGTCATGTATGTCATTGCTATTTCTCTATTTTTAGCCCACAAAGATATGGAGTTTTTTTCTTCCCTCCAAATCTTTTGTAAAAAAACATCAAAAATTCGTTTAATTCGTTGTTAAAAAACGCCAGAAACTCTGTCCACCTACTTCTTGTATCTTTTTCATTTCCATAGCGGTTCTTTTTCCCATCCACGAGGAAAGCCCATTGCTGAAGGATTTACTGTGGGAAACTGCGAGAGCAGGGTCTTCATGTCTGTTGCAAAAGTGTTCTTTGAATCAATGCCATCCAACCAGTAGGCGATGCAACAAAAGATGGCATAGGGACTTGTCGGGGTGATGCCGCTCACATCGACCCACTCATGGCGCATAATGGGTGGTAACTGGGGCTTCATCGGCATTATACGATTCCACACACGAGCATGGTGGGCGCAAGCATTGCGTAAAGCATTAAGCGCTCTCATCCAACTCTCCAACGCTTCAGTTTTTCCCACTCCGAAACTACGTGCTATGCGTTTTTTGATAGGTGTATCATTAAAATTCATGTAGAGTTTTGTCAAGCAACCGAATGATGCCAACTCCATCATTTTCCATGCTGGTGGGAAACTGGTCGTGCCATACTTTTCTGTGTGTTCTTTGATAAAATCCTCTTTGGTGCGTTCCAGTTCACGCTGCAATGTCTCCAGATTTCGAGCAAACTTGAGTTTATCAATGGCCAACGAAGCATCGAGGAACCAGAATGGTCCATGAGCCAATGAGAACTGGTGAATCACGCGCGACCGCAACGCTATTTCTATGCGCTGTATCGCCCCAAAGAGCAGTTTGCGCAATTCGACATCAAACATATAGAGCGTGGACACTTGCTCGAAGGTCGAGCCACTACGAAATGTATGGTCTGATTGCTCGAATATGCGCAGATAGGCAGCGAAACGGAAATAACTGACATTGTTGAGAAACTGTTCAGCCCATACAGGGTTGGGGATGATGAGTCCGCGATGCTGCAAGGCTACAAGTTGGTCGGTGATGCTGAGAGCGGGTTTGGTGTATTCCATACGTGTATAAACAAAAAAGGTCCGCCCTGGTACGCTGTTCTATGGGAAGCGCGGCGGAATCTAGTGTTGCAAAGGTACGTACTTTTTTTCATTCCTCCAAATTTTTTGAAGAAAAACATCAAAAATTCGTTTAATTCGTTGTTAAAAGCGTCAATATCTTTTCCATCTTTGTTTTTGGAAAAAGTCTCTGTGGGTTCTGTGATTTCTGTGTGAGAAAAACAGGGGTTGCCATGTCTTTGCCTATCGGTCTCATGGAATGGGAGAAGACCCGATGAGTGCAACGCCGTACAAATTGTAATAGGAACGGCAGACAGATTATATATTGTGCGGCGTACAATTTGCATGTGGAACGACGTTGCACGTAGGGAGAATGTGGGGGTGAAGTTTGCACGGAAAGGGCAGAGAGCGCGGAGAGGGGACGATTTTGGGTGGAACAAGAGAGAAAAAGGGGAGAAGATGTCTGAAATCAAAAACTTTATTTGTACCTTTGCCCACTGAAAAGGTATGGAGACAAGTTTAAGGAACAATTCAGACAACATGTCGGCAAGCGTGTTGATGATTAACGCGCAAGGTATTATGCTCTCTGTGCAAGGGCACGATTATTTTTTGTCGTACAACCGTATCCCGTGGATGCGTGATGCCGCCATCAAGTGTGTGCTCAACGTAAAAATGAGCGGTCATAATGCCATTGAATGGCCCGACTTGGATGTTGACCTCGAAATAGATAGCCTCAAGCACCCTGAACGCTATCCGCTGGTCATCAAACGAAACCAATTGGACTACGTGGGTGCCATAGATTAGGATAAGATTTGACTAAACAACTGAACAATGGAATACAATTTTAGAGAGATTGAGAAGAAGTGGCAACAGAAGTGGGTGGAGGAAAAGACCTACAAAGTGGCCGAGGACAAGAGCAAGCCCAAGTTTTATGTGCTGAATATGTTCCCCTATCCGAGTGGGGCAGGACTGCACGTGGGACACCCGTTAGGATATATCGCGAGCGACATCTATGCTCGATATAAGCGTTTGCAGGGTTTTAATGTGCTGAACCCTATGGGCTACGATGCCTACGGATTGCCTGCTGAGCAATATGCCATCCAGACAGGTCAGCACCCTGAGAAGACCACTTTCCAGAATATTGACCGCTATAGGGAGCAGTTGGACAAGATTGGTTTCTCGTTCGACTGGGACAGAGAGGTGAGGACGTGTGCGCCGGGCTATTACAAGTGGACGCAGTGGGCGTTCCAGAAGATGTTTGGTTCGTTCTTTAGTAAAAGCCCCCTCCCAACCTCCCCCAAGGGGGAGGAGAGCCATCCGGCTGGGAAGGCAAGACCGATTGAGGAGTTGATTGCTTATTTTGAGCAGAAGGGTACGGAAGGGTTGGATGAGTTTGGTGTGGCGCAGACGGAGGAACTGCACTTCACGGCTGAGGAGTGGAAGGCCATGAATGAGAAGCAGCAGAGCGATGTGCTGATGAACTACCGTATTGCCTTTATGGGTGAGACGATGGTGAACTGGTGTGCTGGTTTGGGTACCGTGTTGGCAAATGATGAGGTGGTGGATGGTGTGAGTGTGCGTGGCGGATTCCCTGTAGAGCAGAAGAAGATGCGGCAGTGGTGTCTGCGCGTGAGTGCATACGCTCAGCGTCTGTTGGATGGTCTGGAGACGATTGAATGGAGCGATTCTATCAAGGAGACACAGAAGAACTGGATTGGAAGAAGTGAAGGTGCTGAGATAGAGTTCAAGATTGCCAGCCCAAGCGCTGGGCGTCTTTCTCCTTCGGAGGGGAATGACCAGGAGGGACTTGAGAGCTTTACTATCTTTACCACTCGTGCCGACACGATGTTTGGTGTGACCTTCATGGTGCTGGCTCCTGAAAGTGAACTGGTGGAGAAGGTAACTACTCCTGAACAGAAGGCTGCTGTGGAGGAATACATCAAGTATGTGAAGGGACGCACGGAGCGTGAACGCATGATTGACCACAAGGTGACGGGTGTGTTCTCTGGCTCGTATGCCATCAATCCTTTCACAGGTGAGAAGAACCCTATCTGGATTTCAGAATATGTGTTGGCTGGTTATGGTACGGGTGCCATCATGGCTGTACCTGCTCACGATAGTCGTGACTACGCTTTTGCCAAGCACTTCAACTTGCCGATTATTCCTCTTATTGAGGGTGCCGACATCAGCGAGGAGAGCTATGATGCGAAAGAGGGTATTGTGTGCAATTCACCACGTGCAGACGTGAAGCCATACATCGACTTCTCCCTCAATGGATTGACCGTAAAAGAGGCGATTGCTGCCACCAAGAAGTATGTGAAGGAGGCGGGCATTGGTCGTGTGAAGGTGAACTACCGTCTGCGCGATGCCATCTTCTCCCGTCAGCGTTATTGGGGTGAACCATTCCCTGTGTATTACAAGAATGGCATCCCCACGATGATTCCAGAGGAGTGTCTGCCTATCGAATTGCCTGAGGTGGACAAGTTCTTGCCTACGGAAACAGGTGAGCCACCACTCGGCAACGCTACCGTTTGGGCTTGGGACGAGGTGAACAAGAAGATTGTGGAGAACACGAAGATAGACAACAAGACGGTGTTCCCCATCGAACTCTACACGATGCCTGGTTTTGCAGGTAGTTCTGCCTACTATCTCCGCTATATGGATCCACACAACAACGAGGCACTCGTAAGCAAGGATGCTGACGAGTATTGGCAGAATGTGGACTTGTATGTGGGTGGTAGCGAGCATGCCACAGGTCACTTGATTTACAGCCGTTTCTGGAACAAGTTCCTTTTCGACTTGGGCGTTTCCTGCAAGGAAGAACCCTTCCAGAAGCTCATCAATCAGGGCATGATTCAGGGACGAAGCAACTTTGTGTATCGTATTAAGGACACGAACACCTTTGTTTCGTATGACAAGAAGGACGGCTACGATGTCACTCCTATCCATGTGGATGTGAACATTGTGAGTGCCGATGTGCTTGACGTGGAGGCATTCAAGGCTTGGCGTCCTGAGTATGCAACGGCAGAGTTCATCCTCAACGATGAGGGCAAATACATCTGTGGATGGGCTGTGGAGAAGATGTCGAAGAGTATGTTCAACGTGGTCAATCCCGACATGATTGTGGAGAAGTTCGGTGCTGACACTTTGCGTCTCTACGAGATGTTCTTGGGTCCTGTGGAGCAGAGCAAACCTTGGGACACGAACGGTATTGACGGTTGCCACAGATTCTTGAAGAAACTCTGGAAGTTCATGACCAACGAGGATGGTACCATCAACGCAACCGATGGTGCTGCATCTAAGGAAGAACTCAAGGCTTTGCACACGCTCATTAAGAAAGTGACTGCCGACATCGAGGTGTTCTCTTACAATACGTCCATCGCTGCCTTCATGGTATGCTTGAACGAACTCACCAAGCTGAAGAGCACAAGCCGTGAGGTGAAGGAAGCACTCACCATCCTGTTGGCTCCATTCTGTCCTCATTTGGCAGAAGAACTCTGGCACTTGCTCGGACACACCACTACGGTTTGTGACGCTCCTTGGCCAGCCTTCAACGAGGACTACATGAAAGAGGACTCTGTGAAGATGATGGTGGCCTTCAACGGTAAGGCACGTTTCCCACTCGAGTTCCCTGCTGACGTGAGCAAGGAAGAGGCTGAAAAGACAGCACTTGCCGACCCACAATCAGCCAAGTGGATGGAAGGCTTCACCGTGGCAAAAGTCATTGTGGTGCCTGGTAAGATGATCAATGTGGTGCTGAAGAAATAAAGTTCCCAGCCCCCAACAAAAATGACAAAACAACAGCCAACAACGCGAAAGCCCTCCCCCCTTGGGGGATGGGGGGCTGAACTCAAGGATTACGCCCTCATCTCGGTGGGAGTCATCCTTTATGCTTTGGGCATGACCGTGTTCATGCTGCCCTATAGCCTCACCACAGGCGGTGTGACGGGCGTATCATCCATCGTCTATTATGCCACAGGCATTGAGGTGCAGGTCACCTATGTGGTCATCAACATCGTCCTGCTCGTCATCGCCATCAAGGAACTCGGCGTCCGCTTCTGCATCAAGACCATCTATGCCGTGTTCTTCATGACCTTCGTACTGTGGCTCCTCCAGCGTATCATCGAGGTGCCCGACCCCGACCAAACAGGCAAGATGATACTGCCTAAACTCATCGGCGACGAGTCCTTCATGGCGTGTGTGTTGGGAGCCATCCTCGAGGGAGTGGGACTGTCTCTGTGTTTTGAGTACAACGGTTCCACTGGCGGCACCGACATCATTGCGCTCATCGTACAAAAGTATCGCACCGTTTCTCTCGGTTCCATCCTGATGGTGTGCGACATCATCATCATCTCATCCTGCTACTTCATCTTCCACGACTGGTTCCGTGTCATCTACGGCTTTGTCCTGCTCTTCATCAGCTCCATGACACTCGACTACTGCATTCGCCGTCGCCACCAGTCGGTGCAGTTCATGATTTTCTCACGCAACCCCGATGCCATTGCCGATGCCATCGTACAGAACCACCACGGCGTGACCATCCTTGACGGAGAAGGCTGGTACACCCACACCGACCGCAAAGTGGTTGTCAGCATCATCCGCAGGAGAGACCAAGCCCTCATGCAGCGCATCATCAAGCACATTGACCCCTACGCCTTCGTCAGCATGACGGATGCCAGCGGCGTGTGGGGCGAGAGTTTCGACAAGTTCAAGGTGCAGGACACCGAATCAAGCTCCGGACGATTCTCTCTGCACCGCCAAACGGTCAACCGCCTGACCCTCGTGTGTGTGACCAACAACAACACCAAGATTGACACTGCCCGAACTGCCTTGGGCAAAAACTACGATGTGCGCTCCCTGCTGCAAGTGGGGTGCGACACCCGCAAGGAGTTCTACTCTGTCATCCTCGGACAGGAGCCCCGCAAACGTGTTTCTTTTGTGAAGAAGTTCTTTGGCTTCGATGCTTTCTATATAGCCAAAGACGGTACCGTCACCCTGGTGCAGGGCGACTATGAACAAGCCGAATACGACATCACCGAACATGAGAATCTGGAGGCGATGAAGAAGTATTTGGAGAGAGTTGAGAGTTGACAGATGAGAATTAGAAGGGGGTGGTTGCCCAGTTGATGACGGGCACTCCTTCGCTGTCAAACTCGATGGGAAGCCAGAGGTGGAGGGACTGCGAGAGGTGGCGGTCGTTCCAGATGTCAGCCATGAAGGTGGGCTTGCCATTCATGGGGAAGATGTAGGTGCCCTGTGCGCCGAAAGTCTTATTGGCTGGCATGTTGCGGTAGCCCGTGGCTGTGCCTACAAAGGGTGAGGGCAGTTGTTTCCAAGGTCCCCAAATGCTGGGGGCAGAGAACATACGCGCCTCGTTGGGTGCCCAACCTGTGCAGCCTGAACAGATGAGCCAGTAGGTGCCATCGTGCTTCATGAGGCAGGGAGCCTCGTTCTGACCGCCAGGAGCCACCATGTTGTACTTGCCCGTGAAGTCGAGGAAGTCGTCGGTCAGTTCACTCACCAGCAGGGTCAGGTTTTCCTGCGAAGAAGTGATGTGGTACGCCTTGCCGTCATCGTCGATAAAGACCGTCATGTCGCGACTCATCTGTCCGCCAGCAAAGTCACGCCACAGGTACATACCTTTTTCCACCTCTTTGCGCCATGCCAGTGTCCACCACTCTTTCCATTTCCGCGCGTCGGTCTGCTGTGCGGCTTGCTGTGCCTTCTTGTCCATGTTGAAAGGCCAGATGCCAGCGTTCACACGGGTGCTGCGGATGAAGCGGAAGGGACCTGTGGGCGAGTCGCTCTCGGCAAAAGCCACTCGTGCCGCCTCATAGCCACGCCCTTTCAGTTCCAGATGGAAGAGCATGACGAACTTCTGGGTCTTGGCATTGTAGAGCACCTTGGGACGCTCCATGATGCAGCCCCGCTCAATATCATGTCCAGCCTCTTCGCTGACCGCCAAGGCAATGCCTTCGTTCTTCCATGTCTTGAGGTCTTTGGATGAATAGACCCCTACCCCAGCCTCGGTGGTGAAGCCTCGGTAGGGACGGTTTTCTCCATACCAATAATAGGTATCGCCATACTGGATGATGTTGCCACCGTGGGCATTGATATGGTTGCCTTCGGTATCCATCCAGAGCTGACCATTCACGAGTTCCTGTGCTTGTGTCGGTGCGGATGTGAGCAGTGCCATGCAGCACAAGGCAAGACCTGCCATCCATCGGTTTTTCTTCATAAGGTTTGTGAGGTTTTATGGTTTATAAGGTTTAGGAAGACCTAGGAGAGCCTAGGAAAGCCTAGGAGAACCCAGGAAGACCTAAAAAAACCTATAACTCGTAGTCGAGGCAACTGCGTTGGATGGTGTAAGGACGTACCTTGGTGTTGGCTACAGCCACATGGTCGGGATGGGTGGCGTAGGCTTTCAGGGCGGCTTCCGACTCAAGGGTGCTGTCGAGCATGACATCGGCATTGGATGAGTCGAGACGACCATCAATGTTCACTTTCACGTCAATCAGTCCTGGCACCTTGCCGACCAGTCCTTCGAGACCTTGCTTGATGCCTTGCTTCACGAATTGCTTCTCCTCGCTGGAGAGTTCTGGATTCAATGTCCAAAGAATGATATGCTTTACCATAAGTTAGGGGTTAGGAGTTGGTAATTTTGTGGGGACAAAGGTACGGATTTTTCTTTTATCTTTTCACCTATTTCCCCAAAAACTTTTATGATTCTGAAGAACATACCCTGAAAGAGTGGAAGCGGAGTCAGCAGATTTTTTTGCACTTTAGATGATAAGTCCAGCTTTTTGTGTATCTTTGCAACGGGAAACCCCCAAAGATGGGTCATGCCATGAGTAATAAGAATATGAAACGGTTTTTCTTGATGCTAATGGGCTGCACAATGTGCGTGACGGCCCTGGCAGTGGATTTGAAAGAATGTGTGATTGTGTTTGACAAGACGGATGCACCGCTTGTCGGAAAGATGGCCACGACGCTCAGTGAGGACATTGAGCGGGTGACGGGTGTGCGGCCCAAGGTGGGTGGAACCCTGAAGAAGGGGCCTGTGGTGGTGCTTGCCACGGTGGAAAAGATAGGGAGAATCTGCCCCGATGTGAAGGCGGAGGTGATGCGTGGCGAGTGGGAGCGTTACCAAATCATGACACAGGGGGAACGGCTCATCATCGTAGGAAGCGATGCGCGAGGCTTGGCGTATGGAGTGCTGCACGTGAGTGAGCGCATAGGAGTGAGTCCGTGGTACTGGTGGGCTGACGTGCCGGTGGAAAGAAAGGCGAAGCTCGACTATCAGGAGAACTTCACCTCGGCATCGCCCACGGTGAAATATCGTGGCATCTTCATCAACGATGAGGATTGGGGAATGAAGACTTGGGCGGCAGAGAATTTCGAGAAGGAACTGGGCGACATCGGACCCAAGACCTACGACCGGGTGTGCGAACTGATTCTGAGGTTGAGGGGCAACATGCTGGCTCCAGCCATGCACACCTGTACGGGGGCTTTCTACAGCCACCCTGAGAGTCAGCGGAAGGCCGACGAATGGGGCATCATGATTACGACCAGCCACTGTGAGCCGCTGCTCTTCAACAATGCCGCCCCTTCGGAGTGGAACAAGGAACGCGACGGCGAATGGAACTATGTGACGAACAAGCAGACCATCTGGCAGAAGCTCTATGACCGCATAGCAGAGACGAAGCAGTATGACAACATCTACACGATGGGCATGCGCGGTCTGCACGACGAGGCGATGAAAGGTTCTACCGACCCTCGCGAACGGGCTAAGACGTTGGAACAGGTGTTTGCCGACCAACGTGAAATCCTGCAACATCACAAGCAGTTGCGGCCAGAGAACATTCCGCAAATCTTTGTGCCTTACAAGGAAACACTGGACATTTACGATGCCGGACTGCGGGTGCCAGAGGACATCACGCTGGTGTGGCCCGATGACAACTATGGGTACATGAAACGGGTGAGCAATGCTGCTGAACGCCAACGGAGCGGCGGTGCTGGCGTGTATTACCACCTGAGTTATTTGGGCACTCCCCACGACAACATCTGGCTCGCCACCACGGCGCCTGCGCTGATGTATGAGGAACTGAAAAAGGCTTACGACACGGGGGCTGTCCGCTACTGGCTGCTCAATGTGGGCGACATCAAGCCGATGGAGGTGGAGATGCAGATGTTCTTCGACATGGCATGGGACTTCTCGGCGTTCAACTACGAGAATGCGAACCGTTATCAGGCTGAGTGGCTTGGCGGTGTGTTCGGAAAGCAATGGACGGGCGACTTCCAACGGGTGCTGGACGTGTATTATCGCCTGGCATGGGAGCGCAAGCCTGAATATATGGGCTATGAGATAGAATGGGATTCGCGGGAGAATGAACGGCTGCACGACAGCGACTTCTCTTTTGCCGACGGCACGGCACAACGGCGACTGGAGGACTATGCTGCCATTGCCAACGAGATGGAGCGTATCAGCGCCTCACTTCCTGAAGCGTATCGTCCTGCCCTGTTCGAGATGCTGGGCTATTCGGTGAAGTCGGCTCACCAGATGAACCGCAAGTTCCTGATGGCGCAGCGCAACCACGAGACAGGCAGCGGAGAGGCGGCAGAGGTGGCTCGTGCTGCCAACGACAGCCTGATGTCCCTGCTCCATGAATACAACCACCTGCTGGACGGCAAGTGGAACCGCATGATGTCGGAGATTCCGCCTGGGTTTGTGGCGCAATACCCACAGATGCCTGAATTGGTGACAGCGCCGACCGACCGTTTCCGACTGCCCCAAGAGCAGCACTACGTCACCTATCCGCAACGGCTCTCCCTGCAAGAGGTGCGCACCAAGGCTCCTTTCCGCCTCATCGAGGGCATGGGGCCTGAGTGGACGGTGCTGCAACTGGGCGAACCGCTGGATGCCGTGCAGAACCCTGCCAGCCTTGCTTCGGAGCATATCAACCTGCCTTTCCTGACGGACGGGACAGGTGACTCCCTCCACATCTGCATCTCTGTCGTACCGCTTTGGCCTGTCACACTCGACCGCAGCAACCGCTTTGGCGTGAGTGTAGATGGCGGCACTCCTGTAGTGTGTGAGAACCGATTCACCGAGTGGTCGGGTCCATGGAAGCTTCAAGTGCTGGAGAACCGGAAGGATTTCCTGCTCACACTTCCCATCGACCGTAACCGTAAAGAACACACGCTGTCGTTCATCGTGGGAGATCCCGGACAGCTGATACAGCGAATCAGTTATCGTTTTTAACGTCAGTTCGGGAGTTTTTTTGAACCACGGATTACACAGATTACACGGATTTTTTCTGCTTATGAGTAAGCTATTACGCAGATTTAATTTTGATTTCACAGATTCAGAGTCGTGGGCGACTCTTGTAACCATCCGGATGGGCTTTCACCAAGAAAGCAGTAAATCCATGTAATCTGTCAAAATCAGAAGGATTAAATCTGTGTAATCTGCTTAATCTGTGGTTTGTAAAAACGGGGTATTACTTCCCTGCTACAAAGGCTTTCACGTCCTCGGCTGTGGCATCGTTCATACGCTTGCCGGCGAGGATGTTCAGGTCGGGATAGGCTTCTTTCAGTTTAGCCACCGAATTGTCGATGGTGCTGCTGCCCGATGTGGCAAAGGGAACGATGACCTTGCCCTTGAAGTCCTGCGACTCAATGAAGGTCTGGATGATGGTCGGTACACGATCCCACCAGATGGGATAGCCAATGTAGATGGTGTCGTAGGGAGCGATGTCGATGGGCTGACCACCCAGGGGCTCGCGGAAGCCTTCTGTCACCATCTCGATGGAGGAACGTGACTTGTCATTGCGCCAGTCGAGGTCCTCTTCGGTGTAGGGTTTGGTAGGCTCAATCTTGTAGAGGTCGGCAGCGGCGGCTTCCTGAATCTGTTTGGCAAAGCCTTCGGTGTTGCCTGTGGCAGAGAAATAGGCCACGAGGGTCTTGCTCTGTGCTTCTTCTGATACTTCGGGTGCGGTGGTCTTGCTGTTGCATGAACTCAGACCTAATGCCATCAGTGCGATGGTGAGAAAGGATGTCATTTTCATCATTGAGAATTGAGGATTAAGAGTTATAAGTTAAGAGTTTGAGAGGTGGGAGTCAGAGGAGTTGGTGAAAGAGTTGGTGGGGTTGGTCGATGAGGATTTGGGCACCGTTCTGGAGGAGCCATGCCTTGTCGCGAAAGCCCCAACTGACGGCGATGCAGGGGAGTCCTGCATTCTTGGCTGTCTGCAAATCCACTTCGCTGTCGCCGATGTAGATGCAGTCCTCTCGGCGGATGTCCTGTCCATGCAGCAGGGAGAGCTGGCGGATGGCTTCGTTCACCATGTCGGGAGCGGGCTTGCGCTTCACCTGAGGTGTCTCACCAATGGCTACGTCGATGGTGTCGGCAAAGAAGGCTCGGTGGAGGTCTTTCACCGCTGGGGCAAGTTTGTTGCTCACGATGGCAGTGAAGTAGCCTCTTTTCTTACATTCGTCGAGCATCTGGGGGATGCCTTCATAGGGGGCTGTCTTGTCCATCGAGTGTGCCACATAGTGGGTGCGGAAGGTGTCGAGCACTTGCTCTTTCAGGGCTTCGTCGGCTGTGGGACAGGCTTGTTCCACACTCCTACGGATGAGGTTCCTGACTCCATTGCCCAGATAGCGACGTGTGTCTGCCTTGGAATTGGGGGGCAGACCAGCTTCGCACAGGGCATAGGCGACGCTGTCGTGCAAGTCGTCGAGGGTGTTGAGCAGGGTGCCATCGAGGTCAAAAATCAAAGTATTCATCTACCTTGTTCTTCTCGTGTCGCGCCTTCACAAGTCATACTTACTGTGAATCCAGTGTTCGAGCATCTTCACCACTGTGTCCCTGTCTATCTTGGAAACGTTGATGACCATGTCGTAGTTTCGTGCATCGTAGCGTGAGCATCCGGCAAAGGTCTTGGTGTAGTTCTCTCTCGACTTGTCAATCTTCTCCATAAGTTGAGAGGCCTCCTTCTCGTCGAGATGCTGCTTGTTCATGACTCGCTTGATGCGGTCGGACTTGCCGGCAATGATGAAGATGCGAGTGGCTGAGGGGTCGTTGGCAAAGATGTGGAAACCAGAACGTCCGACGATGATGCAGGATTCCTCTTGAGCTGCTTCCTGAAGAATGGTGCTCTCGGCGTTGTAAATCTGCCGGGAGGTGACAGTGACTTCCTTCGACGAGTTGTAGGGTTCGCCAAAGGAGCCGAACTGCTTGTAGAAATCGGTGAAGTCTTGCCACCATTTGCGGTGCGAGGCCTTGATGCGTTCAAGTTCTTCGGCAGTGAGGCTGTACTTGCTCTCGATGCTTTGCAGGAGGGCTTTGTTATAAACTTTCACTCCTAAGAGTACACCCAGTTTTCGGGCTATCTCTCCACCACCTGAACCACATTCGCGGTTGATGGTAATGATGAATTTTTTTGTTCCCATGTTGAGAGTTTATTGAAAGATTAAAAATAGTTGACAGTTGACAGTTGACAGTTGACAGTTGAACGAAAGACCTCTGAACCTTAGGCTTGGCATAGGACGGTAATGCGTTGGGTGCCTGCTTCTATCTCGTCGCCATCGCGGAGGTGGGTGCCTTCAGTATCGATGGGTTTGCCGTTCAGCCGTGTAGCTTGGGCGGGCAGTCGCCAGTCGTAGGTGGGATGGGCAGTTCGCACGTTGACACAACAGCCTATGCAGCAGGAGCAGGCGTGTTGGAGGCGTGAGCGTATGCCTTTGGGACACTCGGTGCGCCACTGACCGTTGTGGATTTTCCAACCTGTGGGGGTTTGGGAAAACTGGCATTGGAACACATCGAGGGTATCGTCTTCCAAAGCGATGACATTGTAAGCCTCATCGGAGTTTCTTCCTAAGGTAATGAGGGTTCTGGCTCGGGAGAGGTGGTCTTCCAGGGCTGTCTGTTTTCCGTCGATATGGAGGTAGGTCTTGGGCATGAGGAGAGGTGGATGAGTTAAGAATTAAGAGTTGGGAGTTAGAGGGTTATTTTACGGTCACCTTGAGGGGGTTTCTCACGCCTTTGGCTGCATCGCTGAGGAAGGCTTCCCAGTCGGTGAGTGAGCGGAATCCTGTGGAGGCATTCTTGTCCCAACCAGAGCCGAAGTAGTAGTCCAGCCCATGCGCTGGGCGATTCTTGCCATTCGGGATGGGGTATGGACTTATAGCCAAGATATGACCTGTAGCAATGCCATTCTCACGTTGCTGATAGGTCATGGTAATATCTTTCTGGGGGAAGAGAAGGCCAATGTAAATCTTACCCATCTGCTTGGCGAGTTCATCCTTGTATTTGGCATTATACACTGAAGCATCGCCGAGGTCTTCATAGCCTAAATAACCGCTTTCCTGAGAAAGGACGTAGGCAGTGGGATTGCTCTTATGGATGACTGTACCGGCTGCCATCTTCGCAGATTTCGTCAATCCCTGATATGTGATGCTCACCCGATTGAACTGGCTGCCTGCATCCAGCGAGATAGTGCGTTGTTCCGTCACCTTCTCTCCATTAAATTCCTGCTCAGGATAGGTGAACTTGACGGTGAAGCGGAGGGGTCCCTGGTCAAGAATCTCGAAGGTCTTGTAGCACTTGGGCATGAAGAGTGTGCCATCGGCATTGAGCAAGGCATTGGCACCACCTCCAAGGGTAGGTCCTACGGTGTAGCAGTCCATGCCCTTGCCGTGGTCGATGTGGTAGCAGAATGCATTATACACTTGGTCTGCCAAGTCGTGATAGCCTCGGTCGTGGAGCTGCTTGCTCACAGAGCGCATTTCCTGATTCTGTTCGGAGGCATACCAGTAGTCGAGCATGAGGTCGGAGGTGCTTTTATTAAAGAGATCATACCCTACAGCTCCCCCATGTCCATAGACTCGGTAGGCGACACGGTCGTTTTCCCATCCAAACTCGTCTTGACGTTCGGTGAAGAGGCGGCCCTTGGCTCGTACTTCATAGGGTTGGGGGGTGCCTTTCTTCACATAATATACAGACTTGCCTTTGGCTCCCACACCTGCCTGAAAGATGAGCTTTCCGTCCCAAGTCAGCTGTGAGGGTATTTCCTTTCCATCGGCATCGGTCACAATGATGTCTGTTTGTGTCTGCAGTTTCTTCTGGATGGCAGACACATCCACCTCCACCACTTCCACACGGGCTTGGGTGAGGGGGTTAGACACGCTGAGGGTGAGTTGGTCGGCAGCCTTTGCGGTGAGTGCTATCCATGCTACCGTCATGGCAATAAGGGTCTTCTTCATAGGTTAAAGTGGTTTGATAGTTATTTCTCTGTCGAAAGCGACGGGCTTCACTCTATACTCGTCCAGCACATAGATGCAGGTGCAGCCCACACCCGTGGTGGAGTAGTCGAGGTTGAAGGTGTAGCGGTCAGCCTGTGGTTGCAGCTGATAGGTGAACTGGCTCTTTGTCAGGTTGTCAGTCGTGAACTGATAAGCGTTGAAGTTGAAGGGCTCGTTCATGGAAATCTGCACACCCTTGCCCTCCTTGTTGAGCAGCTGTACATAGCGGTTGTCAGTACGCAACGCATGGTCTTGTGGGAAGAGGTAAGGCTCGTACATGTCAGCCACACTCTTGCTCCAGATGCCCACCTGATAGCCTGTCTTGCGGTCGGGATAGTTCTCTTCAGGACCACGGCCATACCAAGTGATGCGGTCGAAGTCGTTTGCCACCGAAGTGGTGAAGCCGACACGTGGCAGGATTTCGGGCAACTTGCCGTTCGGACTCAGATGGTTGTGAATCTTGACGGTGCCGTCATCGTAGAAGCTGTATGTGTATTCGAGCATATAGCCAGCAAACTGCACACCCGAGATGTAGAGGTCGAGGGCACCGTATGAAGATGCGCCCACCTGCACAAACTGGCTCACCGTGACGGTGGTCTCGTAGTCAGAGTGGTGGAGACGGATGGATGTAGGACGGGCAAGCACTTGGTTCACGCCCTTGCTGTACCAGAGCGTGGCAACCTGATTGCCATAACCCTCAGCATAGCCGCCATTCACACGGAAGGCATCCCAAGAGTCGAACTCATTGGCGATGGGTGCTCGCCAGAGGTTGAAGGTGACAGGGGCTTTGAGCACTGCCTTTCCGCCCACTTCAATCTGCTCCAGATTACCCGTTTCCTTGCTGATGACATAGCTGAAATCCTTGCCGCTAATCTTGATTTGCTTCTCATCCTCCTGAGCGTTCACCTGCTTGGCGGAAAGCTGTGGAGCAGGGGCTGGAAGGTTCCATGAAGAGAGTTCCAGTTGGTTCCAAGCCACCTCATGACCAGCCTTTGCCCACACCTCGTCTTTCTTCAGTTTCGAGGTGACGAGCACACGGTATTCCTTTCCTGCCACAATCGCGGGCTTATGATAAGGTATCTTGATGAGCTGAGTCTGTTGAGGAGCCGTGGTGAACTGGATGTCACCCTCTTCCAGCACTTGGTCGTCAGCCATCAATGCCCAGTGTGAGGTGTATTGAGTGAGGTCGGTGAAGAAGAGACGGTTGGTCACTTCTGCCTCGCCTGTCTCAGCATTGAGCAGACGCACGCTGACAGGCTGGGTGGTCCACTTCATCTGCTTCATCTCTGGCTGCACGGTGCGGTCAGGCCAGATGCTGCCATAGGTGCGCATATTGCCGCCAATGGTGTAGAAGGTGCCTTCGTCCCGATTGCCGTCGAAAGTGAGATAGAGCACAGCGTCTTCTGCTTTACCCTCGCCGTCGGCAAGACATTGGCTGTAAATCGCCACATTGTCCATCTCGGCATCGGCAGTGTAGGTGGTTTGAGGGTCTTGAGCGTGGTTGCCCGCAATTCTTCCAATATTGATGGGGTAAGGGAAGTTGCTCAATATGCCCCGTTCACCTCCTCCATTATTGCCACGGCGGTTGTTGTTAGGTTCGGGCTGTGCGATGGTCTCGGTGCCCTTGAGTTGTCCGTCAATGTAGAGCTTCATCTCCTTGCCGTCCCAAGAGGCAGTCACATGGTGCCAGTTGCCAATCCAGTTGGCAGGCAAATCGACGGTCAGGGCATGCTTCACACCCGAATGCAGATAGAACTGGAGTTTGTCGGCACCCTTCTGCACCACACCAAACTGCGTGTTGCCCTTCGTGATGTAAGGTGCGCCCTCGTAGGTGCCACACAGTTTGCCGGGCTTCACATCGAAACTGATGGTCAGTGCCTTGCTGGCAAGTTCCACGTTGTTGCTGCGATACACTTCCACCCATTCGTCGTGTCCGCTCAGGTGCAGCACACCTTTCTCCACCTTGGCGTTACCCATCAGGTGAACAGGTGTGTTGTAAGGTGAACCATCAGTCAACGGACGGATGTGCTCGGTGAGGCCTGGGTTCACAAAATCCCAGATGGCTCCACCCATCAGGCGTGGATGACGGCGGATGATGGCCCAGTATTCGTCCATGCCGCCACCAGCATTACCAGCCACCGACAGGTATTCGTCCATGAATGACGGACGGGGGTCTTGCGCTTCAGGCGTCATCGCCGTGTTCATTTCCAGCTCATAAGGGGCAGGGTAGCGTGGACCGATAATTTCCTCGCCGGGATGAGCGTAGGCGTTGCCGCCATACATGAAATAGCGAGTGGGGTCGAGTCGCTTACCCTCCTTGATGACTTCGGTGATGAGGGGACCCTCGCCACTCTCGTTGCCAGCACTCCAGAAGAGCACACAAGCGTGGTTGCGGTCGCGCAGCACCAGCTTCTGCACACGTTCCAGATACATCTCACGGAAGCGCTGGTCGTTGGAGATGAATTCCGTGGCATGCGCCTCTGTGCCAGCCTCGTCGATGATGTAGAGACCATATTCGTCAGCCAGTTCCAGATACTTGTTCACAGGAGGGTAGTGCGAGGTGCGCACTCCGTTGAAGTTATGCTGTTTCAGAATCTCCATGTCCTTGCGGATGGTCTCCTCGTTCATGGCATGACCCAGTTCGGGATGCTGCATGTGGGTGTTGGTGGCATTCACCTTGATGGGTTTGCCGTTCAGGAAAAACGTCTGATGCCTGATTTCCGTCTCCTTGAATCCCATCTTGCTGGCGATTTCCTGCATCACCGCGCCCGACTCATTCAGCAGCTCGAGCTTCAGGCCATACAACACAGGTGTCTCACACGTCCACTTGTCGGGGTTCGTGATGAGCGACGAGAGTTCCACCGTCTTCTTTCCCTTACCGTTCATCGTGAATCGGTCGGATGTCAGCTCCTTCACCTTGTTGCCCTTCGCGTCGGTCAGCGTGGCGCGAACAGCGTAGGAACCCTGTGCGTCCTCATATTTCTTCACATCCACCTGCACCTTCATCGTGGCATCCCTGTATTGGTCGTCAAGGTCGGTGGTCACGTACCAGTCGAAGAGGCGTGTCTTGGGTGTGGCATAGAGCGTCACATCGTCGAAGATGCCAGCCAGTCGCCAGTAGTCCTGACCTTCCAGATAATAACCGTCACAATACTTCACCACACAAACAGCCAGCACGTTCTTGCCGGGCTTCAGATAGGGAGTCACGTCATATTCAGCAGGTTCCTGACCACCCTCGTTATAGCCCACCTGCTGACCGTTCAGCCACACAAACGAGCCGCTCTGTGTCTTCTCCATACGCAGGAACACCTGCTGTCCCTTCCAATTGGCAGGCAGGGTGAAGGTCTTTCGATAAGCGCCCGTCGGGTTATAATCTCTCGGCACAAAAGGCGGATTCGCTCTGAAGGGAGCAGGCACATTGCGGAACTGCGCATCGCCATATCCCTCCATCTCCCAGTTGCTGGGCACATGGATGGTGTTCCACTTGCTGTCCTTGAAGTCCGTCTTAAAGAAAGTTTGCGGCACCTCCTCGGGCGTGTTGGCAAAGAAAAAACGCCAATCGCCATTCAGCGACAGATGTTCCTTGGCGAGATAATAAGCATGTCCCTCCTCTTGGTTCTCCTCAAACACCGTGGTGTTCTCGATGTAGTCATAGATATGCTCCAGATACTGAGCGCTCGCCTGCAGCGAGCAAGCTGCAAACAGGCAAAAAGCGTAGTTTTTTATGTTCATGCCGTAGATTGTTAAATAGCTGATGAATGGAAAAGAATTGTTGTTTAGATTGTTCTATGTGCAAAGGTACACTTTTTTTCTATGTTTCCCAAAAAGTGACAGACTATTCTTCCATTTCTTTCTGACATTCGTCTCATTAAAACACAAAAAAAGGCTCCAAGCGTCATGCTCAGAGCCTTTTTCTTTGTTATGTAATCTCGTCATTACGACTTTCTCTCCGCATGGAGAAAATCGCCAAGCGCGTGGGCTTGCTACATCATGCCGCCCATGCCTGGGTTGCCCATTGGCATTTCGGGCTTATCCTCCTTAGCGTCGCAGATGACACACTCGGTGGTGAGGAACATGCCAGCGATGGAAGCAGCGTTCTCGAGAGCCACACGGCACACCTTGGCAGGGTCGATGATGCCCGACTCACGCAGGTTCTCATAAGTGTCCTTACGAGCGTTGTAGCCGAAGTCGCCCTTCTGGTTGCGAACCTTCTCCACCACCACAGAACCTTCCAGACCAGCGTTCTCCACAATCTGACGGAGAGGCTCCTCGATGGCGCGTTTCACAATGTTGATACCTGTGGTCTCGTCGGCGTTGTCACCCTCCAGACCTTCGAGGCTTTCGAGCGAACGGATGAAGGCTACACCGCCACCAGGCACGATACCCTCTTCGATGGCAGCACGAGTGGCACAGAGAGCGTCGTCCACACGGTCCTTCTTCTCCTTCATCTCCACCTCTGATGCAGCACCCACATAGAGCACAGCCACACCGCCAGAGAGTTTAGCCAGACGCTCCTGCAGTTTCTCCTTGTCGTAGTCAGAAGTGGTGTTCTTGATTTCGTTCTTAATCTGGTTCACACGATCCTGGATGTTCTGCTTGTCACCCTTACCGCCCACGATAGTGGTGTTGTCCTTCGTGATGGTCACCTTCTCAGCCGAACCCAACATCTCGATGGTAGCCTGTTCCAGTTTCAGACCCTTCTCCTCAGAGATAACCACACCACCAGTCAGCACGGCGATGTCTTCCAACATAGCCTTGCGGCGGTCGCCAAAGCCAGGAGCCTTCACAGCACAAATCTTCAACTGAGCGCGCAGACGGTTCACCACCAGTGTGGTCAGTGCCTCGCTCTCCACATCCTCGGCAATCACGAGGATAGGACGGCCTGTCTGTGCAGCAGGGTTCAAGATAGGCAGGAACTCCTGCAAGTTGCTGATTTTCTTGTCGTAGATGAGGATGAGCGGGTTCTCCATCTCACACTCCATCTTCTCCGTGTTAGTCACGAAGTAAGGAGACAAGTAGCCACGGTCGAACTGCATGCCCTCGACCACACCGATGGTGGTCTCACGGCTCTTGGCCTCTTCGATGGTGATGACACCGTCCTTTGAAACCTTCTTCATGGCGTCGGCAATCAGTTTTCCAATCTCCTGGTCGTTGTTGGCGCTGACAGTAGCCACCTGCTCAATCTTGTCGTAGTTGTCGCCCACCTGCTCGCTCTGAGCCTTGATGTGCTCCACCACCTTCGCAACAGCCTTGTCAATACCCCTCTTCAGGTCCATAGGATTAGCACCTGCAGCCACATTCTTCAGACCTGTAGCCACGATGCTCTGTGCCAGCACAGTAGCCGTTGTAGTACCGTCGCCAGCGTCATCGCCAGTCTTCGATGCCACACTCTTCACCAACTGCGCACCCGTGTTCTGGAAAGCGTCAGCCAGTTCAATCTCCTTGGCCACTGTCACACCATCCTTTGTGATGTGAGGAGCACCAAACTTCTTCTCAATAATGACATTACGTCCCTTAGGACCCAGGGTGACCTTCACGGCATTAGCCAGTTCATCCACACCCTTCTTCAGTTGCTCACGAGCCTCAATATTGAATTTTAATTCTTTAGCCATAATAGTAAGATGTTAAATGGTAAATGTAAAATGTAAAATGTTAGGTGTCAAATGTAAAATGTAAAATATACCATGCGGCTTGCAAACATCGCGTTAGCCCACATTTAACATTTAACATTTGACATTAGCAATTTTGAATCATTTCAAAATTGCGAGAACGTCGCTTTGTCTCATCATGAGGTACTTCACGCCCTCATATTCGAGTTCAGTGCCTGAGTACTTGCCATAGAGAACCTGGTCGCCCACCTTGACCACCATTTCCTCGTCCTTCGTTCCGTTGCCACAAGCAACAACTTCGCCCTGCAGGGGCTTTTCCTTTGCGGTGTCTGGGATGATGATTCCGCCCACCGTCTTCTCTTCCGCAGGCTTAGGGAGCACCAGCACCCTGTCTGCCAATGGTTGAATGTTCATAGTTGTTTTGTTTTTAGAGTTTATTATTAAATATGTATATCGTTTCAATACCACAAAACACTCTCCACAAAGACGATGCCACCTCGACTGGCAGCATGACAAGATGACAAAGTGGCATGAAAAAGTGACAAAAAGGAGGGGAGAGGACGAAATGGGTACAGATGTGCGTTCATAGTGAGTGTGAAACAAGGGTAAAACACATCCTTTTTTGACCCTTTCGAGACTGCACCAAATTGGTCAAAATGTACTTGCCCGTAGCCTCAAAACAGATATGACTCACACCTATGGCAGGGGTGTGACTCACATCTATGGGATAGGTGTGACTCACACCTGTTTTGAGTCATTTTCAGTTAGCCAATTTGTACGATTCGCCTTCAACTCAAGTCAGCCATTAAAAACATTCACGAACATTCATGGGCATTATATGGGCATTCATGTTAAACCCGAATTGGTCATTAGAATATTTGACATAAAATTTATGATAATTCGTGGTTAATTTATGATTCAAGTTTCGGATGTTCCGATGTTTTTTATCTAAACACGAATTTCACGAATGAATACGAACCATGCGGATAGTATTCCTATCACTCGAAGCCGTGGACGGCGACGAATTTCACGAACCATCCGGATGGTTTTCGTGTTCTTCGTCGCACAGAAGGTGCTTTGTGTGATAGTTTCTAATGCTGCATTGTTTTGTGTATATTCGCGTAATTCGTGTTAAAATGAACAAGTTGTGTACTTCCGAAACTTGAGTGACTTACTTTATCTTTATTATAGCATTATAGGCTGCTTTCAGTTTCTCCATACACAAAGAAGGCAACTCTCGGTTTTCATAATGTGAATCATTCCTTGAAGCCCAAACATATACTTCAATAGCTCTTTTTGCTTTTGTTATTTCTGTTCTGTATTTTCCTATATCTTGGACAAATTTTAGTTTCCTTGGACTATGCCACATCGTATTCATTTCGTTAAATCTCGAATCCAAATCAGGCAAATTCTCTACCACAAAACTTAAAGACTCTTTGCATTCTTTTGCTAAAGAAATATTAAGTTTATACTTTTCTACGATAAAACTTTGTTTATTACCAACCATTCCCATGTGATACTTTTCAACTTCTTCAACATGGTCTAAAGCATCTATAATGGCTTCTAAATCAAGCATTGTGGTTTTTAGATTCTGTCCCATTTTATTGCTTATTCATTTTAGAACGGTATATTATGTTCCTTACAATACCTCTCCTGTTCCTCGTCCGACTCAAATATCTTGTCGCAAATGGATTCAAAAGAGTCTTTCGCTTCTTTGATATACTTCTCTGGCGCATTAAGGACCTTCGAAATCTTATCAATGAAAGTACAGAAATCACGATTAAGATTATTCAGTTTCTCAATCGTATTGTAGTCAAGAGCCTTTTCCCTTGCAGGATAGAGAATCGTCCAATTGCCATCTTGCATTTGTATGATGCCAATGCCATACGCATTGTTCAACCGCTCCATTTCCTCGTCAAGCCCATCACTTATTTCAAAGGCAACCAGATAGCCGAAATTTGCCCAGTTAGAATTAGACAGGGCTTGGAAATAGTATTGCTTCAACTGATAATCTGATTCTATTTTCTTTTTCAGTTCGTAGGAGTACAGATGCACTGTTTCTTTGGGCTCAGTGGCTTTAAGCAATGACAATGTGGCATCGTTCTTAAATTCCTCAAACTGTACGCCTACAATGTCAGGATGCACCCACTTCTGTGCAGTATCTACCCTTGATGATGATTTTTCATGGAAGATGGTTTTTGCATAAATGCTACGAGTGCGAAGATAGCTACAGAACAACTTATGAAGTGACCGCTCGTCAAAACTCTTTGCTGGTTCTGGTTCCAGTTTCTTTTCAATTGTCATTACTGCTACTGAGCCAGTAATCAGCGATTCTATTTCTTCTTCATAGCGAGTAATGTCACAACAAGTACCTATTGAGCCTGTAGAATTTTGCAACTTCTGCGACATACTCTTGCGTGAAATCACCTTGTCTTTCCACTCCACCTTTCGACGATGTGGAAGGTCTGTATTGGGTACATAGTAATAATCGCCTGCTATTGTGCCGACATAGTAAGTGCCTTCGCCAGACGGACACAGGACAACATCACCAATCTGCAACCCTTTGGCTATCGTCCACAAGAAACCACAGGCTACACCTGCAGCAGTTTTACTTTTGCCAGGATTACTTTCAAGCCATAGTGGAATGGTTTCTTCGTTAAACTTCCGCCAATTTTCAGGAAGTGAACCCGAAAGGTCTTTCTTTATATCAAAGTTCGCTCCTATATATCCTTCTTCACGGCATATCTTGGCGAAACGGCCAGCTCGGCCTAACATGATGCGATTATACTTCTTCATAGACCCTGATTATTTAAGGCTGATAAACTCTAAACACATCACCAGCTTTCCTTATTAGTTCTTTTTCAAGCTCAGTGATACTATTATCATATTGATCAGCATCTATTGAAGAAAAAGAATCGTCTTCAAAATAGAAATGCCTATCTTCTTCCAGTGCATTTATTTCTTCACACATAGCTTCCTCCATAATCTCTTTTGATACTCCTTTGCCAAAGAACATATAAATACAAGGAGTCTTTTTAGGAGCTGTTTCAAAAAGATAGCACCATGAAAGTCCGTGTTCCTGCAAGAAACTTTCTAATGTTCCACTATTGACATGAAACCAGTCCCATGTATCATTTACATTCTCTAATGATGTAACAAATGGATATTTATTGTCATACATCCTAATTGTAACCCTTTCAGGAACTTCTGTTCTTGAAAGAAGTAATTCATAAAAAGCCGTATCCATATCTATTAGTTTTATTTATTTCCTTTCGCCCTATTATGTGTCTTGCACAACATTTGGCAGTTTTCTATATCAGTACTGCCACCCTTGCTCCATGCGGTCACATGGTCGGCATCCATTTCTTCCAGTTTCCAGATGCGCTGGCGGTTGGCATCGTGACCAATGGCGCAGTAGGGGCAATTGCTAACGCCCTCGGCCTTTGCCTTATCGGTCTGTTGCTGATACACTTTGCGCATGGTTGGCTTGTCGAACAAACGGACATTCAAGAGCTTTGTATCTTGACAGCCACCAAGCACATACTCAAACACGC
>CAMVIM010000039.1 GCA_947167515.1 uncultured Prevotellaceae bacterium | reverse complement strand
CACGACCTCCGAAGCCCGAATAGGCAAAGTCCTGAATGGCTTTGATGCAGAACTGCAAGCCCTCGTCAATGCGGTAGATATAGGCAGACATGGCAAAGAACATTGGGTCTTGCCAGTTGCCACGCTCCTTGATGGTGTAGAAATCCTGCAGACTTTCATCGGTTTTCGCTGCCAGTCTTGCGATTTCTTGTTTCTTGGCATCAATGGCATCATCAAGTGTCTGAGAACGGTTTGTCTTGGTTCTGATGTCAAGGTCGAGGCGGTTGCTGCGTTCCACCTTTGAGCGGTTAGCACTTGTCAGATAGTCGTGTTCCTTCCACAAGTCTGCCACTTCCGTTTTTGCTGCCTCGACCTCTGCTTCCACTTCCTCCTTCTCGACAATGGCTTTCTTTGCCTCTTCCTGTATCTGCTTCTTCTTGCTCTCCTGCTTCTGGATGATGAAGTCGTTGCGCTCCAGATGGTCAATCCCCGTCTCTGACTTCTTCTGCCCTCTCTGCATGTCCAATGTCTCGGCTACCAAATCTTGGATGGCAGACATGTCCTCAGCATTCAGTTTGAAGGACTTGCCCGTGTCGTGGTCCATCCAGTCCCAGATGATATGAGCATGGTAGTTCGGTTCCCATGATGCAGGGTTTTCGGTGGCTGGCTCCGCCGAGTTCTGTCGCGACTCGACAATGTTCAAGCTTGCTTGACATTGCTCTCGCTGCTCCATCACTTCATAATGCCCTTCGTCCTTATGGATGTGTATCTGCAAGGCTCTGATGCCCCACCTCTCATGCACTCTTTCGACATAGCGCAAAAGGTCTTCCATCGTCGTGTCGGGCTTGATGTTCACCACCCCTTCACGGATTGGGCTGCACCCCTGACGGACACGCTGCCTCAAATCTTAATATCTAATAAAAGGAGATGAATATCTAACAAAAGAAGTTAAACTTCGAGGTTGGGTGTTCATTTTCTTTTGTTTTTGTTTGGCATTATCTAAAGGTTTAGATTAACTTTGCGGCAGAAATCTAAAACATTAGATAAGCATGAGACAGAAGAACGAAGACAGACAACTGACGAAGGCCGAGATGGAAATCATGAATGTGCTTTGGGAGAGAAGTGAGGGCATGACCACCCACGAGATTATCGAAGAGTATCCTGAGCCGAAGCCCGCCTACTCCACCATCGCCACATTCCTGAAGATATTGACCAACAAGGGCTTCATCCAGTCGCGCAAGCAGGAGGGAGGCGGAAAGACCTTCGTGTTTACACCCACCATCAGCAGGGAGGCTTACACCAACCGCGTGATGAAGGAGGTGAAGTCCACCTTCTTCGGAAACTCGCTGAAATCCATGCTCTCCTTCTTCGCTCGGCAGGAAGAAGTGTCGGAAGAAGAACTGAAGGAAATCGTGGAAATGATTCAAAGAAAATAGTACATTGTCAATCGTTAAATTGTAAATTCCATGATGCTATATATCCTCAAAACCGCCATCACATTGGCACTGCTCTACAGTTGTTTTTTCCTCTTTCTGAGCAAAGAAACTTTCCATCGGTTCAACCGCTGCATGCTGGTGGGCATCATGCTCGTTTCGCTCGTCGTGCCGCTGTTCCACTTCACCACCGAACACCCGACGGTCATCAACGAAGAACTGTATGAGATGGAGACAAGCATGGAAGAAACGCCCATGTTTGTGGTGCAGACGGAAGAAGCCCCTCGCCTCACATGGGTACAAGTGTTCACGAGCGTATATCTGACGGGAGTGGCCATGATGCTCTTGCTGACCATCCTGCAAGTCATCTCACTCATCCGTCTCATGCACAACGGTCTGCGCCACACCGACTCGCAAGGCAACACCGTCGTGCTACTCAAGGGCGATGTCACTCCCTTCAGCATCTTCCGCCACATCGTGATGAACGTGCAGGACTATGAGCAACACCGCCAGTATATCCTCACCCATGAACAGGAACACATTCGTCTGGGACACACCTACGACCTCATCCTCTTGGAAGCCATGAAGACCTTCCAGTGGTTCAATCCCTTCGTCTGGTTCATCAGCCGCGATCTCAAGGCAGTGCATGAGTACGAGGCAGACCAGGCGGTCATCAACCAAGGCATCGATGCAAAATCATATCAACAACTTCTCGTGATGAAGGTGGTCGGGAATCGACTGCAGCCTTTCACCAACAATCTGAATCACGGTTCACTCAAAAAACGTATCGTTATGATGTACCAGAAACCTTCTAACCGATGGCTCATGCTGAAAGCCTTATGCGCCGTCCCCGTGGTGGCATTGACCCTCAATGCCTTCGCCACACCCATTGAGACCGACCCCGTGGAAGACATGGTGAAGACGTTGGAAACGACGAAAGTGCCTGCCTTCAACGAAGTGAAAGAAACCCTTCTCGCCCCAACGGAAGAAACCGCCGAAGCAGCCATCGACGACAACGCTCCTTTTGCCATCCATCCCGTCAGAGACCAACATGGCAGAATCATCGGCTTCTCGCACGAAGGGGAACCTGCTGCCGGCGATTTCGCATGCACCGCTGAATATGTGTTTATCAACGGACGCCAAGCCACTGAAGCCGAATTGAGAAACTACAAGAACTACTCAGCCTTCCAAATCATCAAGAATGCTGACGGAACTCCCCAGTACAACTACAAGGACAAGCACGGCATCATCTGCTTCACAACTACAAGTATTGAAGACGAGCCCCTCGTTCTGCTGGACGGCAAGGTGGTGGAACTTCCCGCAGAGTTTCTCAACAAGAAAAAGAACCTTGAAGACGAGGACGTGCTCGCCCAACTGTTCCACATCAACAAAGATGACATCGCATCCATCACCGTCTTCAGAAATGGTGCCGCCACAGCCATCTATGGCGATAAAGGCAAGAACGGAGTCATCAGCATCGAGACCAAGGCTTTCCAAGCGGAACCGAAGGACACGGTCGTGGTCGGAAACAAGACCCAAACTCCCGAAGAAGAAGTGCCGATTGATTCCCTTGTCGGGAAACTGCCTGGTGTAGAAAAACACGATGATGGCAGTATCACCATCAACGGAAAGCCTGTCAAGAAAATCGTGATGCACGGGAAGACCTATACCAACAAGGATTGGAAGACCGTCTATACCAACGAGGATTAAATCTTCACGATTGCCCTCTCGCCACCTTCTGCCTGCAATAGCACACACGTGTTAGCAAGTAATGAAAGATTAGTAAAACTCTGAAAAGTGTACACACCCCTGCCCTGTCAGTGATGATGGAGCGGGGGATTACTCTTCGTTCCCTTTGTCTTGCGAAGGTGAAAAAGAGAGGCATTGGGGGAATGAGAAAAAGGATATGGGGGAATGGAAGTAAGGAAACGGCGGTTTTATGCATAAAACATGAAAAAATCTTGCATAAAATGCTTGCTATATGCAAAGAAAGTGGTAACTTTGCAGCCGATTTGTGAATAATTATACAATTGCATTTACCATTTGACTATTTACAATGTACCATTTGCCATGCGGCGAGGAAGGAATCGGAAATGGTCAAATTGCAAAATAAATGGTAAATTGCAATTTGTCAAATTGGACTACGAGATTTGCTCGCCTGAGTACCTATAAGAATTAATAATCACGAAGAAATAACACGATGACAGCAAGACAGTCGAGACTCGACATCATCAAGGCGATTATCCAGACGCAGGAGATTGGCAGTCAGGAGGAGTTGGCGCAGGCACTCTCGAAGGAGGGGGTGAACATGACGCAGGCCACCCTGTCGCGCGACCTGAAGTTGCTGAAGGTGGTGAAGGGCTTTTCGCCTAAGGGACGCTCCATCTATATGCTGCCCGAGAATCCATACTACCGACGGGTGAGGGAGCATCGGCAGGAGGGCACGGCCATCAGGAACGGCTTCATGTCGGTGAAGTTCTCGGGGCAGTTGGCGGTCATCAAGTGCCGGCCAGGCTATGCCAGCGGACTGGCGAGCGACATCGACAATGCCCATTTCCATGAGGTGATTGGCACCATTGCTGGTGACGACACCATCTTTCTGGCACTGGAGGAAGGTTTTAACAAGGAGACACTCGAAGCGAATTTAAGAACAATAGTACCGGTTTATCCGGGAAGCCAATAGGGAGCGAGCCCCCTCCCAACCTCCCCCAAGGGGGAGGGGCTGCCATCCGGATTGTTCATCCCCATAGGGGGGGAATGAGAGTGGATATTGCTCCATATATAATATAAGTAAAAAACAAAAAAATATATACGCCCAACACCCCGAATGGCGTTCCTCCCCTTTGGGGGAGGTTAGGAAGGGGCTTTAGTTGTGATTTACGAAGACGGAATCAAGGTGATTGTGGCAGATGCCACTCACGAGAAATATGTGGATTTGATACTCGACACCATCCGCGAGGCGGCAAAGAAGCGTGGCACGGGTATTGCAGAACGCACACATGAGTATGTGGCAACGAAGATGAAGGAGGGAAAGGCAGTGTTGGCTCTCGACCCCAGCAAGCAGACGGAACTGGGCGACGCGTTTGTGGGCTTCAGTTACATCGAAACGTGGGGCAACAAGTCGTATGTGACCACGTCGGGACTGATTGTGCATCCCGACTATCAGGGCAGGAACATCGCCAAGCGCATCAAGGACCACACGTTCACGCTGGCTCGTGTGCGTTGGCCTCATGCGAAGATTTTCTCGCTGACGAGTGGCGATGCGGTGATGAAGATGAACACGGCACTGGGTTACGTGCCTGTGAGTTTCAACCAGTTGACGGACGACGATGCTTTCTGGCGTGGTTGCCGTGGCTGTATCAACCATCCCATTCTGGAGATGAAGAACAGGAAATTCTGCATCTGCACGGGCATGTTGTATGACCCGGCGCAGCACAAGGGCGAGCCGACGCCAGTGGAAATCTTTCAGGAGATTATGAGGGAGATGGCGAAGAGAGAGACCCTCCCCTCACCCTCCCTATAAGGGAGGGAGTAATTACCTAATATAAAAGAAGCATTAACAATAAAGTAGAATACCTCCCCACAAACATTCTACTCTCCCCCTCGTAGGGGGAGCGGGGAGGGGGTCTGTATGGCAGAAAAGAAGAAAGTGGTCGTTGCTTTCAGCGGCGGTTTGGACACCAGTTACACGGTGATGTATCTGGCTAAGGAAAAAGGTTATGAGGTGCATGCAGCATGTGCCAACACAGGTGGTTTCTCGGCTGAACAACTCAAGACGAACGAAGAGAACGCCTACAAGTTGGGTGCCACGAAGTATGTGACACTGGACGTGACGCAGGACTATTATGCCAAGTCACTCAAGTACATGGTGTTTGGCAATGTGTTGAGAAACAACTGCTACCCCATCTCGGTAAGTTCTGAGCGTATCTTCCAGGCATTGGCGATTGCACGTTATGCGAAGGAGATTGGTGCGAGCGCTATTGCACATGGTTCAACGGGTGCAGGTAACGACCAGATTCGTTTCGACATGACCTTCCTTGTCATGGCTCCCGGTGTGGAAATCATCACGTTGACACGTGACGGAAACCTGAGCCGTCAGGAGGAAATTGATTACCTGAACAAGAACGGCTTTGCCGCTGACTTCGCAAAGCTGAAGTACTCTTATAATGTAGGTATCTGGGGCACCAGCATCTGCGGTGGCGAGATTCTCGACTCCACACAGGGTCTGCCAGAGTCTGCTTACTTGAAGCACCCCACAAAGGAAGGTCCAGAACTCTTGAAGTTAGGCTTCGAGAAGGGTGAGCTTTGCTCGGTGAACGGCAAGCACTACGATGACAAGATTGCCGCCATTCAGGCTGTGGAAGAGATTGGTGCGGCTTACGGCATTGGTCGTGACTGCCACGTGGGCGACACTATCATCGGCATTAAGGGTCGTGTAGGTTTCGAGGCTGCCGCTCCTATGCTCATCATCGGTGCACACCGTTTCTTGGAAAAATACACGCTGTCGAAGTGGCAGCAGTACTGGAAAGACCAAGTGAGCAACTGGTACGGCATGTTCCTGCATGAGAGTCAGTACTTGGAGCCTGTCATGCCAGACATCGAGGCGATGCTGACTTCTTCACAGCGCAACGTGACTGGTGAGGTGACCCTCGAACTCCGTCCACTCTGCTTCCAGACGGTGGGTGTGGATTCACCTAACGACCTCGTGAAGAACAAACTCGGTGAGTATGGTGAGACTGCCAAGGCATGGTCGTCAGAGGATGCCAAGGGCTTCATCAAGGTGACCTCTACCCCACTCCGTGCTTACTATTTGGCACATCCAAACGAAGAAAGATAAATGGTACGCGTAGGTATATTAGGTGCAGCTGGCTATACAGGCGGAGAACTCATTCGCTTATTGCTAAACCATCCCGAGGTTGAAATCGTGTTTGCCAACAGCGAGTCAAACGCTGGGAATAAAGTGTATGACGTACACGAGGGCCTGCTGGGCGAGACCGAGTTGGAGTTCACGTCTGAGATGCCTTTCGACAAGGTGGATGTGGTGTTCTTCTGCTTCGGACACGGAAAGAGCGAGGCATTCCTGAAGGAGCACTCGATTCCTGCCAACGTGAAGATTATCGACTTGGCTCAGGACTTCCGTATCAAGGGCGACCACGATTACGTGTATGGCTTGCCAGAGATTCACCACGAGGAGATTGCGAAGTGCCAACATCTTGCTAACCCCGGATGTTTCGCCACTTGCATCCAACTTGGTTTGCTGCCACTGGCAAAGGCCGGACTGCTGACGAGCGACATCGCCGTCAATGCCATCACCGGTTCGACGGGAGCGGGTCAGAAGCCCAGTGCCACGACGCACTTCTCTTGGCGCGACAACAACTTCTCGGTGTATAAGCTCTTCACACACCAGCATCTGCACGAGATTTGCCAGACGCTGAACGAGTTGAAGCCAACGGGAGCACCTCATGTGGTGGACACGCTCGACGAGGGCTTCGATGCCGAGGGCATCACAGTCGATTTCATCCCTTACAGAGGCGACTTCGCAAGGGGCATCTTCTGCACGGAGGTGGTGACGCTGAATCAGCAGGCTGTGGGAGACGATATTGTCGCTCTCTATAAGGACTTCTACAAGGATACCGCCTTCACCCACTACAGCGACAAGGCACTAGACTTGAAGCAGGTGGTGAATACCAACAAGGGACTGGTGCACGTGGAGGTGTTCGGCAAGAAAGTCGTCATCACTTCGATGATTGATAACCTCCTCAAAGGTGCTGTGGGTCAGGCAGTACAAAACATGAACATTATGTTCGGTCTTGATGAAAAGGCTGGACTTAACTTGAAGGCAAGCGCCTTCTAAACAACGAATTACACGAATTACACGAATCTTGAGTTAAAAATCATGCAATTATTTGACGTATATCCACTTTTCGACATAGCCATCGACCACGGCAAGGGTTGCCACGTATGGGACGACAAGGGACAGGAATATTTGGATTTGTATGGCGGTCATGCTGTCATCAGCATTGGACATTGCCATCCTCACTATGTCGAAGCAATGACCCAACAGCTTAACAAGTTGGGCTTTTACAGTAACTCCGTGCAGAATCCGCTCCAGAAGGAGTTGGCCGAGCGCCTTGGTAAGGCATCGAGCTATGAGGACTATCAGCTGTTCCTCATCAACTCGGGTGCAGAGGCCAATGAGAATGCCATGAAGCTGGCATCTTTCTACAATGGCAGGACACGTATTCTGTCGATAGAGAAGGCTTTCCACGGACGTACCTCCCTTGCGGTGGAGGCGACGAACAACCCCAAGATTATTGCGCCCATCAACAGCAACGGGCACGTCACCTATCTGCCCATCAACGACATCCAGCCATGGAAGACCGAGCTGGAGAAGGATAACGTGTGTGCTGTCATCATCGAGTGCATCCAAGGAGTGGGCGGTATCAGGATGGTGACCAAGGAGTTCTTGCAGGAACTGCGTCGTCTGTGCGACCAGCACAATACCGTGCTTATCTGCGACGAAATCCAGTGTGGTTACGGACGTTCTGGCAAGTTCTTCGCCCATCAGCACCTCGGTGTTCGTCCTGACATCATCACTGTGGCGAAAGGCATCTGCAATGGTTTCCCCATGGGCGGTGTGCTCATCTCGCCCAAATTCAAGCCTGTGTATGGTCAGTTGGGCACCACGTTCGGTGGCAACCACCTCGGTTGTGCAGGCGCGATTGCCGTGCTGGATGTGATTGAGAAAGAACACCTCGTGGAGAATGCTGCCAAGGTGGGTAAGTACCTCATTGACACGCTGAAAGCAGAACAGAAAGCAGGCAACTTGCCTCACGTGGTGGACGTGCGTGGTGAGGGTCTGATGATTGGCATTGAGCTGGACATCCCCTATAAGGAGCCACGTACTCGCCTCATCAAGGAAGAGCACTGCTTCACAGGCTGCTCAGGCACCAACGTCATCCGTCTGCTGCCACCGCTTTGTCTCTCGATGGACGAAGCCCAGCAATTTATTGACAAATTCAAGAAGGTGCTCAAATAAGCACTTCTGCATCAATTCAATCACACAAGAAAGTCCCCTTCGCCGTGCGGAATGCGGCCAAGGGGACTTTTTTTATTGAATCTTTTGAATCTCACCATCCACCACACGATAATAGGGATTGTCGCTGTCGAGCGTAAGGTGTTTCAGACGAGGGCACTCTTTCGTGATTTCCTTGCCCATGCTTTTCATGCCCTTGGGAAGATGCAGCGAATTGAGGTGTTTGCACCACGAAAAGGCATAGTTGCCCAGATATTCCACCCGATCAGGCAGCACCACATTGAGCAGGGCTTCACAAGAGGTGAAGGCGTTGCCATAGATTCGGGTGACTGTGGATGGAAGCTTCACTTCCAGCAGATTGACACAGCCACTAAATGCCTGGCCACCTACACTTTCCAAGCCTTCAGCAAAAACGACCCTATTCAGATTACGGCACCGGTAGAAAGTCACATGCCCCGTGTGCTTCAGCGTCTTGGGCGCTTTCAGGTGTGACAGATAGGTACATTCGAAGAAAGCAGAATCTGGCAATGTTTTCAGCTCCACATCTTCCATATCGATGGTGCGGAGCAAGCCCGTCTTGAGCATCTTTCTCAGCACGGCAAAGTCATCGCCATTCATGTGGCCAGCAAGTTTCAAGTGACGCGTCTGCAACTGCTGGGTTGGTGTCAGCACGGCTCCCAATGTGCCCGCCTCATCCAGTCGGATGTCGGTATAATCAGGATGATAGGTGGAATCTGCCACATCCATCAGCATCCATTGTTTGGCGCTATAGCCTTTCAAATCATCCAAATCATAATAGCCATCACCTTCTCCTGCCCAACCCATGTTCACATGCACCTTGCTCCCCTTGCATCCGTCAATGAGGAACAGGTGTCCCTCTTTCTTGGTCTCGTTGTAGCCACGGTAGAAGACAGGGCGACCAGCTTTCAGTTCCGTGAAGATCAGCTGACGAAACAGGCTGTCACGTTCTGGCGTGGCAAAGTCGGCACGCTGATAGATGCTCATTTCGTTGCTGTAACGGAAAAGGCGCTTCATAGCACCCATCATCGTGGAGAGATTTGTGCTGCTGGAAACTTCGGAGTACTGCGTGAAGGAAGACACACCACAATCACTAATCAGTTTCGCTACACCCACCACACGTTCCTTCGAAATGCCTGGCAGGTAAGTCCAATACATCTGCTCCCAATCATAGGCATACACTCCATCTGGGCTCATGGCGGGATAACGGTGATAGTTCACCATTTGCGCCATCGCCAATGCGCCACATCCTGCCAGTTGATAGACGGTTTGCCCATCCTTCTCCGACTTCGGGCACAGGATATTGTATGGAAAGCCCTGCCCCCATTGGGTCTTGATGAGTGGCTTGATGTTCTCGCTGAACACATAGCCTCCTTGACACCACGCTGCAAGTGGCATCAACAACAGCACCCACAGGGTGATGGCCTTCAGGGAGGAAAAGCATTTGTTCATGTTCACTTCACTCGCCACACGTTCAGCACAATGCCTTGGAAATCCTTCGAGAATTCTGGGGTACAGACAAAGAGTGAGTTGTTCAGCCATCCGTAGCGGCTATCGGCAGGAGCCTCGAACTGGGGCGCAGCACGGAAGTAGAACGTGGGATGGCCTTCGGCATCGGTGCCGTTGGCGATGATGCCACGGTTGCGCACGTGGATGTAGACACCGTCGTCGGTCTTGATGCAGTAGATGGCTTCGAGTTCGGTGCGATTCTCCGTGTTCAGCTGATAGTCGGCACCGCCGCTAATGATGGTGCCTTTCAACTGCGGGCCTTCGAAAGTGCCTCCTGTGATGGGGATAACGGTGCGGCGACCGTGCTGGGTATTGTTGATGCCGAAAGTCTCGCCGAGGGTGACTTTGAGTTGCAGGGCGAACTCCAACTGTGGTGCGTTCTGAGGCGGATATGCCTGTGCGTAAGCGCTCAGCGCAACAACTGCCAAAATGAGGGTGGACAATAGCTGTTTCTTCATTGTTCCGTAGGTTATTTTTTTGATGGTACAATAGTATTTTTGCCTTTTTTCAGTATCACTTTCTTTGTCTCTCCGTTCATGGTGAGCATCACCACACCACCCTGTTGTGCTGTAAGGGTGAGGGCTGTGACGCGACTGCCTTGCCAAGTCATATCAACCGCGATGCCTCCACGAGCACGGATGCCAGAGACGGAGCCGTCTTTCCAGTTCTCGGGAAGGGCGGGCAGCAGTTCGATGCAGGTCACAAGGGTGTCTGATGAACTTTCACGTGGGATGAAGTAGTCGCTCTGCATCAGCATCTCCACCACTCCTGCACAACCACCAAAGTTGCCATCGATTTGGAAGGGAGAGTGGGCATCCAACAGGTTGGGATAAGTGCCCCCACCCCGACGTGCATCAGGGCCTCGATAGCCGTCAGGACTCACGTAGGAAAGCAGTTTGCGGTAGATGTGGTAAGCGTTTTTGGCATCGTGCAAACGGGCATAGAGATTCACACGCCAACCTGTGCTCCAGCCTGTAGTGCGGTCACCTTTCAGCTCAAGAGTTTTGGAGGCTGCACGATAGATGGTCTCCTTCGTGTTCACCCTATCGTCAATATTGTGTCCAGGGTAGATGCCGAAGAGGTGACTCTGATGGCGATGATGAGGGTCTTCATCCTCCCAATCGTAGAACCACTCTTGTAGGTTGCCCTTCTTGCCTATCTTGTAGGGTTGCAAACGTGACAGCGCCTCAAGGACGGTGGCCATGAAGTCGGTGTCACACCGCAGAATCGAGGCAGCATAGAACGCATCGGTCAGGCACTCACGAATCATAGCGATGTCAGCAAAACCACCATAGCAGGTGCGCCCATGATAGCCTTCGTCGGTGATGAAAACATTTTCGGGCGAGGTGGAGGGCGCTGTAATCAGCCCCAGCCCACGCGCTGGGCGATTTTCATTTCCATAAGTAGCGGGCTGGAGGTCGTCGGCGGTGACAAGCCACCCCAAGCAAAACTCTGCCGCACCTTTCAGCACAGGATAGTATTCACGCAGGAAATCGCGGTCGAGGGAGAAGGTGTAGTGCTCCCAAATGTGCGTGCTCAACCATGCACCGCCCATGTTCCAGTTGGCCCACATGGGGTCACCCGTGTGAAGCCCCACTGGACAGGTCATCGCCCAGATGTCGGTGTTGTGAGCAAGGCACCACCCTTTGTCCACCCCATAGTACGCCTTGGCGGTCAGTTCGCCCGAACCTTGCAGCTCCTTCATATAGGTGAAAAGCGATTGGTGCATCTCGGGCATGGCAGCCGTTTCAGCCGCCCAGTAGTTCTCCTCCACGTTGATGTTGCTCGTGTAGTTGCACGACCAAGGCGGCAGGATGCTTTCGTTCCAAAGACCTTGCAGATTGGCTGGCACATTGGGTGTGCGAGAGCAGGAGATGAGCAGATAGCGGCCATATTGGAAGTAGAGGGCTTCCAACGCAGGGTTGAAGAGGGACTCGTCCACATACTCGCGGAGCACCTCGTCAAGCCCCCTTCCACCCTCCCCCAAAGGGGAGGTGTTGCCATCCGGATGGTTCTTCCCCCCTTGGGGGGATGAGAGGGGGGCTAGGGTGAGTTTCACGCGGTCGTAGATGCTTTTGTAGTCGTTCATGTGACGGTTCAGAAGGTCGTTGTAGGCCACGGAAGAAAGCCGTTCGAGCCGCTCATCGGCTATCTGACGGTAGGGCTTGCCTTGCTTGACGGGGTCGTGGTCGTAGCCATTGAACGAGGTCGCATTGACCACGTAGAGCGTGACCTCGCGACCTCCATCCACGAGGAGGCAGTCACCTTCCGCCTTCACCCCCTCGGCCTTCACCAGTACTTTTGTGCGGAAATGGATGCCTCGATCGAGGTCGTAGGCGAACTTCTCTTTTGCCTCATAATAGTTTGGCAATGAAGCATATCCAGCATAGCCATCGTTCACCAGAGTGTGTCCATCGGCCACCTGCACCTGATGGCGCAACTGACAACTGAGCGACACCCGTACGTGGATGCCCTGGGGGTTGTCGGTGGTCAGACGAATGATCATGCCCGAGTCGGGATGGGTGGCAAAATATTCGGTGGCGTACTGATAGGCACCTCGATGATACACGGTGTGCGCTGTGGCATTGCCGATGTCGAGCCACCGACGGTAGTTGCTCACCTGTGCCATTGTGTCCAAATATTCGATGGAGAGCTGTCCGAGGGGCTGATAGTTCTGCGAGAAATGTCCCTGCACCTCGCGTTGCAAGCGGTCAGCCTCACGATAGTCGCCCTTGCGGAGTGCCTCACGAATGAGGGGAATGGTCTTGTGCGCCTCAGGCGAAAAGACGTTCATATTGCAGGGTTCACCCGTCCACAACGTGATGTCGTTCAGCGAGATGCGGTCACATTCTGTACCACCATAAATCATTCCACCCATCGTGCCATTTCCTATGGGTAGCGCCTCCTCGAAGTAATCGGCTGGGCGGTTGTAGTGCAGGGTCTGTGCCTGCATCATCGCTACAGCCCAAAGGCACGTGGCAATCATAAAAAATCGTCTCATACAGATAAGCTTTAAGTCGGTCAAATGTTCATTCCTGTGCAAAGGTAGGGAAAAATACTCTGCTTTCCAATCATTTTCCGTACCTTTGCACATCATTTGCAACCAATGGAAACAATTATCATCAGAAACGCAACAAAAGCAGACATTCGGGTCATACAGGCAATTTATGCGCCCTACGTGACGGACACCGTCATCACGTTCGAATATGATGTGCCCACGGTGGAGGAGATGGAGCGGCGGATGGAGCAGGTGCAGAAGAAGTACCCGTGGCTGGTGGCAGAAGAGAACGGGAAAGTGGTGGGATATGCTTATGCCAGCGCTTTCAAGGAGAGAGCGGCCTACCAGTGGGCAGTGGAGACCTCCATCTATGTGGATGGGCAGGAAAAAAGAAAAGGCATCGGCAGACAACTGCACGATGCCTTGGAGGAGGCGCTGAAGATGCAGGGCATCCTCAATATGAACGCCTGCATCTCATTCCCTGCCGATGCGCTGAACAACCAACCCACACGCCTGACGAACCCCTCTCCACAAGAGGAGTACACACCCGACCCGCATCTGACTCTCGACAGCGTCCACTTCCACGAGCGATTGGGCTACACCACCGTGGCTCACTTCCACCTGTGCGGAAAGAAGTTCGGCAGGTGGTACGACATGATTTGGATGGAAAAAATGATAGGAGAGCACAAACCATGATGATTGGGAAAGTAATGCTGCCCTTGTTTGCCATGGGTATGACTATTTCCCGACAAAGATGCGCTTACCGTCCTTGATATAGATACCCTTTTCCAGACGGTCGGCTGAAATCATCCGTCCACTCAAGTCGTAAAACTGACCCGTGCGAGAAGACTTGTCAGTGCCTAGGCTGTGGATGGCAGTTGCTTCATCGCTAAAATTCAGACGAAATTCACTGATGAGAACGCGTTGGGCAGCCCCTCCTGCCCCAACATTACCAGCACCACCCTCCTCAGGCTCGCCAGCCACATAGCCGTTGTTCAGTTGAAAGTAGGCACGAAGAACGCCTATCTCCATACTCTCTGAAGGATAGTAGAGTTTGTTCTCTTTCCCCAGATAAAGGAACGAATCATCGCCCTCTGCACCCACCTTCTTCGTGGAGAGCGTGCCAATGAAAGTGACGTTACCATCGTGGCTGGTAATGCCCGTCGGGTTTGTTGTGGCAATAGCCTCATAAGAGAAAGTCGGGTTCACAAGGTTGTTTTCAGACTCTGCCCATTTGATGATATAAGGCATTCCCGCCTCAATGGCATCCACCTCCTTGAAGTTCAGGTAGAGAACGGTGCCTTCAATGCCCGTAGGATGGGTGTAACCCTCCGTCGAGATGTCCAGTTCCATCACAGTCGCCCCCTCCAGCACCGATCCGCTGATGGTCATATTGAACGGCAGGCAGAGTGAGTTCCACGAACCGTCCTTGTAGAGGGTGCGGTCTATCACGCCACTCGGCCCTTTACACAGCACAGTCCCATTGTTCTGACCATAAAGGTTGCCTGAATGGTCGGACGATGTGATTGTGCCTGACGAAAGACACTTCAAGAGCGTTCCACCCCTTTCGTTATCACCCACTATACCACCGATGAAGACACTATTATAGGAGTCGCCACCACCCTCTTGCTGCGAAGTTTGCACCAGTCCCGTAAACTTGCAATCCACCACGTCGCCCCGATTCTCACCAACAATGCCCCCACCATCGGTAGAGGATGCATAGCACTTCACCTCAGCGTTACTGGTGCAGTTGGCGATGATGCCGTGATTGACACCTGCGATGCTGCCCATGTTGCGAGTCTGATCCTCCGTCGAAGCTACCCTCAGGACGGCAGACTCTATCGTCAGATTCTTCACGATGCCCCTTTCGCCAATCCGTCCAAAGAGACCGATATAGGTGGTGGTGGCATCCTGCACATCCACCCGAAGGTTGGTGATTTTATGGTTATTGCCATCGAAGATGCCATTGAAGGAGCCTACATCGCTGTCGCTGGTCGGGTTATTGCCCAGAGGAGTCCATGTTTCATAAGACTCCCCTTCAGCCAGTGCAGGGGTCACCTTGCCGCCCAGATCGATATCAGCCACCAGCTTATAGGAACCGTTCAGATTCTCCTTGATGGCACGAAGCCCTGCAGCATCGCTAATTTCAATAGGATTTTGTCCCATGAGAGCCACCCAGCCCATCATGGAAAGAATCAGCACTATTTTTCTCATTTCCTCTTTTTATTCAGTCGTAAAAAAACGAATTAGATAAGGCTTGTCCTCGCTGTCGAGTGGGGGCAAGCTGGCATCAAACTCATGCCAGTCGGGGAACGTGTAGATGCGGTGAAGACGGTCACAATAGTAGGAGATGCTGACCATCACGTCGCTGTTGTTGGTGCCGACAGTCAGAGGAAAGTAGATTTCGGCATTGGTGATTTCGGGTGCATGCAGCGCCCGCACCTCACCATCAATCATAGCACACATCAAATCCTGCTCTGTGACATAGGCAGCCAACTCATCCTGCAATCGCAACTGCACACTCATCGTCTGCTCGTAGAGGTTGTAGTCAGGAACCTTCCACGTAGGACGCTCGTCAGTACCTGACAGGAGTTGCAAACCCTCCTGCGATCCGTCACCATCAGAATCACTGCTACAGCCCCAAGCTAAGGTGAGTACCGCTAACAGCATGAACCATTTTACTTTTACAATTTTATTCATTGAACATTTATCATTTTAGTCATTTACTTTTTATTTCACCAACACTTTCGTGCCATTGAAGATATAAACCCCCTTCTCGGCTGGACGGCCAGACAATCGGATGCCTTCAAGAGTGTACCACCCACCGTCGGCATAGCTGTCTGCCGAAACGAAGTTGATGACGGTAGGCTCATCCACCGAACCAACAACTGCATCGCTCACATAGGACATGCGCTGATTGGCCAGTCCCACCAGTTCGCCTTCACGCTCAATGGAGAAGGTCACATCCGACATTGCCCTGCTGTCCGATTCTGCCACAGAGAGGTAGAAGTGTCCGTCAGCATCGGCTTCAGCCACTCCGCAGACCTCAGCTCCATGATAGGCCACCAGACGGTCTCCCTCCTGCAGGTCAACACCTTCGGTCACCGCAATCACACTCATGCTGGTGGCCATCGGGTTGATATAGAGCGGCTGACGCATCTGTGCGTCAGTTCCACCTCTGCCCGCATAGCGCGATGCCCCCCAGTAGGATGGATACCAGAACGAAGCCTCCTTATCATTGTTCCGCTTGAGCATGTAGCCCTCGCCGCTGCGCATATACTTGAGCGATCCCTTCCAGAGGCGGTTGCCATTCACGATGTTGAGCACAGCAAACTCATCCTGCGACTTGATGATGTCGCCCTCCGATGCTTTGTCTGTATAGTCGGAAAGGGCTACCGACAAAGGCAAGTTGATGGGTGAGCTGAAGGCAATGCGGTTCCACCCCTTGTGCAAAGTAATGGATACAGGGAAATCCAAGCCAGATAGATAGGCAGTCTTCTCGCTCTTGGAGTAGAAGCGGTACATAAACGACGAATTGACACTGATGACATCGCTGCCGTGATCCCAGAAGTAGATGCGCTGATTGGGGTCATCCGGATGTGGTTTCGACTTATAAGTATAGACATAAGGCTCACCATTACTGTTGATGACCTCAAATCCATCGCCCGCCTCCCAGCTGGTCGATTCGTTGAGCAACTGGGTGACAGTCTTAGTATCGGGGCTTACATAGAAAGAGAGCCAGTTCCATCCCTTGTTCAGATAGAGCGTCTGCACAGTGTAGAGATTTTGAGAGAGTACAACGGGGTCGGCACTGCTGCCCACCACACTGTTAGCCTCAAACTTGATGCTATCTGGATACTTTTCCTTATCAGGTTCCAGCACATAAATTCTTCCCGTCGAGGCATTGTAGAACTCGAAGCTAAGCGGAGTTGGCTTATTCCCACTATTGTAGATAGTCAAGTAGGTCAAAGCCTCATTGGCAGCAGCCGTCTGATCCACATCCACATGAGCGACACCGAGCAGTTGGTGGCCTTCGCCATAGACCGCCACCATATCTTCGGCATCATGCCTCACTTCGTTTTCCACCTTGATGCGCGCCACCATGTGCATGGCGAGATTCCTCGACTTCAACGCATCACTCACCGCCCACTTAGGTGCTTCGCCCCGAATCTTGATGTAGATAGGCAGCGGTTCCGACATGCCGTTGGAACCTACGAGGAATATCTTCTCTCTGAAGTCGCCAATGTTTATATAAGGAGAGATGGTCAGCTCTATGACTTCCTCACCCAGAGCAGGCAGCGTACCAGCCGTCTTGGAGGCTGTCATCCAGATGGGCAGACCCGTCAGAGAATACGTCTCGCTCTTGCCACCCAGATTCTTCAACTTCACAGTAAGGCTTATGCCTTCACCATACGGGGCACTCACATCCAGCCGCTTATTCTCCCATCGCACAGGGTTTCGATAGACGAAAAGATTCATCATCACAGGACTGGCCGTCGTGTTGCCATTCAGGTCTGCCACCTCCTTCACCGTAATGTACACATTCGTCTTCTCGATGCTGGCATCAGGCTCATCAAGGTTCAACAACAGTTGCTGCCCATCCACTACATAACTATATGCCAGGTTCTCCATCGGCTTATTGTCAAGCATAAGTGCATAGTTCAGACGGTCAGCCAGCTCTGTAACGACACTGGCATCCATAATGGTGTCTCGGCGAGTTTCCGATATGGCACCATTAACCTTGTAGAGTCGCAGACTGATTCCCGTAGGCATCAAGCGGAGACGATTATCGGCCATACGTTCTGTCCTACTAAAAGGCAGATAGACCAAAGTGCCCATTTCCTCTCCCGTAGGAGTCGATTGGCTATCGGTCTGCAAAAGGTTCTCGGGCAGCACCATCTCATACATGGCAATTTCATCAATGTTGCCCGTCAGAGCCAATGTCGGAGTCGCCTCATCTGGGTAGGTGGCACCCACCGCCAGCAGCTTACCGCCTGAAATGCCGCCAAACTTCTCCACAGCAAAGGACTCTACCATCTTCTGGTCAATGTAGAGATTGCCGACATTGCGCGAACGGTTCACCGTGACAGCGAAGTGATGCCAAGCCCCATCGCTCACATAGGTTTCAGTCTTCACCTCCTGTCCTGCCGAGCGGAAGACGAGTTCACCACTCTCCACACCCACAAAGAAGTGCATGCCGTTGTTGGCTTCATCCTTGGCCAAACCATTCGACATCAGAGTACCCTCCTTGTCATTGGTGCGAAACCAGAACATCAGCGTATAGTCTTCAAAATCTTCACGGTCGAAGACCCCCGTCTTCATCCTTACGCCTTTCTTGCCATCGAGCTTCAGACTGATGCCTTCAGGTACAATCCAGTTTGTGCCCGAAAGCATTATGTCATTACCGCCGACAGCCTTATCATAACTGTACACACCCTTACCTTCGTTCAGCGCATAGTTATCTATCAAGTTTAGTTCATAGCCCGTCAGTACCTTTTGCGAATACTTCGCTAACTGGCTGGGCGAGATGGCAGTGTTCCACAGACGCAGTTCCAGCATACTGCCTTCATAAGGCACCAGCGGTAGTGGGTCTTCTTTCTCTTCCTCATAGAAATCATTACCAAGCCAAATGGATCCTGAACCATGATAGCCAGCCTCCAATGTCTTCTTACCAATTTCTTCTGAGCCGTCATAGAAAGTCACTACCGTTTTCCCCTCCGTGCTCTGATCGAAACTGTAGGCCACCTGATGCAGATTATTGAAGCGGACAGGCTGGTCGCTGATGGCAGTCTTTCCGTCAAACTTGACCAGCAGTCGGCGATCAGCCGTCACGCCCAACCTCAAGTGACTGGCCATGTCACCATGCGAGAGCACCATCATGTTCTTCCCGTTATTGTCGGGGTTCAGCATCAGGTCGAAGGTGAAGCTCTTGTTGTCCAGATTTCGGTCTGCCTGCGTGAAGCCATAGCTTTCACTACCCATAAACCTGAGTGCCGTAGAGAGCGAAATGTTGGTTGAGTTCGTCGTGCCAATCACTTCAAAATTGTTCACCTTCGACAAGTAATTGCCCGCAATAGGTTCTGAGAATGAGACAATAATGTCATCGCCCATGTCGAGAATGCCCGTCACAGGCTTGGGAGTGCCGAACGGAACAGGGATGCGCGTGTCTTTCACTCCGCTGAGTATCGGTGATGACGAGGTGATGAATCCTCCTGCATGGCGGCAATAAACCACCGCCCTGATGTCATAGTTCTGCTCCACAGGATCTTTCTCGCCATAGAAGATAGCATCGTCAATGTAGCCGTCGTTCTTGATGAGCTTGCGCTCACCCGAAGCTAAGGCCATCAGTTCCTCGCTCTTGTAGTAGGAGCAGACGTTCACCCACGACTTGTCTCCTTCGGTCGAAAGTTTGTATTGCAGTTCAATATGGTCAAATCCACGTGCATTCACGTTGAACTCGTCGATGCGCACAGGCATGTAGTACAGTTTCTTGTCCTTATTGTAGGGCGAAGCTGTGTTGATGACCCACTTGTCGGAGGGCGATGAGATGTTCACTTTACCTGCCGAAGGGAGGAAGTGTGCCGAGAGCCTTTGACTACAGATTCGGTCTTCGTCCTCGGGATCCCACAAGCTGATGGTCAGGTTGTCGTAGTCAAATTCCGTACCCGCATACACCTCCACCTGCTTATCCACCTGCTCATGTTCCTTCAGCCAGACCGTGATGCCACTGCCCGTCAATGGTGTGCCATCCACAAAAATCTTTGCTCCCTTACCATTCTCTTCGTTGTCGGCTCGGAAAAGTTCAAAGAACGGAGACACCAGATTGGGCACCTCGCTCTCGTTGGCAATGTGAATCGTAAACTTAGCAGGTTCGCCATAAGGCACGTTGCTCACGGTGGCTTGGTCAGTCCATATCTTCAGATTGTCAATCGGAAGAGTCTCCACATCAATCAAAGTACCCCGATTGTAAAATTGAGAGTATCGGGCAGGCTCATAAGGCTTCTTGGTAGCTCCAGCACGAGTGCGGAAGACGAAGTTGCTATAAGTCTTGGCATCGTAAGGCATAAAGGAGAGGGCGCCGTTGGTGCCTGTGGCGCCAGAACGAATGGCATCCTTGGTTTCTTCGGAATACTGGTAGATGACAGACATATCGCCCGCCGCAATCTTTTTCTTGTAGTCATCCAGATCCACTTTGGTGCGATAGACATCGACTGTGAGGAAGGCTTTTCGGTCGCAGGAGAGGGTGAAGCCAGTTTTTTTGCTATGCTCTTCTTCCTTCGTGTTCTTGTAGTTGAAGTTGTAGGAAAGGATGGGTTTGAAAGTCAGCATCGTCTTTTTGCCTGCTGCCTGAAAGCCAACCTCGACCACGTTGCCCTCATCGTCTTGTTGTTCGGTGGTGTGCCCTTCCTGATAGTTCCTTTTTTTGAAGTTCTTGACGAGATTGTCAAAGAAGGTGTCACCCAAGAAATTTCCATCGCTGATGCCTGGAATTTTCATGTAGTTCTCGCGTTCGAGAGAGAAGGTGAAGTCCTCCTCGTAGTCTATCTTGCCGGCACCATCGAAACTAAAGGTCTTCACCTTGTCAGATTCGCAGACGGAGAGTTTCTCTTGTTCGTTGACTGTCAGGAAGCCTATCCATGCCATCATTTCCTGATTGAGAGCCATGATGGAGTCTGTCCATTGCAGGGTAGAACCTTGGGGAACGAACTGGGTGTAGGTGCGCGCTCCCTTGTCGTCGATGCTGGCATAATAGGCATCGTCAAGGGGCACCTTGCTGACATAGACAGGGTGCTTGAGGCGTGTGGCCTGTGCCTGGGCTTCAGCGTCGGAGGTGCCGACGGGGAGCATGAGCGACTGGCGCACTCGCATGAGCTGGGGCAGAAGTTCGTTCTCGATATGTGTTTGAGAATAGACGAAAGTGGACTTGAAACGGGGAGCTGCCTGCAGAACTTCATCGCGTATGAGATATACCTTGTTGCCATCGGCATCCACGCCTTCTGCGAGTTTCTTCACCGTGTTCAATGCAACCTCATAGGTCTTGCCAGCAATGGTGAAGGTGTTGCCAGTGGCTGGAACAAGGAGTTTGTACATAGATTCGGGCACAACACGCACAGCAATAGCTTCTTCCACCACGGTCTCGTCAGTCGTGCCGATGTAGAGGTCTGCTGCTGCTCCCACGTTCTTGATGCCAGAGGCGGTGGATATTTGTTGTTTCGTCTCCATATCGTAGGCGTAATTCCATCCGCCATAGTAGCTGAGGGTGATGCCGATGTCGAAGAGGGAATTGCTGGAGGTCTTGTTGATGTTGCCTGCAGATGAACCGCTGCCTTCGCCAGCCCACACGCCTGTGTAGAAGTCGGAGCCTTGTCCTTGAGAGAGGGAGAGGTTGAAGCCACCTTCGATGCTGAAGTTGTAGTTATAGCCATACTTCAATTTTGAGCCTTCTTCCATGTAGGTGCTGCTTGAACTGCCTGGAGGGTCACGGAGGATGTCAACCAAATGGGGCATTCCTGCCATGAGAAGTCGCTTACCCTGTGACTTGGCAAGAGATGCCATGACATAAGCTTTGAGAGGCTTGATGTCATAGTAGGTAGCATCGTAGAGCAGAGTGAAAGTGAGGGACTTGAGTGCCTTATCACCCTCGCTGACGAAGGTGAGATTTTGGGGCGTGAAAAGGTAGGAGGCTTTGCCTTCCTCGTCAAGTGAAAGGGAGTCGGTGTGGGTGGTGCTGATGAGTCCGTTGTGGATATAGACTTTACCGCCACTGAGCAGGACGATGTCGTCGGGGGTGTCCTTAACCACATTATTATAATAGTATTCCTCGCGGGCCGAGAGGGTGAACAAGGCGGGGCTGTTTGCCATGAAGACCGGGTGACCGAGGCTGTAGATTCCGTTTTTCCAAAGCTGCACCGTGGCTTCATGTCCTAAGTTGTCCTGTGCCTTATAGTTCTTGATGCCGTAGTAGCGCTCCTGCGTGCCTGTGAACTGCTCATAGGCGAGGGTGGCTGGCTTGTGGTAGATGCGATTGTAGGTGACGGTGTCGCCCAGCACCTTGTCGGAGAGGTCGAGAGTCTCGCCCACGGTGCCAGCCTGAAAGAGGGTGGCATAGCCATTGCAGTAGATTTCTGTGACCTTGTACTTGACGGGGAAGAAGGGCAACTGGAACTCGCCTGTCTTGTTGTCGGGTGAGATGACGATGCTGTGGCGAGTGGACACAACACGAGTGGTGTCGCTGCGACCATGATAGTAAAGGGAGTCACGCATATGTATGGTCTCGTCTTTCTGGTCTCGGACTATCCATGAGGTATTGTCGCCTTCGAGGGACATAACGATGCGGATGCTGTCGCCGAGATTGTTGTGAGAGAGGGATTTGCCCAATGGGAGAGAACCTTGGTCTTTGCCTCCTACAACACGACCTCGCAGGATGACACGTGTCTGATCCCAGAGAAATTCTTGGCTAATGTTTTTGGTGAAGTTGTACGTGGAGTCTTCTTCAACAGTGGTGTCGTGTTTGATGAGGAAACCTCTGTTGGCGAAGACGTGCCCAGGCTTGACCACTTGCACAGAGTGGGAACCGAGGGGAACGCTGATGGAGAATTCTCCCGCACTGTTGGTGGTGACGGGCTTGCCCTTGTCAGGTCCAGAACTTTTGGTGACAAGGTTGCCGTCGAGCTTGAACTGTGCTCCCAACACCGGGATGCTGGTGCCTGCATAGAGCACGACGCCTGCGTAGGTGCAATAGTCCTGCACATAGAAGTTGAAGTCGGAGGTGAGGTTGCTGTCATCGGTGAAATCCACGTTGCGCGAACCCACCTGCCCTTCTTCGCCCTTGCGAGTGACAGTGATGATGTAGGTGCCAGCTTTCTGATAGACAAGTCCTCCTATCTGGAAGAATCCAGACTCGTCAGTCACGGCGGTCTTGGTCACGCCGTCGGTGATGTCGGATGCCTTGGAGGGTGCTGCCACCACTTTGGCTCCTGCCACAGCGGTGCCATCGGACAGACGCACGTAGCCCTGCACCATGCCTGTCGTGGCGCAGTGGCCGTCGGTCTCGGCATAGGTGAGATGTTGGCCTTCACAATCGACCACAGCCTCAACACGATAGACGTAAGTGTGCTGGGGACGTGGATGGAGGTCTGTGTATTGTGTCTGCTGATAGTTGGTCACGAGGGTGTCAACTTTGTTGGTAGTATCGGCCTTGTCGCGACGCAGCACACGGAAGTAATCGACAGCCTGATTGTTAGTGGTCCAGTTGAGCTGTACACTTGCCTGCTGCTCAGTGGCGTTCACGCCTGTCACCTGCCCGTTGAGGTTAAACTCGTAGCTGGCATCATCGCCTTTCTCGGTCTTGGTCACAGGGGAACTGTAGGAGCTCTGGCGGCTCTTGAGTCCGATGTAGAGGGGTGAGTTGCCCCGCTTGACAGTAAGGTTGAACTGGTAATCCACGCAGGTGTTGGTGAGGGGGAGCGTGACGGAGCCTTCTTTCACCTCGGCGGCAGTGAGTTCTCGCTCGCTGGTGTGTACAATCTCGCCCGAGGCGGCTATCATGGCTGTATGGATTTCAATCTTGGCACGCTCGTCCCACAGGGCGATATCGTCAGTCGGTAACTCGCCGTTGTTGCTGATGGCGGCAGTTGGCATGGCTCGGTCTTGGAACACAGTCCATTTAGTCCCCATCTTCTGGGCGATGTCGGCAGCGGTCATGGAGCTGGCATCGATAGCGTCTGCATTGGCTGGCAGCACCTTGTTGGTGTAGAGGCAATTGGTCAGACTCAGCGTAAGCATGGTGGGGTCGGTACACACAAAGATGTATGAGCGGTTGTGAATTCTGTCTGGCACGATGAACTGACGAGGGGCGAAAAGCACGTTTGTCACATACTGCGTGGTGCCATAGGCTCCCCACCCTATGATGCCGCCTATCTGGGCATAAGTGTCGGTGGTCTCAAGGGAACCATAAAAAGCGCAGTGGTCAATTCCCAAGTTTCCTTTTGATTCACCGACGATGCCTCCCATTCCGTGCGAACTCTTGATTTGGGCATCGACGACACAATTTTCCACATAGACAGTGCTGCTTCGGCTGGGGTTGCTCAGGCCTATGAGACCACCCACATAGTTGGCAGGAGAGTCAATGGAGCCTTTCACGTGCAGATTTTCCACGTATGCTCCTGCATCCACACACAAGAAGGGGGCGCAATACTCCCCAGAGGCTGTATAGGCATAAGTCAAGGTGTGACCTCGGCCGTTGAACTGCCCTTTGTAGGGGTTTTGTTTTGAACCGATCATAGTTTGGGATGTGCCCAGGTCTATATCATCTACCATGACGGCGTTCAGGTTTGTCTGGCCTCCGTTGACCATATTGGCAAAGGCCTCCCAGTCTTTGGCATCGCGCAGGATGAAACGTCCGTCGGGGGTGTAGGTTTCATTGACTTTATTTTCGTAATCGACTGAAGACATCACGGGTACCACACCGTTGGCGGAAAGTTTCCACCCCATGCCCACCTTGTCGGAATTCAAGTCATCCAAGAGCTTCTGAAGGTCGGAGTCAGTGGTGCTGGCGCGGTAGCTGCCTTGCGAGGAACCAACTTCCCGTGTGTAGTAGGAATGGGAGATGTCGGGTGAGTAGTAGCCACGGGCAAAGGTGCAGGAGCTTTGGGGGTTGATTTCGACAAACTTGGGTGCGACCAGACAGTGGAGATAACGCTGCCTTTTCAGATAGGTCCATCCTACGAATCCGCCCCAGGAATGGGTGTTCTTGCCGATGATGAGGCCATCGAAGAGGCAGTTGGTCAGGGTGAGCGACTTTCCGCTGGCCTCGGCCATCATCACCACGCCTATCAGACCGCCATGAGTGCCGTCGCCTTCGCAAGAAGAGTTGATGGTGACGGAAGACCAGCAATTCTCCAAGACAAGTTGCTGTTCCAAGTTTTCATCCAGCACCTTGCCTATCAGACCACCTGCAAACTTGAAGTTGGTGGTGATGGAACCGACGGTATGTATATCTTTGAAAGAAGCCAAATTACCCACAAAAGCGAAGGGGGCGACGGGGTGATTTTCGAGGTTTTGGTCGGCCACGTTCGAGTTGCTGTTGATTGCGTATTTGAACGTCAGCGTGTGTCCATTACCGTTGAATTTGCCACGGTAGGGATTGCGGGCAGCGCCCACCATCGTCTGACTTTCGCCAAGGGCGATGTCGGCATACATCACCGCATTGAGTCGGGTCTTGCCCCCATTGACCAGAGAGGCAAACGTTTCCCAGTCTTCGCTGCTACGCAAGATGAAGTTTCCATCGAGGTCATAGTTGTCGAGGGGAGTGCTGCACATGCTCCACGTGATGTTGACCTCATGCTTGCCATTGAGTCCCCAATTCTTCGCTTTCGTTGCGAAGGCCTCGCCCACGAAGGGCAGGTAGTAGCGTTGGGATATTTCCGCCATGACCATGCCTGCGGCTTCGCTCCATCCCCACACGGCAGTGCTAGAACGGCGCACCCGATAGAACACGGGGCCGCTCTCGTAGGCAGAGAACAGCATCTCATCGACAAAGGAATAGCTCTTCGTGCCCTGAATGTAGGTGATTTGTCCGACGGTGTGCCAGTCGGAGTCTGACAGGGGAGCACCGATGCTACGCTGAATTTCCCACATGTCGGCATCCATCACATCCTTGTAGAGGGGGTCTTCGACAGTCCACGTCAGTATGGCCGACCCATCGGCCTGCAACTGAGCCTGCAGATTGCGGGGAACGTGCAGAATGGGTAAATCGACAGGCACCGACTGGGTGGTTCGCAGTTTCTTCTCCGAGTCTTGATAAACCACCTTGATGTAGCAATTGCGAATCGGTTTGTCATCGGGCACATAGACAAAGCTGCTCGCCACCTTTTCCAACTCAGAGGAATGGGTTTTTCCGTCGCTGTCGGTATAGTAGAGGGTGACGCTCTGAATGTTGCCGGCAGCCACCATCCACGGCACCATGATTTTTCCAGCGTTAGCTCGCTCGTAGGAGAGCATCGGAGTCATCATGTCGGGAATGACGAGTGCTTCCATGGCGCTGATGTCGTACTGCATGCTCTGCAGCCCTTCCACAGGCAGATGAGAACGGGCGTTGCCATAGCGTTTCACGCTGTAGGTGAACTTGAGCGTCTTTCCGCGCAGCTCATTGGGGATGGTCCACTCTGCATCCACAGAGAAATAGGTCTGCCGCGTGCTGGGACGGTATATCTTGATGGTGCGTTCACTGGTGCTCACCACCTCGTTGCCGTAATCAACCCCTCGCATAATCATCACCTTGCCAGCCACACCCGTGGAGAACTTGGCATCGTTGTAGGTGTGGTCATTGTCGATGTCGGCCTCAGCCGCATAGTGAAGCAAGGTCTTGGTGCTGCCATCCACCGTCACATAAACATTGCCATCATAGACCCAACAGTCGGCACCGTCGGCATCATAGAGGGCAAGCTTCATCTTAATCTTATCGGGAGCATTGTAGATGATGCTGTAGTTGTAACTCTCATCCACATAGGTGGCTTGCATCGCGGTGGGCAAAAGCCACAGAATGAATAGCGTGAGCCACGCACACATGCTGTAAGAAGTACGAGGCGACTGAGTCGTGTTTGCAGGTTGGTTGTTCATTGAGTATCAATTTAGTATTATGTATTTGGGGGCAAAGATAAACCTTTTTCACTACTCTCACAAAAAAATTCTACACATTTTCTTCTAACGCCCCATTATTCACGAAAATAGATGCTGGATTCTCGCATTGACAAGCCCCTCTTCAAGGTGAAGGCTCAAACAGAAGCCCCCTCTTCCTTCATTCACCGTCTCTATTGTACAAAAAGACCAACCGCAACACCCTTAAAATCGGTGTGACTCACACCTACCTTATAGGTCTGACTCACACCGCCACCATAGGTGTGACTCAGACCGATTTTGAGGCAATGGAAGCGTACAAATTGACCAATTTTCACATCCTTCATAGGCATCCTCTTATGACGAACCCACGCCATACGAAAAACTCTTCATTCTTCACTTTTTTTTGTCATTATTACCCTTATTGGGGAAATTTTACGTAACTTTGCAGCGATTTTGATAAACAGAACACAAAAGTCATGAGTGACATCACTGACTTATTAACATAATTAACTTATCTTCTCCTACACATGACCATCAATAATTCCACTTGGTTCAGACGTATCATTACTTTCGGACATCCCTACAAGCAGTCCATGCAACGCAAACTATATGAGGACATTGCCGACACTTGCGGATGTTCGCCCGACCGCGTGTATGAAATCGCTCACGAGGCTAAGTGCAAGTCGTTTGCCGATGACAGCATTCTTTCGGAACTGAAGAGGATGGGCATCGTGAAAAGAGGCTAAGAGGCCTACACAAAAAACAAAGTGACTCCTGCCACACTGATGACGGCACCAAGGATTTCCAAGGGTGTGATGCGCTGGGGAAAGAAGTACCACGAGGGCAGGAGAATGAAAACGGGAGTCATGGCCATAATGGTCTGGGCAATGCCTGTGGAAGTGTAGAGCGTTGCCATGAGCGAGAGGCTGACTCCGAGAAAAGGACCTGTGAGCGTGGCGATGAGAGCGAAGGTCATGCCCCGACGGTCGCGGGTGGCGGAAAGAATGCGACGAGTCTTTCCTGTGAAAATCATGACCAGAGAAAAGCCTAACAGTCCCGTCACGGCGCGCATGAAGGTGCTGGAAAAAGGCATGAGAGAGAGTGCTTCGGGCGTGGTGATGAGAGTCTCATAATGTGTCATGCCTACCTTACTGAGCACCAGCCCGACTCCTTGTCCCAGCCCAGCCCCGATGCCAAAGAGAACTCCCTTGAGGGGGAGCTTGAGACTGAGCGTGTGGTGTTCGCCCCCCTTGGATAGCACACTCAGTCCAATGCCCAGCATCGTGATGAGCATGCCAAGAATAGCGAGCAGGGACATCTGTTCGCCCAAAAGAAGAAAACCGAAAATGGCTGCTGCGGCAGGTGCTAACGTCATGAAAAGTTGGCCGAATCGGCTGCCAATGAGCAGGTAAGAATTGAAAAGACAGTAATCACCCAGCACATAGCCCACGAAACCCGAAAGCGAAAGCCACAACCAAGTTTCGCCGTCGGCATCTTGCGGCCAAGGACTGCCGCACACCACCCATTGAAGAATGGCCAAAAGGGCCAACGACATGAGCATGCGGATGACGTTCAGCCCCAGAGGCGAGAGCCGTTTGCTCGCCACCTCTGCCGCCATCGCGGTGACCGTCCACAGAAGGGTCACTGCGAGTGAAATCAATTCTCCTTTATACACGATGCAGAAGGTTTACTTTTCCACCCGACAGGTGATGAGCCGAACCTCGCTGTTCAGGCCAGAGGGAACAACTGCCCATGTGCCGTAGAGGTTGCGCTTGTAGTTAAGGTCAACCACGTTGATTTCCTTGAACTTGCGCCACTCCACCCCATCGCGGTCCATCTTGGCGATGCGGTTGGCGGGGAGGTTGGCCACCTCGACAGCAAGGGTGTTGGTGCCTTCGTGGAGATAGTCGGTGATGTCAAGACGGAAAGGCACGGCAAAAAGCATACCAGCATCTTTGCCGTTGACAAAGACATGGGCGGTCTCGCGCACATCGCCAAGGTCGAGCACGTAGCGAAGGGGAGTAGCCCCCACTTCCGCCTTTCCTTTTCCTGCTTCCATCACTCCTCGACCCTCTTCCTTCGTCCATTCAAAGGTTGTTCGATAAACTCCCGTTGCCATCGTCTCGTTGAGCACAGAATCGCCCAGGGCTGTCCAAGGCTTGGGGGCTTCAGGCATGGTGTAGGTCTTTTCTATCTTGACGGGGGCAGATTCCTTGAAGGAGAGCGTCCACCCCGTGAGGTTGCGAGGCTTTGCGGTGCTGGCTTTCAGGTATTGGTGAGGTTGGAACGTCTCGGCGGTGCCGTTGGTGTAGGTGCGGAGGATGATGCTCTCGCCGCTCATCAGTTGCAGGCGCACACGACCTTGTGCATCGGTCTTGGCGAGGTCTATCTGACCGTTCATAGGGTTGTAGAGCACAACAGCCTTGGCTGGCACTCCCAAGGTGATGTACGTATCGATGTCTTTGCCTTGGAGGTTGGACACGAAATAGTGGTAGCCATCGGGGTTAACGCGGCGGATGCAGCTCAGCCCTTGCTCCAAGCGCATGGGCTCCTTGCGGGCGGTGCTGAAACGGAGGCCATCGCTGTAGTTGGGCGAAGTGACGATGTGGCCTTTGCCCCAATGGATGGACATGGGCTGTTCGGGATGGAAGGATACAGTGCGCTGCAATTGGGTCATGAGGTCGATGAAGGTTTTCTGTTCGGCGGTCTTGTCATAGCCAGGAACAGACAGGGGAAGGGACTTGACAAAGAGGACTTGTCCACCCTGCTCTGCTATCTGCATGAGCCGCTGGAGAGTGGCTGCGGGCATGAAGCGCACATCGGGGATGATGATGGTGGCGTAGCGGCGGGTGATGTCGGGATTCTGCAGGTAACGGTCGGAGATGTAGTCAACATCGTAACCGCTCCTGATGATGGTCTGGACGGCCTCGATGAACTTGGGCGCACGTTTCTCCATCGAGTGGATGTCGAAAAGGGCGACGGTACCAGGCTGGTCGTAAAGCATGTCATAATAAGGAAGATAGACGAGCACATCGTTGTCTGGCTCCCCCCACTGAAGGAAGGACTGGCAACGCTGGATGTACTGCGAGAAGGCTGGCATAGCCGCCCACCAGTTGTTGTTGGGACTCATATCAACGCTGGCATAGAAGCGCCAACCGGGCCACTCTGCTCCCTGTGGAGAATAGCAGGAGCCGTGGAAGAAGATGTGGTTGACACCGGAGAGGAACATGAGGTCAAGGTCGGGCTTGCACTGGGAGAGGGAGGTGCGGAAGTGCTCTGTGAGCCATGTGAAGGTCTCGCTGGAGGTGAATTTCTTGCCTGAGATATGGGCTGCCGAGGAGGCATACTTGAGCATGGAGATGTCGGAGAAGTTCTTCTTGGTGAAGCCTTCGTCAGTGCGCAGCCCACGGATGCCGAAGTTGCTGAGGCCGAAGCCTTCACACTCTGGAATATCAACGGCTGCATAGACATCGAGCAGGTTGGCTGGACTTCCGTGTGCCTGATTGCGCGTCAGGCTGCCGTGCTGGTGCGCCCAGTCGGTCCACTGCATGGTGAAGTTCTCTAAAAGGAGGTCGCCAAGAGTCTCACGGTAGTCGCTGACGATGCGGCGGTCGGCATCGGTGCGGAGAGAGTCTTTCTTATTCAATATATAGGTGTAAGGGCCGAGGTCGTAGCCGCGACGCTTCTGGAACTCGTCGTAGAGGGAGGGTGTCCAGTCGGCGCCATAGACCTCGTAGGAGTCGTTGAACAGGGTGTGGGGGAAGGGAACACCCTGATGGGCAAAGGCGGTGTCGAAACGCTCGAAGTAATGCGCCACCGCCTTGCGGTCAAAGTGGTCGATGACAAAGCCTTCGCCTCCTGGAGCAGCACGTTTCACCTTCTGTCCCGTGAGCCCGAGGGTGGCATCCTGATTGGCATCGAAGACAATTTTCTTGGCTGCATCAGCCTCGGTCACAAGCGGTCCACCAAAAGGCCAGCCTGTACCAGTGGCCATGTTGGTCTCAATGCCCAATTCTGCGCCACGAGTCTCCACATAGCGGAGCATACGCATCCAACGGGGGGAGAGATATGGAATTTCGTTGGCATCGTTGCCTTTCACGCCATAAATGGGGGTGATTTCCACTCCTCCAATGCCAGCTTTTGCCATCTCGGACAGGTTGTAATTCAGTCCTGCCGAATCGACGGCACTGCCCAACCACCACCAACGGGTGTATGGTTTGGCTTCTTGCGGAATGGGCAACCACTGCTGGGCATGAATGGTCAAGACTGAAAGAATAAACACACAACTCGTCAAGAAAAGTTCTGTCAATAAAGAATAGGGGAAAGAACAGGTGAATGTCTTCATTTCTATGATTCTATTTTTGTTTGCAGTGCGAAAATACGACTATTTCATGGGTTGGACAAATTTTTCTGCCCTCCATTAAACGATTATCCCCTTTTTTTCGCTAACTTTGCCCTGTTTTTACGCCATAAGGCTCTGAAATCCGCATGAAAAACTCGGAAGAAACAAGCATCATACCCTCTCAACAGACAAAAGATCCGCAATGGTTCGCCCTCAAGGTGAGCCGCAAGGAGTCGTTGGCCATTTCCATTCTGGAGAAGGCGCATCTGCGCACCTACTGCCCTATGGCTGCAACGGACTTGACCATACAGGGGAAGAAAACGATTGTGGAACGCCCTCTCATTCCTAACACCATCTTTGTGTATGCACCTTTTCAGCAACTCAACTCGCTGAAAAACAACCATCCCTTCATCACCTACTGCTACAAAAAGATGGACGGGAAATACAAGATTCTGCAAGTGCCGACACGCGAGATGGAACGCTTCATCGAGTCCTCCACCAAGATGAAGGATGACATCACATATTTTCACCCCGACGAGGTGGAACTGCACAAAGGCGACCGTGTTCGCATTGTAGGCGGTCTCTTCGATGGCTACGAGGGCACACTACTGAAGGCGAAAGGACGCGCAAAACGTATGTTCCTCATCAATTTCGAAATGCTCGGTGCATTAGGTACACATATTGAACCTCAATACATTAGAGTCATCAAGTAATGTTGGATGTGATGGCATTCCCGTAAGCATTCGATAAACTACAGGTGTTAACACCTATATACTATAACAATAGCAGCTGCAATCACCAACGACTGTAGCTGCTATTGTATTTTTCTTGTACCTATATGTGATAC
>CAMVIM010000038.1 GCA_947167515.1 uncultured Prevotellaceae bacterium | reverse complement strand
GTGGTGAATTCGTCGAACTCACGTTAACTAACGTGAATTCGTCGAACTCACGTTATATTATATGTGCTTCTGAGCACGACTAGCATTAAGGCGTGGGCCTATGATTATCAACTTGCTGTTGAGAACGAAGAAGGTGTAATGATTTATTACAATTATGTTGATGGAGGTTTAGAAGTGACTTATAAAGAGATTACATCTTCGCCAAGAGTTCATTATTTGGGCAGCGTGGTGATTCCAGACTCCGTGGAAGTGACGCCAAGCGTAAAGAGAGCGGTGGTATCGATTGGCCCGAGTGCCTTCGAATCTTGTCAGGCATTAACTTCTGTCACAATACCAAGTACAGTGAAAATAATAAAGACATTCGCTTTTACGGGTTGTGACCATCTGAAAGACATGACTCTTCTGGGCAAAATTACCCTTTCGGGTCAGGATCCTATCCGTGGCTGTGATCGTTTAAAGAATGTATATATTTCTAATTTAGAGGATTGGCTGAATATAACATGCGATAAAGATTACACAGATTCAGGTAATAAAAACAGCCTTTTTTATAACACGAAGGATATCTATCTGAACGATGAGAAAATCGTAGACTTGATAATACCGAAGAATGTTACTACTATTCGTGATTTTGCCTTTTATGGATGTCAGTCTATAAAATCTCTGACAATTCCTGATGGGGTTACATCCATCGGTCAACAAGCTTTCTACGGATGTAATTCGATAGAGTCTTTGACTCTTCCAAGTAGTATTACATATATCGGAGCAAATGCCTTTCGTACCTCTCTTTTGAAGAGCGTTGTCGTGCAAAGTGAAACGCCATCTTCATGGGGAGGAAGTTCTGTGTTTAACGGGAAAACAATAAATCATGGAGTGTTATATGTGCCTACAAACGCATGGGAGGCGTATGCCTTTGGGGATTGGTGGTACACATTTATCAACATTCGCGAATTGACAACAACAACAGAAGAATTGTCTGCTAAGAAAGTATACACTTTGATGAACACTTCGAATTTTGGATACACGGTGTATGACCCCGTGAATGATGAACTTCGTACGGATGTTCCTGTAAATGGTATTGATGAGAACAACCCATATCACAATTGGCAGACGTTGGAGAGAAATGGGCAAACATTCCTGTACAATATTGGGGCGAAGAAGTTTGTTGTGCCATCGGAAGGCGGAGAAAGCTTGGCTTTGACAGATAAAGTGTCTTCCATTACAATGGAAAATTCAGAGCATGGTGTCCTCCTTGCAGGGAAGAGAAACACACACTGGGGATTTGTGGATAACGAAAATTTGGCAGCAAATAAAGACCTGGAAGACATGGTTACAACCATCGGAGGAATCTCTTGTAAGGAAACCGAGGAATCACCTGTGCAAGCCCTTCGTTATAACATAAACGGACAACAAATCACAACTCCTCAGAAAGGTGTGAACATCATCCGCTATTCAGATGGCAAGACCAGGAAAGTTCTTGTGAAGTAAAAAAACATGCTCCTTCGGAGCTATTAAACAGATTGATCAGATGAAGAGCCTGCGGCTCACCCCAATCAGATTGAATCCACAAAATAATCAGCGAAATCTGCAAAATCTGTTTAATCGCTCGCAAAGAGGGCTTGTGAAAAAAATCGAACACCGCTCGCAGCCTAAGAGGTTGCGGGCGGTGTTCTTATTGTCATCGGAATGATATGTCAAAGGCACTCCGTGCCGACCGTCGTAAAGCTCGCGAGGGTTACGTCGTTAGGCTCGTGAGCTTAGCGACGTAAGGCTCAAAGGGGTTACGTCGTAAAGGGAAATGAGGTCATGCCGTGAAGAAAAAATCGGTTTCGTCGTAAGATTATTTGTGAAAAAAGTCGTACTTTTGCAGCCGGAAAACAAAACAGAAAATAAGATATGAAAAAATTGATATGGATGATGGCTCTGGTGTGCGTCAGCATGCTGGGCATGGCGCAGACGAACAAGATTGCGCAGAACAAGACGACGGCGGTGAAGAAGCCTGTGGTGACAACGACACCGAAGGCGACGGCACCGAAACCAACTGCGACCGACAAGAAACCTGCTTCGACGGACAAAAAGACGGCGGCAGCGGACAAGAAGATGATAGTGGAGGAGGACAAGAAAGCGACGACTTCTGTGTGCGGCTATTTCTGCAATCCACCCCTGCCCTATCTGCCCACGAAGCTGGATGTGCTCTTCATCGGCAATTCGTTCTCCATCGACACGAGTGCCGCCCTGCCAGAGATTCTCAACTCGCTGGGCATCGCCAATGTGAATGTTTATGTGCTTTACAAGGGCGGGTGCTCCATCAAGCAGCACTATGAGTACTTCAAAAGTGGGGAAAAGGTCTATGAACTATACCGCTACAACATGCTCGGCGTCCAGCAGATAGAAAAGGCCACCAGCATCAATGATGTGATGCGTCGCTATTCCTACGATGTTGTGGTGTTTCAGCAATACTCGCTCGAATCGGGTGATGCCAACACCTACGAACCTTATCTGGCCAAACTGATCCAAGCCTACAACGTCACCAAGATTGCCTCTCGAACCACTTTCGCCTTCAACCAGACATGGTCTTATGCCTCCAACCACAAGAATATTGGCAAATACAAGACACCAGTCAATATGTGGAAGAACATCTGCAACTCTGTCAAAAAAATGAAAGCGACAACAGGAATCGATGTCATTATCCCATGTGGGACGGCTGTGCAGAACGCACGAAGCGTGGCTGCGCTGAATGTGGACAACGAACTGACCCGCGACGGGTTGCACATCAACCTCTATTCCGGACGCTACCTCTTGGCATGCACATTCTTCGAGAGTATCATCGCGCCTTGCCTTACTCGCAACCTCAGAGATGACATCACCATCTACGGAAAGAGTAACGAAACTGGAGCCGTGAACAACTCCAACCGCCGCCTTTTGCAGAATTGTGCACGCTTAGCTGTTGCCAATAATTACGAAATCAGCGAGTTTGCAGGTCAGTAAATGTTAAACATCATTAAGAAAAAGAGATTTAGAAGCCGTTCTTTTTAATAAATCAATGGATAAAGAGTAACTTTGCATCATCGAAATTGATAAAGTCAAAAAAAAACGTAAACAAAAAAATATGAAAAAAGTTATTCTCTCTTTGTTTGTGCTGATTGCATCAGTAGCAAGCATCCAGGCCCAGAGCCTCTACAAGACTGTACGTGAAAGTGCAGAAAAGGTGGTCAACGACCCCAAGGCTTCTGACGAAGAAATCCAAATCAACCAGTTCAAGGTGACTGCACTCAACTATCTGGCCATGATGGTGCAGAAGCGTGGCTTGAAGAAAGACACTTATTTCTTCGACAGTCAGGCTGTCAACTTGACCTCATTCGTCACAGACTTTCAGGTGAATCTGGAAAAGGCTCGCAACATCTCACCAGCCAAGCGCACAGAGATTCTGAAAATCTACACCGATGCCAGCAAGTTCAATCCCATGTTTAAGGACAACGACAAGGAGAAGGTGAACTGCTATGTGAACGACAAAACCACCATGACTCCGTTCTGCCTCGACACCGATTGGGAAAAAGCATACGATCAGGCAACAACGTTGGCAAAAGCAGCCCTGAAATAAGTAAAAGGCATGTAAAAAGCATAAAAACAACCACTAAAACGGGAGAAAATTACAAGATTCTCCCGTTTTTTTATTCCTTTTACGTAAATTTGCCGACAAATAGAACAATGCTCCATGAGTGTACCAGAAATTATCAAAGTGGATTTCTCTCATTTCCCGACCGACGAGAGATTTGTCCAGCTACCAGGTCAACTGGTGATGACAGACAACATTGACGAAAACAGGATTGAGGAAGATGGCCATCAGCACTCCATGTTTCCTGTACAGGTGACCATGAGTGTCAACATCATCTGCCTTTCGGGTAAGGTGGAAATGAAAATTGACCTCAACGACTACACTCTCACCGATGGGTGCATGGCACTTATTCTCCCTGGCAGCTTTTTCCAGATGAAGAACATCGAGAAAGGAAGCAAATGCATATTTCTGGCTATTTCGCCCGATTTCGCCCGTTTCACAGGCGACGTCAAGACAGGCATAGAGTTTGGCAGAAAGCTGAAAGAAAATCCCATACACCGTCCTTCCGCTACAGAATTGGAAGAGAACATCACCCTGTATAAAGCCTTGAAGAAGAAGCTGCAACAGAAAGACTTCAACTACATGGAAGACGTGGCAAGAGCCTACCTAAGAATCATGCAATGCAACATCTTCCATAGTTTTGTCAAAGATATAGGGAGGCAAGTGGAACACCATCCGACAGGACGCAAGGAAACGCTCTTCATGCAGTTTATGGCTGTGGTGAAGGAACACTATATCATCAACCGAAACATCGCTTTCTATGCCGACAAACTTTGTGTATCGCCCAAGTACCTCTCCACGGTGGTTCATACAGTCAGCGGTAAATACGCCTCCGAGTGGATTAACCAGTATGTAGTGCTCGAAGCCAAGACCATGCTGCGAACAGAAGGAGTTTCCATCAAGGACGTAAGCAACAAGCTCAACTTCGCCAATCAAAGTTTCTTTGCCAAATATTTCAAACAACACACGGGTTATACGCCTAAAGAATACAAAGCACTCTAACATCATACCATACAATGAAAACCATCAAAATCAATCCTGCCGACAATGTAGCAGTTGCCATCGAAGCACTCAAAGCGGGCGAAACCATCGAGGTGGAAGGACAGCGAATCACCCTCACGAACGATGTTCCCGCAGGTCACAAGATTCTCCTCGCCGACCTTGCAGAAGGAGAGAATGTCATCAAATACGGCTATCCCATTGGCCACCTGAAGGAGAATCACAAGAAAGGCGACTGGGTGTGTCACGACCACATCAAGACCAACCTTGCAGGTCTGCTCGACTACGAGTACAAGCCCGTCGGCAAAGAAGAGCTTACCAATCCAGCCTATGCTGAATGGTTCCCGAAGGAACGACTCACCTTTCAGGGTTATCGTCGCAAAAATGGCGAAGTGGGCATCCGCAACGAAGTGTGGATTGTACCGACCGTCGGCTGTGTAAACGGCATCGTCAATCAGCTGGCTGAAAGACTCAAACAAGAGGCGGTGTTTCAACTCTCAACTGTCAACTCCCAACTGTCAACTCCCTTACGCATCGTGGCTTACCCCCATAACTACGGCTGCTCTCAGCTCTCCGACGACCATGAAAACACTCGCAAGGTGCTGCGCGACCTCGTTTTGCATCCCAATGCAGGTGCTGTGCTCGTGGTCGGCTTAGGTTGCGAGAACAATCAACCCGACAAGTTCGAGGAGCTCTTAGGCGACTACGACAAGGAGCGCATCCGCTTCATGGTCAGCCAGAAAGTGGAGGGCGACGAAGTGGAAGAAGGCATGAAGATACTGCGTGAGCTCTACACCATAGCGGCTCAGGACAAGCGCGAAGCCATTCCGCTGTCCGAACTTCGTGTAGGTCTGAAGTGTGGCGGTTCCGATGGCTTTTCTGGCATCACCGCAAACCCCCTCTTGGGTGTGTTCAGCGACTTCATCGTCAGCCAAGGCGGCACCACCGTCTTAACAGAAGTGCCTGAAATGTTTGGTGCAGAAACCATCCTCATGAATCGTTGTGAAACCCCTGAACTTTTCGGAGAGACCGTCAGCCTCGTCAACGACTTCAAGCAATACTTCCTTTCTCATGGCGAACCCGTTGGTGAAAATCCATCGCCAGGCAACAAGGCTGGCGGCATCTCCACGCTCGAAGAGAAAGCCCTAGGCTGCACACAAAAGTGCGGCAAGAGTGCCGTGAAAGGTGTGCTTCCATACGGCGAACGTCTTTCCGTGAAGGGTCTCAACCTCCTTTCCGCTCCAGGCAACGACCTCGTCGCAGCCACAGCATTAGCCTCCTCTGGATGCCACATCGTGCTTTTCACAACAGGTCGAGGCACCCCATTCGGCACCTTCGTTCCCACCATGAAAGTGAGCACTAACAGCCTTCTCGCCAAGAACAAACCCACGTGGATAGACTTTAATGCCGGCACGATTGTAGAAGGTGAACCAATGGTTGATGTATTCAATCGTTTCATGCAGAAAGTCATCGAGATAGCAAGTGGAGAACTCACTTGGAATGAAAAGAAGAACTATCAAGAAATCGCCATCTTTAAGACGGGAGTGACATTATAACACTCTCCTCCCGTCACTCACCTCTCACCCCACATGAAAGCCCTTTCACCCCTCATCGTCTTCCTCATTCTCTACCTTGCCACCAGCATCATAGCGCAGGATTTCTACAAGGTACCCATTGCCGTCGCCTTTCTGGTCAGTTCGGTGTATGCCCTGCTGACCGTGAAAGGCACGATGGATGAGCGCATCAAGGTATTTGCGCGAGGAGCCGGAAACACGACGATGGTGCTGATGCTTGCCATCTTCATCCTCGCTGGAGCCTTCGCTGCATCAGCCAAAACGATGGGAGCTGTCGATGCCACCGTGCATCTCGCTTTGAAATATCTGCCCGAGCAGTTCATCCTGCCAGGCGTATTCCTCGCCGCCTGCTTCATTTCACTCAGCATCGGAACCAGTTGCGGCACCATCGCCGCACTCACACCGTTGGCAGTCGGCATCGCCATGCAGTCAAACATCAGCATCCCCCTGATGGTAGGCCTCGTGGTGGGTGGCACCTACTTTGGCGACAATCTCTCCTTCATCAGCGATACCACCATCGTGGCGACACAGACACAAGGGTGCAGCATGAAAGACAAGTTCCGCGTGAACATCCGCATCGTGGCTCCCGTTGCAGCCATCATGCTCATCGTTTACTACTTTTTGGGGTCGCACGTCAGCACACCTGCCGACATCGGCGACGTCAACTTCTGGCTCGTCCTACCCTATCTTGCCGTCATCATCCTTGCCATCTGTGGAATCAACGTGCTTTTGGTGCTCGCCATCGGCATCGTCCTCACGGGCATCATCGGCATCGCCATCGGCACATACGACCTCTTCGGCTGGTTTGCAGCCATGAACGAAGGCATGATGGGCATGGCTGAACTCATCATCATGACCATCTTGGCAGGCGGAATGCTCGAAATCATCCGTCACAACGGAGGCATTGACCTCATCATCAAGGCTCTCACACGCAACATTCACGGCAAACGCGGAGGAGAACTCTGCATCGCTACCCTCACCTGCCTTGTCAACATCTGCACGGCCAACAACACCGTCGCCATCATCACCTCTGGTCCTATTGCCAAAGACATCGCCACACGCTTCCGCATCGACCCACGTCGCAGCGCCTCCATCCTCGACACTGCTTCCTGCTTCACTCAGGGCATCCTCCCCTATGGTGCCCAAGTCCTCATCGCCGCCAGCCTCTCCAGCCTCAATCCCATAGCCATCCTTCCTCATCTCTACTACCCCATCCTCATTGGCATTGCCCTACTACTCGCAATCCTCTTCCGCTATCCCCGAAAGTTTACGCTTTAATCAAGTTGCCTTTCCCCTCTGTAAGCAACGTCGTTAAGGTAATTACGGAAACGACGTTGACGTAATTACGGAAGTGGCGTTGACGTAATTACGGAAGTGGCGTAGGGGTTGGGGAGGTCGTGGAAGGGCGGTTGAAGAGGGTTTAGAACATGAAAAAGAGGAGGAAAATGAAAAAATCTTGTGGAAGTGCATGTATGGGTGAGATTTTTTTTGTAATTTTGCATGATTTTTGCGATAAGGTGGAGGGGACTCCCCTCGCATTGGTCGTGGAATGAGGACGATTCGTCCGAAGAAAAAGAATACATAATCAATAAAAATTAAATAAAAAATGGCAGCATTACAAAAAATCAGAAGCAAAGGAGTTCTCCTTGTTTCCATCATCGCCCTGGCACTTTTCCTGTTCGTAGCGGGAGACTTGTTCAGAGGCCTTGAGAGCCTCTTCCAGAATTCAAGCCAACAGGTGGGAGAGATTGACGGCAAGTCCGTTTCCATTCAGGAGTATCAGAAAATGATTGATGATCTCCAGACTTACTACGAAATCGTTCAGAACAAAAGTTCTTTCAGCGAGGACGAGCTGAACCGCATCAAGGATGAGGCGTGGCAGACTTATGTGCAGTCACAGCTCATCGTGAAGCAATGCGACGAACTGGGTCTCAGCGTGACTGATGATGAGATTGCAGACGTGGTGAAGAGTGGCTACAGCCAAATGCTTCAAGTGCCTGTGTTCATGAACCAGCAGACAGGTCAGTATGACTATGCAATGGTGAACACGTTCCTGACGGAGTACAAGAAGTTGAAGGATTCCGGTTCACAGATGCCCGAGACTTACGAGAAAATCTACAAGTATTATCTGTTTGCCCAGCGCCAGATTCGCGACCAGTTGCTCACTCAGAAATATCAGGTGCTCCTTTCGCAGAGTTTCCTCTCCAACCCTGTTGAGGCCAAGTTGGCTTTCGACAGCCGTGCAGAGGAGAGCGACCTGCTGTTGGCAGCCATCCCCGCTTCATCGGTGAAGGACGACGAGGTGAAGGTGAGCGACGAGGACCTGAAGGCTAAGTATGAGGAGGAAAAAGAGAAGTATCAGCAGTTCATCGAAACTCGCGACATCAAACTGATTGACGTGCAGGTGGTAGCCAGCGAGGCTGACAAGAAAGCAGCAGAGACAGATATGGCTGATGCCGCTAAAAAGTTGACCTCTGCTCAGACAAACACTGAGGCTGGAAATGCCGTTCGTCAAGCTACTTCGCTGGTACCTTATTCTGATGTGTACAAGACCAAGAATGCTTTCCCAAGCATGATTTCTGCCCTGCTCGACTCGACGGCTGTGGGCACGGTGAAGGCTCCTGCATTTGACCCGATGACCAACACCTACTACACCTACAAGGTGCTGGGCAAGGCTACGGTAGTCGATTCTGTGCTCTTCCGCCAGATTGGTGTGATTGGCAAGGATGAGGCTGACATTGCCAAGAAGGCTGACAGCATCATGACAGCTTTGAGCAGTGGTGCCGCTTTCAAGGACATCGCCAAGAAATACAACCAGACGGGCGATTCTGCATGGATTACCACTTCTCAGTTTGAGAACGCAGCCCTCGATGCAGACAACACACTCTTCATCAACACACTCTATGGCATGAATGCTGGCGAGAGCAAGAAGCTGACGCTGGAGAACGGATCGACAGTGATTCTGCAGGTGATGAAGACCGCTAATCCTATCACGAAATATAACGTGGCATCGGTGGTGAAAGAACTGAAGTTCTCTGACGAGACATACAGTAAGGAGTACAACAAGTTCTCTTCCTTCATCGCAGAGAACGCCACGTGGGACAAGATTGAGGCTAACGCAGCCAAGAGCGGCTATACCGTTCGCCCAATGGAAGACTTGACAACCAGCGCACACGGTATTGCAGGCATCCGCGCCACTCGCGATGCACTGAAGTGGGTGTTCGATGATGCGAAAGTGGGCGATGTTTCTCAGCTCTACGAATGTGGCAGCAACGACCACCTGATGCTCCTCACACTGACAGGCATCAACAAGGAGGGTTACCGCTCTCTGGAGAAGTTGAAGGACGTGTTGACTGAGGAGGTAAAGAACGATAAGAAGATTGAGAAGATCTACGAATCGGCCAAGAACGCCAAGAGCATTGCCGATGCTAAGAACATCAAGAACGCTGTGGTTGACACCATCAAGCACGTTTCGTTCGGTGCCCCCACTTTCATCTCTGCCACACATGCATCTGAGCCTCTCGTGAGCGCAAAGGCAGCCAAGACAGCCAAGGGTGCTTTCGCAAGTGCCATCAAGGGCAACAGCGGTGTTTATATGTTCCAGGTGCTCAACAAGACCAAGACATCTGAGAAGTTTGATGCAAAGGCAGAGGAATCATCGCTTGCCATGACCAACTTCCGCAATGCTTCGAGCGCCATCATCAACGCACTCTATCTGAAAGCAAACGTGAAGGACAGACGCTACAAGTTCTTCTAAAGAAAGGCATTTTCAACACCATTCGTCCTTCCTAAGAAATAGGTATAGGACTGATTCATAAGGGTATTCGCTAACGGTTTCCGTTAATGAATACCCTTTTTCTGTGACTTTAATGACAAAAAATCACTCATTTTAGGTATTGTGCGAAGATGAAAAAGTCCGTAACTTTGCACCGTGAAAAGATAAAGGAACTGAAGAGAGCGATTTTGACGAGAGAAGATTAGACACAGAAGAAGAGACTGAAGAAGGGAGCGAAGAAGGGAGCGAAGAAGAGAGCGATTTTGAAGAGAACTATCTACCACAGAAGAAGAATCTTTACTCATAATAATAAATACCGTGTCGTGAGACACACTCCGAAAAGATATGTGTAACTTGTTTGTGATTAGCAAAAACATTCAAATCTGCACAAATCGAAATCAAGAATTACGTAAACCATAAAATGTTAGAGACAAAAAAGGCCGCCTACCCCATTCGTGACGAATGAGATAGGCGGTTTCTCTTTTACTTGGCAAGATAGTCCGTTAGTTCAATAGGCGATGTCACGGATGGTGTGACGCCCCACAAAGCGGCTCATATCGACATTACCCCTGATGCCTCGCACGGTGCCTGTGGCCGAATACTGCCACATGACGTAATCCATGTTTCCGTAGAGCACTGGCTCGTCGAAAGCGTAGGCGGCGATGAAGAACTTATAGGAGCGCAGACGCGAGTTGCCGTAGATGTGCTTGTTGAAGAAGTTCTTGCCCGTATAGATGATGGGCTTCTTGCCATATTCCTTCTCGATGAGTTCGCACAGTTCGAGCAGACGCGACTGCATCACCCCATCGGACACACCATTCATGGTCTCCACATCGACTACGGGCAAGAGGTCTTGCTTCTTGGTGTCAACCTGCGAGACAAAATTGTCGAACTGTGCTCTTGCCGAAAGTTGGGGACGGAAGAAATGGTAGGCACCCACTTTCAGGCCTACTCGCTTACACTCGCTGAAATTGTAGCGATAGGTGCCATCCACGTTGCCCGTTCCTTCAGTAGCCTTCAGATATACATAAGTAACCCTTGAGTCTCTCGCCACTTCGTCCCAGTTGATGCGTCCCTGATAGTGGCTCACGTCGATTCCATGCAACATGGGGCCAGTTGGATAGCGGCTGCTGGCCAGCAGGAATGGTTTCTCCAATGCTTTCGGATGACGGTCGGGACGAGACTTCCGAGCCACAGGATCTGGATGAAAATCTGTTACCGTCTCCACCTGATGCTTTTTCTTGTTTTTTTCACGTTTCTCTGCATAGGCAGGAGTGAAACACATCACCGCCACAACAGTTGCAATAATATAATATATGTACGCGCGAGTCTTTCTTCTCATATAGTTGTTTTCAAATTTGAGTACAAAAGTAAACTTTTTCATTCTAATTTACAACTTTAAAGGCAAGTCTTAACTTTTTTAAGGAAATTAAAGACAAAAAATAGTAACCATATCGCAAAATATCCGTAATTTTGACACAAAATTAGCAACATCCGCATGGAGAAGCCATCTACATATTGGTTCGTCTTCATCAGCAACACCCTGGTGCTGCAGCACGACGAAACGGGTTACCACGTGCCCTGCATGGTGGAGCCTCCTTTCCCCATGAAGGAATGGACACCACGGCAGGAACTGCCTCCGCTGGAAGGTGTGCCCTGCATTGCCTACAGTCTCAACACACCTCCACAGGACATGAAAGGATATGTGACGATGGGGCTGCGCGAAACGTGGAACGTGCTGCCGCATGCGCTCTACAATACGGCGGGCAAGGGTGCCGAACTGCTCTATTGGGACAGCAACACCCGATATTGCGGCGTGTGTGGCGCGCCGATGAAGCGCAACACCATCATCAGCAAGCAATGCACCCATTGCGGAAAGGAAGTGTGGCCACAGGTCAGCCCTGCCATCATCGTGAGAATCAGACGTGGAGATGACATCCTGCTGGTTCACGCGAAGAATTTCCGCCGAAGCGAGATGTACGGATTGGTGGCAGGTTTTGTAGAGACAGGCGAAACGCTGGAACAATGTGTGAAGCGTGAAGTGATGGAAGAAGTGGGTCTTGCAATCAAGAACATACGCTACTTCGGCAGTCAGCCTTGGCCTTACCCGTGTGGCATCATGATTGGCTTCACAGCCGACTACGAGGCTGGAGAACTGCATCTGCAAGAAAAAGAACTGAGCAAGGCAGGATGGTTCAACCGAAAGAACCTCCCCCCTATTCCCGACAAGATGTCGATAGCCAGAAGATTGATTGACAATTATATAGAAGAGAGAGCAACCGAATGACAAAAACATGTTCAACAATCTCAAAAAAAACAAGAAACAATGAAAGCGACCAAAATCACATGTTTAGCATTGGCCACCCTCCTGCTGGCCAGCAGTTGCGAAAGTTCATATCAGGCAGCAGGCGGAGTGACAGGAGCCATGATTGGCAGTCATGTAGGTAGTGCTGTCGGTTACCTCTCTGGCGGTCACAGACACGGACGCTACTACCGTGGAGGCAATGCCGCCCTCGGTAGCCTCATCGGCATGGGCATCGGTGCCGCCCTCGGAGTGGGCATCGCCAGCCAGATTGAACAGAAAGAAAAAGCGGAAGCCCGCCGACGTGACGGCTACGGAGATGGTTACAGCGATTACGACACCCGAGAGAACAGGCGCACCACAGGTGGCTATGACAACACCCCCGACTACCAGATTGGCGGGGGGGCCTATCAAGGAAATTCAAATGATACCAATCAAGGAATTTCTGGTAGCACCTATCAAGTCCATACAAATACCGTTATCAGCATTTCCGACCTCACATTCATGGACATAGACGGTACGGGCTACATTTCGAAGGGAGAAACCATCGAAGTGGAAGGCTACATCACCAACACCTCCAACTCGGTGCTGAACGATGTGATTATCTTCCTAAAAGTCGATGACGAAAAACGCTTCAGGCTTTCCCCTTCGCTCACCACGACGTTGCGTCCTGGACAGAAAATTCGCTACACAGGACGCATACTTTGCGACCGTGCCAAACGAGGTCAGGCGGTTGGCATTTGTCTCAACACGCTCTATGCCGGCAAGCAAAACACCAGCAGCACCTTGTTTGTGGAAATAAGGTGAAAGATTCCCAACTGAAAGAACTCCAAAAGCGATGTGCCCCATGTCGGTCAACCGACATGGGGCACATCGCTTTTAACACATCTATTTGGAGAGTTGTGTCAGACCTCTATTGTCGGGATATCCACATAAGAGATTCTGCCATGCTGGATGGGAAAAGTGATATCAATGCGTCCCTTCACCTTCTTTTTTCCCAAAGTGGCGGGTTTGAAACGCATCTTTCGACACACTCTCACAGCCTCTTCATCCAAGGCTTTTGTCAACGAGCGAACGATATGTGTTTCAACAGGTTTACCTTTGGCATCGGTGATGACTGCCACGATAATCTTACCGTCAACGCGTTCACGATTTTCACTTTGACGGAAGTTCTTCTGAATAAAGGCTTCAATGCCCGCTTCCCCCTTCTTGTAGGTGGGTGCTGTATATTTTTCCTTCTTCTGCTCCACCCTTTGTGCAGGGGGAAATCCATAGAAAAACTGTGCCTTGGCAGACACGAAAAAAAGGAAGAAAAACAGGAGTGTGAGTTGTTTCATAAATTTCACTTTTGACGTTTCAGAGTTCAAAATTAGCACAAAGTTTTCATTCTCACAAGATTTTTCTCTATAAAGATGGAAAAAAACGAAATTCTTTCCATATCTATCGCAAGAAATACCTAACTTTGCAGTTCAAAAAGCAGTTGTCAACGCACTGTTGTGTGCGTACACAGCAAAACTTGAATCAAGAAGTTATTCATACATATAAATTTAGGAGAAAATGGCTGACACAAAGAAAATCAAGACGGCTCTTGTTTCGGTATTCCACAAAGATGGATTAGAAGAATTACTTGCAGAGCTGAACAAAAATGGGGTAAAATTCCTTTCTACAGGGGGCACACAAGCATTCATCGAAAGTCTCGGTTATCCATGCCAGAAAGTGGAGGAACTGACTACATATCCATCAATCTTGGGCGGACGCGTTAAAACACTCCACCCCAAAGTGTTTGGTGGCATCCTGGGTCGCCGCGAACTGGAAAGCGACCAGCAGGAAATGGCTAAATATGAGATTCCAGAAATCGACCTCGTCATCGTTGACCTCTATCCTTTCGAGGAAACTGTGGCCAACACCAACGACGAGCCTACCATCATCGAGAAGATTGACATCGGTGGCATTTCGCTCATTCGCGCAGCTGCCAAGAACTTCAACGATGTGGTCATCGTGCCCAGCAAGGCTGAATATAAGCCTCTGCTCGACATCGTGAAAGCACAGGGTGCTGAGACAACAAAGGCACAGCGCAAGCAGTTTGCCGAGCGTGCTTTTGCCACATCAAGCCACTACGACACCGCCATTCACGAGTATTTTGCAAAATAAAAAGTGAGGGCTCTAAATAGTAAATCGTAATTTGTCCAATTGTAAATAAGATTATGGGATTTTTCTCTTTGACACAAGATATAGCGATGGACCTCGGCACTGCTAACACCATCATCACCTGTAACGGAAAAATTGTGGTGGACGAGCCATCGGTGGTAGCCCTTGACAAGAAAACGAACAAGATGATTGCGGTGGGAAACAAGGCCAAGATGATGTTCGGAAAGGAGCATGAAGGCATCCGCACCAGCCGTCCACTGCGCGACGGTGTGATAGCCGACTTCTATGCCTGCGAACAGATGATGCGCGGACTTATCAAGATGGTCAAGACAGGACACCACCTCTTCACTCCTTCACTCCGCATGGTGATTGGCGTTCCTTCAGGTTCGACCGAAGTGGAACTTCGTGCCGTGCGCGATAGTGCCGAACACTCAGGCGGCCGCGATGTCTATCTCATCTTCGAGCCAATGGCAGCAGCCATCGGATGTGGCATCGACGTGGAAGCAGCAGAGGGTCAGATGATTGTCGATATAGGTGGTGGTTCTACCGAAATCGCCGTCATCTCTTTGGGCGGTATCGTGAGCAACAACTCCATCCGTGTGGCAGGCGACGAACTGACAGCTGACATTCAGGACTATATGGCTCGTCAGCACAACGTGAAGGTGTCCGAGCGTATGGCTGAACGCATCAAAATCAATGTGGGTTCAGCACTTCCAGACCTTGGCGACGAGGCACCCGAAGACTATACCGTGCACGGCCCTAACCGTATCACTGCCCTGCCACTGGAGATTTCTGTCTGCTATCAGGAAATTGCACACTGCATCGACAAGACCATCGCCAAGATTGAAACGGCGGTGCTTCAGGCACTGGAAGTCACTCCACCTGAACTCTATGCCGACATCGTGAAGAACGGCATCTGGCTGACTGGTGGTGGTGCCCTTCTGCGCGGCCTCGACAAGCGACTCTCCGAAAAGATTCAGATTCCATTCCATGTGGACGATGACCCTCTGCACTCTGTTGCCAAGGGTACGGGTATCGCCTTGAAGAATGTTAACAATTACCCGTTCCTGATGCGATAAACGTGCCATGCGCGCACTGATTGACTTAATCATACAGAAAAAACACTGGTTTGTATTCATCCTGCTGGAAGTGATAAGCCTTGCCTTTCTTTTCAGCCACAATGGATACCAAAAAAGTGTATATTTTACAACTGCTAATGACGTAGTAGGCACAACCTACAACGTCATTAGCAGCATTACATCATATCTGCATCTGAAAGAGGAAAATCAGGCACTCGAGGCAAAGAACCAGTATCTGCGGAAAAAACTCCTTGAAATGCAGCAACAAATGGCGCAAGACAGCGTCAAGCGTATGCCTGCTCTCCCCTTGAAGTACGAACTGGTTTCGGCACAAGTGGTCAACATGACCTTGCACAAGTCCAACAACCTCATCACCATCAACAAGGGAGAAGCCGATGGCATCCGTCCCGAAATGGGTGTCATCTGTTCTCAAGGTGTGGTGGGCATTGTTTACATGACCAGCCGCCACTACAGCATCGTCATTCCCCTGCTCAACACCAACAGCAAGGTGAGTTGCCGGCTGCGCCATTCGGAGTATTTCGGTTCCCTCATCTGGGAACGTGGATACGCCAACATCGCCTATATCACCAGCATACCACGCCATGCACCCGTGAAGGTGAAGGAAATCGTTGAAACCAACGGCTATTCAGACGTTTTTCCTGCAGGACTTCCCATCGGACAGGTGGTGCGTATCGGCGACTCTTCCGACGGTATGTCCTACATGCTCAAAGTGAGGCTGTTCACCAACTTCACCACCTTACGGGAAGTTTCAGTCATCACCAACTACACCTCAGCCGAGCGACACATGCTGGAAGAAATTGCCCAGAACCCCGAGAAAGCTGACAGCACGATGCTGGAGCAACTAAAAGAAGCAACCGAAAAGCCCGACAATCCCATAAGATGAGTTCTATCTACATATCACGTTTTTTCAGACTCCTTATCCTATTGTTCTTTCAGGTGTTAGTGTTCAACCACATACATCTGATGGGATACATCACCCCATTGGTGATGGGATACATGGTAGTTTGTTTTCGGCACAATTCGTCACGCATCAGCGTGCTGACATGGGGATTCATCACAGGTCTTCTTTTCGACATCTTCAGCAACACCGCCGGCATGGCATCGGCATCCTGCACCCTGATTGCTATGGTGCAACCCCTCATTCTCAAAATGTTCACCCCACGCGATGCCGCCGACGATTTCAAGCCTTCGTTCCTCACACTGGGCTTCTGGAACTACATCCTCTACACCTTCCTGGTCATGCTCATCCTGCATGGTGCTTTCTATCTGCTCGATGCTTTCACGCTGGCCGACTGGATACTGACCCTCACCTCTATTCTTGGCGGTTCCGTCCTGACCACTATCATCATCGTCTTCATCGAGTTGTTGGTACATTCAAAACAAAAGAAAAAACATCACGCATAAGCCGCCATGAAGAATCACCTCTACGAATATCGGAAGTTTGTGCTTGGCGGCATCGCATTGGCTATCGTAGTGTGTTATATCGTGCGACTGGCCTTTCTTCAACTCTCTGACGAGGAATACAAGAGCCGTGCCGACAACAACGCCTTTTTCAACAACGTCATTTTCCCTGCACGTGGCACTATCTACGACCGCAACGACAGCTTGCTGGTCTTCAATCAGCCTGCCTATGACATCATGGTGATTATGCGTGAAGTCAACAATCTTGACACACTCGACTTCTGCCAGACAGTTGGCATCACTCGCCAACAGTTCGACGAACGCATGGCTACCATCAAAGACCGCAACAAAAATCCTGGCTATTCCACTTACACACAGCAACTCTTCATGCCGCAGATTTCAGCACAGGAGTATGGCATCTTTCAGGAAAAGATGTTTCGTTTTCACGGTTTCTATCTCCGCGAACGCACCATCCGACGTTATGCCACCGACCATTGTGCTCACATCTTGGGCGATGTGGCGGAAGTGTCATCTGCCGAAGTGGAAAAAGACAGCTACTACACCCCAGGCGACTACATTGGCAAGCAAGGTGTGGAACGCAGTTATGAGGCAGAACTTCGAGGCGTGAAGGGCGTGGAGATTCTGCTCCGCGATTCCCGTGGACGCATTCAGGGACACTATCGCAATGGGGAGTTCGACCGCAAACCTGTTCCTGGCAAGAACATCACCCTTTCCATCGATGCCAAGCTGCAAGCCTTGGGCGAACGCCTGATGGAAGGAAAGATGGGTGCCATTGTGGCTATCGAGCCAAAGACAGGCGAAATTCTCTGCATGGTCAGCGCACCCAGTTATGACCCTCACCGCATGGAGGGCAAGCAACGTGGTGTACAGATGATGGAGATGCAGCGCGACCCCATGAAGCCGATGCTCAACCGCGCCATCTCCGGCACCTATCCTCCGGGGTCCACTTTCAAGACATCGCAAGGACTCACCTTCCTGCAAGAAGGCATCATCACCTCCTCCACCGCCTATCCGTGCAGTCGCGGTTTCCGTTTCGGCGGCATGAAAGTGGGTTGCCACGGCCACGGTGCTCCCCTGCCCCTCATTCCAGCCATTGCCACTTCGTGCAACGGCTATTTCTGCTGGGGACTTTTCCACATGCTGAACAACCGTCAGAAATACAAGACCATACAAGAAGCCATCACCACATGGAAAGACTACATGGTGTCAATGGGCTTCGGCTACAAACTGGGCATAGACCTCCCAGGTGAGGCTCGGGGCATGATACCTAATGCCGACTACTACGACCGGCGGTTGGGGAAATGGAATGCACTCGGAGTCATCTCCATCGCCATCGGGCAAGGTGAAGTGACGCTCACCCCTTTGCAGATAGCCAACCTCGGAGCCACCATCGCCAATCGGGGCTACTACATCACCCCGCACATCGTCAAGAAAATCGAAGGAGGTCAACTGGCAGACAGTCTGCTGGTGAAGCACAAGACCAAGGTCGATAAGCAATACTACCAGATGGTTGCGGAAGGTATGCGCAAGGCCGTTCTGGGTGGTACTTGCCGTGGTGCCAACAACCCCAAGTATGCCGTGTGCGGAAAGACTGGTACGGCACAAAACCGAGGCAAAGACCACTCTGCCTTCATGGGTTTCGCTCCGATGGAAGACCCCAAGATTGCCGTGGCTGTTTATGTGGAAAACGGCGGTTTCGGTGCCACTTACGGAGTGCCTATTGGTGCTTTGATTATGGAACAATACATCAACGGCGAACTCTCTCCTGCCAGTCAGGCAAAGGCTGAGATGTTCCGCCAAAGACATATCGACTATGGAACAAGAGCAAGGTAGTAAAGGCATTTTCCTCAGCATCGACTGGATGACCATCCTGCTCTACGTGATACTCATCGTGTGGGGCTGGTTCAGCGTGTGCGGTGCCTGCTACGACTTCAACAATCCCGACCTCTTCAGTTGGGAAACCAATTCGGGCAAGCAGATTGTATGGGCAGGCACCTCATTGGTGCTGGCAGCAGCACTCATGCTCATCGAAAAACGCATCTACGACACCACCGCCTACATCACCTACATCTTTATGATGGTGCTGCTGGCTGTCACCATCATCATTGCCCCCGACACCAAAGGTTCCCATTCGTGGTTGCCCATTGGCTCTTCTGTCAAGATTCAGCCAGCCGAGTTTGCCAAGTTCTCTGTAGCTTTGGCGCTTGGAAAGCTCATGGACAGATATGGCTATAACATCAAGAATCTCAAGGACATCGGAACAGCCATCGGCATCATTCTCCTTCCGATGTTGCTCATCATCGCCCAGAAAGAAACAGGCTCCGCGCTCGTCTATTTTGCCTTTTTCCTCATGCTCTATCGTGAAGGCATGACCGGTTCCCTCCTTTTCACGGGCTTTGCCTGCGTGACCTATTTTGTGGTGGGCATGAAATTCAGCGAAAGCTACATCGACAACATGCCCGTCTCCATCGGAGAGTTCTCGGTGCTGCTGATGGCCATGCTCTTCACCATCGGAATGGTGTGGGTGTATTGCCGTAACAGACAAGCCGTCAAAATCATGGCTTACACCTGTTTCGGAGGCACTGCTTTAGCCATGCTCTTTTCCATTTTCGTCATTCCTTTCAACGTCTGCTATGTCATGGTCGGATTCTGCCTCCTCATGATAGGCTACATCATTGGGCTGGCTATCTACACCCGACTCATCCGCTACGGACTTATCGCACTCTTTGCCATCATATCCACCTCTTTCTTCTACATCACCGACTCCCTCTTTGAACGCTTGGACGACCACCAGCGCATCCGCATCGAAGTACTGCTTGGCATGAAGGATGACCCCCGAGGTGCTGGCTACAATGTCAATCAGGCAAAAATCGCCATCGGATCAGGTGGATTGTTTGGCAAAGGATTCCTCAATGGCACCCAAACCAAACTCCGCTATGTGCCCGAACAACACACCGACTTCATTTTCTGCACCGTAGGCGAAGAAGAAGGCTTTGTCGGTTCGGCAGGAGTGCTCATCGTCTATCTCCTGTTCATCTGGCGACTCATCGTTGTGGCAGAACGGCAGCCCGACACGATGGGACGCGTCTATGGCTATAGTGTGATGTGCATTTTCCTCTTCCACTTGTTCATCAATGTGGGCATGGTGCTCGGTTTGACCCCAGTCATCGGCATTCCGCTACCCTTCTTCAGTTATGGAGGCTCATCACTGTGGGGCTTCACGCTGTTGCTGTTCATCTTCCTGCGAATGGACGCAGAGAGAAACTTGAAGCGGCAATAAAAAAGAAAGACTAGGAGAACCTAGGAAAACTTAGGAGAGCCTAGGAAAACCTAGGAGAGCCTGGGAAACCAAGGAAAGCCTAGGAGAACCTAGGAAAACCTAGGAAAGCCTAGGAAAGCCTAGGAAAGCCTAGAACTCCTAGCAAAAACAAAAAAAAACAACAAACAATGAAAAAAACAACTTTCAAGAAGACGGAGGCAATCGTGTGGCACCAGTTCACTCGCCACCGCGACGCCATCTTCCTAAGCCTCGGCAGGGAGATTCGCATCGGCGTGTTGAGTGTGGCCACATTGGCTGCGGCCTGTCCCGATTCTTCGGCAGCCAAGATGGTCATGAGCCAACGTCCTGCTACTGATGAAGAAGAGACCACGGCTTCGGCATCGTCGGGTTCAGAAGATGAACTTTTAGACCTCTCCGCGCTTCAAAACGGTGACTTGCTGTTCAATGTGGCAAGTCCCTCGCGTGATGGCTTAGCGCAAGCCATCGTCACAGTAACTGAAGGCATCGACCTTCAGCGAGTTTCTCATGTAGCCATCGTGTGCAAAGAGTCCGACGGACGCATCTATGCACTCGAAGCATCGAGCAAACACGGTGTGTGGCTCAATCCCATCGATTCCTTTTTTGTCCACAGCGACCACACGTCAGCAGGCCATCCAATGGTGCTGCTCGGACGGTTGAAGGACACCTCGCCTGCTGCTGCCGCAGTAGAAAAGGCAAAGACTTTTCTTGGCAGACCTTACGATGAGCAATACCTGCCAAGCGATTCTGCCATCTATTGCAGCGAGCTGGTTCATTTCTCCTATTTTGATGCCGAAGGCAATCCCATCTTTCCTCAGCAACCCATGTCGTTTCACGACAAGAGCGGCTGCATCACCCAGTTCTGGAAAGACTATTATCAGCAATGGAACATGAGTGTTCCAGAGGGTTGGCCAGGCACCAACCCTGGAGGCATCAGCCGAAGTGAGAAAATTGAAATCATCGGGAAATTCTTTTAGACAAAAACAACATGAGAAAGATACTTTTTGCGGCAACTCTGGCGATGGTTGCCTGTGCATCCTTGGCACAAACCGAGAAAACCGCCTACGAACTCCAACTGCAAGAAACAGAAGTGACCGCCACACGTGCCCCGCTGCCAGCCGACAAAGCCGTGCGCCTCGTGCAGGTCATCACCCGTCAGGACATCGAAGCCGCCAGTGCCCATTCGGTCAACGACCTGCTGAAACTCGCCGCCGGCGTGGATGTGCGCCAACGAGGAGGCTTCGGCATCCAGACAGACATCGGTGTGAACGGCGGCACCGAAGACCAACTCACCGTGCTGCTCAACGGCATCAACATCAGCAATCCCCACACTGGCCACCTCACGGTCGATTTGCCTGTCAATGTCGATGACATCGAGCGCATCGAGGTCATCGAAGGCGGAGCCAGCCGCGTGTATGGCAGCCAAGCCTTTGCCGGAGCCATCAACATCGTCACACGCACGGAAAAGGAGAGCAACGTGGGTGCCCATGTGCAAGGCGGTTCCTACGGCACATTCGGCACCAACGCCCATGTGGCGCTGAAGAACAGCCACTTCCACCACCGCTTGAGTGGAGGCTATGCCCGCAGCGACGGCGGCAGCGGCAACGACGACTTCAACAAGGGCAATGCCTATTGGAACAGCCGCTACACCTCCGCCCATTTCGATGCCACACTGCAAGCAGGGTTGAGCACGATGAACTATGGCGCCAACACTTTCTACGGAACAGGCTCCGACACACAGTACGAACAGGACCGCCGCTATCTCGTGGCAGCACAAGCCGAATACAAAGGACGAATCCATGTGCCGGCACAAGTGTATTGGAACCGTTCGCTCGACCACTATGTGTGGTGGCGCGCCAATCCATCGGCCTATCAGAATTTTCACCAGACGAACGTCTATGGAGCCAACCTCAATGCCTACACCACCTGGGCACTTGGCAAGACGGCTGTCGGTGTCGAGTTTCGCCGCGAGAACATTCTCTCCACCCGATTGGGCAAGGAGATAGCCGAAGAAGATTGGCACAAGTACAAGGTGCCGGGCCATGATGAATACTATAAATATAAAGATGGGCGCAGCAACCTCGGCCTTTATCTCGAACACGACATCCTGCTTCCCCACTTCACCATCTCGCTCGGCATGCTTGCCAACCACAACACCTCCGTTGCCGGCGGCATGCACCTCTATCCAGGCATCGACCTCTCCTGGCGCGCCACTCCGCAATGGAAGTTCTTCGCCTCCTTCAATCAGAGCCTCCGCACCCCCACCTACACCGACCTCTACTACAACGGCCCCGGCTTGCTCGGCAATAGCGAACTGAAGCCCGAAAAGAGTACCGACTGGCACCTCGGCACCAGCTACACCGGCAACTTCATCCGTCTGCAACTCAAAGGCTTCTACCGTCGAGGCACCGACATGATTGACTGGGTGAAATACACCGACGCAACGGTTTACACCACAGCGAACAGCAACATCGACAATGTCGGTGCAGAGGCTTTGGCAAGCTTCAACTTTGCCCATCGGTGGGGAGAGCAAGCCCTCCTGCAGCACCTCACGCTCAGCTATTGCTACAACTACAAGTATCGCACCCGCACCGAGCAGAGTGCCAACTACGCCTCGCGCATGACCTTCCTGCGCCACAAGTTTGTCGCATCCCTGCAGCATCGCATCGTGCGACGTGTCAGTGCCCAATGGGACTTCACGCTCAAGAATCGTGAAGGCGAGTTCGACAATGCCAAGACGGGTGAACATCAGTCATTTGGCACCTTCGGCACACTCGACGTGAAAGTGCAGTGGACACTTCCCCATTACACCCTCTATGCTCAAGCCAACAACCTGACCAACCACAAATACTACGACTTTGCCAACATCCAGCAGCCTGGTGTCTGGTTCATGGCTGGCGCAAAGGCGCATTTCGCCCTTACACGATGAGTAGCGGAAGAACGGCACACCTACACACTGACAGCAGAAAGTGTAACATTTGCTACAGTGCCAGTGTAGCATTTACTACACCGCCAGTGTAGCAACTGCTACAGTGGGTGTGTAGCACTTGCTACACTGGGGTGTGTACAAATCATTTTTCGGAACAAGCAAGATGGGGAAAAAGAAATAAGCGAGATGGTGAAAGCGAAATAAGCAAGATGGCAGAAACGGCATAATAAAAGCGGTGGCGATGTAGAACTTCCTACACCGCCACCGCTTTTGTCGAATTGCTACTTATTTCTTGGTCTTCTTGCTGACAGGCACATCGGTCATGTAGCCCTTAATGAAGATGCGGGTTAGTTCCTCCTTGCAGTTGGAGAATATCTGAATGTTCTTATTGACAGGTCCAGGCGTCTTGTTGGAACCATCGTATGTGACGGTGATTTCGCCCGAAGCACCAGGAGCGATAAAATCTTTGGGATAGTTAGCCACCGTACAGCCACACGAAGTGTGAACCTCAGTGATAATCAACTTGGCATTGCCCACATTGGTAAACTTGAACGTGCATTTCTGCACAGCGTCATCCATCGAGAAGGTGCCCATGTCAATCGTGGTCTTCTCAAATTTTATCTGCGGAAATTTCTTGGCTTGCACACCCATCGCCAGGGTGAAGACAGCCAGCAGCATCAACAATTTTGTTTTCATTTCTTTTGCTTTTTATGTTAATCTTTTGCAAAAGTACGACAAAATCCGATTAAAAGAAGCTTTCATGCGTGAGATTTCAGCTTTTTTTCGTAATTTTGCACGATTTTTTGAAAATTTAAGGAAAACATCTAAATAATAAGATAAAGAAATGAACAAAAACACACTCACAGCCTTTGTGCTGATGGCATTGGTGGTTTTCGGCTTCATGGCCTACGAGAACTATGCGCGCCGCAGTCAGATGGAGGAGCAGATGGTGCTCGACTCCATAGCCCAAGTGGAAGCGCTGAAGGAGGCCAAGGTGAAGCAAAAGGAATTGGAAAAGAAAGCAGAAGAGGCTACCGACACCCTCAACCCGCTCTTCGAGGCGCGCCAAGGCAAGGTGAGCACAACGGTGATTGAAAACGAACTGCTGCGCGTGACGCTGACCAACAAAGGCGGACAACTGCAGAAGGTGGAACTGAAAGACAGCACCTACAAGAGCCGCGAAGGAGGCAACGTGGTGCTCTTCGACGGCATTGACCAAAACATGCGTTTCATGCTGGACGGCAAGACCGCCAACATCGTGACGGACGAACTCTTCTTCACCCCGACAGAAACATCGAAAACAGGTGTGACCATGCACCTGCCTGTGGCTGGCGGTTCGCTCGACATCATCTACTCGCTCAAGCCCAACTCCTACATTCTCGACATGGACGTGAAGGCCAACGGCCTGGAGGGCTTCTTCCCCTCAAAGACGAATGCCATGCAGATTGAGTGGACGGAAGACATGAAGCAGCAGGAGAAAGGCTATGACTTTGAAACCCGCTACTCCACCGTGACCTACCGCGAGATGGATGGCGACACACACGAGCTCTCCACAACGGGTGGTGATGAGGACGAGGACGAATTTGAAGAAAAGGTTAAATGGATTACCTATAAGACACAGTTCTTCAGCCAGATATTCATTGCCGAAGACCCACTCTCCATCAGCCGTATGTCATCGGAGCAACTGGAGAAAGGTTCGGGCTATCTGAAGACCTACAAGACTTCATTTGCCGCCGACTTCGACACAAAAGGCGTGAAGCCAAGCAGCTTCCACCTCTATCTCGGCCCCAACAAATTCTCCACACTGAAAGAGAACGAGAAACTGCTGGCATCGGGCGACGACCTCGACTTGCAGTCGCTCGTCTATATGGGTTGGCCAGTCATCAAATGGATCAACCGCTTCATCTTCCTCTATGCCTTCGACTTCCTCACGAGCCTCGGCCTGAACATGGGCATCGTGCTCGTGCTGCTCACGCTCATCGTGAAGTTCCTCGTCTATCCGCTGATGAAGAAGTCCTACATCGCTTCTGCCAACATGCGTGTGCTGCGCCCGAAGATGGACGAAATCAGTGCCAAATATCCGAAGAAGGAGGACGCGATGCTGAAACAGCAGGAGGTGATGAAACTCTACAACGAATATGGCGTAAGTCCTATGGGCGGCTGCCTGCCTATGGTCATTCAGATGCCCATCTGGATTGCGCTCTTCAACTTCATCCCCAACTACATCGAAATGCGCGGCGAATCGTTCCTGTGGGCAGACGACCTTTCCACCTACGACGACATCATCAACTGGGGCTTCAACATCTGGGGCATCGGCGACCACCTGTCGCTCTTCTGCATCCTGTGGTGCGTATCGACCGTGTTCAACTCGATGATTACCCAGCGTCAGCAGCAGTATGCCATGACCGAAGAGCAACAGCAGCAGATGAGCATGATGAAATGGATGACCTATCTGATGCCCGTCATCTTCTTCTTCTCCTTCAACAGTTACAGCGCAGGTCTGAACTGGTACTACTTCATTTCAGGTCTGGTCAGCATCATCATGATGTGGTTCCTCCGCAAGACAACCGACGATGCCAAGCTCCTGGAGAAACTGGAGAAGCGTCACGCCGAGCGCAAGGCCAATGCTGGCGACAAGAAGAAGACCTCCAGCATCATGGAACGCCTCCAGGCCATGCAGGAAAAGCAGTTGGAAATCTTGAAACAACAACAGGAACAGAGAAACAACAAATAAGGCTGCAACCGGAACGGAACGACAAAAAACAGCTATATAAGGATAAACGATACTATGGCACAAAAAGGACATCCAAAAGGTCTCTACCTGCTGTTTGTGACAGAAATGGCAGAGCGCTTCAGCTACTATGGCATGCGCGCACTCTTCACCCTCTACCTTGTGGCGGCATTCTTCAACAGCGCCGACGCAAGTCAGATTTACGGCTCCTACACAGGACTTGTCTATCTCACCCCCCTCTTGGGCGGCTACATCGCCGACCGCTACTGGGGCAACCGTCGCAGCATCATCGTGGGCGGCATCGTGATGGCAATCGGACAGTTCCTCATGTTTTCTTCTGCCTGCGTGGTGCAGCAGAGCATCTTCTCCAACCCAACCGAAGGCGGCGTGATAGACACCTCGGTGAACAACGAACTGGCTCTCACGCTGATGTTCATCGGCTTGGGCGCACTCATCATCGGCAACGGCTTCTTCAAGCCGAACATCTCCACGATGGTGGGCGACCTCTATGCCCCCCAGGATCACCGCAAGGACTCAGCCTTCACCATCTTCTATATGGGCATCAACACAGGTGCGCTCATTGCGCCGTTCGTGTGCGGTTCGGTGGCAGCCGACGGCAACTGGATGAACCCTGGCGCTTTCAAGTGGGGCTTTTTCTGTGCAGGCATCGCCATGATTCTCTCGGTGGTGGTGTTCATGATTGGCAAGAAGAAATATCTCAACACCCCTGAAGGACTCCCCATCGGACTTCCACCAGCACAAAGCCAACTCCTGAAACTGAAGGACATGCAAGCAGGCGAAGAAGACCTGGAACTGAAGGGAGATATGCCAAAGAACCCCGACAACGCCATGCCCAAGCCCGAAGCAAAGAACTCACCGCTGCGCTTGTGGGGATGCCTCATCGCGGCAGTCATATTGTTCTTCCTCTTCACTCTCGATGTCAAAAACTTCAACGACTACATTTCTGCAGCCATCTATGCCATCTCCATCGCGCTGCCCATCTTCATCATCACCGACCGAGGATTGACCAGCGTGGAGAAGCAGCGCATCGGTGTCATCTACATCATCGCCGTGTTCGTCATCTTCTTCTGGAGTGCCTTCGAGCAGGCAGGTTCATCGCTCACCATCTTTGCCGACCAGCAATGCGACCGCACCATTGGTTCGTGGGAGATGCCAACCACTTGGTTCCAATCCATCAATCCAATCGTGGTGGTGGCATTTGCACCAATCATGGCAACGCTGTGGGAAACTTTAGCTAAGTATAAGAAAGAACCTCCATCACCCGTGAAGCAGGCCATCGGCCTCCTCCTTCTCGCCATCGGCTATGCAGTCATCGCCTACGGCACCAACGGTCTGGAGGCAGGCCAGAAGGCTTCCATGTGGTGGCTCTTCATCCTCTATTTCATCCACACCATTGGCGAACTTTCACTCTCGCCGATTGGCCTTTCGATGGTGAACAAACTCTCGCCCGTGCATCTGGCTTCACTCCTGATGGGCGTGTGGTTCATGAGCAATGCGGCCAGCAACATCCTTGCAGGCAATCTGGCCACGCTCCTGCCTACAGCCGAGCAGCCTGTACACTATTTCATGGGGTTTGAAATTGCCAGCCTCACCGATTTCTTCACCCTCTTCGCCGTGATGGCTGGTGTGGCAGCAGTCATCCTCTTCTGCCTCTATCCTGTGCTGAAGAAGATGATGCATGGTGTGGAGTAAAAACTCCCTCACACCCCTTTGCGGCAATAATTGATGAACTGCTGATACAGAACGTTCTGTGTCAGCAGTTTTTCGTTGCCGAGCAGAAAGAGTTGCTTGCGGGCACGGGTGATGGCCACATTCAGTTTGCGGTCAACCACCCCCGAAGGAGTTTCTGTCAGATTGGAAAGAATGTCGAGTTCATAACGCTGAGTGATAGTGGTTCCATAGATAATAATGTCGCGTTGTGAACCCTGATAGCGTTCCACCGTATCTATCACCAAGTCGGGTGCCACATCGGGCAAAAGTTTCGCCACTTCTGTACGTACCAAGGCAATCTGGCGACGGAAAGGAACAATGATTCCCAACTGATGCAAAGGATTGAATGAGAGTTCATTCCGCTGATATAATGAAACAATTACTTTTACCAGTTGGGCAATGATTTTAGCTTCAAGCAGATTCGCTTTGGGCATCCGCTCTTCGAGGGATGGACGAGGCACATTGATGAAGGCACAGCGATGGGTGGCCACCAAACTTTCGATGGGATGCTGGGCATCGAAGACACGATAAGGCAGCACTTCCTCCTGATGAGGTAAACCCACCGGTTGGAGCCTCCCCTCATAGAAAGCTTCGGAAGCAAAGTCGGCTATCACAGGGTGCATGCGCCCTTGGTGGTCAAGCATCGACACCACCTTATGATTGTGGCGGTTCTGCTCGTAAAGACGTTCAAAGAGGGAGTTGCGGCAGTTGGTCAACCCTATGGCATGTAGCAAAGGCGACGACACCGCCGAACGTGCCTCATTCTGCACCACCACCGCAGGAAGTTGCTTGTGGTCACCAATCATGATGAACTTGTCGATGGCTGTGGAGGTGAGGATGCCCATGATTTGTGGTTCCAAGATTTGTGAGGCTTCGTCGAAGATGACCACCTGAAAATGTTTCAGACGGAAAAGAGCCATGTGGCTGTTCATCGAAGCCACCGTGCTGACAAATACAGAGGTGTGCTCAATCTTCCGCAGCACCTCCTGACGATTGGACAAGGTGGCAATCGTGTTGAGAAGCAAATGGGAACGGAAATGCGGTGCGCAAGAGAGTTCGCGTCCAAGACGGATATAGGAAAGAGTGGACGGTTCTTCAGAAGAAGACGTGCTTTCTGGAGAAAATGCTTTTTCTGAAGAAACAGCGATGGTGGACAACATCTCGCAAATCTCATCGACGGCACGGTTGGTATAGGCCAACAGGAGAATGTTATGCGATTGCCGCAAGTGGTCTTCCACCATCTTCTTGAGAGCAACGGATGTCTTGCCTGTTCCAGGAGGCCCCATCAGCAAGAACATATCCTCCTCGGTAGCTTCACGTTGACACAAGAGCAGGTCACGCCGACTTTTCGCACAAGTGAGGAGTGAGAAGATTCCACTGTAGAGGCTTCTGAAATTGGCATCCACATGGTCATGTTCGATGGCAAAAAGGTCATTGCGTCCAAAGATTTTTTGGCTGCGCTGCGGATAGCGAAGTTTCAGCCAGATGCGTTCCGAGTCGTAAGACTCCACGCTGCAACGAACGACCTGCTGAGTGACAGCAGAGTCCTTTTCTGTATTTCGTTTATACAAAATAACGGCATCTCCAATACGAAAGTTCGGTTGTGTGTCCTCCTCGTCTGCACGTTCAAGACAAACGGCATCCACCCCGTCTTTCATACGAAGGTCGGCAAGGCGCAAATTCAGGAAGATGTCGCCATTCTCCATCTTGGTGTTCAGGTCGGCATTCCACAAAGACGAAAGTGCACGTGTGGAATCGGGACGGGTGTCGCACATCTTGCTTTCAAACTGCTCGCGCTCAATAAACTGCAAGAACGTGTAGAAATACTCTGCCGTCACCTCATCCATTCCATGCAAGGCATCTGTGACCGCTTGGATTTTGGGCAGACAATACACCGTCCAAAACTTTTCATTACATTGAGGGTCGCGCCTCAAGGCCTGCGGAGTCAGTTTGGGCACCCAATTACGTGCTTCGCCATGCAGGAGTCCCATCTCCATCGCCACGATGTTGTTGCGGATGTTGAGTGCCCGAAAGACCATCTCCTGAAAACTGCGCTGCTCCTGCAAATGAGGGTATTTGGAATAGAGCAAATGCCCCATCACATCGGTCTGTTTCAAGCCCATATTGTAGTGCAGCATCTCTTTGTAGAGCAGCATCTGCATCAGATGTTCCTCATGAGGACGATTTCGGAACTCGTCCCATTTGCCCGATTTCAACTCTATCAGCAGTTTCTTTCCCTCTTCGTCAAGGTCTATCAAGCAGTCCATACGGCCTTGAAGTCCCAACGCTTCACAGAAGAAAGAAGGCTCGATGTGGATGTTCACCTGTCCATGATGCATATAGGGCTGGTCGTAAAGCTGTGCCACCACCTGCTGAATGTTGGCAAATTGCCTTTTGGTGTTCTCGAAGAACTGCGCATCTATTTCCGTGCAGGCAGAAATGTCGATGGCACGGTCGGCAAAGACCTTGCGCATTGAAGCTTGATAAGTCGCATCGGGAAGATTCAGCACATCGTCCAAAAACTGATTGGCAAAATCGCCCAACAGCGTATAGACAGTACTCTCGGAAGGAGAGAATTTGTCGATGAAATGATTGAAAGCCGATTCGCCCCACTTTTTGACACATCCCGTGACACTCGTGGTATCGAGCAAGAAGTCTGGTTCCACCACGATATAGAGCGGATGATACACACCTTCGCTGTCAAGCGTGAAAGAGAGAATGTTGAACTGCATGCCCTCCTTCAGCAGTTGAGCCGCCTGAAGCGTGTGTGGATTGGCGGTGACATCGATGCGGAAAGGAGTGTCGGAGGGCATTTCCCTTGTGGACGCATACACATAAGGCTCATCAACCCGCACCACGGTGAATCGCAGCCGACTACGGCGATTGGCCTGCTCCATCTGCTCACGGGAAACGGGAAGTTGCTCGGCATTCGGCAAACGTCCTTTCAACGCATCGGGAACCGAAGTGCCTGTGAAATGAGCCATCGCATCCACAAAGACGCGGACATCGACAAGGAATGTATGTTCATCCACTTCCAAGCCCCCATGAGACACCTGTCGAGCACGCCAACGAAAGCTGTCCACGGGGTGCAGCGGATAGTTCGTCAGTCGGCAAACCGCCTGAAGGCGTGAAAAGAAGTCGTTGTATTCAGTAGGCAGAGATTCCGTCTTCTCCATGCACACACGGTGCAGAGCATCGTAGAAATAACGATACTTCTGCTTTCGTGTCTGTTCCGAAAAGAAGACATCAACAATATCCTGCCAGATGCCATCCATCATGCGTTCCGTTTGCCACATGATGCCATCCCCCCTTATGCGTTCAGTTGTCCCACGATGCCATCCCCCCTTATGCGTTCAGTTGCCCCACGATTTCTCCCACCGAAGCGCAACCGTGCTGGTCAAGCCATTCGCCAATGCCCTCTGCCACTTTCACCGTCACAGCAGGGTCGATGAAGTTGGCGGTGCCAATCTCGATGGCCGATGCACCAGCCAGGAAGAACTCGATGGCATCTTGTGCATTCATGATGCCGCCAAGACCCACCACTGGAATGTTGACGGCTTTTGCCACCTGCCACACGCAGCGCACAGCAACGGGCTTCACCGCAGGGCCTGACATGCCGCCTGTGGCGATGCTCAACACAGGTTTCCGTTTCTCGATGTCGATGACCATGCCCATCAGCGTGTTGATGAGCGACACGGCATCAGCACCAGCATCCTGCACTGCCAGGGCAATGTCGGCAATCGAAGTCACATTGGGCGAAAGCTTCACTATGAGGGTCTTCTTGTACACCTCGCGCACCGCCTTCACCACCGCCGACGCTCCTTCGGTGGTCACACCGAAAGCCATGCCGCCCTGTTTCACGTTGGGGCACGAAATGTTCAGTTCGATGGCTGGAATGTTCTCCAGTTCGTTCACTCTTGCTGCACATTCGGCATAATCCTCCAAGGACGAACCGCTTACATTCACAATCATGTTCGTCTTGATGTCCTTGATTTCAGGATAGATATGCTGGCAGAAATAGTCAACACCCTTGTTCTGCAATCCCACACAGTTGAGCATGCCGCTGGCTGTCTCCACCATGCGCGGATAGTCGTTCCCCTCACGTGCATGGAGCGTGGTGCCCTTCACAATGATGCCACCAATGTCCTCCAGATTCACAAAGTCGGCAAACTCCACTCCATAGCCAAAAGTGCCCGAAGCCGTCATCACCGGGTTCTTCATCGTCAAACCCGCTATTTTTGTCGTCAAATCTGCCATGATTAAATCTCCCAAGTTAAATCGTTCATATCAAAAACAGGCCCCTCCTTGCACACGCACACATTGCCCTTCACCGTCTTCTCCACACAGCACAGACAGGCACCCAACCCACAAGCCATCATGTTCTCAAGCGACACCTCGCAGGGAGTGTTTGCCTTTTTAGCATAGCGAGCCACACTCACCATCATCGGTTTGGGGCCACACACAGAGATTCGGTCAAAGGACTCCTTGTTCAACAATGAGTGCTGGGTCACAAAGCCCCTCTCACCCTCAGAGCCATCCTCGGTCGTCACATGCACCGGCGCAATGGCAGCAAACAAGTCCTGTTCCAGCAGGTCGCTCTTGCTACGGGCACCCAACAGAAAGACCGGTTCTGCCCCATTGTCCTTCAGATATTTGCCATAGTCGAGCAAGGGAGCCATACCAACGCCTCCACCCACAAGCAGCACCTTCTCGCCCTTCTTCTGCACAGGCGAGAAACCATTGCCCAGCGGAAACACCACATTCAGGCGGTCATTCACTTTCAGTTCCGCCAGCCGATGAGTGCCCTCGCCCACCTTCTTGATGAGCAACCACAGTTCATTCTTCTCTCTATCCACATAGTTGATGGAGATGGGACGACGCAAGAACGTCTTCGGACTCCCCTCCACCTTCACTTCCACAAACTGTCCAGGCCTCGTGTCAGGCAACGGCTCCTTGTCGGTCAGTTTCAGCAAGACGTAAAGTTCATGAGGGAACTCCACCTCTTTCACAATCAGGTCTTTGATGTATTTCTTCATAAATTCACAATATATTTGTCCATTCTCAAATGCCCCATGCAGCAGGATTGCACTCCTTTTCCAGTTCCTTCTCCTGCTTATCATCCAGCTGGGAGAAGAAATTCATGCCCGTCACCCGCTCCACTTGAGCGACCGACACGGCATAGTCGCGCATATCGCCTCCGCAATCGCGGTTGGGATAGATGAAGCCAATCGCTTTCGGCACACGTCCCAACGAAAGAATCACCTTGAAGAATCGGTCGGGCACAGCGATTTTCAAGTTCTT
>CAMVIM010000037.1 GCA_947167515.1 uncultured Prevotellaceae bacterium | reverse complement strand
TCTTTCTCCTTGCGCTCTTTCTCCTTGCGGTCACTCAACAACCACCCTCGCCCAAATAGTGACTTGCCCTTTGCCTTGAGTGCGTCAAGGTTGGAGATTTCTGCCACCTCGTTTCTCTTAGCCGAGAAGTCAATTAGCGCAAGTTTCCCGATGAGCGCGGTTGTCAGCACATTCTCATAACCATAAGTCGGTAGGTCGGCAGGGGCTTTGCCGTTGACCTCCTCCACTGCCCTTTTAAGCTCGGGGGCTGTCGTGAAAGCTATATCACCAAGCAAGTTGGTAGTGAATGAAGTACGCACATTTGCCCCATTCTCATACACAACATCGCAAAAAGCAACCACATAGTTAGCTGGCGCATTCGCCACCACTTGTGTAAGAGCTGGCGCAAACAAAAAGAACTTAATATCGTGTGCAAGATACCACCTCACGATTTCGGCATAAATTGAGAAAGGTGGGTTATCGACCACTACACAATCTTTCGGGTAGTTGAATGTTTGATAGTTCCCATTCGGGTAGAAAGGTCGCACAAACTCGGGCTTGTCCCCCACTATCTTGCGCACGTATTTCACCACCTCATCGTAAACCTCGGGAGGTGTGTAACAATCATCAGTTGTCAGCTTTGGCTTGAACTTGTCCTCAAATTCGTTGTACTCATCGTTGCGCTCTCCATTGCGTTCACCGCTGAAAAAAGCCGAGCCATCGTCAAAGTCAAGATTAACTCCCCAGTCGCCTGCGTCGATGTCGAACTCCTCCTCCACCTCGGCAATAGTCTCGGCATCCCACTTGAGGTCGGCTGCGCCAGTGGCATTGTCAGCCAGTGCCATCTCCCTGCCCTGCTGGCTGTCGAGGTCGATGTCGGTGCGCTTAACTGCGATAATCTTCGTGCCGTCAGTCTCTACTATCTGCACATCCTCAAGCCCTATCTGCGAGGCGGTCTCAACCACACCATTACCAGCGATGATGCGGTTGTTCTTGTCGATGAGGATGGAGCGACCAGCCCCATTGTTGCGGAGGCTCTTTTCAATCAAGCTCATGCCGTACTCGGTGTGCTTGTTAAAGTTCTTATCGTCAAAGGTGAGGTCACTCACTTTTGCTTTTTTCAATTTATCAGCCATAACTCACTAATTTTTAATATTTTCGCAAAGGTAGTAAAAAAGATTTGAAAATTACACAACCTTTTGCGGTTTTTTTGCAACTTTGTTGCGGTAAAATTTTTTTATGTCAACTGGATTATACTTTCAAAATTCCATCGCTTGTGAAAGTGGTGGGTTTTCTTTTTTGTTTCTTTTCTTTTCTGCCATTCCCTGAAAGTGCGTTTTCAGCCGTTTTAAGCGATTATTTTTCTTTGGACAATAAACTACACCAAAAACAAATTAAATGCCAGCAGAGCGCAAAAGAGGCGGCAAATCGGGCATTTTACCAAAACAAGTGCGCCCACACTTTCGCAAGCGCAGGCACTCCCTCAATTATCTATCACAACCCTTTAACGTTTCCCAACGGTTAATAAAAAAGGGTTAGAATAGCACCGCCTTTGGCGGCTCTCCAAGATACCATCGGCACAGCTCCATGAACTCGTCAAGAGTGCGCACGATGGCATAGTAGTAACCTTGGGCTATCACGGCATCGGCAAAAGCCTTCTGCCGCTCGCTCTGCCTGCCAGTCTTGGTCTTGACCTCGATGCAGAGGCCATGCAGACCTTTTCGGGCAACCAGCAGCAGCAGGTCGCTCACCCCTGCCAGTTGCCCCTCAGCCTTCATATGCTGCGCCACACGGATGTCACGATGCCCGCCGTTGGGCACTGCAAAGAACACGCCCTTGTACTGGGGATAAGCCATGCGGAAAAGGTTAACCATGTTGCGCTGTAATGTGTGCTCGATATTCCTCATACGAATAACTTGGGTTGATAGTTAGCTACCTCTTCTGCCACATATCGTGATTGTAGTCAGCCATGCACTCCTCGCAGCAAAACTGCTTGGTGGGTGTGGTTATTGCCCCGTCACTCTCCATTAATTCCCCGCCTCCTTTCTTCAACTTTCCCTGCTCACAGATTGTAACAATAGGATATTTGCGTTTTAAATCTTCCCTCTGCAGCCGACGCACAAGAGTGTCAAATGCTTCCTCAGAACTATAATGACCTTGGACCAAAGTGAAGCAAGCAGTCAATTCTCCTAATTGAGTGAAGCCTTTCCAATGGCCCCACCAACGCATTCTAAATAAAGCATAATAAACACTTGGTCTTGGCAGCTCATATTCATATTTTATAATCCTAAATCTCATTTTTCACCTCCTTTCTTCCCAGTGTTTACCGAATTGGAAACAACTGGCGGCTGTGGCAACGGCATCCAGTGGGTTGGGTGAACGTCTCTCCATTCGTTATCGCCTAAGTAATAGCCTACATCTACAATCTTGCCTGTTGCGAAAATGTACCAACCAGTGTCTATCGGATTGCCATCTTCCTCCACCGAAATCCAGTGGGTTGGGTGAGCATCTGCCCATAGTGCGCCTCCTCCCATTGCTTTGCGGAAATCCTCAAGCATTGTTTTATGGATGCTGTGTTCTCCTTGTTCGCAATTATTCCTAACATATAGGATGGCTTTCTTTTCAAGCCACTCACAAGCCTTGTCAATTGCGTTGTTTCTCCCAAGTTCAAAGAAGTGCCGAGCGATTTCAGTGTGGGTTACCTCACCCTCATTTTCTTCCACAAAGTTGTCCACTTCGTTGTAGATGTCAATTTTTTCGTCTTGTGTCATATCTTTAAGTTTTAAATTATTGATATTCAGTTAAAAAGGCGGTTGTGTTGTGTGCTTTTTAAATATTTGGTTAATACTGCAACCGCCTGAAAATTAAACATTTATTTAAAACCCATCCTCATATTCGTGGATGCTGTCACTTAATGTAGTTAGTTCTCTCTCTGCCCCTCGTGGTCGGTCATTGGTGTGGATGCAGTTGTTTATGTAGGCTATAAATAAGATGCCTACAATACAAAGCACTACCCACATCATCGTCCTGCCGAATGCTCGGTCTAGTTCAGTCTTTCTGCTGTTCATTTTGCTGTTGCTTTAGTTGTTTGTTAAATGCTTTCAAGTCTTCCATAATAGCTACCACATCCATCGGCAGGCGAATGGCTGTTGTTAGTTTTTTGCGCAGATATATTACACTGGAATAGTGCCTGCGAATTAGAACACCTGCTTGAGTTGTAGTGTAGCCACATAGGTCAGTCAGTGACCATGCCAGTAGACTTCGGGCTGTAACGATGTCCATCAGCCTACTGCTCCCCATTATGTCATCAACTGGTATGCCAGTTAATTCGCTGATGCGGACTAGGTACTTGTTTCTAATGGCAAACATTGCGCTGGTTAGATTTAATCTTGGTCTCATAGTGCGTCAAAATCCCTTTGCCTGTCCTCTCGTCTAAGTTTGAGTTTTTTCTTAAATGCAAACAGCGCATTCCTTAGTACTTTGTTGTCAACCTTCATAAATTGTGGTCTACCATCTTGTTTTTCGGTGTAGGAAATGGCTAGTTGAAAATTTACTGGGTCAGTGCGGTTTTTCTTTAGCAAATCATCAATAAAGTAGATTTCTCGGCTTATTTGTGCAATTTGCCTATTTAGTTCCGCCCCCAATTCTAATCTTTCTAATTCTTTAGTGTCCATAATGATTTTATTATTAGTTAAATATATCGTCCATTTGTGGCAGTCCGCTATCGTCTGCCAGTGCGAATTGATTCTTCTCATAGAAACGTGTTGTACCTGCGTCAAAGCCGAGCAGCTCCTCGCCATTGAGTGCGCCCTGCCTATTCTTTCGGCACATGAGCAGGGCAGTGCCTTTGGTGGAGTACTGCGACCAGTTCTCGCTCATGTCGGGATAGTGCAGACCCTCGCCATGCCTTTCGGGGCGATACACCAAATAGATGCTGTCGGCTGCGTCGGCGATGTCGCCCGACTCCTTCAACTCCTCCAGCTTCGGCACTGGGTCATTGGGGGCGTTGCGCCTCAACTGGCTCAGCAATATAATGCAGATGCCGAGCTGCTTGCTCAGTGCCTCCAGCTTGTGGGCTATGCCGCCTATCTGTTGCAGCCGCTCTCGCTCCTTGCCTCGCAGCAGTTGCAGGTAGTCAATCACCACCACTTGCACCCCTAATTGGGCATTCATCGCCTTGATGTTGTTGATGAGGGTGTCGCCATCGGTTGACCGCCTCTTGTCAAAGTAGATGGGTGCCGAGTCATCCACCGCCACGAACTTGCCCCACTCATCGCTCGTCAGGTCGGCTCGCTTGATGCTCTCGCCATTGATGCCAGTAAGCAGGGATGTGAGCCTTGTTGTGAGCTGCAAGTTGGTCATCTCAAGGCTAAAGATACCCACTGGCTCGCCCTGCTGCGCTGCATTGAGGGCGATGCACAGTGCGAGGCTTGTCTTGCCGTTGCTGTTGCGCCCTGCTATCACCATCAACTCGCCACGCTCAAGACCTCCCTTGCGGTCAAGCAGCTTGAAGCCAGTCGGCACACCTTGCGGCAGCAACCCATTAGCCTTGTCCTGCGTGTGCTTGAGCAGTTGGCGGTAGACATCCCCGAACCGCTCGACCCTCGTGTCACTGGTCACAGTCATGTCCTTGACCACCTTGTCCAGCTCTGCCAGTGCCTGCTCGTTGGTCGTGTCGGTGTCGTAGAGCAGTGCCATGTAGATGTCCTGCACCTTGTCTGCCATGCGCCTGCGCTGCCCGAGTGCGTGGAGTGTGCGCCCCAGTGTCTCGGCATCGGCAAGCAGGCTCTCACGGCTGATGTATCGCTTGAGGTCGACCTCCACGCCCATCTCCTTGCCCATGGAGTAGATGTTGATTGGTGACACTCCCTTGCCCTTGGCATGGCAGGCGACAATGACTTTCCACACCTCGGCAAACTCCTCATCCGTGAAGTCGTCCTCAACCACGATGCCCTGAAGCTGGCGCATCGCCTCGTCTGCGTAGATGTCAGTAAAGAGTGCCACCAGCAGGGCTCGCTCCAGTTGGGCATCCTCAAGGGCTATTGACTTGCTATTGCTCTGTTTCATCACGCTCGCTCTTGATTGGTCGGTAAAACTTGCATCACATTGCGCCTACCAAGGTGTTATCCCACTTGCGGCATACCAGTTTCGGGCATCGCCTTAAGTCTTTAACCTCCATGTGTGCGCAGTTGTAGCACGTTTGTTTCTCTCGTTTTTCTAATTTTTTAGCCATGATTATCGAATGAATTTAGCTGTGTATTTTTTTGAGTTATCTCAATCTTTTTCGTAACCTCACGCAAATATTCAACACTCTGCGTCATGATGTCTTTCTTTTTTTGTTTATCTGGAATCTCGTCAATGTGTCCCAACCCTTGTAGGTCTCGCAGAGCATCCTGCCATCGGCAGTGGGTTGCGAGTAGTACTTGGCGAACTCGGCAACCTCGCCTCGGTCGAAGCCTTGTGTGATTAATGCCTTGCACTCGTCAATGAACCTCGCCCTGCGTTGCTCCAATGGCTCGCCCTGCACATTCATGGCTTGCGCCTTTTTGCGTATGTGGTCGAGTAGGTGTCGCTTGACCTCCTTTTCGCTTTTGTGGGTCTCGCCCACTAGCTCCCACTCCACCAGCACCTCATCGGCTAACTGTCGGCATTGCTCTACCGTTATCCCCTCATTTTTGCAAAATGCCTCTATCGTGATGCGGCTGTCGAACATCTCTCGGGCAATTTCTTCGTGCGTGCGCACGTGCGCATTATTATCATCAACAACTATATTGTTATTATTGTTATATTGTTGTTCTGTGTTACTTTGCGTGTTACTTTGCGTGTTACTTTGCGTGTTACTTTTTAACACCCTAACATCGCTAAAGTCTTGATATTTAGTAAAATTGCAAATAATAGTTTTTGTGTGCTTTTGGTCAATTTTGATGCGCTTAATTTCGCCAGTCATTTCGAGCTTGGCTAGTGCTCTGCGTATCGTGATAGGGTTAAGGGTGGTATTCTCGGCAATAGTGCGGATGGAGCGGAAAGTTGCGCCCCTCTCACACTTATGCCCATGCCACCAGCCATCTTTAGCGTTGACCGACAAAAGCAGGTCAATGAACACGACCATCACGCTTGGCTCGCCATAGTGCTGCCAGTCCTTGAATGAGCGGTGCAGGCATATCCAGCCGCCATTACCATTATTTGCCGTATCTTTCGCCATTTCTCAATCGTTCTGCTATTTCGGGGTAGTAGGTATCAATCAACTCTTTTATGCGCTTAGGCACAAAATTAGAGGGGTTTTCGGGGGTCTCTGCGTTTCGGGGCATGGGTCACGATTTTTTAAAAGGGTGGTGCAGTGGTGCCGACACCACCCCAAAACGTTACTAACAATTATGACACACTCGCACCACTTGTCTTGTGTCCTCTCGCAGCCAGCACCATGCTCTCGGCAATCTTGTCGGCTGCCTTGATGCGCTCAAGCATCTGCCCGATGGCATCCTCGTCACGCTCAATGGTCGCCACATGGAGCGAGGGCTTGAGGAATGGGCAGTAACTCATCCAGTCGCAGAACCTTGCACCAGTGACCGCCATGTGTGCCATCACTTGCCAGTAATACACTTCATTGACCTTGCGCAAGCTCTCGCCGTCATAGACTTGCAGCAGGTACTCGGTATGGGTCTTGGGGGCTGGGCACTTGACCTCCACCACTCCATCGGCATCAAGCAGCAGCCCATCGGGACTGTCCCAAAATGCTGCCACCTCGGCATGAGGCAGCGAGCCGCAACTTGTGACCTTGCGCCCCTTGAGGCTCACGTATGCTCCGAGGGCATCCTTCTCATGGTCGTTGCCCCATGCCATCATCTTACTGCTGGCTACCGTAAAGTCAAGGTACTGGTCGAATAGGTCGGGGATGTCGAGCACCACAGGGTTAATCAGTCGCTCGGCCACTATCTCCTTGATGTAGGTCAGTGCGTCGGCACTCCACTCGGCATCCTTGCCCCTGCCTCGCTTCATGAGCCTGCCCACCTGTGAGCCAGTGAAATGTCCCAATCTTGCCTTGTACCAGCCTGCTGTGTGCTGCCTTGGTTGGGCATCAATTATCTCTTGAATGTTTGTTCTCATAGTCCGTTGATATATTTGTCAATGATTTTTTCTACTGGTGCTAATTTGTAAATATCTACTGCCTTAAAGAGCAGCTTTTTAAAATCATTTTCTTTCGCCATTTGCATGGCTAATAAAGCCAAAATATCGCTCTCCTCGCCTTTGATAAAGGTGGAAACGTTCCCATGCTCAGTGTCTGCCAGCATACCGAAAGCAACATTCTTTTCACTTTGTTCAGCGAATGCCTTAACAGCATTCATTGCATCTTTGGCTGTTGTCTTATTGCTCATTGCTCTCTCCCATTTTGTGTTCCTTAAAATATTTGCTTGTAAAGTCTTGCGCCTTGTCGGCTGGGTTAACCTCTTCGGCTTCGACTACCTCGGGGGCTGGCTCTACCTCTTCGGCTTCGTTCACTGCCGCCTGCGCTGCCACCTCTGCAAGTGAGGTGGGTCTGCCATCGTTGTCAAGCACCTGTACCTTGTCGGTGATGTCGATAGCCTCCTCGGTGGTCGGGAAGCCGAGGGCGATGTCGGGAGCTACCGAGCGGATGAGGAATGTTGCGGCACGGTAGCGCAACATTAATTCGGGCATAGTCTGCCACTTGCTCGTCTCCTTGCCGTTGCGGTCTTTTTTGCTCCACCAGCCCTCGGCCTTAGCCATGCCGATTGTCACTGTCACACCCTCAACTACCTCGCCAGTGGCAAGCTCGGTGGAGTAGGCGGTGCAGCCCCAATCATCGCTGCCCTTCTCGCCCTCCATGCGGTAGCGGATGGTCGAGAACCTGCCGCAGCGGTTGAAGCACGCTATCAAAAAGGTGCTTGAGAAGCTGGGCTTGCCGTGCACAATGTAAAGTGACTGCATAACCTGCAAGGGGTCAGCGCCCATGCGGTTAGCCATGTTAAGGGCGATAAGGCATGCGCCAATGTCACCCTTGAAGTTGGCGGGCACAAGGCTCGACTGGCTGAACATGTTGGCGATGCGCTGCCCAGCCTCAAAACCTGCCAACGTGCCAAAGCAGTTGATAGGCACGTTCTTCTCGTTGTTCACTTGCACCATTGCGGTGCTCTCATTTTCTTTCGTCATAATCTTAAAAGTTTATTGGTTAATAATAAAGATTTTGCTCAATGTAGTCGTACACATCTACTTGCTCATCACCTACCCACGCATCAACGGTAAGGTCTGAAAAGCCAGTAACCTCGGTGTAGATGCCCTCAAGATAGCCGTCAATGTAGTTGGGATAACTCTCGACTATCCAGCGCACCGAGGCATCGATGTAAACACCCTCGCTGTCCTCGTAGTGGGCATGAACCCTGCCTTTCAAATCGGTGTCATCCTGCTCCAATTGCCTCACAATCTCGTCAAGGATGTCGGTGTCGGTGATTTTGGTCATGGTTGTAAAATCAATTAAGGTCTAATGCGTTATCAATTAATTCTCTCACATCATCAAGGGTGTTTTGGCGATATATCTCAAAACAAATGTTTAGATATTTTGCCCTTGTCTCCCAAAGGTCTTTTTTTAGCTTTTCGATTTTTTCCTCAAGGTCATCTTTAACGTTCAACAATTCAGAGTAGTCTTGGTTATTCCAGTAATAGCAATACCACTTGCTGAGTGCATCTTCGTTAGGTTCATCTTTTCCCTCTCTCAAGATGTTGATTATCGCAACAGCTTGCTCTGCTGAAAGGTCAAAGTCTTCAATAAAAGCCCTTTTTGCCTCATTTGTTTTATCCCCATCAGAGGCTAACCATTTTTTAAGTTCTTCTTTTTCCATAATCCAAAAGTTTATAGCATCAGTTTGAATGTTGCGAAGTTGTCGTCATTGGCGAGGTCTTGCGAGAGCTCAAGGGCATAACCCTTGAAGTCGCCATTAATGCCAATCTTCTTGGCGAGGTAGTTCACCAAGTCAACGTTGTTAACTCGCACCTGCCCGCCCTTCTCGTGGGCTATCCTTGCGTCCACATTGTCGCTACTTTTGAGAAATACAAGGAATACCGAGGCCGTGTAACGCTCAATGTGGAGCTGGATGTGCGTCAAGCCCTTTTCGTTGACAACCTTGCTAACATCCCCCGAGAATCCCACTCGGTAGTGGTTAGAACTCTTAAGGCTGGACACCTTGCAATAATTTCCGCTTCTTCTTTTTGTGCCTTGTGCCGAGCGGAAGTGCAGCACTTCGAAATCATTTGCCATAATTCTTATGTTTTAAAAGTTATAATTAATAATTTATCTCCCAAAGTCTTATTAATTCACGCCCACTATACTTGCGCCTGCCCAGCTTGTTGAGGTGCGCCACGATAAGCCCTGCGCTCTCATATCTGCGCAGTGTGCGCCTATCTATCGCCAGCAGTGCGCTTGCCTGCGTGACGGTGTAGCTGCCGTTAGGTGCAATGTGTGGGCGAACTGGTGTCATCTGTCCTGAATCTTGCGCAGTGTGTCCTCGTCAATGTTGATAGCCACCAGCAGGGCGAGGCAGAACAACCCGAAAACATTAGGGGCGAAGGTGTCGCTCTCGTTGAATATTGCGAAGCCACAGATGCCGAGAATGATGTTGATGATAAGTCTCAGAGTTCTCATAATTGTACGTTTTGGGGGTTAGGTGTTGCGGTTTCAATGCCTTGCTCTCGTAAGATGCCACCGATGCGCTGTGGTGTCAAGCCATAGTCATTGGCAAGGTGGGTGATGATTGCATTGGCGGTTGCCAATGGCTGTTGCTCCATTAGGTTGCAGAATCGCTCTGCAATGTTGCGGTTGCGCTCTGCCATTTCGTTTTGTTGTTGTTCTGTTAGTTTTGCCATTTCGTTTTGTTGTTTTATTGGTTAAAATTCATTGTTGCCCGTGTGGGAGTTGCACCCACCCTCAGTGGTATATTATAGCCTTGTTGTTCTTGATATTTCGGCTTTACGGGCATCCACCTACTGTTCAGATGCGGGACTTGCCTAATCGCTCCTCAATCATGCGTATCACCTCACCGCCATAGCTGTCTTTTGTCAAGTTGACAAAATCTCGCAAGGTGTAGCTGTCGTGCTCAACATCAATGCCTCGCTCGGCGCAAAATTGCTTGCGGCCAAATAAGCAAGAGCCCGTGAGGATGTTGTGCCAGTCGAACAGCTCTTTCGCTGGGATAGGAGTGTCGGGGTCGGGATAAGCGGAGAGGAATTGCCCAACTCGCTCCTCGACAGGCTGGTTGCGCAGCTCTTTGGCTCGGGCATCTGCCATCGCCTGCCGCAACGTGTCACCATGCGCAAAGCTATCTCCCACTCGGGCGATGTAGCAAGGCTTGAATGTGAAGTCTTGTCGCAACACGCCACCCTGAGCATAGTTGCCGTGGATGGAGTAGATGGCAGTTGGTATGCTGTCAACATTGTAGATGTGATGCGCACCCACTTTGACAATGTTGCCAGAGCCATCGCCAGAGCCATAGCCAGAGCCATCGCCAGAGCCATCGCCATCGCCATCGCCAGAGCCATCGCCATAGCCATAGCCAGAGCCATCGCCAGAGCCATCGCCATCGCCATCGCCAGAGCCATCGCCATAGCCAGAGCCAGAGCCATAGCCAGAGCCATCGCCAGAGCCATAGCCATAGCCATCGCCATCGCCATCGCCAGAGCCAGAGCCAGAGCCAGAGCCATCGCCATAGCCAAGCGATAGGAAATTACGGATTGCCTCATCGGTTAGCATGACCAAGGCTCGATTGAGGTGATACACCCAGCAGCCTTGTCGCTGCACTTGTTAATCTCCACAAGGGCACTGCGGTTGAACTCAACGACCTCGCACGGCTTAGTCACTTTGCCACTTTTGATGCCGTTGCTCGCCATGTCAGTAACGCTTAACGCCCCAGTCCAGTAGTAGATGCGCCTAACATTGGTCAAGCGCACAATGTCGCTGTCGATGTGGGCGAGAGTGCCCATGAATACACCTGCACGGTCAATGCGTGCAATAACTGTCTCGTTGATTAATGCTGATTTTGTTGCCATAATTTTGTGTGTTTTAAAAATTGTTAGTAATTTTGTGTGTTTTAAAATTTCAACACTGCAAAATTACAAACATTGTTTGAAACTACCAAACATTTTTCAAATTATTTTTCAAAAAAATGTAAGATTTTTTCTTACAATGTTTGCAAATTACCTACAACTCTTTAAAACTCAAATAGTTATGGAAAAAGAAAAATTTGCCACTGAATTGAAATTTTTTTTCAAAAAACGAGGAATAAAGCAAAATGACCTCGCCAAGCAGTTAGGAGTTACGCACCCAGTAGTGAGCAATGTGGTTAATGGCAGGGATAGGCTCGGCACACAGTCGGCAGTTAGGTGGGGCGAGCTGACTGGCATCGACCCCCTATGGCTCATGACGCAGGGCGAGCAGGGCAGTAACCCCAATGAGCAATCGCCCCCCACTACACCTATGCAGCACCCCGACATTATTAACATTCCCATCCTCTCGCCCGATGCGGCTGGCGGCTTCCGTCCCAACGACCAAGCCGACATTGAGCAGTACACCATCGGCATGATGCCCTTTAATCGTCAAATCGCCCACAATGGCGATGTGGTGATACCAGTGTACGGCGACAGCATGACACCGAAATACCCTGCTGGGTCTTACATCCTCATCCGACCTATCGAGGCATGGCGAGAGTACATTGAGCTTGGGCGGTCGTATGTCCTTGAGCTTGCCGACTGGCGGCGGCTCATCAAGATAGTGCGCAAGGGGCACGATGCCACGCACTACACCCTTGACTCCTACAACGTTGACTATGAGAGCAACGAGATAGCAAAAGACTTTATCAACAACATGTGGCTGGTTGTCGCATCTGTACATCGTGAGGAGCTATGAGGCACAAAAGCAATGCCCCCACCATCACTGGCAGGGGCATCAATAACTAATCACTTCGGTAGTGCGCATTAGATGCGCTTGTACTATTAAAACTTTTATAATTATGAAACAAATAAATTACCCGCACAAAGGTAGCCATTTTGAGGCAAAAAACCGCAAAACGACCGCAAAAAATTTAGAGTAAAATTATAAATCATTGACCATCACCACATTTATGACACACAACTCAAGCGACTGGAAAGCGTGTAACCGTCACAAGCGGTTCCCGAGTTCGAATCTCGGTCACTCCGCTCAAGATGCCCGACCGCAAAGGGCTTCGGGCGAAACCAAGACAAGTGGCATAAGGCGGCAAAATCGCCAATTTTGTGGCGCAAAAACCGCAAAACAACCGCAAAAGATGCGAAAGGTCAGAGTTAGCTTATATTACCGCAACCAACTTGATAAGGCAGGCACTGCTCCGCTGCTCATAGCGGTCAACCATGCCTCGTCAAGCTGCTACATCCCCATCACAGGGGTGAGGCTCAAGCCTAACCAGTGGGACAAGGTGCGCAAGCGAGTCATCAACCACCCACAAGCGGACACCATCAACTCGGTGGCCCTCACTAACCTCGCCAAAGCTAACGAGGCAGTGATGCAGCTTGGCAACGTGCGAGGCATGACCACAGCCAAGGTGCGTGACCTCATTGCCGACCACATCACACCGCCCGAGGATGCCGACACAAGGGTGATGGCAGTATTGCGCCAGTACCAAGACAATTGCAGCCGCCCCAACTCGGCTGACAAGTTCAAGCAGACCGACACACACATAACAAGGTGGCTCGGTGCCAAGGGTGTGAGGCTGTTGCAGTTCTCGGACATCACTCCCGACTGGTTGCACGACTTCGACAAGTACCTAACAAGCTACTGCCCCTCGGTCAACTCACGGAGCATCCACCTGCGCAATATTCGCACCATCTTCAACTACGCCCTCAACCACCAACTCACGACTGCCCCCTATCCCTTCCGCCAGTACCGCATCAAGAGCGCACCGAGCACACCCACCGCCCTCACACTGGAGCAGATGTGCCAGCTATGGCACTACACACCACCCAACGAGGTGCAAAACTATGCGCTTGACATATTCAAGCTCATCTTTGCCCTCATCGGCATCAACATGGCCGACCTTTGCCAGTTGCAGGGCATATCGCAGGGGCGCATCAACTACACACGCCAAAAGACTGGCAGGGTCTACTCGGTCAAGGTGGAGAGCGTGGCAAAAAGGCTCATAGAGGCGCACAGAGGCGAGAAAAACCTTGTGGACATACTGCAACATTACAAGAGCATCCATGTCGCCACAGCGCAAATTAACAAACACCTCAAGGACATTGCCAGCGACCTCGGTCTGCCACCGATAACCACCTACACCGCCCGTTACACATGGGCAACACTGGCTCTCTCTATTGACACCCCTATCGAAGTCATTTCGCAGGCACTCGGGCACTCCTACGGCATGGCGGTGACACTGGGCTACATCGTACCCGATAGGCGCAAGGTGGATGAGGCAAACCGCAAGGTGCTTGCGCTGGTTGTGCAATAGACTTCACACCCCAAAAGACCCCCACATTTTGCGTGTGAGGGTCTTATTTTTTCTGATGGTGCAGTTAATCATTCTGCGCCTTTCGTGCGCTCTATGGGCTTAATCTGCAATTCTACGCCCAACTGCTGGGCGAGGGCAAGGTAGGTGTCAATTCCTACGTTATACCAGCCTTTTTCGACAGCTTGCACCGCTCTTGTGCTGGTGGAGCATCGCCCTGCGAGCTCTCTAATCGTGATGCCTTGCGCCTTTCGTGCCTCGGCTATGGCTTGCCCGATTTGCTCTTTATTCATTGTTAAACTCAACTTTAAGTGCGTTTAATTTATTTTGATTATATTGTTCGAGAAATCAATATACCACCTAACATTAAGCCGTTGTGTAATAGAATCAATTAAGCGGATGTAGTGCTCGCCAAGCACAAGGTCATTCATCCTAAGCTCCACGCCATTACTCGTGCAATGCACCACAAATGGCAGCTTAGTGTAGCCGTTAGCAGGGTTGAATATGCGCTTTATTGCGTTCTCTATCACCTCGCTGGTTTGCAAGCCGTTCTCGCTTAATTCTACCTCTACTGGTCTATCCTCATCGCCTATGCAGATAACTCCATCCTCATTGATGATGGCATACTCAAGAAAATGCCCCTCACCCGTTGCGTCACCTACCTTGATGGGGTTGCGCTCATCCTTACTTAACTCGGTGATTACTGCTTGCCCATAGACATCTGCATTGCCCTCGTACTGCTTGCAATAGATGCTAATTGGTTTGTTGATGAACTCGTGAATGTTGTTGATTGTGAGTGTTGTCATAATTCTAAAGTTTTAATGTCGTTGATTAATTTTTACACTGCAAATTTAATATGTTTTTTTGTTGTGTGCAAATTATAACACAAGAAAATGATTAAATTAACACATTTTTAACACTTGCACAATAAAACAACTTATTTGTATTCATATTTTAACACAAGAGCAACCGACAATCGCTTGCCAGTTGCTCGGTAAAATTATGAAAAAAACAATTACTTTCGCTTTCCTATCTTGTATGCCGTCATGATGCCCACTGCGATGAGTGCCAGCCCACCGATGCCCATGAGCAGCCGTTGCCACCACTTGAGGCGGTTGACCTCCTCAACCTTGGTGACCTCCTTGACTCGCACCACCTCCACTGGCACCTGCACACTGTCCACTTTTACCAAGGTGTCAACTCGCACTTGCTGGTTGTTGTTGGTGTAATAGTGCCACCGCTCAATAATAGTGGTGTCGCCCTTGATGTAGTGGTAGATGCTGTCCCGTTGGTGTATGGTGTCACGCACGATGTCAACTCGCACACTCTCGGTGTGGTGCTCTTGAGTCACCACCACTGGCACTTGCTCCTTGATAACCTCGTGCCCACTCTTGCAGGCACACAGAGAAATGAGCAGGCAGGCCAATAGACCCAATGCAAAGCCCACAACTAACTCGCTGCATCCCTTGACGGTGGCATTGTCGCAATCCTTGCTCATAGTCCCTTGTATTCGGTCTTAGCATCGAAGCTCGGACAACCAGTGGCGTTAAGGTCCTTGTGTCCGACTATCTCGGCATGGGGGTACATCTTGCGCAAGTCCTTCAACAAGCGCAAGAGCGTAGCCTTCTGCTCAGGAGTGCGAGTGTCTTTGTTTTTTTGCGTGTCGCCTTGAGGACAGCCGCCAACATACACCACTCCGATGCTGCCAGTGTTGTAGCCTCGTGCATGAGTGCCCACAAGGTTGATGTCTCGCCCCTCATGCAGCGACCCATCACGATATATAACGTAATGGTAACCGATGTCGCTCCACCCCTTTTTCTTGTGAACTCGCCTAATCCAGTCAACCGTGTAGTCCTTGCCCTCCTCGGTTGCTGTGCAATGCACAACTATGCGGTTGATTCTGCGCTTGGTTTCCTTGAGGTTGGTGGCACTGGTTGAAGCAGGGAAGAGGGAATCCCATGTAAGCCTTCCCACGATGCCATCCACACCCAAGCCATGCAGCTCTTGCCAGTCCTTGACTGCCTCTTCGGTGATTTCGCCAAATATGCCATCGGGGTAGCAGTGCAAAGCACGTTGCACCGCCTTGACATCCTCACCCCTTGAACCTTTCTTCAATAATCTTGTAAATTCCATGTTATGCCTCCTTGTCTTGTTGTTCTTGATGCTCTCGCCTAACTTCCTCTCGCCATTCGTCCACCCTTCGGTCAACCATGTTTTTAGTGTAGGCTGCCACCCCGAAGATGCCGCCTGCGTAGATGAGGGACTGGCCCAAAATCCACAGCACCGAGTCGCTGACCTCGCCCGCTGGGTCGAGGTCAAAGCCGATAGCGGTGAGGGTGATGCCGAAGAGCAGCATCACGCAAGCCGAGATAACTGCGATACTATCTTTTGTGTCTTTCGTCACTGCTGCGCCTCCAGCTCGTTAATTTCGGCTCTCATGGCGTTGCGCTCTGCCACCAGTGCCTCGATGTCATAGGGCAGCGGCTCGCCCATGAGCTGCGCCTCTGCACACTTGATAATCTTATAGTCACCTTGTGCGAGCTGGTCTTTCAGCTCCCACACACGTTGCTCGTTGAGCTGCCCTTGTGTCGGCTCTTGTGGCACTACCTTGTGCCAGCCTTGCTCCTCAAGCAGTTCCTCGCTTGGATTAAGCACCACGCATCCATCAACCGTGATGCGCTTGCCAGTTATTGTCTGTTGTCCGTTTGAGTACATAGTTTATAATTTATTCAACATTTTTGCCCTTATAAAGATATTCACCAGTAGTCTCGTCTTTTGCCCACCAATCATCTATCTGTGTAAGCAAGCCAGTGAACCGCAGTCCTCCAAACTCACCGCCTGCATAGCCAGTGGTTATGGTTATAGTGCCTGCTTGCGTTTGTGCAGCATTGTGAAAGTCAGTGTAGCCATCACGGAAATAATCTCCGTTGTATGGACGTACATTCAAGCAAGTAGTCCCACCATTCAACCACAACCCAAACCAAGTGTAGGTGTGCCCAGCTACACTCGGATATATGGGAGAGATAAATTGTGAGGCGTTTGTGGTTGTGCGCCCGAAGGCGTCCATTCCCTTCCCGAACTCAAAGCCCTCGTATGGATTAGCAACTACACACATCATCCTCCGTCTAATCAACTCTGTATTTCCCATACGCTGAACAATGCTAAATTATCTAGAATACTAACTTCACACACATCACCAGTCTTGAGGCTCAAGTCCTGATTAATCACCACACCTTGAGGGAGTGTGATGGTCGGATTGTCTTGCCCCGCCGTGAAGCGGAAGGCGTAGATGTTGGCAATGTCGCTGTCACCTGCTGCCAAAGTCACGGTCAGCGAGGTAACCGAGCCGAACACATAGAACGTGTTGGGCGAAAGCTCCTGCGTCGGGGTCGTGCCAGTGACGGTGACTTGGGGCACTTGGCCACTGTCCCCTTTTTCGCCCTTTTCACCTTGTGCTCCTCTTGCTCCATTGCGCACCTCGAATGTACTTGTCGAGCCATCGGTCAGGGTGATGGTTATGACATTCACCCCCTCACTCTCGGTGCTTGTTGATGTCTGTGTGATAGAGCGCACTCCAACACCTTGCGCTCCCTGTTGGCCGTCCCTGCCATCCTTGCCGTTGGTGACATTAAACGTGCTTGTTGCCCCATCGGTGTAGGTGATGGTGTAGGTGTCAACAAGCCCACTCGTTGAGGTCTTGGCAATGTCGGCGATGCCGTTGCCATCATCGCCCTTGTCGCCCTTGTCACCCTTTGCCCCACGCATGGCAAAAAAGATGCTCGCATCAAGTGTCGCACTACCTACCACGATACTATCAACCGTGCCAGTGTAAGGCACAAGAGCGAGAGCAATCGGCTGCGCATAGCGCATCCTCTCGCCATTAGCGGTGAGTATAGTGACCTCGATGGCATAGCGGCCACTTAGCTCATTGCCGCTTAACTCCACGACAGCCACGTTGTCGCTCATTGTGGGCGTGTAGGTGTATTGTCTGCGCTCGCCTATGAGCTTGACGGTGACAGCATCCCCACTGGCAGGGATGTAAGGCTCTGTCGTGATGGTGGTTGTGTCATTCTCTTTCGCCACCACTCGCTTGAGCAGTGGCACAGAGAGCGAGAACGAGTTGCCTTGTATGTATGTGATTTCAGTCATTTTTTTAGTGTCCTATTTTCTTGATTGACAATCTATTATTAACTAATTTGCGTTTGCAGCATGTTTCGCTGGTGTTGAGATAGGCGAGGCACTGCGCCTTGTAGCCGTCGGCTATACTGAAAGCCTCATTGTAGGCTTGTGCCTTGGCTTGCAGGTCGGCACTATCGCTGTACTGGTCAGCCTTAACCACGAAGTCAAAGCGAGTGCTAACGCCACCCTGCGAGCGCACAAGCCGAGCATAAGCATAGTAGAGCAGAGCCTTGCGAAGCCCTGCGAAGATGTGCGCCTTGCCGCAGGTGTCGTTGTAGATGCCGCCCTCCCACAGCAGGGTAGCCACCGCATCATCATTGCGCCCAACTACACGCAGCCACCAGTCAGCACCGATGGCAGGGATGATGTCGAGGTTCTGCGCCTCCTCGATGCAGCGGTCAACAAGTGCCTCGTCTGCACTGGTAGGGCGCACCTCTCGGTTGATGTCCTCTCGGGTCACGAGCAGGGCATTGTCGTAGGTCGTTGCGTTGTTAGCCATAGTCTATAGCTCCACGTTGTAGGTTAGCGGTTGTATCTCGCACTCGGTGGTCGCCAGTGGCTCATGCCAGTGGCCAAATATCTTGCCGAGTGCCCTCTCTATCATGCGCTGCTCCTTGCTCACAAGGCTCGCATAGTAGGTGTAGCAGTCGTGGATGGTCGTGCCACTAAAGCCCAGCTTGCCGTTGCGGATGCACAAGAACGGCTCTTGCTCAAAAGCCGAGTAGATACGCTCTACCACCGAATTGTCGGTAACTTCAAAATCCTTGTCGAAATTCTTGGTGGGAAACGGCACAATCTCGGGCTTCTCCTCGTCATTGGCGATGGTCATGCTGATAAGCACGTTAGCAGTCTCGTCCCCTTGGAATTGGGCAAGACTCTCGGCAAAGCCCTCGGCAATTACTGCCTGCTTCGCCTCGTCCTCCTCGGTTAGTGCCTGCGATGTCTTGGTGATGACCATTGCGCTCGGCAAAAAATTGCAGCGAGCATTGCGGAACTTGACATTACTCAAGCCCTCATCGGTGCTTAACTCCGTCAAGACCCTATCATACTTGGGCAGGGGATAGCGGTCACGCCCTGCGGTGCTCACCCACAGCACCTGCCCCTTGTAGTGGTCAATGCCACCACTGGCGGCAATCTGCGCTCTTACGATGGCAGGGTCGGGGTTGAAGCGGTCGAAGGTGGTGATGGTGTCCTTGTTGACTTTCAAGATTTTGCCGCCTCTTGAGGTTGTGCCAGTCCAGTCAGGATGGGTGATAATGTGTGCGATGTAGCCTGCATCGTCATCCTCTTGCAGTCGGCATGACTCAAACGGCACGTGCTGCACCTCGCACACCTTGCAATTGAGGTCGTAGTTAACGTGCAAAGCAAAGCCACCATAATTGGCGAGGTCTTGGCACACTGCCGACAAGATGTCGTCGGTGGTCTCGCCATAGCGGTTAAGCACAATGTCGTAGAGTACCTTGTTGACCAGCCCCTCGCCCTCGATGAATCGAGCGTAGCGGTCGGCACATTGCGAGCCAGTGCTTGACGCATCCAGTATCGCCTTCGCCTGCTGGGGATAGAGGTTGTTATGACCATAGGCCTTAATGCCTAGGGTCGTGAGGTAGCTCACATCTATCCGCTTGGGTGCTTTCTTGAGTTTAGCGATATTCATGATATATGCCCTTTATTTGCGTTTTTTCGCACTCTTTTTCTTCTTTGGAGTAGTTGGTTCAGTCCCGGCAGAAACCTCGGCAGACGGCTCGTTTGCCACCTCTGCGACCACTTGTTTGTCGGTGGTTGCACTGGGCAGCTCGGCAAACCAGTCCTTGCGCTGTGGGTAAGCCGCCAAGAACTCCCTCGCCACCTCATCGGTGAGGTTGTTGTTGGTGTAGTGGTTGCCTTTCCATTGCAACACCACTCCATTAACTAATCTTGCTTGTGCCATTGTTGTATTCGTTTTTTTGTGGTTCATTAGTTTTGCATATATTTCCAAGAGAGCATCCTTCTCCACGTTCTTGCACCTGCATGAGCGCAGATGCTTTCGGCAAACCGCCCAGTAGAGCCTGTCTACTCTCTCCCTAACAAGTGCGAGGTCATTGCCACTTGATGCAAGACCTCGCAATATCATCAACTCGGCTTGCGCCTCTTGCTCTGTCATGGTCGTTATTCGCAGGGTATCATGTTGAGGCACTGCTCGATAGTCCCATCATCAACAAAGAGGTTGCCCTTAGTCGCACCCTCCTCGGTCATCGTGATGAGCCAGCCGCTCAAGGTGTCGTCGTTGTACAACTCACGCACTGCTCCAGTGCAATGCAGGCCAGCCTCGTAGCCATAAACCTGCTCATTCCCGTTCTTGTTGCGGAGGATGGCAACGAACTCGCCATTCATCAAGGCAAAAACCTGCTTTGCCCAATCAGCATCTTGACGCAAGACGACTATCTGCAGCGTGTTGGTCATGGTGTTCTGGTAAGCACCTTCCACCATCTCCTGTTGTGTGCCGTTGAAAGGGGTCTTGCCAGACTGGATGATGCGATAACCTACTGTGCCGCACTTGTTAATGTTATCCGTGAAATTGAGCAGAAAAGGGTTATATGATGTAGTCTCGCCCTTGTAGTCAATGTCTTGCCTATTGAGCAGCACACCCATGCTCTCCGCACCCTTGACCATCGGGGCCTCACAATTGTAACCTGCGATGTCGCTTGAGATGAGGTAGTCACACAGTGCCATGATTATTCGCCTTTAAGGGTGTTATACAGCGTCTCCTCAACAAAGAGATTGCCCTTGACGGCATTCTCCTCGGTCATGGTTACCAACCAACCCGAAAGGGTGTCGTCGTTGTAGAGCTCACGCACCATCGCCGAAGCTCTCAAGCCAGCCTCAAGGCCGTAAACTTGATAAGTGCCGTTATTGTTCTGCAACACAATCACGAACTCGCCATTCATCAAGGCAAAAACCTGCTCTGCGGTTGTGTAGCCTTGATTGAGGATGACGAATTGCACGGTGTTAGTGAGCGTGTTCTGATACGTGCCTTCCACCATCTCCTGTTGCGAGCCAGTGTAAGGTGTCTTGCCTCCCTGCACGATGTCGTAGGCAGTCTTGCCGCTCACCAGTGGCAGGGCGGTAATCTTGAATGGGTTGTTGCTGTCATAGGTAACACCACTGTGATTGATGTCCTTGCGGTTGATGATGAGGCCATTGGCTTTTGCACCCTTGACCATCGGGTTTGAGCAGTCGTAGCCTTGGATGTCGGCTGAAATAAGATAATCACATAATGCCATATCTATGTCCTTGATTTTTGTGTTAGATAAATAGGGTAGTGCGATGCCTTGCACCGCACACCCGATAATTAGCTCTTAATAGGCGATGACTGCCATGCTCTCGTCAATGACCATCGCACCCATCTTGTCGGTTGCGTAGATGTGGTTGAGGCGAGTGGTGCGGTCAAAGAAGATGTCCAGCTCTGCGAACTCGTCCGTGCCATTGACGCCCAAAGCAAGGTTACGCTCGGTGGTGTAGATTGCACGGTGGGGCTGGTTGTAGGCAGTGCCGTTGCCCTCGTAGCTTTGGATGATTTCGTCAAACATGGGCACGACACGGATGCGGATGCCACGATAGGTTGTCTCACGGATGCCAGCGAAGAGGCTCTGCCACTGCAACTCGCTGCCGTAATAGGTCTTAAGCAACTGTGACTCAAGTCCAGTGGCAAAGGACTGGGTGACGTAGATAACTTGGTCGCTGGCTTGGCGAAGTCGGGGACTTGCGGCTGCAATCATGTCGTCCAGCACATCGGCTGCTTGCGAGTTGATTGCGTTGATTTGGTCGGCAATGGTTGCCTCACTGTTGGCAGCGATGGTCACACGCTTAGTTGTGCCTGCGGTAACGCCTGCATAGAGCTGCTTGAAGATGCCATTGATGAGCGTGAAGTAGCTGGTGTCAACGCCGTTCTTGATGATGCCACCACCACTCACGTTAGTGGCATTCTTGTCGCCGAAGAATGCGAGACGGATGTACATCTTCATCATCGCCAACTCAAGGCGAGGCACAATTACCTCGTCGAGATAGTCGTTGGCGGTAAGGTCGCCAATGTTAGTGCCACTCTCAAGGGTGTACTTAACGAGGGTGTTCTCTACATCCTTGTAGCACAACTGCTCGGCAATCTCCCAGTCCTTGATGTCCCACACCTTCTCGGCTGTGTTGATTGCGTCATTGCCATACTCAGGCGAGCAACCTGCGCCAGCCTTTCCAAGCAGGCCGAACTCGCCAATCAAGCCGAGCTTGTCGCCATTGTACACGTTACGATGGATGTCAAGCAGCGTGCCGATGCGGTCAGCTTGCAAGACCTCCAAAAATACTAATCTGCTCAACTCACGCACCGCACCATTGTCGGGCGTGATATTGGTAAAATCTAATCCTACTGATGCCATTTTTCTAATCCTTATTTTTTGTTGTTAATTACTTTTTTGCTTGCGCCTTGCGCTCTGCCTTGCGCTTGCGGTACTCAACGAGTGAGATACGCTCCTCGCTGCCCTTGGCCTGCATCTTGTCCATTGCAGTGCTCTTGGTGTCTCGCTTGTCCACCTTGCCCTGCGACTTGACGCTTTTTAGCCACTCCTCGCCGCCACCTACTGCAACCATGTTGAGGATGCGCTTGTCGGTGTCGCTCTTGGCGTTGCTCTTGGCATCGTCAAGCTCCTTGCGCAAGCGGTCAATTTCGGCGTCCTTCTCAGCGAGTTGCGCTTTGAGGCGGTCAATCTCGGCATCCTTCTCGCTAAGTTGCTCGTCCACTTCGAGCTTGTCGTCAAGCTCCTCTCCTCGCTCGGCAGGGTCATCGACCACCTCCTCTGCAGGGCGAATCTCTGTAATTTTGCTTTCCTCGACTACGATGGTTGTGCCATCGGGCATCAAGTACTCGCCATCTTCGCTGACCACTGCATCGCCAACAACTGGCTCGCCACTTTCCTTCTCAAGTTCAAGCTGCTTGCCGTCTGCGGTCTCAAGGGTCATGCCAAAAACTTTGGCCAGTGCCATGAAAATCTTTTCTTTAATGCTCATTTTTGCGTTAATTTTTGGTTGTTTATTTTGTGCCGAAATCGGCAATATCTCCTCCGAAATGAAGCCTAACTCCATAGCCTTGGCAACGTTCATGGGCTTGTCCTCGTCCATCATGGCCGACAGCACCTCTCTATCTGCTCCAGTGCGCTCAACATAGATGTCAAGGAATTTGGTGCGTACATCCTCAAGGCTCTCGGCAATGTTGCCTATGCGCTTGGCATCGCCCTCGACAAAACCACAGATGTAGGGGTTGTGAATGAGGATTGATGCGTTGGGATGCGCCCTGCGCAAGTCCTTTCGTGCAGCAAGCAGCAGCAGGGTTGCACTGCTTGAGCATTCGCCAATCACCTCTGCTGAGATGGTCTTGCCAGTGGCACGAAGGGCGTCATACATCGCCAGTGCCTCATCGGTCATACCGCCTCGGCAGTTGATTGTGAGGTTGATTTCGCCATCGTCCTCGGGAATGCTGCCAATGAAGCGGTCAATGTCCAAGAAGGAGATACCTTCCAGTCCACCCCAAGCCATGAATGCCTTGCATTCCTCGTCAACGATGTCGCTGTATATTTTCAGTTTTGCCATTTTTTCTTGCTATTTCTTGCTATTTTTCGCAAAATTATTAGGATTGCACGACTTTTTGCGGTTATTTTACCTTTTTCCGTGGTAATGCGTTTTGCCACGCACAAAAAAAACCACCCTTGCAATCACTGCAAGAGTGGCCTCAATACACAATTATCTATAAAACAACTATTATGGTTATCTCACATCTTCTTCCATCATCTTAACGATGAGGCGCACCATGCGCTCCTTGTAGCCGTATTTCTCACCGACCACTTGAGCAACCCACCTCACCTTGTTGCCCTCTGCCACCAGCCGCTTGTAATCTTGGTAGATGGGCAAGTAGTGGATGTAATTGTCGCTTATGCCGTTGCGGTGCAGCCTCCGCAAAATGGGCAGGTTGTCGCTAATTAACTCGTGTATCTTCATAGTGTCGCCCTCTCGTTCATAACCTCGACTTGCCTCTGCCCTCGGTTGATGTCCTCAACACTCACCACTGGATTGGGCAGCATCGCCACACCTCTTGCCACGGCTCTTGCCAGCATGTCCTCACCACGCACGCTGGATGCTGTCTCTTGCGCCTGTATGGGGACACCGCCACCAAGTTGATTGAGCGATGAGAGCAGACCGCCGAACATGGCAGTGGTGTTGGCATTCATGATGCTCTCGCCATTGCTCACACGCACTGGTATGCTGTCGCTTGTGCCAGTGCCTGCGCCACTGATATAGCCGCCCGTGGCAAACTTAGCCGAATTGAGCGACTTAAAGGCTTGAGCCATTGCGACAGTCACAGCCGTTACACTGGTTGCGATTTGCGCAATCATCTGCCACGGGGTGATAGCGTTAGAGCCTGCCTTTACTGCGTTGGCAATAGCCACAGCTTGGCTAATCATAATCTCACCGAGAGCGAGCACCTTCGAGGCTATGGCTGCTGCCTTGTTCTCCTCGCCAAACTCGCCCATGAGCTGACCCAAGCCGCCCATCATTGTCGCCATCGCCTCATAACGCTGCATCTGTATCTCTCGCTCCTTCGTCGAGTAGTCTCGCTCAAGCTGCTCTTGTTGCCTGAGATACTTCTCCTTAATTGCAGTCCTCATGGCCTCGTTGTTCTCGTACTGCGCAAGTTCCTCTTGCATTTGTGCGTCAAGGAGTTGCTTGTTAAGCTCATAACGTTGCTTGCGCCCCTCTATGTCATCTTTCTGCGCCTCCATTTGAGCCTGCAACAGCTTCTTAGTTTGTTCAAGCTGCTCTTTGGCAAATTTAGCCTCCATGTCGGCACGCTGCTTGGCGAAGTTGGCTGTCAGTGCCAACCTTAATTGAGCATTCTCACCAACCTTTTTCAATTCGGCCTCAAGTCGATTGTCAAGCTGCTGCAGCTCCAGCTTGTGACGCTTCTCGGCATCGGTCTCGGCATTAATCTGATTCTGCAAGAGCTGATTCTGCTGATTAGTGCGAAAATCTATAAGTGCTTTTTCTTGTGCTTTAGCGTTGGCGTCAAGCAATGCCTTAAACGCCTTGCCTTCGGCTGTTGTTGCATCATTGATGGCATTGCCCAAATCTTTGTATTTTTCTCGCAATGCTTGCTCTTGAGCTGCGTAATAGTCTATAATGCCCTGTTCGCTCTGCTTGGAGAGTTCCTTCATTGCGTTCTGCTCGACCCTTTTAGCTTCTTCCATTAGCTGTTTGTTGAGAGTTTCAAGGCGTCTTTTCTCAGCCTCGGCATCTTTGTTTGTGTTCGAGCCTGAACCTGAGCCGCTTGAGCCGCCCGAGCCGCTTGAGCCGCCCGAACCACCTGAGCTGCCACCTGAGCCACCGCCGTAGCTGTAACCACCACCGCCACCACCGCCGTAGCCGCCTGTGGCCATGTGAACCTCATTCATTTGCGAGTCGAGGGTGTTATAAAATCCGTCCATTACCGTTTCTGCCATTTCACCGCCCCACGCTCTAAGGTCACCGCCAACCTCATTGATTGACTCGCTCCATGTGCCAACAATACTCTGTATGGCAGTCTTAATATTAGCAGACACACCCTTTGAAATCATGCTATATCCAACCTTTATATCATTAAGGCTGCGTGTGGCAATACCATACAGTATTTTGTACACACCTTGGCCGAATGTCGATATTGCCTTGCCAACGCTTGAGAACCATGTGACCATTGCCTCCAAGCCTCGTCCAATACCTTTGATTCCGTCAATAATGAGGTTGAAGGCTAATTTCGCAGCAGCCCATTGCGCTTTATATCCAGCAATTATTAAATTAGTTGCTGCTCTCACAGCTAATGAGCGGTTGTACAGTCTTACGTACCAATTAATCACATCCACAAGTGACTTCATCACAGCTACAAGCGATTTCTTCGCATATATCATCGCCTGCTGCTTGAGCTCTTCCCACCCTTTTTGCGTCATGTCAAACATTGCGCTGGTTACAAGGTCGAGCTCCTGTTCGGTGTTGATGTTCTCAAGCAGCAACTCGCCATATTCGCCAGTCCGAGCCTTAACCTCGTCCAGCGATGTTGTCATTTCGGCAAGGCTCTCTATCATTTCTTGCGAGGCAAATTTGCCCTGTCTGCCGAATACTGCCGTCATCACCTCACCAACCTCTTGGGCATTGTCGGGCAGCTCCTTGATAGCCGAGGCTACCTGTTTCACTGCGTCGAATGTCGTCATTGTGCCGTCACGCAGCTTCGCCTCCATTGCATCAGCATCGATGCCTATACCCTTGAGTGCAGAGCGTGTGGTGCTGCTCATCTCACGGATGCGAGCCGAGCCCTGCTTGATGGCATCAAGCCCCTGCTCCGTAAATATGCCGCTCCGTGTCTGAGTTATGATAGCCACCATTTGGCTTGCCTCAATGCCAGCGTCATGGAACGAGGGGGCATACTGCTGAATCTTTTGCAGCATGTCGCCATTAAGGTCTGCCCCTGCTGCAAAACCATCGTTAATGACCCTCATGGCCTCCTCACCGCTGAGGTGGAAATTAGCCATAAGGGTGTCGGCTGTGCTCAGAACCTCCTTGAAGTCTTTATCCATGACATCTGCGGTGGCTCGTATCGAGTCACGCAAGTAGGTCAGCTCATCGCCAGCGAGTCCTGTGAACTCCCGTGTCAATCGGGTTGCCTCAGCCAGCCCCTCGTTGTAGTCATAGAACCATTTGAAGGCCATGCCCACACCTGCCACGCCTGCGATTGCCCAAAACACTGGATTCGCCATCAAACTCATCAACGATGCACCGAATGCCTTAATGCTTGTTCCCATTGATGAGAAGGCTTGGGTGATGGTGGTGTTGCTTGTGGCGGTGATGTTGGTGATGTTCATGATGGACTGACCAAATCTGCCGTTCAAGCCTATTGCATTGAGTATCGCATTTTGATAGTTGCCCACATTGCGGTAATACTCTTGGATTCCGAACTCAGCTTTTTTCAGTTCGGCGGTGGTCTTGTTGATTTGCTCCCTTAACTCAATACCCCTTGCACCATGTTTTCGCTCTTCCTCACCTAATCGCTTATACTCCATTTTGAGGTTTCTCAATTCGGTTTCAAGTCGTTTCATTGAGCCTTCCTCCTCATTTTGGAGTTTTATTTCGTTTTGCGTTTCTCTTTGCAAGAGCCTTCTCTCGTCCTTGAGTGCCTTGGTCTTGGCACTCAATTCAACATTGCTATGTGCCAAGACTTGATTTTGAGCGGTGAGTTTCATCACATCACCAGTGCCTTTATCAATGGCTGCGTTATTCTTCTTGATTTGGTCAGCATTCGCCCTCATTTGGTCGGTGTTCTTGGCGATTGCGTTGTTGAGGTTTATGATGCCGTTGACCGCAGCATCTGCTTTCAACTCAACTGTCATTATTCTGGTGGTTATGTCTGCCATTAGATGTGCCTCCTTATATCTGTATTAATTCCATTGTGTAATTGTCGTCGCCATCATTAGTGATGTTGACTATTATATACTTGCGCCCATAGCGTCTTAGATAAACAGGCTTGGCCATGTCAAGACTCACAAGGTCAAGCGGTGAGAGCCGCACACTGGCCTTGATGACCTTGGGCTGGCGCATTGTGGCCTTGTAGCTCGTGTAGTTGCTCTCGATGACACTTGCGAAATCTTGCCCAGTGTTGCGATAGGCAAGCGGAGAGGTCGATGAATCCCCACAGATGTAGTCACCGCTCGCCACCCATGTAGCGTTATATTTGTTGCTCTCATCATTCTTCTCGACACGCCACAGCCGCACCATCGCATTAAGAGGGACCTTGAAGCGTGAGCCGTAAGCCTTGCGCTCGACAGCAAGTGTCGTGTCATCGACCTCAACCTTGCCACTGGCCGTGTAGTCGATGCCTGTGTCGTCGTTCTTTTGGTGCTCGTAGTTGTTTGTCTGTGCAAGTGAGCCGTAACGCATTGAGATGTTCTTGAGGCCTAACGCCTCATAGTTCACTGGCTTGGCCTGCACTATCTCGTCCCACGTCACTATATCCACCACGCTTGGTCGGTTGATACTGCCTATAATGCTCGCCCCTGCGTGTGCAAGCATCTCGCTAAGGTATTCCACAACCTTCATCGAGGGGAAGTTGCGCATGTGGCTGTAACTGCGATGCACTTCGATTTCGCCTATCTCATCAATCTCAAGCTGGATGTTAATGTTCATAAGCGGTGCGCTGCTGGTCGTCACCGTAGTATCGCTCCAAAAAATCAAGAAATCATCACCCTGCTCAACATCTACATTGCTCCAAGTGTAATCTATCCTGTAATTGATGCCCTGCTGCGTTGATGTTGCTCTCTCTCCATTAACCTCAGCATTGACTGGTAAATGGCATGTGCCCGATATTCGCAGGCTCTTGATTCTCAATTTCGAGCGGGCTGTGATAAATGCCCTGCGGTAGTTTGGGGCCGTGTTGGTCAAGTTGATTGCGTTGTTGGCCTGCTTTGCGTTTGATGCGCTGTGCGTGAGTGTGGGGGGCAGCTCGGGGAAGGGCAGAGCCAAATACTCTATGTCCCTCTCGTCCTCGGTGAGTGATGTGTCGGGTGTGCGAGTGATAGTGCCGAAAGAGGCTATATATGTGCTGCCATCAACATCCCATCCGCCACGAATGTTAATGTATAGCTTTTCGCCAGTAGCAAGCGACCGCATGGATGTCATAGGGTGATAGAGGCCGCTAATCCTCTGAGCCGCCAATGTGGAGAAATTGAACGTGATGCCATAGACCGCCTGAATCAGTGCCAGCACCCTTGTAGCCGCCACCACAGGCAGTGACCACGGCATCTTGCCAGCCTTAGCCTTGCTTTCGTCGTCGAGCGTGTTGTAGATGTCGTTGTTCATGCCACTGACATAAGGGCGTGACGCTGTTAGTGGGTCGGGGAGTTTATGCCAAGTGTCGTACTGCTCACGCACACTTTGCGTGATATAGCGAGACATAACAAGGTCACGCACGGCAAGCCCCTCCTCTTTGATACGCTCGAAGATGTCGAGCACTCCCCAATACAGGTTCATTTTGTAGCCCTTCTCGTCTACATCGGTCAGCACTGCGGTGCCTCGCTCGAAGATGGGCACACCGTCAAAGTGTAACGAGGCATCAAGATAGCGGTGGGTTGTCTTGCCGCCAGTGTCAGCAGCAGGGGCAAAAGCGTTGGCAAGCAGCGTGTCATTGGTCAGCGTGCGAGGCAGGGTGAACGAGTATGAGTGTGCCGTCATCGTCTTGTCGGCATCGGCGAAGATGTTGCTCTCAGCCTTTATCTTGATTAGGTCATTGGGCATGTCAACTGCCACATTGTTGATGTATAACTGCTGTCTCATAGTCTCTCCTTGGTTATATCATTGGCACATTGGGGGCTGGCAAGTTAAGCGTGACAGTCACGCCGATTATAGGCTTCTTTGCGTCCCTCTCAATCGAGGTGTTGGCGATGTTGCACCGTACCCATGCGCCATCCATGTAGACCTCAATGCAGTTGCTTATGGGCAGTGTCTTGAGCTCTGGCCATTGGTTGGCAGGTATGCAGTTGTCGCCAATCGTGATAGTGCGCTGCGCTGTGATGTCTACCCATTCATCGCTGCCTCTGTTGTACCCGTTGACAATCTCTTGGTAGTCGTGATGTCGGGTGTAGCGGCTTGATGCCGAGCCGCTCATTGCTTCGCTGGCGAGCGTGAGCTTGCGTGTGTGGATGCCGCCGTCACAGTCCAACCATCGCACAAGCACAACACCATCAACTCGGCAATCGTAGGCGAAGTTGATTGTCAAGTCGTATTCGAAGGATTCACGCCCACACACTCGCAATACAGTAAATGTGGCCGCAGTGTCGCCAGTAGGATGCAGCAGGCTTGTAATGTTATTCCACACGCCTCTCAATGCTGCAAGGTCGTTAGGCACTCCGTCGGTGTAGTGTGAGGCCCAGTCGATATTTGCATAGTTGTACTCGATACCTCCAGCGTTGTACGTCAGCCATTCGACACTCGGTGGGGTCACCATCGGAGGGCAGTCGCCGTAGATGTAGTAGATGCTTAATGTGGTCTCGATGCTGGCAAGGTTGCCAAGGCTCACTGCCACACTCAACAAGCCACGCCAATTGCAGCCCGTCCCTATTGGGTTGTCTTGCACATTGCGAGCGGCCATGTCGTTGCGCATAAACGGAAGCAGCGACACCACCGCAGCACCATTGCCATCAAGGTAGAACGTAATTGACTTGCCCCCACAGGTGATGGTGCGCCTTTCACCGCTGTGTGAGACCCCTCCATTGAACGAGAGCGTGCAATAACTCAGCACCGCTATCTTTGGATGCTCAATCGTTATGCCACTTGACAGGGTGGCAGTCGTGTAATTGTTATATTTTGTAAGTGCCATATTTTTAAGTGTTAATGTTAGCTTTTTGCCCATTTGTCGATTATCACATCAATTGCCTCTGCTTGCACCAACTGGATTTGTTCCCCGATGTCAAGCAGTGCCTCATTGATGAGGGTGTCATACACATCAAGCCTCCCACCTTGGCGGTGCAACTTTGTGCCATTGTTCATGATGCTCCATGCGATTGAACCCACCGCCTTGTTAAACTCCTTAGCTTGACCGAGGTTGAGACCCTTGTCCGTTGCCCACTGGTAGATTATGCCCTTGAAATCCTCATAAGAGCAACGAATGCCAGTCTTGCCAGTCCAAGGGCTTGAACCATACTGCAAGGCGCTAAAAAATGCCCTCCCCTCAAGTACAACCTTGTTACCATCAACATACACACGCAACGAATCTTGGGTGCGACCACTGGCACGAAGCCCCTTGGATGCGATTGCCTCCCGAATCTCATCACGCAGCTGCACGATGCGGTTGTATGCGGTGCTTGTCAGTGCGCTTGCCATCTCGGTGGGATTCATACACAACCCCCTTCAAGTTCCTTGAGGGTCAATGTCACTCGCACCCCTGCCATGTTAGCATCAAGGAAGTCAATCACTGCATTATAGTCCATCAACCCCTCAATGGGCTCAAACTGCCTTGTCTCATCAAGGCGCACGATATATCTCTTTGCGAGGTCAAGCATCTCCTCAATTATCTCTCCAACCTCAACCCCATCAAAGTCAAGGTCACAATGCTTGAGGAATGCGAAGATGGCGGTGCGTGAAGTCTTGACCACTGGCACTAATCGGGTGTCAATCTGCCCATTGGTGGGCAAGGTCTCAACCACCACCACATCACCAATCTTCAACTTGTCGGCATGGAGGTTGATGCGCCCCCATTCATCATATAAGTATTTTGCGCCCAAATCAAGGGCAACTTGCTTTGTAGGTCTCATTTCTTTAGCTTGCTCCTATTCTCTATAATTTTGCGGTATCTCTTTTCAAATTCTCCCTGCTCATGGTCTATCTTCATGCACTGGTAGATACGAGCCCACGGCGTGTTAAACACTTCCTCATGGTCAATGATGCCCATGCGCTTGGCGTACCAATCGACCAAGCCGAAAGTCCCGAATTCCAGCTTGTCAATCCCTGCTGCCAACTCATCACTGGTCTTGTCGGTCTGCAACGACTGGAATAGCTTGCCAATGCGCTCCATCTCGCTCTGCACCATGTTGACGATACCCAGCACGTCATAAGCCTTGCGAGACGCCACCACATCCTCTTTAACGCCCGTGAGCACCGACACCAGTCGGCAGCACGTCACAAGGTAATCATTGCTCTTGCCTGCCTCCTGTAATTGGGTAAGCACTCCAAAGGTCACCATCTGCAAGTCTTGCGGCACATCTCGCTTGTTGAATTTGCGAGGTGGTGGAATCAGCTCAAGGCTCTTGATGCTCTGTTCGGTCATGTAGGGCATCAACATCACGAATTGCGCAAAGGGCAAGTATAGCCTCTCACGTCTCATTTTGTCGATGCGCTCATGATTGCGGTTGCGCCTCGTCTGTATGCGTTGAATCTTTTTGTTGATGTTCATTTTTTTAGTTTGATTAGATTAACATATATGTCCGATTTTAGGCAGGGGTGTCACGATGCGCCTGCCAGCCTGCAAAAATGTGCTCACGCCATAGCGCAGGGCATCGAGTGCATGGTTGTACTTATCAACTGGCACATTGATGTAGTTGCCGCTTGTGCCGTCACGCAGCCACGAGTAGTTGCGCAGCTCGTCGATAGTGCCGAGAGCGTCTTGCACCACATTGAGCTTGTAAGCCTGCACCATGTTGATGCCTGCCACGATTGACCCCTTGCCCTTTGCCACTGGCACTGCCCTAAAGCCACCGAGGTTGTTAATCTCGGCAATTGATTTCTGCTCGGCACTGTCGCACACTATCATCGCACCCCTTGCCACGTGGTTGTCTTGTAGGCACTTCACAATGTCTTGGTTAAGCATCCCAGTGCGGTAGGCTAACTCCTGCACCCACAACTCGCCACCGCTCAAGCGTACTCGCAAGATGGCGGTCGGGTCGTTGGTAAAGCCGAAGTCAATGCAGTAGAACTCTTTTTTGTATGTCTCGGGCATGGCTTGCGCTATCTGCCAGTTGGTGTAAATCAAGCCCTCTACCGAGCCAGTCTCGCCACGCCCATACACTCGCCACCAATTCTCATCGCCCTTGTTGCTCTCAATCATCGCAACCTGCATCGGTGTGAGGTACTTGTTGTCCTTGTAGGTGGAGTGTATCAGTGCCACGCCATCCTTACCGATTAAATGCTCATCAGCCCAAAAGCGAGAGCGAGGGTTGTAGTCGAGCAGAATGCGCTTGCGTGTACGCACGGCTAACTGGCGGTAAATCTCCCAGTCAATGAAGTAGCACTCGTTGAGGAATAGGTAGTCACGAGCCGAGCCATGCACCTTGCCCTCGTTGTCGGCACTGAAAAACTCAAGGCTGCTCTTGGTGGTGGGGATGGTATATACCTTGTCGCTGGCATTCCACCAGTCATCGTGCCACTCGTTACCGAGCATCGCCTTGAAGTCACGCATCGCACCACGCTTGAGAAAAGGCATTGTCTCGCCCACTACCGACACAAGGATGCCCTGCTTCTTGATGATTAGGTTGTAGCATATTTGCAGGAGCGACCACGTTTTGCCAGAACGTGTGCCGCCCTTGTTGACCACCACCGCATTGTCACGCATGGCAACGGCGGTGGCGTTGAATAAGCTGCCTACATCACAAGTCATCCAGTGCCTCTTGCGCCTCCTTGGTCACTCCGTTGTATGTCACGTTAATCACCACATCGCTCCCTGCATCCTTGGGCAGCTCGCCAGCCAGTTGTGCCAGTGTCTTGAGTGCGTTGTGGTCACCCTCTTTCAGCACCTTTTTAAGCACCGACTTGAGGGCGGCATATCGGGTGGGCAACTCTGCGCCACTCTTCTTGTCCTTGACCAGCTCATCGAGGACAATCTTTGCAAAGTAGCGCATATCTTTTTTCTCACGTTTTGCTTGTGCGGATGCTGCTGCGCCTTTTCGTGCGATTGCTCTCTGCTGGCTCTCTGCTAATTGGTCAAATGGTATAAGGTTTTGCTCGTTAGCCATCTTCTTGCTCTCCTATGGCATTAAGCCTTTTAATGATTTCTTTTTCTCTCTCGCTCAAGTG
>CAMVIM010000036.1 GCA_947167515.1 uncultured Prevotellaceae bacterium | reverse complement strand
AGAGTTCTTTTTGGTTTTTGTTCTTATTCTAAACACTGGATTTTGCAGGTGAGCCTTTTTTTCTCCTCGCATAGAACGTTTGTTTGAAAAGCGTAGCGGTAACTTCAGAAAGGGGAATGAAGAATTTTGAGAATTTCTTTGGTGGATTGATGAAAATGCAGTAATTTTGCGAAACAATTATACAAGATGATGGACAACGCCACTATACAATCTAAAAATGATGAGGCTATCCTCAGCAATGCAGAGGGTTTTACCGCCTTCAGCTTTGGAGGATATAATATCCGCTTCCGGGCGCCATACAGCCTGGAACGGTATGTGGATGTTGTAAAGTGGGACAGCGGTTATTTGATTGTATTGGCCAAGTACAGCCACAGAACTGAACCTGAAGAAGAGTACATCGATCTCAAACCCATTCTCAATGATTTGTATATTGATTCCACCGCTTTTCTGAAACCAATAAAAAGCGTACGTATAGCTTATGCCTGACATCAAGAACATAGCCGACAAAGCTGATGTTATCATCAATGGGTACGCCTTCACTCGCGAGGGTGGGCTTATTCATGTGCTTAATCTGAACAGTCCAGGCAAGGCTGTTGTGTTTAGTGCAGATGGTGAAGTGTTGGAGACGACCATGGACGATATAGAACTTTCTATTGCAAGCCGTTACCTGCAGCAGAACCGGAAATACATGGAGGACTAAACTATGCCAAAGTACTATGATTTCAAGGTGGCAGGATATTACTTGTATTTTACCTCCTTTTGTGTAGTAGAGTGCATGCACGTTCATGCCAGCGACAGCAAGCTCAGCGAGGGAGGTTCGGCCAAGTTTTTCGTCAAAAGTAATGGCGATTCTGTTCTTAGTAACCGTGGCATTCTCAATGACCGTGAGATAGCCAAGAACTCCGAGCATGCTCGTCCTCACCTTCGTCCCCTCCGCCTGGCTCGAAGACTTGTGAAATAGTTGATAACTCAACTTCGGGAAGTTTGTAGTTGAAAAAAGGTTCAAATATTTGGCTGTATGACGGAAATAGTCAATGAAATCTCCCAGACATTTGGAAGATAGAAAGAAAAGGTGTATCTTTGTATCGAAATAGGAAGAAAACATGGACGTGCAATTCGATAAGACAAAGGCTCTGAATGCCCTGCTGTATGTGGCCAATCGTGTACAGCATAAGGACTTTCACAAGATTTTCAAGATTATATACTTTGCCGAACGTCAGCATTTGGCCGACTGGGGCAGGCCTATTACTGGCGACATTTATATCGCCATGGAAGCTGGTCCTGTGCCATCCCGAATGTACGACATGCTTAAAATGGTGCGTGGTGATTCCTATCTTCCAGACACAGAAGGGTTAGGAAACTATTTCCAAGTGGAGAACTGGATGTATGTACGTCCATTGGTGGATGCAGATCTGAGCAAACTCTCTCGTAATGAACAAGAGGCTTTAGACGATTCTATCCGCAAGTATTCCCAGTTGTCCTATGACGAAATCAAAGAAAAGTCACATGACGTGGCTTGGCGTTCCACAGCTCGTGATTATTCAATCAAGTGGGAAGACATCGCCCGTGAGGCAGGACTTGATTCAGCAGATATGGAATATATCAATGAGCATTCCGCATTAGAGGCTGCACTGAATTGATTCACTTATGGTAAGGAAGAACACTTTTTCATCGATTGAGAATCTTCGTGGACTTTCCATTGTTCCAGGCTCAGTGTTTTTGGGGCCATGGGCAGACATCGATCATGATAAATTCCTTATCATAGCAGGTGTGGCACAGGATAGGATTTTGGTATGCTCTGTTATGATTAACTCGCAAATCAATCAATACATCCAGAAGCGTCCGCACCTCATGGCATGTCAAGTCGAACTGAAAGGAAACGACTATGATTTTCTCTCGTATGACTCTTATGCCAATTGTGCTCAACCCATAAAAGCAAAGCTTGAAGTTTTCATGCTCAATGACTTTAAGTATTGTGGTCTTCTCACCGACTCAGATTTGAAAGAAGTTCAACAGCAGATTATCAATAGCGGCACTCTGACAGCAGATGAAATCAGCATCTTCTTTAATGCTTGAAAAACGAAGAAAGAAATCCATAAATAATGTCGATTGGTTTGGGTTATTTAAGGTCACACAGATCCTACAGATTGTAGTTTTTTTGTTAAGACTGAAAGTAAGTGTCCGAACCATGGACTGGACTTTATTTTGTGCTGTTGATATAAAGGATTACATTCACGAGTTTCGTGAGTTCCAAAAGCAAAAAAAGAAGCTAAACAACAGAAATCCGAACACTTATTAAAAAAACTCTACTGAGACCAGTGCCACTGGCCTCTGATGCAGTTTTGTGCCAAGATTCGGACGCTTACCTGTCAACTGTCACCTGTCACCAGTCACCTGTCACCTGTCACCTCTCACCTCTCACCTGACAAGTTTCGGACGTTTACGGCTGAAAGTCATTGTGGAATAAAAAACGTCCAAATATTTGGTGGCATCGGAAAAAGTCGCTAACTTTGCGACAGAATCCTAAAAACATCCGGCATGACAGCAGAAAGACGACAACATATTATACAGGCTATAGCCCAAAAGGCCAAGGAAATCACACCCAAAGGGACAGAAGTGATACTCTTTGGTTCACAAGCTCGTGGTGATGCCCGGCCAGATTCCGACTGGGACGTGCTCATTCTGCTGGACAAGGACAGAGTGACAGGTGATGACATCGACAATTATTCCTACCCATTACGAGAAATGGGATGGGATTTGGATGCGGATATTAATGCCATTTTATATACAAAAAAGAATTGGGAACGGGACATTGCAAGCCCTTTTCATGAAAATGTAACAGAAGACGGTATTGTATTATGAGTTTGAATCAGGAAGAACGCGAGGCAATAGTAACATATCGATTGGAGAAAGCCACAAAAACACTGGAAGAAGCAAGGTGTAACCTGCCGATGAAATTCTGGAGTTTGATAGCCAACCGTATGTATTATGCGGCATACTATGCCGTTTCAGCCCTGCTGATTGTCAATGGGCATACGGCCAAGACTCATGAAACAATTCTCAGAGTGTTCGGATTGCATTTTGTTAAGACTGGTGTCTTTTCGACAGAACAAGGACGTTTGTACAACAAACTTTTCACTCTTCGTTTAACAGGTGATTACAATGACCATTATGATTTGGAGGAGCAAGATGTGTTACCATTGTTTGCTCCAACGGAACAGTTGATAGCAGATGTGGCCAAAGAGGCAAGAGAAAGTTTGAAAAAGAAGACTCTGTAAAACCTTTTTTCACCTCTTAACCCCTTTTCCACTCCCATTATGACACCCCGTGACGAAGTGCTTGAAAGGATTGTCAACTATCAAAGAGCGAAAGCCAAAAGGCAGACTCTGAGCGATGTGGTGGATTTCCTTGAAAAGCATTCTGAAAAGTTGGAACGTCAAATCCGTGAGTTGGCTCGCAAATGTGAAAAACTTCAGCATTCCGGCAAGAGCATTCAAGCATACCATAAGACGCTGACTCATCTGGAGGGTCTCAGACATCAGCATATCCATACTTTGGAACTTCAAAAAGAGTTGCTCGAACGCATGTTAAATGCAGGAAAAATGGTAGAAGTGGCAGAAGAGGAATTTGAAACAGCAGCCCAACGTTTCAAAGCAGAAACGTCGCAAGAGGGATAGGTCAAGAATGCACCCTTTACTTGTAAAAAATTGGCTGTTTGCCCAAGGATTGGACGCTTGCTGCTCTCCTTCCGGAGAAATCGACAATAAATCATGTGTCTCTCGAATTTGTTTAGAAGACTTTTTCCCATGGAAACAAAATCCACAAAAGAAGAAGCATATGTGCTGTATCAACGGTTAGTCGATGAAGTATTTGGCGCCAACACCATTGTCATCAAACCAGCACCTTCCAACAATGTTATAGGAACGCTGTGTTACTTGGAGGAGTATAAAGAATTCAAAAGGAATTTTAAAGCTCGTCTGATACGTTTAAGAGACAAATTCAAAGATACTGCCTCATATAATGATCTAAAAGAGCAAGTAAAGCAGATTGCAGACCCCAACAATTGGGAAGGAGCCTATGCTGAACTCGTGGCTTATGATGTAATGTATAATGATTATCTTGTTGGTACCATTGAACTGAACAAGACTCTTCCTGCAAATGAGTCATATGCAAAGGACCTAGGAAGAAAAGCCACCAATGAGGATGGTTACATTGACGAATATGACTTATATTTTGATGTAAAGATTTTATCAGATACAATTGGCAGCATTTTAAAAGGTATTATAACCGAGGCTATTGATAAATCCCAACAATCAGCAAAGTGCGACATCCTACCTGAATATCCATTGGATGAAGACGACGAGGATTATTCGACCAACCGTGGTCAACTCTGCCAAGAACTGACTACATTCTTGGAGAAGCACCAGACCCAGTTCTCAGGAACAAAGAGTTTCACCAGTACTATCTTACCCCAACTCAGATATCGAATTATGTGGGGAGGCGGTGTGAATTCTGCCATGTCCAGCTATGATCCATACCGTCATGCTGAAGAGACAAGGAATTTGATTTTCAAACGCTACACAAAGAAGATAATGAAGAGTACTTCCTTCATGTTATTATTGGTCAACTTCCCTTGGTATAATGGCAAAATTAATAGTTTTATAAATGCCAATCAAATATATTACCGCTCTCTTGCGCGCCGTACCTTTTGTGGATATATGCACGATCAGACAACAAAAATGAGTCAAATCGTCCCTAAATTCACAGGCCCAGAAACAGTCTTTGAGGTGTCGCAACATATAACAGGACTTATTTTCATTGATGACAACAGCATCAACGAAGAAAATTATTCATGCCATGTCTTTATGAATCCCAACGCTCTACATCCAAAGCCCCTCATGAATTCTTATCTGATATCGTTAGTTGGAGATGGCAATGAACGCGGATTGTTTGACGACCTGATGCACGACAACTATTAATGTTCTAAAGGTGAATGAAATACCTGAAATACTTCATTTGTACAATCCTCATCTTTGTACTCATTGAGGCGGTGCTTTGGGTACATGTTCATCATCAAGGCTGGGACATAGAGGCATTGTTGCCTGGCGATGCGATATCCCTGTGGGGAACGGTGATGACGGTGGTGTTTCTCGTGTTCTCTGTGATTGCCCTGTGGAACATCGATCAAAAGGTGAAGGAACTGGAGGACATGCGCCAAAGGATGGAAGAAAAGTTCAACAATATTGAACAGAAGAATAGGGATGTGATGTTGGAAGCTGATAAAGCTCAGAAGAATATTGTGAACAAAGCAGAGGAACAGATCAAACGAATTCTGGACAACAGCACCTTCCGTCAAAACTTCTATGACCAGTTGACCCGTATCGCCAACATCCCAGACCCAGGAAAACGCGTACAAGAATACACACACTTCCTGCGAACTAGCGGCAACGTGAAAGGCGTGAATTATGCATACGTCTATATCAGTCGCGGAGATGCCTACCTTCAGCTGACTCGTTACGAGAAGGCACTTGCCGATTTCGAGATGGCGTCAAAGATAGACACGAAGACCGTAGCACCTTATTTTGCGTTGGGAAATTATTATGTGACCCTCAAGGATTACAAGAAAAGCATAGAGATTTATGAGGCTGGTTTAAAGATTGACCCACAAGATGAGAACCTGATGATGAATATAGCCAATTCTTATTCAGCAATAGGTGAATATGCCAAGGCTGACGAATATTTTGACCAAGCCCTGACCTTTAATCCTGATCTTGTCATGGCTTATTACAACAAGGCAAGACTAGTGCGTGAAAGCGGAGACCCGTTGTGGAAAGAAAGGAACGAGACCTATCTGGATCACTGCATCAAGATTATGCCGTACTTCTGGCCAGCCAACATCAACAAAGCCTCCATCTTGAGAGAGAAGAATCAAAATGAGGAAGCTGCAGAAGTGCTCACGGCAGTCATCGGTGCAACCATCGCCCCAGACATGATTATGGCCATTCTGCAGAGGGGTATATGTTACAGACTGGCAGGGAAGATGCCGCAAGCCCTCAACGACTTCAATACAGTGCTTCTCTACGCTCCTCACAACATCCAAAATCTAGCCAATGTCTCACAGACACATCTTGCGATGGGTCATATCAAAGAAGCCGATCATTTTGCACATATAGGATTGGAAGAAGCACAGAAACAAAATTACCATGATTGCGATGTTGACTTCAAGAATGTCATCAACTTCATCCACATGGATCCTCGGATGGTAATGCCCATAGATATTGGAAATGCAGATGAAGGTACAGGAAATGCCCCATCCTAACAAATTCAATTTAGTTCACCGCCGTTCGACTATAATTCAAACCGCCACTCCCAATTCATTAATACCCCCAGTGCCTATTAATTCCGTACGCCGTTCGTATTAACGAATTTCCTTACTTTTCAATTTTTCAAGCCCTCCTATTGTGCCTAACCAATTATGCATTATGCATTATAAATTATGAATTGAATAAAGCCAACGATACTACATCTGTTTCTTATGCAACTATTCCTTCCAGGTGCAAGTCCGCGGCTTTTTTATGATAATTATATTTTAATCACAAACAAATAAATATTATGCGAGTAATCATTGAACCCGACTATGCCACCATGTCAAAATGGGCGGCAAACTATGTAGCCAACAGAATCATTGAAGCCAATCCAACAGTCGAGAAACCATTTGTATTGGGATGCCCCACAGGTTCATCCCCGCTTGGTCTGTATAGAGAACTCATCCAGATGAACAAGGAAGGCAAGATATCCTTCCAGAATGTCATCACCTTCAATATGGATGAGTATGTCAATCTTCCTGAGGAACATCCAGAGTCCTACCACTCTTTCATGTGGAACAACTTCTTCAGCCATATCGACATCAAGCCAGAGAATGTGCATATCCTCAATGGCAATGCCAGAGACTTGAAGAAGGAGTGCGAGGATTATGAGAAGGCCATCTTGGCAGCAGGAGGTATCGACCTGTTCATGGGTGGCATCGGTCCTGATGGTCACCTGGCATTCAATGAACCAGGTTCATCCTTGTCTTCACGTACCCGTATCAAGACGCTGACTACAGACACCATCCATGCCAACAGCCGCTTCTTTGAAGGCAACCTTGCTCTTGTTCCCAAGCAGGCACTGACAGTGGGTATCGGTACAGTGATGGATGCCAAGGAAGTGCTCCTTGTCTGCAATGGCCACAACAAGGCACGCGCCCTCAAGCACTGCATTGATGGTGACATCAGCCACAAGTGGACATCCTCCATGCTCCAGATGCATCCCCATGCCATCGTTGTGTGCGATGAAGCTGCCTGTGATGAACTGAGCGTCGGCACCTACAAATACTATCTGGATAAGGAAAGAGGAAACCTATAAGTCAAGAGTCTTTTCTGTCAAAATTCTGGCAAGCGAGTTGTGAGGCACTTTCTTTCGAACACTATTCCTTTCGCCTCCATTCTTTGTCAGTTCTTAGAACATAAATATGTTTAATTTAGATAAATTCATAGCTGACAGTGTAACCAAACGCCCAGTCAGTATGTTTACTGCTGATATAGAGGCAAACAAAGATACACTTACAAAAGAGATAAAGGGCAAGACCGTCTGTGTGATCGGTGGTGCTGGTTCCATAGGCTCCTCCTTCATCAAGGCGATTCTGCGTTTTGAGCCTAAGAGTGTGGTGGTGGTCGATCTCAACGAGAATGGGCTGGCAGAATTAGTTCGTGATGTCCGCAGCACAGAAGGGCTTTATGTTCCAGATGAGTTTCGATGCTATACATTGAACTTTGCTGACCCTATTTTTGAACGAATCTTCCGTGAAGAAAAAGGCTTTGACATTGTTGCCAACTTCTCGGCTCACAAACATGTACGTTCGGAGAAAGACCGTTACAGCGTTCAGGCACTCATTGAGAACAATGACATCAAGGCAAAGAAGTTGATGGACTTGCTGACAGTCTATCCTCCTAAGCATTTCTTCTGTGTGTCAACAGACAAGGCTGCCAACCCCGTGAATATCATGGGAGCCAGCAAGCGCATCATGGAGGATTTGGTGATGGCATACAATAAGTACTTCAAAGTCACCACCGCCCGTTTTGCCAATGTCGCTTTCAGTAATGGTTCTTTGCCTGATGGCTGGATTCACAGACTTCAGAAGAAGCAACCCTTGGCAGCACCAAGCGATGTGAAGCGTTACTTCGTTTCACCCGAAGAGTCTGGTCAAATTTGTATGCTTGCTTGTATCTTGGGCAAAGGTGGCGAGGTGTTCTTCCCGAAATTAGGTGAAGACCAGATGCTCACCTTTAGCAGTATCTGTAATGACTTCATCAAAGCCAACGGATTTGAAAAAGACCAATGCGCCACCGATGAAGAAGCAAAGCACAAAGCAGCCTTATTAAAAGCCGAAAACTGTCAACTGTCAACTATCAACTGTCAACTACCCAAATATCCCGCCGTATATTTTGGCTCTGACACCACTGGAGAAAAAGCTTACGAGGAGTTTTATGTGCCAGGTGAGAAGATTGACATGAATCGTTTCAAAGCCCTTGGTGTAGTGGAACAAACCACACGCCATGATATGACAGAAGTCAATACCCTCTTCGATAAGTTAGAAGGAATCTTCCATCAAGACGACTTCACCAAAGCCCAAGTTGTTAATGCCATCAAAGACTTCATTCCTAACTTCGAACATGAAGAGAAAGGAAAAAATCTTGACCAAAAGATGTAAATAAATATGGAATATAAAAAAGTAACCGACTTTATTCACGATTTATACGGAGCGCAAGATTTTGTTCCACTTGCTGTTCCTGTATTTATCGGCAATGAAAAGAAATATCTGAACGAATGCATTGACACCACTTTTGTAAGTAGTGTTGGTAAATTCGTTGATCGTTTTGAAGAAGAAACGGCAAAATATACGGGCTGCAAACGTGCAGTTGTATGTGTCAGTGGAACCAATGCCCTCCACATGTCACTGATGTTGGCAGGTGTACAAAGAGATGATGAGGTGCTGACACAGGCACTGACCTTTATCGCCACCTGCAATGCGCTGAGTTACATCGGTGCTCATCCCGTATTCATTGATGTGGATAGAGACACCATGGGGCTTTCTCCTGTCGCTGTAAGAGAATGGCTTGCCAAGAACTCGGAACAGAAGAATGGTGAGTGCTATAATAAGAACACAGGTCGGAGAGTTAAGGCGTGTGTCCCCATGCATACCTTCGGTCATCCCGTACATTTGGATGAACTGGTGGAAGTCCTCAATGAATACCATATCGAACTGGTGGAAGATGCTGCCGAAAGTATAGGCTCTCTTTACAAAGGCAAGCACACTGGGACCTTTGGCAAGGTAGGTGCTCTCAGTTTCAATGGTAACAAGACCATCACGACAGGCGGTGGAGGTATGATGCTCTTCAATGATGAAGAACTGGGCGCATACGCCAAGCATATCACGACACAGGCAAAGATTCCGCACAGATGGGAATTCAAGCATGACCATATTGGCTATAACTACCGTATGCCCAACATCAATGCCGCATTGGGCTGTGCCCAATTGGAGCATATTGAGGAGTATGTGGCAAGCAAACGTGAGACAGCAAAGGCTTACGAAGAGTTCTTTAAGAACATTCCAGAAATAGAGTTCTTTGTTGACACACCAGATACAAGGAGCAACTATTGGTTGAATGTGGTTATTTTGAAAGATAAGGAGGCACAGCAGAACTTCCTTGAGTACACCAATGACAATGGTGTGATGACGCGCCCCATCTGGGAACTGATGAACCGTCTTCCCATGTTTGAGAACTGTGAGAACGATGGTTTGAATAATACTATTTGGTTTGCAGATAGAGTGGTAAATATACCTAGTTCAGTGAAGATATAATAGATGTAAGAGATCGTATTTGTTCTGGATTTGATTTCGACAATGCTGTTTGGATGCCCTGCTGCAACCTTCTTTCAGTTCAGTATGGCTTTTTATACAATTGGTATTAACCTTTATAAAATTAAAGACAGTATGGAAACTACAGGAAGATTTTTGTTTAGGTGGGTTGGGGCTTCATCTGGGCTGTGCAAGACCCCAAAAAGTAGTGTCGAATTCAATGAAAGTAATAGATATGGTAGAAGCCCGAGGTTCAATTCCTACACAGCCCACTTTTTTTGAAATGAAACCATTAATTCTCATAGGAGGTGGAGGTCACTGCAAGTCTGTGATTGAAGTCGCAGAAAGTGCAGGCTTCCCAATTCTTGGCATACTGGATATGCCGGAGGAAGTGGGCAAGGATGTGCTTGCCTATAAAGTCATCGGTACAGATGATGATATACCCTCCTATGTGGATAAGGCAGAGTTTGTCATCACCGTGGGTTTTATCAAGAACCCTGCAGTCCGTATCAAACTCTTCAATAAGGTAAAAGAGGCGGGCGGCAAATTGGCAACCCTCATTGCCTCTACAGCCCATGTGTCCAAATATGCCACAATCGGTGAAGGAACTGTTGTGATGCACCACGCATTTGTGAATGCTGGAGCCAAAGTAGGTTGTAATGTTATTCTGAATACTTTCACAAACATTGAGCATGATGCGGTGATTGGTAACCAGTGCCACATTTCAACTGGAACGATGGTGAATGGCGATTGTAAGATAGGCAACAACTGCTTCATCGGTAGCCAATCCGTCCTTGCCAATGGTGTTACTATTGGCGATAACATCATTGTAGGTGCCGGCTCTTTGGTGAGAAAGTCCATCAAAGAGAAAGGCATCTATTCTGGCAATCCTGCCATCTTGAAAATCAAAGCAAGATAATTAATCAATTCTCAATTGGACAATCACGTACTTATCATAGCGGAAGCCGGTGTGAATCACAACGGCTCCATTGATGTTGCCAGACAACTGATAGACAAAGCGGCGGAGGCCGGTGCCGACATCATCAAGTTCCAGACCTTCAAGTCGGAGAAACTGGTGTCCAAGTCTGCCAGGCAGGCGGAATATCAGAAAAGGAACATCGGCGGCAAGGCGGATGACAGCCAGCTGAATATGTTGAAGAAGCTGGAACTGTCACAAGAAGACCATGAGGAACTGATGCAATACTGTCAAAAGAAAGGCATCAAGTTCTTTTCCACAGCCTTCGACATGGAGAGCATCGACTATCTCCACTCCCTCCACATGGGTCTTTGGAAGATACCGTCAGGGGAAATCACCAACTATCCTTACATCAGGAAGATTGCACAATATGGCGAGCCTGTCATCCTTTCCACGGGCATGTGTGAGATGGATGACATCTGTGCAGCCATGAATGTGCTTATCAAGTTTGGCGTCAAGAGAGAGCAGATAACCATCCTTCACTGTAACACCGAATACCCAACCCCCTTTGAGGATGTAAACCTGAAGGCAATGATTGCCTTGAAGGATGAATTTAAGGTTGAAGTGGGGTATAGTGACCATACGAAGGGGATAGAGGTGCCCATTGCGGCAGTAGCCTTAGGTGCGACAGTCATAGAAAAGCACTTTACCCTTGACCGCAATATGGAAGGTCCTGATCACAAAGCCAGTTTGGAACCTGACGAACTGAAAGCAATGGTAAGCGCCATCCGCAATATTGAAAAGGCTGTTGGTGGTGATGGAACCAAGCATGTGAGCGAAAGCGAGCGTAAGAACATCGCCATTGCCCGCAAAAGCATCGTCGCTGCTTGCGGTATTAAGGCAGGTGAAATCTTCACAGAACAAAACCTGACTGTGAAACGTCCCGGCAATGGTATTTCACCAATGCGTTGGGAAGAGGTGGTGGGAACCAAGGCCATTCGTGACTTTAACGAAGAGGATATGATTGTACTATGAGAAAGATTTGTGTGGTTACAGGATCAAGGGCTGAATACGGCATCCTTAGACGCTTGATGAAAGCCATCAAGGATGCCCCGGAGTTGCAGTTGCAGATTATTGCCACAAACCAGCACCTATCCAGCCTGCAAGGTGAGACATATAAGGAGATTGAACGTGATGGCTTCACCATTGATTACAAGGTCTATATGGCTGATGATGAAGCTCTGGATAATGCCAATACCACCGCCAAGTCAATCAGCAGGGGAGTAGCAGGTTTCGCAGATGCTTTTGATGTCTTAAGGCCTGATTTATTGTTGATTCTTGGTGACCGCTATGAAATGTTGGCAGTGGCATCCACAGCATTGATCTATAAGATTCCCATAGCTCACCTGCATGGTGGTGAGATAACAGAGGGTGCCTTTGATGATGCTATCCGCCACGCCATTACCAAAATGAGCCATCTGCATTTCACATCTACAGAGGCTTATCGCAAGCGAGTGATTCAGTTGGGTGAGCAACCAGAACGAGTATTCAACGTAGGTGCATTAGGTGTAGAGAATGTGCTGAAGAACGACTTTATGACGAAGGAAGAAATAGAGCAGAGTTTGGACTTCCAGTTGTCGAATAAGTGTTTCCTTTGTACTTATCATCCTGTTACGCTCAGTAATATGTCTTCTGAAATACAGGTGCTGAACTTGTTGGAAGCATTAGATGATTACATGGATTATCAAATCATCTTCACCTATTCCAATTCAGACACAAACTCTCAGATAATCATCAAGAGGATTCAGGAGTATGTGGATAAGAATGAGGGCAGATGTATGTTTATCCCTTCATTAGGACAGAGAAGATATTTCTCGACCTTGAAGTATATGACGGCTGTGATTGGCAACTCATCAAGTGGTATTATTGAAGTGCCCAGTTTTGGCATTCCTACACTTGATATTGGTGATCGCCAGAAAGGACGCATTGCAACGGATAGCGTGATACATTGTGGCTATTCCAAAGAAGAGATTAAGGAAGGTTTGATGAAGATTGTTGCTTTTGGCAATAAGACCATAGATAATCCTTATTACAAAGAAGGTACTTGCGATGCAATCTTGAAGGTTATCAAGACCTATCCTTTAGATAATTTGGTGCGAAAACATTTTTACGATATACAATGAAATCACTTGTCATTATACCAGCAAGAGGCGGTAGTAAAGGTATTCCACGTAAGAATATCAAACCTCTTAATGGTAAGCCGCTGATTCATTATACAATCGACGTGGCTCGCCAAATAGTTAGTGATGAAGACATCTGTGTCAGCACCGATGCTAGGGAGATTATTCAGTGTGTGGAGGCCTATGGGTTGAAAGTCCCATTTATACGTCCTGCGGAATTGGCTACAGATACGGCTGGTACATACGAGGTGCTCCTTCATGCACTTGATTTCTATGAGAAGCAAGGCAAGTGTTATGATAATATTATTCTTTTGCAGAACACCTCTCCTTTCCGAACAGCAGGACATGTGAGAGAAGCGTTGAAACTATATACATCATCTATAGACATGGTCGTTTCCGTTAAAGAAACATCATCTAATCCTTATTACAATTGCTTCGAGGAGAATTCGCAAGGATTTCTTCACATATCCAAAGGAGAAGGACTCTATACGAGGAGACAGGATGTGCCCAAAGCATACGAATATAATGGCGCCATCTATGTCATCAATCCTGAAAGTTTGAAGAAGATGCCTTTGGGAAAGTTTACGAGACGGATAAAGTATGTGATGGACGATTTGCATTCTGTTGATTTGGACAACATGATAGACTGGAAGTTTGCAGAATTGATTATAAATGAAAAATTGATAGAGATATGAAGAATCATATCATTAACCAACACATAACATTGTTAGAGGCACTTTCTCGTATCAACACTTTAGCGCCAGAACCATTGGTACTTTTTGTTGTAGATGATGAGAATCGTATGGTGGGTACGCTGACAGATGGTGATTCTCGACGTGCTCTGATTGCAGGGGCATCAGTTAACGATGTCGCAGCAAAGGTCATGCATTGTAATTTTAACTATATGCGGGCTGATGACATAAATAATGTATTGGAAATTCGCCGTCAGAGGGAGATGAAGATGAAACTCGTACCGATTCTTGATAAAGAACGGCACATCGTAGATATCATCAATCTGGAAAAGTTCAAGACACGCCTTCCTATAGATGCAGTGCTCATGGCTGGAGGAAAAGGTGAACGATTGCGTCCTCTAACAGAAAAGACCCCCAAGCCACTATTGCCAGTAGGTGATAAAGCCATCATCGACCATAATGTGGATAGACTGATTAGTTATGGTGTACAGCATTTATCCGTGACAGTGAACTATCTGAAAGAGCAAATAGAAGAACATTATCTGGAACCACGAAATGGGGTACAAGTGAAGACAGTCCGAGAACCCAAATTCTTAGGGACGATTGGTAGTGTGAAGTTTGTGGAGAGTTTTTTCAATGACACCGTGCTTGTGATGAATTCGGACCTATTCACCAATATTGATTATGAAGATTTCTTTCTTCATTTCCAGCGACACGATGCAGAAATGTCTGTGGCTGCCATTCCTTACAATGTCAGTATTCCATACGGCATTCTCGACTTGGAGGGCCGTAACATTAAAGGATTACTTGAAAAACCTCAATACAACCACTACGCCAATGCTGGCATCTACCTTATCAAACGTAAAGCTTTAGATGAAATACCTAATGATACGTTCTTCAATGCCACTGATTTAGTGGAAAAACTGATTGCAGAAGGAAAGGCTGTTATTCGTTATCCGTTAAATGGTACTTGGATTGATATTGGGAATCCTCAAGAATATCAGAAAGCAAAAGATTTGGTGAAACATATTGGGAAATGAAGTTTCCATTCCCCAAAGAGTTGCTGAATCATTATGATTTTTTATCATTGTAATAAAAAGTTTGCCTTGAAATCTTAGGGAATGCAGCTACAAATACAGATAAATTATGCTATGATATAATTGAATTAAATTGTAAATTTGAACATTTTGATTTTTTCTTTGTTTTTTTAGATTTAATTAGTAAGCATTCAACCCCTATTGGGGTGATTTGAAAGTAACTCACCATGTGAGCGTACTGTGATTCCAATATAAAGCAGTGCCTTTAGATAAGATGGGCTGCGTCATGACAAAACAAGTTAATTTGATTGTACAAGACTTGCACCATTTTTCGAGAAAGTAATGCAGGACTACAATCAGCATCCAATTGATATATGGGTAAGGTTTACACACTTGATGACAACAGTGAGTGCATGGCAGAACTGAAAGCCATGCGCGGGAAGATGGCTGAGATGAATGGCCGTCTGGAGCGTGATGAGATCACTCCCGATGAATGGAGGCAATGGCATGCAGGTTACAGAGCGCGTCTTGACGAGATCAGGGAGTCCATTTCCGGGATGCATAAAGAACTTTCTCTCAGAAATGCTGTTTGGAACGTCAGAAGCGCGAATGCGCAGCAGAGCTGAATATGACCATTGCAGAGTATGAAAATTATCTCAACTCATTGCAGTCATAGACCGCTTCCCACGCCAGAGGAAGAAAAAGGGGCGGCTTGATGCCACCTCTAGATGAGATTTTCCAACTTTAAGAATTATTTTTGAAAATCGTTTCAACGTAATTGCCTGAAAAATAGGAGTTACGTTGAAGTGATGGTTTACCTTTCTTTAGAACATCCTATACCCCAGCGTTTGCTTGGGCTAAGACAAGTTGCCCAAAAGGGGTTGGATGCTTACTTTAATTATTTACAAGCAATTTTAAAAATTATATATTTAGATGAAAAATGAAATAGATTATATTACAGGTTTTAGGGGAATATTAGTAATAGCCGTAGTATTTCATCACTATTCGACAAATTACCCTATATTTTTTACTAAACCGAATTTTTTTTGGGATCTTACTAATGGTGGAATTTTTGCAGTCGCCTTTTTCTTTATCTTAAGTGGCTATTTTTTAGAGCGTGGCGTTAATAAGTTTTATGTGTTAGGAATAAAAAAATGGTTGATACATAAGTATTTAAGATTATATCCTGAGTTTATAGTTTCTATTTTAATGTTGTTTTTAGTTTTACAATTTTATCCTCTTCCTGAACGGACTGGAAATTCTTGGATAGACTTACTTAAAGAAGTTCCAATGCTTCCATATCTTTCTTTTCATATGGAAGAAGCTCATTGGTATTTGGCAAGTTTGTTATGTTCATTTGGTAGTTTTGCTTTTCTTGCTCAGTTAAGATGGCATAATAAAGTAGCAACATATTGGATTGCATTATTCTTGAATATTATATCATTTGTCCTAAAGGAATGTTGTATTTCAATTTGGGGAGTTTCATTCTTTATTTCATTCGTGAATAAGTTCGTGAATATATCTATTTTTACTGGAATGCTATCCTATTTATCATCAAAACAAATTCATTTTAAAATTTTGTTATTCTTTTACCTAACATTTTTAACTGTAAAACTGCATATTATTTTATTTCCTATAGTTTTTATTCTTTTATGGCTTTGCTTAAATAACCAATATGACAAATATTTGAATATTATAAAAAAAATATTGGGTAACAAATTCATTGTATATATTGGCGGTCTTTCATATATGTGGTATGTAATGCACCAAAATGTTGGATATATTGTTATGCAAAATTTAGAAAGATATATTAATTATGAAATGTTACCATATATAACTGTTTGTGTTACATTTACTTTTTGTATATTTCTTCAAAAGGTCGCTGATGTCATTAGAAAAAATATTTATAAAAGAATAAAATTTTAAAAATGGGAAAAGCCTCACAAAGAGAGTCTAGTACAGAGTTGTTAAGAATCATTTCTATGATTATGATTATGGGATTACATTCTTTCAGTGTAGAAGCTATGACCACAACAACCAATGTACCAGTTGAATTTTTTAGGGAATCAATGGCTATATGTTCTGTTAATGTTTTCGTCCTAATTTCAGGCTTCTACTCTATAAAATGGAAAACAAAATCTTTTTTCCTTTTTATCTTTCAAATTTACTTTTACTCTTTGATTATCTACATATTAGCGTTATGTTTGGGTATAACGGAATTTGAAAAATCACAATTTTTTTCAAGAATTATTTATCCCTTTGGCAATTGGTGGTTTGTTGAATCATATTTGTTGCTTTATATAGTATCTCCTTTTCTAAATAAAATATATCAGAATTCTTCCATATGGGTAACTGCAGTACTAATAGTTTTTCTATATGGAACAATCGCTTTCGGTTTGAATTTTAAGAATATTTTACTTTTTTCTGTAATCTATATGATTGGAAGAATAATGAATACATACAAATGTTTATTTCAAAAAATTAATAGGAATTCGTATTTAATCATCTTCTTGTTATTGACTGTTATTATTACATTCTTAACAATTGTTTATTTCAAAAATGGGGCATATTCAAATAAAATGCTTCAACATTACATTTGGGGATTTAATTATAAAAATCCTCTTGTAATCTTACAAGCAATATCGCTTTTTTTGTATGTAACGTCATATTCTTATTATAATAAAGCGATAAATAAAGTTGCAGTGTCTGCATTTGCTGTTTATCTTATCCACATGCATCCGGATGTTAAGGATATGTATTATAATTTTGCGAAAGAATTGTATCATTTTAATGATTATACCCATTATTTTATAATGATGATTTTTATTGCTTTTGTTTTTATGTTTTGTGTTCTTATTGACCAAGTGAGATTGTATTCATTTAGTAAGATTAATTGCTTTGTAAAAAAATAATAATATGCGGATTGGTATAATAATTGAGGTAAAAAAGAGAGAAATTACATTTCTAAGTATATTGAAGAAAAGATTGGAAATTGAAGGCCATAATGTGAAATTGATTTCATTTCGTTATAAATGTCATCATCAGATAAAAAAATTCCGTCCTGATGTACTTATGGTTAATGGCCTTAGGCATGTTATGCCATATGCATATGAACAAATGTATCTTCCTAAAAAACAATATGGTACAAAAATCGTATGTTATTATTCAGAGCAGTTAGGACGTGCTAATAGCAGTATAGCATATTCTTATGATAATAAGGAAATTCTTAACAATGTGGATATGCATATAGTTTGGGGGCCTAAGTTTGCAAAAGATTTAGTTTCGCTTGGTGTTCCTAAGAATAAGATTTACATTATTGGATATCTGCAATATGATATAAATAGATATTTCAAATACACCTCAAATGAACTTAAAAACATGATAGGGGAGAAATATAATCTTGATCCTAATAAAAAGTGGATTCTTGTTGCTGATAATATAATCAAGATTGCAAACCACCACGGCTTATATTCTCAGAGGAGAAATGAATTCAATGTGTTAACAAAGAAAATAGCCCATGAATTACCAAATTGTGAGATTATCTTTAGAACACATCCAGAAACTTCCCCTGAAGAAAATATAGAATTGAGAGAAGAATTTATTTCTTTTCCGCAGATTCATTTTATTAATGATGGACATTTATTTTATTGGATACATATTGCAAACGCTCTGGTAATTTGGGTTTCGACATCTTGTATTCATGCTTTATTAGATAACGTTCCTGTCTTTTCGTATAAAACATCTGATTCTGAAATGGATTGTTATTGGCAGAAAGAATTGGTCGATTTATATACAGATGTAGATAAATTAGTGCAAGATTTAAAAATGACGATAGAATCTGCATCTACGCATTGTATGGATGATAGAGTTAAAAAGTTTATCAATGATTGGTATTATAGAGTAAACGGCCTATCTTACGAGAGATTGGTTTATTTAATGAATAAAATGGAAAATATTCCATTTGTTCCTTATATAGGAACGAATTTTGGATTAAAAAGTTATATTAAGGCTCACTATTCTAGATTCCATTCTTTCTTGGGTGATGTGTTATTTAACAGATTTAGATATAAGCGCATACTTGATAACGAAATAATAGCAGAATTAGAAAATTTTGATATAAAAAAAATACCTTGTACAATATCCGAGCGTATTTCTGATTTTGGTGTTTTTGTGGAGGATAAATAATGTCTGATACTGTAAGAAAATTTTTGTCTGGTACATTTTGGACAACTTCGGAAAGTGTAATATTTAATATTTTAAATATTTTACAACTGGCTATAACAAGTCGATATCTTACAAAGATAGATTTTGGTATATATGCTATTGTTTTATTTTTTTCGACCTTAGGAACTACGGTTTTTTCTATGGGATTTAGTGCTGCCTTAATTCAAAAAAAAGGAGATGTTTATAAATATTTAAATACCTCTTGGAGCACAGGTATCTTAGTTGCTGTGATTGCTTCTTTGCTATTATCTTTAGCATGTCCTATAATCTGTAATTTTTACTACCATAATAATGAAGCCATATATCCATCATTGGCGATTATTTTGTGTTTGTTTGTTACACCACTTGCTAACCCTGCGGTAATTCTTTTGTTAAAAGAAATCAAATTAAAAAGATATTTTTATTTGCGAGTTATACCTAAATTGTTAAGCTTTATCTTGGTCGTTTTTTTCGCTCTAACAATTAGATCATACTGGGCTCTTGTTGTTGCGTTGCTTGTTGAAGAGATTTCAAGAACAATTTATTCATATTATTTAGTGCCTTATAAACCCAAATTTCACTTTGATAAAAGCCAATTCGTCGAATTATACTCTTTCGGTGGTTGGTTACAATTAAAAAATATTTGCCATTGGTTCGTTAGCAATATAGATACTGCAATTGTGGGTAATATCTTGAACACATCATTGTTGGGACAATATAACCGTGCACGATCAATTTCAAATATACCAAGTACACTTGTAAATAATGTAATAAATTCCGTAGCATTCCCTTTATATTCTCAAATGCAGGATGATAAGATAAAACTCTCTAAAACAATTAATGAAATTCTTAACATAGTTTTGATGGCCGTCGGGCTTATTGTTTTAGTAGTTCTTCTTTTTGGAGGTAATTTGATAAATTTAGTTTTAGGTCCTAATTGGGAAGAGATTTCTCTGGTCTTTAAAATCTTAATAATTGCAATTTCAGTACAATCTCTTTTATTTTCACTTAATCCTATCATGCGTGCTTATGGATACACGAATTTAGAATTTATGTTTTATGTGATAAGTATCTTTTTAATGATTCTTTTTATGTATCCAATGACTAAAATCTGGAAACTTGATGGTACGGCTTATTCTATATTATTTTCTGTATTAATATCAGTTCCAATTATGATGGCAGTAATTAAAAAGAAAATCCAAATTAGTTTTTTTGAATTCACGTTTAATACATTGATGACTATTATACAAATTACAGTATGTTATTTTATTTGCAAATATTTTCTCTCATTCCAGTTCTGGGGATACTATACTTGGATTTTTAATTGTTTTTTAGCTATTATTCTTTTTGGTGTTTTGGTTTTTATATGTGGTTATTTTAACATTGGTGCTGGGAAAAATATACCATTATTATTGGCATTGTTGAATCGAAAAACAAAATAATTTATGTGGTTTAACGTCATATTTATATTGTTTGTTTTTGCTTCTACGGGACTTAATGGTTCATATATTTTAGGATCGACTGTTACTGTAAGGCAGATTATGGGAATAATAATGCTTGTAGCTTGTTTTATTGAAAGGCCCTATGTCTACAGCGATAAATATTTAAAATTATACATTGTTTTTCTTCTATTTTATGGTTTTTCATGCTTATTGTGGGGCAATATAGATGATTATATCCATGAATTAATTGGTAGGTATGTTTTTTGTATAATAGCTTTTTGGTCTACATACTTATATATTAAGCGTGGTTCATCAATTATGCCTATTATTGTGACGTTAATTATAGTGGCATTATTTGATGGATTATTGATCTCATTTAGATTTTTCGGTCTATCAAATATATATGATTTTATAAGTCAAGCATTAGGGCTTAAATCAATGCAAGAGTTATATGTTCTTAAGGCTGAACATATGATGAATGAAAATGGAACTACATCTGGGGCTCAAATGTCTGGTCTATTGGGAAATCCTGTCCAAAGCGGATACTATTCTATTGTTGCTATTGTTCTTTCAATGATACTTCTAAAAAAGCATATAAAGTTGACTGTTTTATTGTTGATTGTTTTGTTAATTTTTAGTTATATGATACAACAACGATCTGCATCCGTGATTGCCCTTATTGCGATGTCATTTATTATGTTAAATTTAAAGAGGCATAATTATCTAAAATTCTTTTTTGTTATTTGCTTCGTTATAATTACTTTTTATTTATTTAGTGCAGATTGGAATTTAGGACGCTTTTCTGATTTTGATTTAAAAGAAGCACGTGGTGCAATTAATTCTAATTCTGAAAATTTCATTTCACAATATCCAATTTTGGGTGGTATATTTGAATATAGGGAAAAATATATAATCTCCCCTCATAACTTGTTTTATAACGCTTTGATATATGGTGGTTTATTAGGCGCAATTCCAATATTTATTATTTTATCTTTACAAATAAAAACTATAATAAAGGATTATTTGAAAAATGGAATAATAATACGTACCATTGTTGGTTTTGCGCTGTTTGGTTATATTATAAATGGATTTTTTCATAATGCTTCAATTGTAACAGGTGATATTCTTGGATGGTTTTTATGGAGTGTATACTATTTTTCTTTGCAGAAAGATAATCTTTTAAATAAAAACAATGACATAAGTTAAGCCGGCTCGCCGACTTTTTAGAGTAAGCTCGTATATAATTATAGAAGATTAAATTTTTAATGAAGAGTGTAATCTTTGTGGGGTGGGTCGATGAGCGACATACCCCTGTGGTTGGTGAGACCATGAAGAACCAGTATGTAATCTCGGAATTGAGGAATTATTGTAAGGTAAAAGTACTGGATTTCTATAATAAAAAGGCGCATCCTTGGATTTACTTGCAGGCAGCTATCGCTTTTCTGGTAAACCCTCAATCGACTATCATCTTTTCTACTTCTGCAAAGAATGTATATGCCATGCTCAAGTTGATGAAAGGATTGGGTGTGAAGAGGCATATCATCCATTGGGTTGTCGGTGGTGCATTCCCGCAATTGGTGAAGGAAGGTAAATTCAAAGCGGATGTGTTTAATTATGTTGATTTGAATTTAGTGCAATGTCGTGATATGATAGACCAATTGAAAGAGGTCGGCATCAATAATGGTAAGTATGTGTCGAACTTCAAAAAGATTGACTATTATCCCGATTTTGAACAGGCTCTAAAACAGCGAGAGGGGGAAAAGATTGTACGGTTTGTGTTCTTGAGTCGTGTGCATCCTGCCAAGGGATGTGATTATATCATTGAGGCCGTAAAATTGTTGAATGCTAAAGGATATAAGGAACGATTCATCGTGGATTTCTATGGAAAGTTTGAAAAGTCGTATCAAGAGGGGTTCTTGAAGAACATTGAACCCCTTGATAATATTTCATATAAAGGAATGCTCAACCTAAAAGAGGCTAAAGGCTACGACATTCTTTCCACATATCATGCTATGTTGTTCCCGACATATCATCCAAGTGAGGGTTTTGCAGGAGTGTTCATTGATGCTTTTATTGCAGGGCTACCTGTCTTGGCTTCTGATTGGGCGTATAATTCAGAGTGCATAGAAAATGGGAGAACAGGTGTGATATTCCCTGCGCACGATGTGGCAGCCTTGGAAAAAGCCATGGCGGATTGTTTAGAAAACAAGACGGATTTGGTGGCTATGGCCAAAAATGCCAGAGCGGAGGCTGCTAAGTATGAAGCACGGAATGTGCTGAATGAAGAGTATGTCAAAAAAATAGGCTTAATAGATTAATGCTAGATATGGATGTGAGAGATAGAATAGACCTGAACGGAATGAAGGTGTTTCCTTTCCGTTCGCCCAGTGAGTTGTTGGCGTATGTGGATCAACACAAGGGAATACTGGTGGCTGTAAATGCAGAAAAAGTGACAAAAGCCACGGATGAGACACGTGCTATCGTGAACAACAATATTGGCTATGCGGATGGCGCTGGTGTCGTAGTGGCCATGCACAAAAAGGGAAAGCCTGAGGCTGTACGCATTGCAGGGTGTGATCTGTGGTTGGACATCATCCGTGAAAGCTATAAGGAAAAGACCTTCTATCTGATAGGTGGAAAGCAGGAGGTGATTGATGATACAATCGCCAAACTGAAAGAGGAGTTTGAAGGTATCAATATCTTGGGCTACAGGAATGGCTATATTAAGACGGATGAGGAACGTGAAGCACTCATCAAGGATATTGCTGATAAAAAACCTGATGTGGTGTATGTGGCTATGGGCTCACCAATTCAGGAGTTTTTGATGGCGGATATGATGAAGGTGCATCCTGCTATCTATCAAGGACTGGGAGGAAGTTTCGATGTCTATACAGGAAGAGTGAAACGTGCTCCACTATGGTGGCAGAAACATAATGTGGAGTTCTTGTATCGATTTCTGAAACAGCCACAAAGATACCGCAGGGAATATTATCGTCTGAAGTTTTTGGCATGGATGATAAGGGGAAAATTCAAATAGTTGAATAAGTAATGAATAAGTAATAAATAAGTAATAATAATAGTAATATGGTAAATGTAATTGGACTTGGCTACATCGGACTGCCTACGGCACTGATGATGGCCTCACATGGAGTGGAAGTTGTAGGTACAGACTACAACAAGGATTTAGTGGCAACTCTGAATGCTGGCAAGACCACCTTTAAAGAGGATGGACTCGACGAACTTTTTCAAAATGCAGTGAAAGCAGGTATTAAGTTCACCACAGAGTATCAGAAGACAGATACATATATCGTTTCTGTGCCTACACCTTACGACAAGTTTTCGAAGAAGGTGGATGCATGTTATGTGGTGGCTGCTGTCAAAGAAGTGATGAAGGTGTGTCCCAAAGGGGCGACGGTGGTGATAGAAAGTACAATCTCGCCTGGCACCATTGACAAGTTTGTGCGTCCTGTTATAGAGGAGAACGGCTTTAAAATTGGTGTGGACATCAATTTGGTGCATGCTCCAGAGCGCATCATTCCCGGTAATATGGTGTATGAATTATTGCATAACAATCGTACAATTGGTGCAGACAACAGGGAGATTGGTGAACAAGTGAAGAAATATTACGCCACGTTCTGTCAGGGCGAAATTGTTGTGACGGATATTCGCACCGCTGAAATGACGAAGGTGGTGGAGAATACTTTCCGTGCGGTGAATATCGCTTTTGCGAATGAACTCTCTCGTATTTGCCGTCATGACAATATGGATGTGTATGAGATTATCAAGATCTGCAATATGCACCCACGTGTGAATATTCTTCAGCCAGGTCCAGGGGTGGGCGGTCACTGCATCTCCGTGGATCCATGGTTCTTGGTGGGTGATTATCCTCAGTTGGCGAAGGTGATTGATGAGAGTATGAAGACAAATGACTATCAGCCTGTGTTTGTGTTGGAACGCATACATGAGATTATGGAGGCACACAATATTACGGATAATCGTCGTGTTGGTCTCTATGGACTGACGTATAAGGAGAACGTGGATGATATTCGTGAGAGTCCAACTCTTCAGATGCTTGACATCCAGAAACGTCATCTGGCTCGTCCTTTGAAAACCTTTGACCCATTCTTTACTCAGAAAGAGATTGTGAAGAATCAAATTTTGGATTTTGACCAGTTCTTAGATGAGGTTGATATGGTGGTCATTATGGTGAAGCATGACCATATCAAACAAAATTGGGAGAAACTTAAGGGGAAAGTCATTCTTGACTGTTTCAATATTTGTCCGTTAGAAGGAGTGTATCATATTTAATAACATAGTGCTTTACTGACAGGAGGGCGACATTCAAAATGGTGTGAGTTATTATCCATGATGAGTCAGCCCTCTTTTTTTATACTGATAAAAGATGAAAACGATAATGCTCGTGTTTGGAACACGTCCAGAAGCCATCAAGATGGCTCCCTTGGTGAAGGAGTTCCAGAAGAATCCGCAAGATTTTAAGACGATTGTGTGTGTAACAGGCCAACACCGTGAGATGCTCGACCAAGTGCTACACATTTTTGACATCACCCCTGATTATGACCTGAACATCATGAAGCAGGGACAGGACCTCTATGATGTGACCGCCCGTGTGCTGACAGGAATGCGTGATGTGTTTCAGGAGTGCAAACCCGATGTAGTGTTGGTACATGGTGACACTACCACAAGCACCGCTACAGCCTTGGCGGCATTCTATCAGCAAATTCCTGTGGGACATGTGGAGGCTGGACTTCGTACTCGCAATATCTATAGTCCATGGCCCGAAGAAATGAATCGCCAAATCACAGGTCGAATCGCAACTTATAATTTCTCACCGACACCTCTCTCAAAGCAGAACTTGAAGGACGAACAGGCGCATGGTCAAATCGTCGTAACGGGCAACACTGTGATTGATGCACTCCACATGGTGGTGAATAAACTGAAGAATGACAAGGCGCTTGCTAATGAACAGGTGAAAGTTTTGGCTGATGCTGGCTATGACGTGACTCGCTTGGATAATGGGAAGAAACTTGTGCTGATTACGGGACATCGCCGTGAGAACTTTGGCGATGGCTTTATCAGCATGGTGACTGCCATGAAAGATCTTTCGGAGAAATATCCAGAAGTGGATTTTGTCTATCCCATGCACCTGAACCCTAATGTGCGTAAGCCCATTCATGAGGTGTTTGGTGAAGATTTGACAGTTTATAAGAACTTCTTCTTCATTGAGCCTCTTCAATACTTGGAGTTTGTGTATTTGATGGAGAAGTCGGCCATTGTGCTGACTGATTCAGGTGGCATTCAGGAAGAAGCTCCTGGATTGGGGAAACCTGTGCTTGTGATGCGTGACACAACTGAACGTCCCGAGGCTTTGGAAAGTGGTACCGTCCATCTTGTTGGTACAAACCATGACTTGATCGTGAATGAAGTAAGCACCTTGCTTGACGACAAGGATGCCTACGACAAGATGAGCAAGGCCGTGAATCCTTATGGTGATGGAAAGGCTTGTGGAAGAATTGTAGAGGCATTGAAATAGTAAAGAGTGACATCTGTCTTAAATATTCAAATTCAGAGTGTTTCTTTCATACAGTTGCAAGAGCAATTGCATGATGGTGTCCTTTTCACTCCAAACATAGACCATCTCGTAAGGCTTCAGAAGGACAAGGATTTTTATGAGGCATACCGACAAGCGGATTGGGTGATTTGTGACAGCGTCATCTTGCAGCGTTGTTCCCGTCTGTTGAAACATCCGATAGTGGAGTCTATTCCTGGCTCCACTTTCTTTCATGAATACTGTGACTACCATAAAGATGATGAAAATGTCCGTATATTTATCATGGGAGGGAAGAACGGTGTTCCGCAACGAGCGATGGAACGCATCAACGAACGATGCGGACGTAAGATGGTTGTTAGGGCACATTCTCCATCTTTCTATTTTGTAAGGGATGACGAGGAGAGTGGAAGGCTGGTAGAGATGGTGAATGAGTCGGGGGCGACGGTGCTAATGGTGTGTGCCACTTCTCCTAAGCAGGAGCTGTGGATTGCAAGATATAGAAAGATGATGCCTCATGTGCGGCTCTTCATGGCATTAGGGGCTACAGTGGACTTTGAGGCAGGGACAGTGAAGCGGTGTCCGCAAATGTTCCGAGGCATGGGACTGGAATGGCTCTGGAGATTCACTCAAGAACCTAGACGTCTGTTCCGACGTTATTTTGTGGATGACCCAGTCTTCTTTTGGTATTTCGGCAAGCAATTATTGGATGTTTATAAGAATCCTTTTGAATGACGTATCTTCTTTTTCAATGGTCACATTGGGACTATGAATACCTTCAGTGGGAGTTGGGTGACAAGTGTCAGGTCATCTTTTCAAAAGATTGTCGTCAACGTGTGCTTCGCTACTTGAGCGGCAGTATCCGTGCTGTGCGTGCTTCGCGGAAGGGTGACACGATTGTATGCTGGTATGACGTGCAGGCCGTTCTCTGCTGGTGGATGTGCCATCTGTCGGGAAAGCGGCGTAACATCGTCTGCCTGAACATCCTGCTGAAGCAGAAGGAGACCTTCAAGAACCGCATGGCCTCTTTCCTCTTCCGCAAGGCTCTTGTCGCTGACAATTTCAGGGCGAGCGTGACCTCAGTGGCGTATGGGGAGTGGCTGAATGGAAAGTTGGGAATAAATGTAAAGTACACGCTGTTACACGATGTGTATCATAACTATTATGAGATGCCGAAACAGGAAGAAAGCCTGCATGATATAGTTTTTTGTGGTGGTTGTTATGGTAGGGATTGGCCTTTGATGTTGGACATCGTGAAGGCTGTTCCTGAGGTTAAGTTTTACATGGTGATGACTCGTGAGATGAAACAGCGTTACTTCGGACGTATGCAGGAGAATTTCCCATCAAACGTAAAAGTGTTCACAGATATTCCTTACCAACATTTCATGCGTTGCTTGTGTCAATCGAAGATAGTGTGCATGCCTTTGGATTGTGAGGCTCCTCAGGGGCTGATTGTTATGTTTGAGGCTGCTGCTAATGGAAAACTGATTCTGACGAGTGACACTCCGACCACTAAGGAATACTTTGGGGCTGAACAACGGTTAGGAAAGGATACAGGAGAATGGAGGCGGAAGATTCTTTACTATTTGCAGCATGACGAAGAGCGGAAGGCTAACGCTATGTGCCTCCGCCAATATTTGAAAGAAGAGTGTGGTGAGAGGCAGTTTGCCAAGGTCGTTAAAGGTATGGTTGAATCATTTGACATATTTGGTGGTTCAGAAATATTACAGGAAGAAGAGAAGTGAAAGGAGAAATGAGGGAACACGAAAGAGAGAAAAACCTGTTCTTTCAGTTGCTGAAAAGTTCGCTGGGTATAGGCAAGCCCATGTCGGATGCTTTGACTGTGGATGAGTGGACATGGATGTGGAATATAGGGCATCAACAATCGCTGCAGGGCATCATTTTTTATGGAATCAGAAATGGTCGGGTGCCCAAACCACATAGGGAACTATTGTTACACTGGTATGCAGTAAATGAACAGATTAAGTTTAGGAATAGACAAACCAATAAGGCCGCATGTGAAGTAGTGAAGGAGTTTGCTGCAAGAGGCTTTAGAGGCTGTGTCCTAAAAGGTCAAGGGAATGTGTTAAACTATCCCGATGCATCTATCCGTACTAGTGGTGATATAGATATATGGGTGGAAGGTGGAACGAAAAAAGTCTTGTGTTTTGTGCGTGAGAAACTTGCTTCCGGACAATTTTGCTATCATCATATAGATGCAGGAGTATGCCAGGGCATCGAGGTGGAGGTGCATTACCGCCCCTCGTTCATGAACAACCTGATTCATAACGGGAGATTGCAGAAGTGGTTTGAAGAGAAGGCTGATGAAGAGTTTTCGCACGAGGTAGAGTTGCCTGATGATGCAGGAAAAGTATGTGTGCCAACGAATGCTTTCAATCGAATTTATCAGTTGGCGCACATCAATCATCATATAATTCATGAGGGTATAGGATTGCGCCAAATCATCGACTATTACTTTTTGCTGAAGCAGGGATTCACGGAGAAGGAACGGGCGCATGACGAGCGTTTGCTGAAGCACTTGGGCCTGTATAAGGTGGCTTCGGCGGTGATGTATGTGCTAAATGATACGTTGGGACTGGAGGAGAAGTGCTTGCTGGTGGCACCTAATGAGAAGTTGGGACGATTCCTGTTGGACGAAATCATGCTGTCGGGGAACTTCGGACAGTATGACCAGCGGGTGAAGCATGGGGCGTCGCCATTGGAGAAGAACCTCCAGCGCCTCCAGCGTGACTGGCGGCTCATGTGGTACTTCCCTTCGGAATGTCTGTGGGAACCCATCTTCCGATGGTATCACTTCTTCTGGCGATTGGCACATTGAAAGCACGGATTACAGAAAAGACTCATGTGGCTTTCATCGAAAGAGATGTTCGTTGATATGAATCGGATGTTTCAAAAAAATGATGCGAATTGTTGGGAGTTCTGAAAATAATGCTTACCTTTGCCATACAAAAAGAGTGAAAAATGAAAAAGGAAACAGTTTTAAGACGTTTGAATTCCATGAAGGAAAGGCTCGCGGCATTCGGTGTTACTCAGTTGGGTCTTTTTGGCTCGACTGTACGTGGCGAGAATACGGCTAAGAGCGATATTGATATTCTGCTGGATTTCAAGGAGGATCAAGAGACCTTTTCCAACTTCATGACTGTGTGTGGCATGCTGGAGGACGTGTTCAAAAGCAACAAGTTGGATATAGTCACAAAGAAGGGACTTAGCCCGTATATAGGGAAGAGCATCATCAACGAAGTGGTTTATGTATAAGTCATACATTCCATATCTTTAGCACATTCTGGATGAATGCCTTTACATCCAGTCCGTTATTAAGAGGAACTGCCCATGTATCAGTTTCTTTCTGATGAGACTTTGAAAAGATCTGTGACACGTAGCCTTTCTATTATAGGCGAGGCCACCAAAAAGATTCCCGCAAATGTGAAGTACGCTTGGCAGGATATTTCTTGGCGTGAAATGGCTGGAATGCGTGACCGATTGGTACATGATTATATGGGTGTGAATTATTTGATTGTCTGGGATGTGGCAAAGAATATTATTCCCCGATTGACGGTGCAAATAGGAGAGGTAATAAAGAATTCTGAAAATTCTCAATGAAAATTCGTTTTGTTCTTACTCACACAGAAAATGCAGATAACGAAAAGGACTCATGCGCCTTTCAGCGGATATGAATCGGATGTTTCAAAAAAATGATGCGAATTGTTTGGAGTTCTGACAATAATGCTTACCTTTGCAAGTGAATAAAGAGTGATGAGCATGAAATATCCCATCGGAATACAGAATTTTGGAGAGATACGCAGGGATGGTTATGCGTATGTCGATAAGACTGCCCTGATGTATAAGCTGGTGTCGGAAGGAAAGTATTATTTCCTTTCCCGCCCTCGCCGTTTCGGCAAGTCTTTGTTCCTCTCCACGCTGGAGGCGTATTTCGAGGGGCAGAAAGAGCTCTTTGAGGGATTGGCGGTGAGCGAGCTGGAGAAGGAGTGGGTGAAGCATCCCATCCTGCATCTGGACCTGAACACGGAAAAGTATGACACGAAGGAGGCGCTGGAGAATAAGCTGAGAAGTTTTTTGACTTTGTGGGAGGGGAAATATCAGGTTCCCAATGTCGGACAGCAGTCTTTGGGCATTCGATTTGAGGATTTGATTAGGAATATCTTTGAAAAGACTGGAGTGCGCGTGGTCATCCTGGTGGATGAGTACGACAAGCCCATGCTGCAGGCGATTGGCAACGATGCCTTGCAGACAGAATACCGCAACACGCTGAAAGCCTTCTATGGTGCGCTCAAATCGTGTGACCGTTACATCCGCTTCGCCTTCCTGACGGGCGTGACCAAGTTCGGCAAGGTGAGCGTGTTCAGCGACCTGAACAGTTTGGAGGACATTTCCCCCCTGCCTCAATATTGCACCATCTGCGGCATCAGCGAAGAAGAGCTGCACCGCGATTTCGACAGCGGTGTCCAGTTGCTGGCTGAAGCCAACAGCATGACGAAAGAAGAGTGCTACGAACGGCTGAAGCTGGACTTCGACGGCTACCACTTCACCATGGACAGCCCCGGCATGTATAACCCCTTCAGCCTGCTCAACACTTTAAAGAACCGAGTGTTCCGTGACTACTGGTTCGAGACGGGCACACCCTCGTTCCTTGTCTATCAGCTGAAGAAGACGGGCTATCCGCTGGAGAGCATGACCACGGAGGAACTCTCCACCGACACGCTCAACAGCATCGACATCATGGACGAGAACCCTCTGCCGCTGCTCTATCAGAGCGGTTACCTCACGCTGAAGAGCTACGACAGGGAGTTTGACGAATACAAGTTAGGCTTCCCCAACCGCGAGGTGGAGCAGGGGTTCATCAAATACCTCTATCCTTTCTACACCCCCAAGGTGATGGACAAGGGAGCATTTGCCATCTCCAACTTCGTGAAGGCCGTGCGCAAGGGGGATGCCGAAGATTTCATGCGCCGCCTGGAAAACTTCTTCGCCAACGGCGATTACCAAGTGATGGGCAACCTTGAGCTTTATTTCCAGAACACGCTGTATGTGTTCTTCCGTCTGCTGGGTTTCTATGTGGAGGTGGAACGTCACACCACCGATGGCAGGATGGACATCCTCATGCAGACTCCCCAGTTCATCTACATCCTGGAACTGAAGCTTGACAAGAGTGCGGAGGAGGCGCTGGCACAGATTGAGGCGAAGGGCTATGCCCAACCTTTTGCCGATGATGACCGTCATCTCTTCAAGATCGGCATCAACTTCTCCACCGCCACTCGCCGCATCGACGACTGGAAGATTGTGGAATAGTTTTATCGTTTATTCAAGGTCTGAGTTTTCCACACGAGTAGCTAACCCACAGTGTTAAGAAAATCGGATGTGTCAAAAAAATACCGTGAATTGTTTGGTCTTCCGCCAATAATGCTTACCTTTGCAAGTGAATAAAGCGTGATGAGCATGAAATACCCCATCGGAATACAGAATTTTGGAAAGATACGTAGGGATGGTTATGCCTACGTGGATAAGACAGCCTTGATGTATAAGCTGGTGTCGGAAGGGAATTACTATTTCCTTTCCCGCCCTCGCCGTTTCGGCAAGTCTCTTTTCCTCTCCACACTGGAGGCGTATTTCGAGGGGCAGAAAGAGCTTTTTGAGGGACTGGCGGTGAGCGAGCTGGAGAAGGAGTGGGTGAAGCATCCCATCATGCATCTGGACCTGAACGCCGCGAAATACGATGCGGCAGAGGCTCTGTACAATATGCTGGACGATTTTCTTGCCAAAGAAGAAGATAAATATGGGAAAGCTGAAACGGAACGAAGCTTTGGGCTGCGCTTTATGGGCGTAATCCGCCGCGCCTTCGAACAGACTGGCCGTCGCGTGGTCATCCTCATCGACGAGTACGACAAGCCCATGCTGCAGGCGATTGGCAACGACACCTTGCAGACAGAATACCGCAACACGCTGAAAGCCTTCTATGGTGCGTTCAAGTCATGCGACCGCTACATCCGCTTTGCCTTCCTCACGGGCGTGACCAAGTTCGGCAAGGTGAGCGTGTTCAGCGACCTGAACAGTTTGGAGGACATTTCCCCCCTGCCTCAATATTGCACCATCTGCGGCATCAGCGAAGAAGAGCTGCACCGCGATTTCGACAGCGGTGTCCAGTTGCTGGCTGAAGCCAACAGCATGACGAAAGAAGAGTGCTACGAACGGCTGAAGCTGGACTTCGACGGCTACCACTTCACCATGGACAGCCCCGGCATGTATAACCCCTTCAGCCTGCTCAACACTTTAAAGAACCGAGTGTTCCGTGACTACTGGTTCGAGACGGGCACACCCTCGTTCCTTGTCTATCAGCTGAAGAAGACGGGCTATCCGCTGGAGAGCATGACCACGGAGGAACTCTCCACCGACACGCTCAACAGCATCGACATCATGGACGAGAACCCTCTGCCGCTGCTCTATCAGAGCGGTTACCTCACGCTGAAGAGCTACGACAGGGAGTTTGACGAATACAAGTTAGGCTTCCCCAACCGCGAGGTGGAGCAGGGGTTCATCAAATACCTCTATCCTTTCTACACCCCCAAGGTGATGGACAAGGGAGCATTTGCCATCTCCAACTTCGTGAAGGCCGTGCGCAAGGGGGATGCCGAAGATTTCATGCGCCGCCTGGAAAACTTCTTCGCCAACGGCGATTACCAAGTGATGGGCAACCTTGAGCTTTATTTCCAGAACACGCTGTATGTGTTCTTCCGTCTGCTGGGTTTCTATGTGGAGGTGGAACGTCACACCACCGATGGCAGGATGGACATCCTCATGCAGACTCCCCAGTTCATCTACATCCTGGAACTGAAGCTTGACAAGAGTGCGGAGGAGGCGCTGGCACAGATTGAGGCGAAGGGCTATGCCCAACCTTTTGCCGATGATGACCGTCATCTCTTCAAGATTGGCATCAACTTCTCCACAGCCACTCGCCGCATCGACGACTGGAAGATCGTGGAATAAGATTTCTATTACTACATTTTTCTTACAAACAGCTTAATAGACATTTCTCTGAAGGTATCGTGCTTGGAGAAATGTCTATTGAGTTCTCGTGCTTTTCTTATCGACTGGCTATCCTCATCAGGGCGATGGCTTTTTGATGCTGAAAGGAACTAAGATGGACACAATGCGTTTGCGTGACTATCAGCAGGAGATGCTGTCACGCCTCCTTGCTGCATGGAAGCGGCATAGGAGCGTGATGGTGCAGATGCCGACGGGAGTGGGGAAAACTGTGCTCTTGGCAGAGGTGGTGAGAGGCTTCACTTCCAGTTCCTCTCCAAAGGGTGAGGGAAGTCGGGAAGGTGTGTTGATTGTGGCGCATCGGAGGGAGCTGATGGAGCAGATCCATGCAACGATTGCGGCATTTGGCATAGGTGACGAGGAGGTCAGGGTGGAGAGTGTCCAGAAGTTGAGCGTGAAAAAGGATGAGGAGATAGAGCCGAGGTTGGTGATTGTTGACGAGGCGCATCATGCACTGGCCAAGACCTATCGAACCTTGTGGGACAGATGGCCACACGCAAAATTTCTGGGGTTGACGGCCACTCCGTGTCGGCTGAACAATGCGCCCTTCACGGATCTGTTTGATGTGTTGCTGCAGTCGTGGTCGATTCAGGAGTTTATTGATAAAGGGTGGCTGAGTGACTTTGAATATGTGAGTGCACGGCCGGATAGTGTGATGATGCAGCAGGTGAGGGGACTGAAGAAGAGGGGAAAGGATGGTGACTATCAGGTGGCGGAGATGGCAGCGGTGATGGATGTACCAGAGAGTGTCACGCATCTGTACGAGACGTATCGGCGGTTTGCGAGTGGAAAGAAGGGAATTGTGTATGCCATTGACCGTCAGCATGCGCAGCATATTGCAGACTATTATCGAGAGAGGGGCGTGAGTTGCTGCGTGATTGATGCGAAGACCCCTGCTAAGGAGCGCATGCGGCGGACGGAAGAATATCGGAATGGGGAGATTGATGTGCTGGTGAATGTGGACATCTTCTCCGAGGGGTATGACTGCCCAGAGGTGGAGTTCATTCAGCTGGCCCGACCGACTCTGTCACTATCGAAATACTTGCAGCAGGTGGGGCGTGGAATGCGTGTGTCGGAAGGAAAGCCGTGTGTGCTTATATTAGATAATGTGGGATTGTATCAGTTGTTTGGACTGCCGACCGTGGAAAGGGATTGGCGAAGAACCTTTGCGGGTGAAGAAGCTGGACGGGGTGTGGCAGGGCTGACGCGTTGCGTAGTGGTGGATGACGAGCAGCAAGAGAAGGAACTGGTGAATCTGGAGATGGTGCGCATTAAGAAGAGCGGACAGAAACACACGGGACTGGAGGTGTTCTTGCAGGACGGACGTTATGGCGTGATGCGCAACGGGAAGGTGGCTTGCCCGGCTAAGTTTCGAAACATAGAGCGTCTGCCCAAGGAATGCGGCTATTTTGCATTGGGCATGTATAAGAGCCCCAGCCGACGAGAGCCTGGACTTATCGCAGATGTGACGACTGTCATTGACCAGAAGGGGCAGGATCTGAACATTCAGTTGTATGGTGCGGTCACTTGGCGTAATGGCTTTTTCTATGGAGAGATCATGAATGGATACTACCACATGGTGAACTGCTGGGATCCTGTAGGTAACTCCTATTATGACAAATCACCGGAATTCCACCATGTGGCAGGAGTGGAGGTCGGACTGGGTTATGAGCACACCCCGCCATACCATCCTTGCATGAAGTTACGCATCTCGACGGGAAAGGTGAGTCCACGATTCTACGAGGGAGAGATGTTCTACAACCGTCACATCATCATCGCCCGCGACTATCTGATAGTGAAGAAAGACCACAACCATTCCTATCGCATCTGCGGCTATCTGGGTGATAGTGTGCTGGTACAGAATGAGGAGGGACTGGGTTATCTGCAAATATTCCACGATGGCAAAAAGGGAAACTCTTTCAGAAGTGTGCCACAAGGCACTTCCCGACTGATGAAACTAGAGCGGTTGGGATTGCAGCGAGTCAAAAGCCTGCGGTGAGCAGGAGGGAAAGGACGAAAGAAAAGACAGTGGATAGTGCCGTGATGCGCTATCCACTGTCTTGCTTTGGTGATCCGCTTGGGGCTCGAACCCAAGACCCCAACATTAAAAGTGTTGTGCT
>CAMVIM010000035.1 GCA_947167515.1 uncultured Prevotellaceae bacterium | reverse complement strand
AAAAAATAAAAAGGGGTTCACTTCTCACGAGGAGCCTTCAGCTAAAGAATGAAAATAAAAAAGGGGTTCACTTCTCACGAAGGGAACCCTTTCTCGACTAATTAACTAACTAACTAATTATTAACCTATTTATGCTTTACTAACTTTACTAACTTTTATTACTAATTTTTTCTGATGCAAAGTTACGGACTTTTTTACGTTCCGCTTTTCTCTTATGTTTCATTTATTTTCTTATTCGGTACGCACCCCACGTTTTTCCGAAAAAGTAACGTAAATGAAAGTGGATGTAACATTCACACAAATGCTCTTATATATATAATGTGTAACTTTGCAGAGGAAAAAGAAAAAAGGAAAAAGAGATTCTATGAAAAAGTTATTACTGACAGCAACCATGTTCTGCTTTGGCGTGGCAGGAACGGGTTTGGCGCTGGCTCAGACGAAGACAGCGACACTCATCATCAAACAAAATGTAAAGTATCAGTACATTGATGGCTTTGGTGGCACGGGCATGAACGGCCAATGGGGCGATGTCTATACTCAAGCCAAGGTGAACAAACTGTGGGGGCAGGGTGACGGACAGATAGGTCTGAACATCATGCGTATCCGTATCAACCCCAACGAGGGTAACTGGGGTGAGTATGGTAACCCTGTCCGATGGGCACGTGCCGTGTGTCCCGATTTGAAGGTGTTTGCCACGCCTTGGACACCTCCGAAGAAGTATAAGACCAGCAAATCTACCATCTACCAGAATGATTTCGGCACAAACGTGTGGCCCTTGGTGGAGCATTCGTGGGGCGGACAGGGTTCTAATGGTGGTGCCATCAATCCGGAATGTTATGATGAGTATGCCGACTTTCTGGAGCGTTATCGCAAGACGATGGAGCAGAAAGGCTGTCCCATTGACATGATTTCTATCCAGAACGAAAGTGATTACACACCGACGGCTACTGATGGAACAGGGGAGCATGCCAGCTACGAGAGCTGCATCTATTCGCCCAAGGAGATGGCGGCGATGGTGAAGGCGGCACGTGCTGCCGTTGATCCCAAATGTAAAATTATGGGGCCAGAGTGCTTCGGCTGGGGACAGCATAACTACAACAACACTTTGGTGAACATCAAGGATGCTGTCGATAACATCGACGTTTGGGGCAATCACCTCTATGGTACGAATGACTGGTCGTTTGTGAAGAGTGTGACCGACAAAACCCAAAAGCACATGTGGATGACCGAGTTCCTGATTGACTATTCCAATAGTGATTACACGGGGCAGTTCAGCGCGGAGCATGAGATGATTAGGAGCATCGAACAGGCAATGGCCAGCGGCTATAGTGCCTACGTTTACTACAACATGCTCAGCGACTTCTTCTCCGTCAATCATGGTGGCAGCGAAACGGAACTGTGGAAACGTGCCTATGTGTTTGGCCATTATGCCAAGTATGCGACGGGCAAGACGCGCGTGCAAGCAACACTGACCGATTCGAACGGAAAGTTGGTGGGTAGTTCCACTTACCTCTCTGCAAGTGGTGACACGGTCACCGTGTTCCTGCTCAACACTTCCACCACCGACACCTATAAAGTGACGACTCAGTTGCCATTCACTCCTCTGCAGGCGACTCAAGTGGTCACGAGCGATGCGGTCAACATGCTGAAGACGGACGTGTCGGCGCAGTATGTGAAAGGAACCAAGATAGTGACCTTGCAACTCCAGCCCAATGCGTTCTACACGTTCCAGTTTGTCAAGACCGAGCCAGAGGGTGGGGAAGAGGAAGTGGCTTCTTCGCCGAAACAGCCAACTTACGGCAATCCGCTCTCAGCCAACCAGTTCATGGCTGATCCGACATCGGTGGAGTATAATGGCCGTCTCTATGTCTATGCCACGAACGACCAGCAGCAGTTCGACTACTGCCAAGGTGTCTCTACCAACGATTACAGCAAAATCACGTCGCTGGTTTGTCTGTCAACTGCCGACTTGGTCAACTGGACGAATCATGGCACCATCGATGTGAAGGCTGCGGCTCCTTGGATTAGCACCTCATGGGCTCCTTCTGTGGTGAGTCGCGAGGAGGCCGATGGCAAGACGCACTTCTACCTCTACTTCACCAATTCGGCTTCGGGCATCGGCGTGTTGACATCCACCTCGCCCACAGGTCCTTGGACCGACCCCCTGGGCAAGGCGCTCATTGACAAGAATACAACGGGGCTTGGCAGGATTTCCAACATCATCGACCCGGGCGTGTGCATCAAGCCTGATGGCTCAGAGGCATACTTGACTTTTGGCGGTGGCGATGTGATAGGCACGGAACTTCAGCCAGGGAATGCCCGCATCGTGAAGCTGGGCGATGACATGATTAGCCTTGCCAGCGACATCGTGCCCATTTCGGCACCTTGCCATTTCGAGGCGAACGAACTGAACTACATCGGCTCGCGTTGGGTGTATAGCTATTGCACACGATGGTCTCTCCCTTCGGAAACAGAATGGGCCGCTTATAGCCGGAAGACCGCTCCGACGGCATGTGCTATCGTCTATATGACCACCAGAGGTAATCCTCTGGAAGATGATTGGACTTATCAGGGCGAAATCATGCCGAACCCAGGACGATTGGGCTATCCATACAGCAACAATCACACCCACCTCCAGAAGTTTGGGGCAGGTACGGCGTACTATCTGCTGTATCACACGCAATGGCTGGAAAATCAAATGGGTTACACGGGAGGCTACCGCAACTTGCAGATGAACCGTTTCATCTTGATCGAGAGTACTGTGAAGGTGAGTCCCATGACCGCCTCGACAGCCACCATCGAAGGTCTGTCGCAACTGGCGTCCGCTCGCATCAATCCTTATGACGAGCAGCCGGGCAGCATGTCGGCTATCTCAACCCGCGATTGGTGGATGGTGCGTGGCGTCAATTTCGATGCTGGCCAAAACGTGGCTCGTAGCCTCATCCTGAAGGGGAAAGGTACAGGAACGCTGGAAGTGCGTCTGGGCGATAACGAATCCGAGCCCATCGCCACGGCTGAATTCGAGGGTGCTGAAGAGCAGACGGTTGTGGTGCCCTTGACCCAAGAGGTGAGTGCCATCCAGCAATATCTCTATTTCATGTATGCCAACAACACTGATGCCCAAGTGCTTTCTTGGCAATTCTCTCCGCTCTCGGCAGAGGAGGTTGCTACGGGCATCTCGGTGCCATTGGCCGAGAAAGGACACGCTGTGCCCAACGAGTGGCACACCCTGACAGGCGTGAAACTGTCTGGCCGACCAGCAGAGAAAGGTGTGTACATCCGCAACGGCGCAAAGGTCATCATCAAGTGAAAACCGCATGCATCAAATGAGTATGCATACCATCGAGTAAAAACCGCATAAAAAAGAAGTGCGTCGCAAACCTTCTGGTCAGCGACGCACTTCTCTTTTTGTGGTACCGGAAGCGGGGCTCGAACCCGCACGGGCGCAATGCCCAAGGGATTTTAAGTCCCTCGTGTCTACCATTCCACCATTCCGGCACGGTGGCTGTTAAATCGATAATTGACAATTGATAATTGATAATTAGACTGCATTGTTCATAAGCCGGATGGCAACCTTTAGCTCGGCGGAGCCAATTATCAATTTTCAATTGTCAATTTTCAATTGAATTAGTTGCGGGGGCAGGACTCGAACATGCGACCTCCAGGTTATGAGCCTGGCGAGCTACCAACTGCTCCACCCCGCGATGTAGTGTCTTTGGCAACTGGAGTGAGGGGTATCTCTCAATTGCGAGTGCAAAGGTACGGCTTTTTGACGATGCAGCCAAACATTTCGGTTTTTTTTTGCGGAAAAATTGTGAGAGTCGGGATTTTTCCGTTACTTTGTAACTCTTATCCAACCAGAAAATACCTTTTCTTATGTCCAATCATGCCTTTCGTCATGCTTTTGCTTGCCTGTGTCTTGTGATGCCCTCGCTGCGGTGCTACAGTCAGGAGTTGCATCCATCGAGGAATCTCGCCAGCCCTGTGCATTGGGGAGAAGGGGAGGTGTTGCCTGTATTTGTCTGTCCTTCGGAAGAAGAGAACCCTTCCTCAAAGGGTGCATCGTCGGCAGCTTCCTCAGAGAAAGACTTGTCGGAGAAGGCTTCGAAAGGCACCTTGCATGAAACGGGGCTGGCCACTTACTATTCGGCCAAGACGCATGGGCGGATGATGGCTTCGGGCGAACGCTATGACAAAAACGGCTTTTTTTGTGCGCACAAGACATTACCTTTTGGCACCAAGCTTCGAGTGGTGAACACGAAGAATGGCAAGGAAGTCGTCGTGACGGTGAAAGACCGAGGCCCCTTTGCCAAAGGTCGCATTGTCGATCTCAGCAACAAAGCGGCAGAAGTGCTGGGCATGCTGAGTGCAGGGGTGGTGCCTGTGGAGGTGTGGGTAATGGAGTGAACAGCTGATGAGACATTATCCTAAAAACCAGGGGCGAACGCTGCTTGTACACAGCGTTCGCCCCTGGTTTTTAGGGTGATGCCCTCTTTTTAGGGTGGCATCATTGTATGTTAGCGAACAGACACTTTCTTGCCGTCGATGATGTACAGACCCTTAGCCAGACCTTCTGTAGAGTTGCTGCGGCGTACCAGCTGACCGTTGAGGTTGTAGATGCCTCTTGGAGCAACGGCGGCCTTCATCTCAGGTGAAGCAATGCCTACCATCTCTTCAACATCCTGATTTCCGTAGTATGTGAGGTGGAAGTAGTCGATGAATGGCATCTGACCTCCACGCTTAGGCAATTCGAGGTGGAATCCAACCTTTACATCTTCTCCTCCTTCGATGCTGAATGGCACGTAGCTGTGGAAATAGTCAGTCCCCTTCAGCATATAGTCGATGAGGGTGCCATTTCCGTGGCGGTAGTCGTAGTCGTTAGTCATGGCCAGCATGCTTTCCAGTGTCAGCCCCTTAGCTTCGTCTATATAGAAGAAAGGATGTACATCTGTGCTTTCCTCGTTGGCATACACTTTGCATGATGTCAAGTTGTTGGGCAGATTCGCTTCGGTATAGCCATCAACTGCATAGTTCATGTCCACGCGGATGGCAGCCCTCACGTCGAGCAGATAATTACCTGCTGGCAGGTTGCTGATTGTCTGGCTGAAGTCTTGGACGAGAGAGAAGGTTGTGCTGCTGCCAAACCACCAATAAGCGCAGTCGGTGCCATCAGGCAATTTGTCTGAATTAACTTCAGTGTCCAACTCCCATTCATCGCCAGCTGCCACGTCGAAGTCTGCATTCTTGATGAAGGAAGTGAAGTCAAAGAACAGCCCGTCTTTTGGCGACACTCCACTGGTATAGAATTCTTCTTTTGCAGTTGCAAGATTCTTCAGCAACTCTTCAATGTTTTCCTTGGTAGCTTCCGCGCTGGTGGGGTTTTCAATAATCCCTTGAGCTTCCTCTATATAATAAACAAGGTCGGTGTATTCTATATCAATGCCATTCGGGTCAACGCTCTGTACCAACGCATTGGCATCAGCCACCGCCTCTTTCAGCTGTTTCATGCTTTCACCCAGTACGGCTTCTGTATAGTCTTCGTAGTATTTGTCGGCATCACCTACAAATTGCAGTTCCACTTCGTCCCATGCAATCCAGTTGGCATCCGTGCTTGCATCGATGAACAGACCGAAAGTGAGTTCACCGCCGGCAGTGGTCTTCTCAAATTCAATTCTGTAGATTTCACCCACACCATTTGCAGTGTGTACAGCCACTTCCTCGTCGCCCAGTTTCAGCGTAACACCTGACACTTCAAGGTCAGCCTGATCTTGGCGAGTGGCCAATGCGGCGGCCTTTAGCACGTATAAGCCCTTGGGCAGCTCCATACCATTAGGCAGAGCTGTAACCGTCTGACGTGCATAGTTCTCCTGACCGTAGTTGGTGTTGTTCACCCAGCATTCCATGAATGGCTTGCTGAAATTGGTGACATTACCAGATGTGTTAATGTGGAGACCAGGATTTGAACCGGGCACCAGAATTTCCCATCCGTCAGTGCTACTCATCTTGCCGTTCGTGATAACATTGGCTGGGTGAGCATAGCTGGCATTGGCTGTACGGTAAACTAACTCTGCTACCTTCAGGTCAGCCAGTGCGCTTTGCAGCTGAGCAATGGCCTCATCGGTAGTGCTGAGAATAGCTGTTTCCAATACTCCCTTGGCTATGCCGATGGCTGTTTGGTAGTCAGCGGTGCCTGCTTCCAGTTCACCCGAAGCAACGAGTGCCTCAGCATCGGCAATAGCAGTCTTCAGGTTGGTGTAGTGCTTGTTGTTGTTGTTGAATGCGGTAACCTCAGCATCCAAGGTGCTCTTGGCTTCTTCTGCTTCTTGATAAGTGGTCACTTCAGTTAATGCAGTTTCTGCATTCGTGATAGCCGTTTGCAGTTCTGAACGATAGAGAGGTGTATCTTCACCATCAAGAGCGTTGCGGGCTGCTGTCAACGAAGCTCCCAGTGCTTCTTTGGCTTCCACCAGCTTCTGGGCATCCACCACGCTGTTATAGTTGTCGGGGTCGCCAATGTAGAAGAGCGTCACGTTGTCCCATCCCATCCAGTTAAAGTTCACGTTCTCGAAACGGAGGCCGATGGTGGCATCTTCGTTCTCTGCGATGTCGAAGTCAACGCTGAAGGCAGCGGCGTTGGTGCCGGTCTTAACATCTGTCAGACCTATTTCACGGACAACATCATTAGCATAGAGCTGTACACCTACAGCTTCTTCGTTGTCGTCAACCTCCTTTTGATTGACTACCAAAATGTCAGCAGTGAGACGGTAGTGTCCTGCTGGCAACTTGCTGACAACCTGCTCAATGCTGCCTGAACCAGAAAGCTGACCAACGCTGGTTGCAGCCCATTGCTCTACGAAGTCGGTCATTGTGTATCTCAAGTTGTTCTCGTTCATGCGGGTACTGCTGTAGCTCACACTACGGCGATTCTGTTTGAAGTTGTTCACAGTCCACGATGTGACAGTCTTAGAGTTGGTGGCATCCTTGTTGAAGCTGGGGTTGGCAATCATCTCTGTTGCATCCGCATGCTTATTGGCAAACACAAACTCGTCAATGGCCATCTGCAGTTCGAGCAGTCGGTCACGTACATAAGTGTTGTCGAAAATGTCATCACTTCCAGGGTCTGGTCCATCAGTGATGGCTTTTTCTGCAGCTTCAATGGCTGTCTGCAAGTCAGTTCGTCCTTCTGGGTAGTGGTCACTTGCCACCAAGAACTTGGCATCTGCCAAAACTGCATTGAATGTTTTGGTGTAAACAACAGGAGGTACTTCCTCTTGTGCATTGGCACCGGCGAAGGTCAGCAGAGCCATCGCTAAAAGAGTAAAGATTTTCTTCATAAAAAATGGATTTAATTAAATAGTTAGTAATAAAAAGATGTATAGTAATTCTTTCTTGGCGGCAAAATTACGCAAAAAAAATGAAATGAACATATTTTTCTAAAAAAAACTTAATTGTTTGTTTCTAAAATAGTCACTAATGAACTTTTTTATTCGTTCACGCTCCTTCTTTCACCTCTTCCAGCTTCAGGCTTGCTTCTGTCCATTCGTCTTCAGCAGCGGCGAGTTGATTCTTCAGTTCGCCATATTGGGTGAAAAGGGTAGTGTTGCTGGCACCGTCGGGAGTAGCGAGTTTTTGTTCTATTTCAGCCAGTTCTTCTTCCAGTTGGGTCACCTTCTGTTCGGCTGTCTCCACGGCTTTCTCTGCTCGCTTGATGAGTTTGTTGCGCTCTTTCTGCTCGGCATAGGAGAGGAGGGCTTGGGTCTTGCTTGCCAAATTTTCGTCTGAAGAAGTGGGGACGGAGGATGCCTTTGATGCCGAAGAAGTCTGCCAGGCTTTCGTGGGTGATGTGGTGCTGGCAGAAGGACTGCCGGCGCTGTTCATGTTGCGTCCCAGCTCATTCAGCGACTCAATTTGTTTCTTTTGCAGAAAGTCGTAGATGCCGCCCAGGTGTTCGCGCACCTTGCCGCCACCGAACTCATAGACCTTCTCCACGAGTCCGTCCAAGAAATCGCGGTCGTGGCTGACGATGATGGCGGTGCCGTCGAAGTCTCGGATGGCTTGTTTCAACACGTCCTTCGACTGCATGTCGAGGTGGTTGGTCGGCTCGTCGAGGATGAGAAGGTTGACTGGTTCCAGCAGCAGACGAATCATGGCAAGTCGGCTTCGTTCACCGCCCGACAGCACTTTCACGTATTTGTCGGATGCCTCGCCTCCGAACATGAAGGCGCCTAAGATGTCACGGATTTTCAGTCGGATGTCTCCCTTTGCCACGCGGTCTATGGTGTCAAATACGGTGATGTCGCCGTCTAGCAGTTGTGCTTGATTCTGGGCGAAGTAGCCAATCTGCACGTTGTGCCCGATTTTCAAGTTGCCCTCGAAGGGTATTTCCCCCATGATGCACTTGACAAGGGTGGATTTACCCTCGCCGTTATTGCCGACAAACGCAACCTTCTCTCCACGCTTGATGGTCAGCGTCACGTCGGCAAACACCTGATGGTTGCCGTATCGTTTGCCTACATCCTCGCAGATGATGGGGTAGTCGCCGCTGCGGAGGCAGGGAGGGAACTTGAGGTGCAGCGAGGAGGTGTCCACTTCGTCAATCTCGATGGGCACAATCTTCTCCAGCATCTTGATGCGCGACTGCACTTGGTTCGACTTCGTGGGCTTGTAGCGGAAGGTTTCGATGAACTGCTTGATGTCGGCAATTTCCTTCTGTTGGTTTTCGTAGGCACGAATCTGTTGCTCTCGCCGTTCGTCGCGCAGCTTCACATACTCGTCATACTTCACCTTGTAGTCGTTGATGCGGTGGCAGGTGATTTCGATGGTGCGGTTCGTCACATTATTTATAAACGCGCGATCGTGACTCACCAATATGACTGCATTGGCGCGTTGTGCCAGGAACTGCTCCAGCCACTGGATGGAGCCGATGTCGAGGTGGTTGGTCGGCTCGTCGAGCAGCAGGAGGTCGGGTTTCTGGAGCAAGAGTTTGGCCAGTTCGATGCGCATGCGCCAACCGCCTGAAAACTCGCTGGTGGGTCGGTCGAAGTCTGTGCGCTGAAAGCCCAGTCCCTGCAGCGTCCGCTCCAGTTCGGCATGATAGTTCGTCCCGCCCATCATCGTGAAGCGGTCATTCTCGTGCGTGAACTTCTCGATGAGTGCCATGTACGACTCACTCTCATAGTCCGTCCGTCGGGCAATCTCTTCGTTCATCTTCTCCAACCGTTCCTGCATCTCGCTGATGTGGGCAAATGCCGTCTCAGCCTCTTCCCTCACCGTGCGGCTGTCGGCCAGCACCATCACCTGCGGCAGGTAGCCGATGGTGATGTCTTTCTGCCGAGCCACCTGCCCATAGGTGGGTTCCTGCATGCCGGCAATGATTTTCAGCATGGTGCTCTTGCCCGCCCCGTTCTTGCCCACGAGGGCAATGCGGTCTTTCGGGTTGACCACGAAACTGGCGTCTAAAAAGAGTGGTGTGGCAGAGAACTCCACACCCAGTTTGTCTATCGAAATCATGAATCCTTTTTATCAATCGGAGGAACACTCGTTCCATTTTCTGTGCAAAGTTACGGGTAAGCGAGTACATAAGCAAGAAAAAGGCTTTTTTATTGCTTTTCATCCCTTCACATACACCTTGTGGCTTCCATTTTCCACCGCCATGAGTGATCACTTCCCCCCTCTGCGCCATCTCTACAGCTGCAAATATGGAACATCTACTTCACTCCAACAAGCACATCCACATAAATTCTAAAGTTTGAGTTGTAAAATTCAAACTTTGAGTTCTAAAACCTAAACCTTGAGTTTTAGAACTCAAAGTTTACAATTCTAATTGATAACGGCTACACACTTTTGTCGTTGTGCCGTATGCACCTTTGTCGTATTGGGGTACGCATGTCGGGGTTATTCGTGTATGAGTGGTCGTGTATGAGTGGTCGTGGCTTGGGGAGGCAGTGTGTGGTGTTTGTTGAAAGAAATGAGGGTTTTGTTGAATAGATTTGGCATATTGGGCATTCATGTTGTAAATTTGCCGCAAAATTGTTCATGATGATTCACAAACTGCTAATAATTAACCAACAACTCAAACAAATCTGTATGATGAGGAAAATTGTTTTATTATTGATGGTTTTGATAGGAGTGCTGACTGCACGTGCCGAGGGCTACACCTATCTGACCTTTGAGACCACAGACGGGGCAAAGGCTTCGGTGCCTGTCGAATCGCTGACGCTGGCCATCAGCGGAACCACGTTGACGGCTGGACAGCAGTCGTTCACCCTCTCGAACCTCTCGAAGATGTATTTTACGGAAACCGACGAAAGTATGACAACAGGCATCGAGTCCCTGTCCAGTGCTGCGCTTGATGAGGCCACTGAAATTTACGACCTGCAAGGCAAGAAACTCCCCACAGCCCACTCGCAGGTTCGTCAACTACCCAAGGGTGTGTACATTGTCAAGACCAAGGATAAAACTTATAAAATCGCCGTGAAATGAAAAAGATAGATGCCCTTTTAGCAGCCTTGGTTCTGACGATAGCAGCACAGGCTCAGACGCTCAATGTCGTGACTGGCGATGTGACATGGCAGTTTCCTGCTGCCCAGGCTGGCGACATGACCTATGCCGATGGCACCACACTCACCATCTGTGGCAAGACATTCACTATCAGCGACATCACCCGAATCTATGTGGACGAGACCGAGGTGACCAACAACGAGGTGGCCGTGGCCTATAGTGGCACAAGAGCTCAAGTGACGGTGGCCGGCAATGTGGCACAGTATGTCACACCGACGCTCAGCGGTGCTCATGTCTGCATCGCTCAAAGTAACACCGATGCGGTGGATGATGACGAGATCACCTACGTGTTGACCGGCACCTCCACCGATGGTGCGCTCGACCTTTCAGGCTCGTATAAGTGTACCGTCTCGCTGGCTGGTGTGACGCTGACCAATCCCAGTGGCTCTGCCATCAACATCAGCAATAAGAAGCGCATTCAGCTCAGTGCCAAGAAAGGCACGGAGAACACGCTCACCGACTGCGCCAATGGCGAACAGAAAGCCTGCATCTACAGCAAGGGACAACTTCAGTTGCAAGGCAATGGCACACTCAATGTGGTGGGCAACACCAAGCACGGCATCAAGAGCGCATCTTACATTTCGGTGAAGAACCTCACCCTCAACCTCACCTCAACGATTAGTGATGGCATTAACTGCGAGGAATACTTCCTGATGAAGAGCGGTACGGTGACCATCAGCGGTGCGGGTGACGATGGCATACAGTGTGACATTGATGAGGAGCAGACGGGCGAAATCGTCAAGACAGACGAGGTGGATGCCCACGAAGACGAGGATGGCGGTAATATGTACATTGAGGGCGGAACGCTCAACATCACCGCTACTGCAGCCGCTGCCAAGTGCATCAAGGCTGACGGCACGGTGACGGTCAGCGGTGGGACATTCACGCTTAATGCCAACGGTGATGTGGACTTGAGCGGAACTGACTCCAATGGCTACATTGACCCGTCTTACACGGCAGGAATCAAGGCGGAAGACTTCGTGCAGAATGGCGGCGACATCACGGCCAACGTGAAGGGAGCGGCTGGACGTGGCATTGCGGCTGAAAACACATTGACCATCAACGACGGCAGCACCGTCAAGGTGACCAGCACCGCCGCCACCAAGGCCAGTGCATCGAGTGCAGCCAGCACCGCCGCTTATTTCTGTACCGCCAAGGGACTGAAGGCCGCTCATGTCTTCATCAATGGCGGCACCATCACCGTCACTTCCAGTGGTGCGGCCAGCAAGGGCATCAAGGCTGACGATGGCAACATGACCATCACGGGTGGCACCATCAACATCACAACCAGCGGTGCAGGCGCATACGATGGTATTGAAAAGGACTCTAAGGGTGCCAGCTGTCTGAATGCCGATGGCAATATGGCCATCAGTGGAGGCACCTTCACCCTGAAGAGCACTGGTACGGGTGGCAAGTGCATCAAGGCCGACGGCACGCTGACCATCAGCGACAATGCCAACATCACGGCCACCACGACAGGTTCCACCTACTCCTACAACAACAGCAAGGCACAGCCCAAGGCCATCAAGAGCAACGGCAAATTGACCGTGACGGGTGGCTCCGTCAGTGCCACATCGAGTGGTCACGAGGCCATTGAGACCAAGGGCGAAATGACTATCAGCGGTGGTACTGTATATGCTTTCAGTTCGTCGGACGATGCCATCAATTCGGCCAGTCACATGTTTCTGGAAGGTGGCACTGTGACGGGCGTGAGCAATGGCAACGACGGCATCGACAGCAATGGCAACATGACCATCTCAGGCGGCACCATCATCGCTTGTGGCGCCGGCACTCCTGAGTGTGGCCTCGATGCAGCCGAGCGTTATAGCCTCTACATCACGGGCGGCACCGTGCTCGGCATAGGCGGCGGCAACAACACCGTCACCTCGACTACAGGGGCGCAGTGCGTGCTCAGCACTTCGGGCAGTGCCACAGCAGGCACAGCGGTCAGCGTGAAGAATGGTTCGACCACATTGGCTTCGTTCACTGTGCCAACAGGTTACTCGCCGACAAATGGCGGAGGGGGTGGCCCTGGTGGTGGCGGTGGCTTTGGTCCTGGTGGTGGCGGGGGCTTTGGTCCTGGTGGTGGAGGAGGCCCCGGTGGCGGTGGCAACTCCAGCTCAGGCTTTAGCTATCTGCTCAGTTGCCCAGGCCTCACGTCTGGCAGCAGTTACACCGTGACCATCGGTTCCACGTCAACCACGTGCAAGGCTGCCACCAGCTATTCGGGAAGATGAGGCACATGCTCATACCCTGACATGCTCACACTCTCACCCCCAGACGACCCTCTTGACCACAAGCACTGATACAATAAAATACTGTTTTTTGCGTTATCATCTATGATAAGAACGTATTGGATGAAGCAATCGCGACAGGAGAATGTCATCTACTTAGTAGTATGGGGCTTGCTCTTTGCAGCCCCACTACTGAGTCTTTATGTGCGCACCGCGGGCAACTCGACTGCCACGTTCGACTGGGCAGAAATGTTCGTCGTGTGGCGAACATTCGTGGTCTATCTGTTGCTGTTTCTTGTCCATAATTTTCTGCTGGCCCCTTTGCTGACACATGGGCGTAGGCGCGTGGCCTACTTCTCCATTGTGGCTGTCGTGCTGACGGCGTTTACGATTTATCAATGCAACAGCCGCCCCGAAGACCCCCACCGGCACAGGCTACCCATGGAACAGCAAGGCCGACATCGTCCGCCCCACTTTGACAAACTGCCAAGGAGAGGCGATGGCGAGGGTTCACAATTTGACAAGCCCCGTCCACAGAGACGTCATCGTGACGTTCCGCCTCCCATCATCGGCGAACACGATATTCTGGCTGTTTTGGTGCTTATCCTGATATTTGGTGCCAATCTTGGCGTCAAGGGGTATTTCCGAGGCCGTGAAGACAGCAAGCGACTGGTCGAGTTGGAGCGCGAGAACCTGGAGCAGCAGCTGGAGTATCTGCGCTATCAGATCAACCCGCACTTCTTCATGAACACGCTCAACAACATCCATGCCCTTGTCGATATAGACCCTGAGAAGGCGAAGGAAACCATTGTGGAGCTGTCGAAGATGATGCGCTTCGTACTGTATGAAGGTAATAAACAGGGCGTTCCGCTCTCTCGCGAACTCGACTTCATCCGGCACTATGTCACGCTGATGCAGTTGCGCTATACGGATAGGGTGCGCATCACCCTTGACCTGCCCCATGAAGTGCCAGATCGCCAGATTCCGCCGCTGATTCTCATCACTTTCATCGAGAATGCCTTCAAGCACGGGGTCTCGTATCAGCGTGAATCGTTCATCGAGGTGAGGGTCTGTATGGAGGGTGATGAACTCAAATTCTCTTGCCGCAACTCTCAATCAGAAAAATCTCAAGAGGAAAAGCTACGGGTAGGTGACGGCACGTCGGGAATGAAAGGCGGCGTGGGCCTTGCCAATGTCCGTAAGCGTCTCAATCTGCTTTATGGCAATCGCTACGCCCTCCACATCCACGATGATGCCGATGTCTATATAGTTGAACTTAACATCCCATTATGATGATACGCTGTCTTGCCATCGACGATGAGCCACTGGCTCTGCAACAACTCGTTGCCTACATTCGGAAAGTACCCTTCCTCGAACTCGCCGCCCAGTGTTCGAGTGCGCTCGAAGCCCGTGCATTCTTGGAACGTGACACGGCCGATGCCATCTTTTGCGACATCAACATGCCCGACCTCAACGGCATGGACTTTGTGAAGTCGCTCGCCGTTCCGCCCCTCGTGGTCTTCACCACTGCCTACTCGGAATATGCTGTCGAAGGTTTCAGGGTGAATGCCGTTGACTATCTGCTGAAGCCCTTCGGACTGCAAGACTTCCTGCGGGCTGCCAATCGGCTGCGTGAGCGGTTGGAGAGTAAGGCGCCAGTGGCCGATGCCTCTGCTTCCAACACTCAGGATGACACCCTTTTTCTCAAGACCGACTACCGCATCGTGAAGGTCAACATCCCCGACATCCGTTATGTCGAGGCTATGAGTGAATATCTGAAAGTGTGGACAGAGGGTGAGGCGAAACCCATCATCACCCTCCTGTCAATGAAGAAAATGGAAGAGCGGTTGCCCGACTACTTCATGCGCATCCACCGCTCCTACATCGTCAACCTCACGAAGATTCAGGAGGTGAACAAAAACCGTGTCATCATGGCTGCCGATACAGCCCTTCCCATCGGCGACCTCTACAGAGAAACCTTCCAAACCTATCTCAACACCAAATTTCTGGGGAAATAAAAATTGAAGGATTGAAAAATTGAAGTTGCCATAAGGTTACTCGAAGTCGTGAATCTTCTGCCCCTTATTCTTGGTGAACCTGCCGAATTGAATGGCGATGCAGGGGCAGCGATGGTAGCAGCGGAGACAACCGGTGCAGTTCTCGTGTTTCCAGACGATTTTGCCTTGTGGGTCGGTGGTGATGTTGTTTTGGGGGCAGCCACGCACACAGCGTTTGCAACAGATGCAGCGTTTGTTGGTGTGGAAATACTTGTCGGTGACGAGGAAGCGGTTGAAGAGGGGACGTAGCACGTAGGTCTTCAGCCATGCGAAGGAGCCTCGCACCACCTCGGTCTTGTGTTCTCTATTCTTAATGCTTTCGGCAATGGCAGGGATGCGTTGGAGGGTCTCTTGCACCTTGGCCTGTGCCACTTCGTCCTTGTCAATGTCGAACCCAGGCAGGCAGACGTAGGTGTTGGGCATGTGGACGGAGATGACGAGGTCAGCCTCACGTCCTAAGGCTTGGTTCAGAATTTTGTCCGTGTAGCCGATGTCATCGCCGCAGGTCAGTACAGCCCACACATATTTGGCAGCAGCGATGTCTTGCTGATGCTCCGTGATGTAGGCAGTGACAACTTTGGGCAGTCCCCATCCGTAGACGGGAAAGACCATGCCAAAGACATCTCCCTCATCTGTGAGTAGCCCCTCCAACTTGTCGGCCACCCACTGGCTGTTACCCGTACCGGAAAAACAATAAATCACTGTTTTATTTACTATTTGACGATTTACTATTGATTCAACTTTCCTACAACTTCCCTTGACCTTCCACCAATCTGAACACCCTGATGCCCGTGTGTTTCGGCTGTTTCATTTCATATTCGTAGAACGTTTCCTTGCTCATAAGCACCTTCTTGTAGAGGCTGGAGGCATGGAGCAGGTGCAGCCGTCCGTTCTGCCAGAAGGCAATGCCGATGTGGCGTGTGTCCAGTCCGTCGCTGTCGGTCAGCATCGCCACGATGTCACCGTCCTTCACCATGCTCAGAGGGGTTCCTGCCTGCCACGATAAGTCCTGCTTCAGGATGTAGCGGAACTGCTTGCCCTCGCTGGCCTGCTCATAGCCTCTGATGGCAGGGATAAACTCAGGGTGATTCTTCAGTTGCTTGTACAGAGTGGGATGCTGCGACATGTAGTTGATGTGGACGGTCTGCAAGCCCAGAAAAGGTGCATCATCGATGCTGATGTCCTTCACGATGCCCAATCGCTCGTTGTCCTCAGCCCACCAGGTGAAGTAGTGCAGGCGCGAGGTGTAGTCTTTCATCCTTCCCTCGCGGAAACGCACCCTCGTCAGGTTCTTGCAATAGTCGTCGAACGTGCGCCTATCCTGCAGGTCGCACATCGAGAGCGCCACCACCGTTTCCACAAACGTGGTGCAGTCCAGTCCGTGCAGGTTCACGATGAGGTGCTCCTTGTCGCCCAGTTCCAGCGTGTGCGCCACGTAGGGAATCCCTAAGAACTTCTTGCCGAAATACATCATGCGGTTCTCCTTGCCCCGTCCCGTCTTCGCCTCTTTCAGCAGGTTCACCACTCGCGCACTGTCCTGTGCCGTATATTCCACCGACTGCGCCTTCATTCCTCCTGTAGCTGACAGCATGGCCAGCGCCACCGCCATGCCCTTCATTGTTTGATACCTCATACGCCGAATGTCCATTTTCCTGTTTCAAAAGTTCATTTGCCTGCAAAGATACAAAATTTTCCCCATTTCTCACTCCCAATTCCCAACAAATTTGTACCTTTGCCCAGTCATCGCCATCTTTTACCCACCCACTATGAAGCAAGAAACACTATCATGGGTGCTGCTGCTCAGCCTGCAGGGCGTGAAACACCCCCAGCGTCCCGTCTCGCCAGGACTCTATATCGTGAAAAGAAAAAAAGTAACAATTCATATTAACACTCACTTAATTCGGTAGCTTATGAAACAGCGATTAGCGGCTATGTGCGCCTTCCTATGGCTGGCCGCCACAAGTCTTTTTGCACAGATGACCTTTACGCTCAACGGTGTGGACTACAGCAGTGTGGCTAATCGTGACAGTAAAGGTTTCACCACCGTCACCCTGCCCGCTGGCACAGACCTCAGCGGACTCATCACCGCTGTTGCGGTCGATGGTTCCCCCATCGACGCTTCACTAGTCACCCCCAACCCCACCACCACCAAACTCAACTATGACGAGCTGAAGGTGTTCACCTACGACAACAAGGCCTACGGCTTCCGCTTCGTTGAGGACGTATGGTTCTGCGCGGTGTTCTTCTCCGACTGCCATATCAATCAGGGTAGTGGGCATGACGGTACAAGTGCTGCCGACATGACCACCATCATGAACCATATCATCAACATGGGTAAAGACCCCGATTATACTCCCACTTTCAAATCCGCACCGAATTTTGTGCCAAAGACCAGCATCATCTTCTGCCTTGGCGACATCGACCAAGACAAGGGCGACGACGGTAGTAAGGGTGAACATGATAACTTTCTGAACTGCACAGCCGAGGTGGCAAAGACCGCAGGCATACCGTTTATCTTCATCGCGGGCAACCACGACATTAGCCCTGACTACTGGAACGATGGCTCAAAAGGTGTTACGTTTGGTAGTAGTGGTGGCTCAAATGCTGATGACAAGACCATTACGGCCATTAAAAACAATAATTCATATTGGAGCAGCATGTTCGATGAAGAAATTCAGTATTTCACCGGCGGTAGCGGAGCATGGCAACCTAGCCACTTCACCTTTAAGTTCAAGGACGTGCGTTTCTACTGCTCAAACTGTTACTGGTTCCAGAAGCCTTACAACAAGCCCGGTCTGTTATCTTCTGCCACATATTATGCGCCAGATGGCATCATCTCCGCTCTCAACACATTCGTGGAGAGTCATGCTGACGAAGCTTCCGTGTGGATGCAGCACTATCCGTGGTTGGCTGGCAGCGACTGCAACCGCTGGTGGCTTGACCAAAATGAAAGTGGTAATTATATTGCCGCTTCAGGTACTTCGGACTATGGCTCCTGCACCTCAGGCGTTGGCAAGAACGATGGAGACTTTGCCAACACAAAGAAGAAAGACCCACTGTCCGCCATCATGATGAAGGCTGCGGGCAAGGTGGACGGGAAGGTACAGCACTTCTCTGGCCACTACCACCGCTTCGACGACAGAACCTACACATCAACCGTCAACTCCAACAACAAGGTGCATGACTACACCGTGGCCGCTCCCGGCAATACAGCGCAGTCAAACAATGCATTCGTTGTCCTCCTCAAGCGCGGCGAGGGCGTGAAGGAAGTCATCCAGACTCAGTTCTAATCCACATTACTAACAAGACAATATCACTACGATTATGAAAACAACAAGATTTCTTCTCGCAGCCCTCGCGCTGACCTGTCTGGGTAGTAATGCATGGGCAGATAACACCTCTATTTTTGCCCTCTCTGAGGGATGGACGAAAGTGACAACCATGCCGACAGCCTCAGAAATGGAGGCCAACTGCTATGTTTTTGTGGATGTCAACCGCGACCTCATGTTAGGCATTGCCACAGGCAATCACCAAGGAAGCGACCGCAAGGGCGTCTATTATCAGACGTGTGCTGACCCTACGACGGACTTGGGTAAACTGTGGTATATAGAAGCCAATGGTTCGGGCTACGCACTCCGCAATGTAAGTTATGCGCCCGTTCAGTTCAATACAGACTACAACGCACATTGGATTTATCGACCCACAGATATTGCTGATACGAAAGGTGGGGAAAACTCCTATTCCAAACTGAACTTCCACTTAAATGATGGAAAATTCACGCTTGAGAATAGCCGTGCCGCGGAAAGTTCGGAGAAATACATCGGCCCATGGGATACAAACAATTTTACCAATGGAGCCGAGTGTGCAGGCAACAAGACGGATGCCAACAAAGGTGAGTTCTATATCTATTCCATCCCCCGCTCGTTAGTCTTTGCCAACAAACTTGCAGGCGCAACCAGTGCGTCACCCGAGGATGCCACGATAGCCATCATCAACCCGACATTCGATGACGGCAACGGGAGCAACTGGGGCACTGACAACTATTATGGAGGATGGACAAAAACTGGCACTGGCGGCAACTTCCAATGTTCCAATGGCATTGTGGAGAGTTGGCACCAGACTGGATTTAAGTTCAGCCAGACCATCAACGGCTTGCCCAACGGCAGCTACACCCTGTCCGTGCAACTTACAGACGAAGTTTCCAAAGCCTTCCTGTATGCCAAGAACGCTACAGAGACTATCACCGCCCCTGCAACCATTCGTGTCACAGACGATGGTGAAAGCACATACGCCAATATGAAAACAGCTCTTGAAGGTGGCACATACGCACGGGTCTCGCTCGACATAGAAGTGACCGACGGCACGTTGGAGATGGGCATAGACCAAGGACAGGATGGCAACTGGATGATTTTCGACACATTCAAACTCACTTACAAGGGAAAGAGTGCCTTTCGGACTGCATACGATGAATATAATGAACTGTTGGGAAATGTGGAGCAGTTGAAAGACAACAACACATATCAATATATAGACAACAGTGGGGCAAAGACAACATTTGAAAACGCTATTAACACGGCAAATAGTGTAGTTGAGGCTACCACCGATGCCGCTACCATCAAAACGCAGACGGCTAACCTCCGTGCTGCCGCCCTTAGCTTTGTGAGCAGCGTCACGGCAGAGGACGGCCATCCGTTCGACCTGACATTCTTAGCCTCACGCGATGCATCCGACTGGACTGCAGTGGATGGCGACCATGTGGCAGGATACGTAGGTTGGGCATTGAAGAGCAACCCCACCCCCTATAAATTTGTTGAAGCCTACGAGCAGAACGACCAAGCCGTAGGGCGCACAGGCAACATCCTCACTCAGACGCTCAGCGGCATGCCGTCAGGCTATTATACCGTAGCCCTTTACGGTGCAGCCTGCTTCACCCCTGGCCGTGGCATGACCGAGGTGGGCAATGTCGGTGACAACAACCGTACCTTCGGTTTCGCTAATAATCAGAAGGTTGGCCTTCCTATTTTCCATGCCTCTGAGATTGATGCCCCGACACCTGTGAATGTCAGCGTTCAACTGACAAGTGCGGGCACACTGACATACGGCATAATGAAAGAACAAGCTGGCTCCAACTGGCATGTGGCACAAATCTACACCATCACCTACAGCAAAGACCCTGACCTGACGGTACTGAAGGCCGACCGTGATGCCCTCGTTGCTGAGGCTAACGGCGTGTTGGCCAGCGAAGACGCAGGTATGCTCACTACAGCGCAGCAGAACGCCCTCTCCACAGCCATCAGCACTGCCGAGGCCGCCAACACATTCGATGCCTTGATGGAGGTGACGAAGACCACTCTGCCCAATGCCATCCAAACAGCGCAGCAGCAGATTCAGACCGTTAAGGACAATCGTGTGCAGATGATTGCCGCTCTCGAACGCTTCGAGAACGACTACAATCTTGCTGATGGCACCGACTACCGCCGCATGACGATGAGTGCCGATGCATGGGCAACGCTGCTGACCAAGGTGAACGCTGTGTCCACAGCCCTCGACGATGTATCACAGGCATCCAGCTACGGCACCAAGAAGGACGAACTCATCGCACAGATGGATGCCACCGATGCCTCACTGCGCCTCTTCAAGAGCTATAAGGCGATGGTGGCAGGAACGACGGCACTCAACATCGTGGGCGGTTATGACGCAGACAGCAACATGGACACAGATGTTACTGAACAGACTGCCATTGTTGCCCTTAACACAGCCTTTGACGATTACGCCACTGCACAGACGAAAAACTTCTCTGTTTCTGCTTTCCTTGGCGAGAACCTTGACTTCAGTGCAGCAGGAGGTGACGCCATGAATACCGACAATAGTAATGATATTCATGAAGTAACAGGTTGGGAGGTGGACTATGCTGATGCTGACACTTGGGCAGTGTTGCAGACCAAGCAGTCTGATAATATGGATAAGCTCTATATTCGTAAGAACTGGGGTAGTGCAGCCACCACGCTCACAGTCACTAAGGAGAAGATGCTGCCCATAGGCAAGTATCGTTTGTCACTTTCTTGGGACAGCAATCTGAATAACATGAAGAACCTCTCCTGCTACAAGTTAGGTGATGTCAGCACCCCCATAGGCAAGGCTACGGCTGGGACTTTGACCTACGACTTCACCGTTAGCGAGCCTACGCCTTTTGACGTTATCATTGGTTTCCAGAAGCAGGGCACGGGCAATACTCCTGCTCAGATTGTTGCTGATGATGTTACGCTGACCTACTTGGCCACCAATATCAGTCTTGCCGACGGTAGCGACAACACTGCAACGCTTAACACATACAATGACATTCGTGGTGTGGTCACTTTACAGAATCGTATCCTTGAGAAAGACAATTCGTGGAATACACTATGTCTGCCCTTCAGTATGACCGTGGATCAGGTGGCTGCTCAGTTGGCGCCTTCAGCACTGAAGGAACTCGACATCGATGGCATTTATACAGGCAAGCGGACGGGCTTCGATGCGGAAAATGGCATCCTCTACCTCTTTTTCAAGGATGCTGCCAGCATTGAGGCTGGTAAGCCTTACCTCGTGAAGTGGGAAAGCGGTGAGGACATCAGCAATCCAGTCTTTAGGGGTGTCACGATAGATGCAAAGGATCCTGTTGATGTGACAAGCAAGGATGGGCTGCTCACCTTCCACGGTGTCTATGCTCCTGAAACATTAACGAAAGATGACCAGTCCCGACTCTACTTGGGCTCAGACAACAAGCTCTATTATCCTGCAGCAGATAACCTAACCATCAATGCCTTCCGTGCCTACTTCCATCTTGACGCTGGCATCGGCCTTGCCCAGATGCGTGACATCGTCCTGAACTTTGGCGATGGGTTGGTGACGGGCATCTCTTCTGTGGAGGACAGGAGTCTGGCAGCGGACGAGAGCTGGTATACCCTGCAGGGTGTTCGTCTGGACAGCAAGCCTACGCTTCGCGGCATCTACCTCCGCAAGGGTCGCAAAGTGGTCGTGAAGTAAAAATAAAGTAGTGAAGTAAAAGTAAATAAAGATAGGAAGGAGGGCACTGAATGGTGCCCCCTTCTTCTATTGGTTGGGTGTTGAAGTTTTGCTGTGGCGCATCTTCTGTCCCAGTTGGGTGGATAGGTCATGCTGGCCATGCACATTAACGTTATTGTCCACGAGGGTCTGCATGAAGTCGTTGGCACGGCTGAGCAGTTCATTGTCGTCGGCGATGAGGTTGACGAGCCGCTGGAGGCGGTCGAGCTTCTTTTTCGTTGTCATAGGGAAGAGATTTTTTGTAGGTTAATAAGTTTTGGCGCAAAGTTAGGGATTTTTCCCCACTTTTTCCGTACCTTTGTGCACAATTTTTTTAAAGGACAGAGAAAAAAATGAAGAAAAGAAACTTTTTGATGATGATGACTATGGCAGCATCGATGACTGTGAACGCCCAGACGATGGGCATCCGACTGGAGAACATGGACAAGACCGCCAAGCCTGGCACGGACTTCTATCAGTATGCCTGTGGCGGCTGGATGGTGAACAACCCTCTGCGACCCGAATTTGCCAGCTACGGCAGTTTCGACGTGGTGGTGGAGGAGAACCAGAAACGTGTGCGCTCCCTCGTGGAGGAAATGGCGGCTCAACCGCAGCAGAAGGGGTCGCTGGCGCAGAAGATTGGCGACCTCTATGCCTTGCGCATGGACTCCGTGCGTCAGAACAGGGAGGGCGTGAAGCCTGTGATGGGCGACTTGGAGCGTGTGGCGAAGGTGAAGGACACGCCCGAACTCATCCAGCTCGTCAACCAGATGAACACGGAGGGAGTGAGCTTTGGCGAACTCTGGGGCAGCTATGTCGGTGCCGACATGATGGCCTCGACGCAGAACCTGCTGGAGATTTCGCAGGGGGGCTATAGCATCGAGCGTGACTATTATGTGAAGGATGACGAAGCCAACAAGAAGATACTGGAGGCCTACAAGGCACACATCGTGAAGATGTTCCAGCTGGTGGGCGAGACACCTGCCGATGCACAGAAGAAGATGGAGAACATTCTTTCTATCGAAACCCGCATGGCCAAGGTGGGACGTGACAATGTGGCGCTGCGCGACCCTGCCAGCAACTACCACAAGATGTCTTTTGCCGATTTCACCAAAGAGTATGGCGGCTTTGACTGGAAGACCTACTTCGATGTGCAGGGCTTGACGGAGATTGACTCTCTCTCAGTGGGTCAGCCCGAGGCTGTGAAGGAGGCCTTGACGGTGCTGAAGGACACGCCTGTTGAGGTGTTGAAGGACTGGATGCAGTGGCAGATACTGGATGCTGCAGGTTCGATGCTGGGCGATGAGGTGTATGAGGAGGTGTTCGACTTCAACGGACGCATCATGACAGGAGCCAAGGAGCCGCGTCCACGATGGAAGCGCAGTGTGGGGGTGGTCAACTCTGTGCTGGGCGAGGCTGTGGGACAGCTCTATGTGGAGAAATACTTCCCGCCTGCCAACAAGGCGCGCATGGAACAGCTCATCAGAAATCTGCAGGTGGCGCTGGGGCAGCGCATCGACGCACAGGAATGGATGAGTCCTGCCACCAAGGCGGCTGCCCATGAGAAGCTGGATGCCTTTCGTGTGAAGATTGGTTATCCCGACAAGTGGCGCGACTACTCTAAACTGAGCATTGATCCTGCTAAGTCCCTCTACGAAAACATGAAGGAGGTGGCGAAGTGGGCACATGCAGACATGCTCGCCCGCAAGTGGAAGAAGCCTGTTGACCCCGACGAGTGGCTGATGAACCCTCATACGGTGAATGCCTACTACAACCCCACGACCAACGAAATCTGCTTCCCTGCCGGCATCCTGCAATATCCTTTCTTCGACATGGAGGCCGACGATGCCTTCAACTACGGTGCCATTGGCGTGGTCATCGGTCATGAGATGTCGCATGGTTTCGATGACCAGGGCCGTCAGTTCGACAAGAATGGCAATTTCCGCGACTGGTGGGTGGATGGCGACGGTGAGAAGTACAACCAGCGTGCCCAAGTCATCAAGGACTTCTTCTCTGCCATCAAGGTTTTGCCCGACCTCAATGCCAATGGCGACCTTTGCTGTGGCGAGAATCTGGGCGACCACGGAGGTCTGAAATTTGCTTACACAGCCTTCAAGAATGCGACCAAGGACAATCCTCTGCCCATGAAAGATGGTTTCACGCCCGAACAGCGTTTCTTCCTTGCCTATGCAGGTGTGTGGGCAGAAAATATCACCGAGGAAGCCATCCGTCAGCAAACCACAGCTGACCCCCACTCATTGGGCAGATGGCGTGTCAACGGTGCCTTGCCACTCATTGATGCTTGGTACGAAGCTTTCGGCATCACCGAGGCTGACCCCATGTTCGTGCCAGCCGACAAGCGGGTGAAGATTTGGTGAGAAATTTTTCAGCATGACATAACAAGTGTGCCCCTCGATGACGGTTCATTGTCATCGAGGGGCACACTTGTTATGGATGAAGAATCTGTCTATCCTTTCACCACCGTAGTGTTCAGTGCAAAGGCTTTTTCCATATTCCCGCTGGTGTTGAAGATGTCAGCCTTGGCTGAGATGTTGTCAAGGTAGTTGATGAGTTGCGCTTCGGGAATGCAGGGCAGTACGGGACTACCAAATTCCAGCTGTCCGTGGTGGGCAAGGATGCAGTGGATAATCAGGTTGATTTCGCGCTTTCTGTCCTCGGAGAGCTTGCCACCACCAACTTCGGTGAAGTGGTCGCGTAGCAGGTTGTTCAGGTAGTTGGCCGACATGTAGATGTGTCCCAGCAGATAGCCGTTCTCTGTCTTTTCTCCCTCCACGTTGTATTCGCAGATTTTGCCCCAGTCGTGGAAGAGAATGCCGATGATGACCCGCTCCACCTTGATGTCGTCGGGGTAGGGATAGACGGGGTAGATGCCTTCCAGCAGGTGCAGCATCTGCCAAGTGTGGTTAAGCAATCCACCTGGGAAGGCATGGTGTACACTGGTGGCGGCAGGGTAGCGGCTATATAGTGGAAAGAGGGCTGCGGCCTGTTGCTCGATGAAATGGGCGAGGTCTTCGTTTTGACAGAAGGAGAGCAACTGGCGTATGGTGGCATCCCACACCTCACGCTTCACGGGACGTGGCACCAGATGGTAGAGCGGATGCTTCTCGTCGGGGAAAGTGCTCACCAGCATGTCCATGTTGGTGGCCGATTTCTTGCCTTGGTTGTCGCGGATGGTGATGAAGCGTACCAGTTGCCCCACCTTGGGACCGCTGGTCTTCGGCACGTCGAACACACAGACGTTTTCCACACCCTCCAGATTGGCCACCTTCAGATTGATGTAGGGAGAGTTGTTGCGAGCCACATTGTCTTGACGGCTCAACACGATGTATTCTTTGTTCATGATGTCAAAAAAAATTTGATGTTGGGCGCAAAGATAGTGATTATTTTCATTTCTTGATGCGTAACACCGGCATAATCTTGTTGGTGGGTTCTGGCAAATGGACGATGAGGGCTTCTTTGGTGCGCTCAAACTGCACTTTGCCGTAGCCGAGCAGTTCTACTTGCTTGATGTGGGCTGGGAAGAGGGTGGAGCCTTCAGCCAAGGATTTCACGCGGAGGGTGCGGTCGGAAGGCCATCCCAAAGCTGCCAGATAGAGATTCTTTTCAGTCTGTGTGAAACGGATTTCCTCACTGCCAGCCTTGATGTACTGTCCATCGTTGAAACCTTGGTCGTTAATCTTGATGTCGGCATTAGCGATGGGACCTTCACCGAAAATTTTCCAAGGACGAGTCTTGTAGATGGCTTCGCTGTTCACCTTCATCCATGCGCCAAACTCTTTCATGATGGCGAGTTCCTTCTCGTCGGGTGTGCCGTCGGCACGGAGAGGAACAGACAGGAGCATGTTGCCGTTCTTGGATACGATGTCTACCAGCAGCTTGGCAATGGTGTGGGCATTCTTGTAGTGATTGCGCTCGTAGGTGCCGGTGTTGTAGTGCCAGTCACCGATGCAGTTGCAGCATTGCCAAGGACGTTCCATGATTTTGTTAGGCGCACCGCGCTCCACATCCCATACGAGGGCGTCCTTCATGTCTTCTTCCAGAATTTTGCCGAAGACGACAGCTTGGTTCTTGCCCTTGTGGGTGGCGGCGCTGTGGTTGTACATGTGGGCTGCAATCTTCATGCCTGCATCGCTGACGGGGTAGAAGGGCAGCACGGTCACATCGAAATAAATGAGGTCGGGATTGTAGCGGTTGATGGCATCGAGGGTGCGGTTGTAGAAGTTGGTCACGAACTCCTGCGTGGGCAGACAAGCACCGTTTTCCCATCCCCATTGGCGATGAATGGCACCGTTGTCCCATGTGTTGTCGCTGAAGTCATGATTCTGGGCATAGAGCTTCTGAGGGTCAAGACCTTTCCACCATTTCTCGGTACCGTCGGGATTGGGCTTGTAGCCGTCTTCTTTCGTCAGCCAGCCATCATATTTCACACCGCGCTTCTCGCCTTTGAGGTCAAAGCGGCGTGAAGGTTCGTACCATGTCCATGCGTGGTCGGCATGGAAGGATATGCCGAGGGGCAGTCCAGCCTTCTTGGCAGCCTGTGCCCATCCAGCCAGAATGTCCTTGTGTGGGCCAATGTTTTGAGAATTCCACTCCTGATACTTGGAATCCCAAAGGTCGAAGTTGTCGTGGTGGTTGCCAAGGGCGAAGAAGTAGCGGGCACCGCACTCTTCCTTGTAGAATTTCACCAACTCGTCGGGAGTCCAGTTCTCAGCCTTGAAAAGGGGAAGAATGTCCTTAAATCCCACCTCAGATGGGTGTCCGTAGTGCTCACGGTGGTAGTTGGCCTTGTAGGTTCCCTCGATGTAGAGTTCACGAGCCATCCAGTCACCCGAACCTTCTACGCACTGAGGCCCCCAGTGTGCCCAGATGCCGAACTTGGCATCACGGAACCATTCAGGCACCTCGTAGGTACGGAGTGACTCCCAATCGGGTGTGAACTGTCCTGTTGCCATCGGTTCGTCATTCTCCAGCACAGGAATTTTGTAGGTCTGCTGTGCAGACATGCTTGTTGTGACAAGCGTCAAGGTTGCAAAAGTTAGTTGTCTGATTGTCATATTGTGTAACGTTTAGGGTCGTCTGATGACCAATGGTATTGCTTCTTCGTGTGCTTGGCAGAAGGTGCTGGCATCGTTCACCACCAGCGCCAAGTACCCACCTCCTCCAGCACCGGGCATCTTCCACGCGAGCACCTCCTTCATGGATGCGTACTGGTCGATGTAGTCCTGCACTCCTGGCTGAATCATCGCAGGGAAGAGGGTGATTTGTGCCTCGAACGAAGCCCGATAGGTGGCAGCGAAGGCCTCGAGGTCGGTGCACATGATGGCATCCCAACACTTTGCTGCAGCGTCTGCCAAAGCCTTCACGTGGGCTTCGGTGATATCTTTTCCATCTACGACCGAGCACCCTGGACGACGTGGGAACATGGGAATCATGCAGAGGTGACGTTCCAGCCAACTGAGGGTGTGCTCGTCTGTGCATGACTCGATTCGCTCTGGCCAGTAGTGGGCATTGTAGTAGTGGCGGCAAAGGCCTGGCATACAGATGCCGATGGCATCCTGCGCACCGCTGATGATGCCGTCTGTGCGTTCAGGGTCGTTCTCGAAGCAGAACACCAGTTTTGCCAACATCTCAGGATCCATGTCAGGCAGATGCACAGGCCAGATGCGCTTGATTTGGTTACGTGTCGAAGTGGAGAGTCCACAACGCTCACGAATCTCGAACGTGGGTTGCAAGGAAATGGTGATAGCCCATCCTGGTGCATACGTGCTTACGTAGGGTTGGTCAATCCAAGTGCCAGCCAAATCGAGACGGGTGGGGATGCCTGCGCTGGGCGATTTTTCTATCTGACCTTTTCCCTGTCCCAAGGTGGCTTTGATGCTGGTACTGCTTCTTGCTTCCAACCCGTCGGCAGGAGTGCGGTCAAGCACGATGTATTCGATACCGCGTTCTTGGCAGAATTGGCGTTTCTCCTCGCTGGAACCATCTGCATTCACCACAAAGCGGTCAGGTTTCAGGGCTTCTACCGTCGGGATGAAGTCCATCACACCATCGCCTTGATTGATGAAGGCATCCTTCACGTAGCGGATGCTCTTCACCATGAAGAGACGTTCCTGCTCAGGGTACAGCGTCTTGTGGTGCTTATAGTGGAGAATGGTTGCATCCGACCCGATGCCCACATACAAGTCACCATACTGACTCGCCTGTCGGAAGAACTCCACATGACCGCTGTGGAGCAAGTCGTAACAACCACTGACAAAGACCTTCATAAATGCAACTTTTCTTTCTTTATTTTGTTCTGGGTTGAATAGGCTGAATGGGGGTAGATGGGTCATCTTGCCCATCCGACCCATTAGCCCCATACACCTTATTAAAACTTAGTAAGTATTCTGAACACCTTTCCTGGATTCTCGCTCCACCATTGCATGGTCTCCAATGCTTCCTCGGGCTGGATGACCTTCGTGATGAGTTTGTCCACAGGTGCGGTGCCTCTCTCCAAGTAGCGGATGACAGCGCGGAAATCTTCTGGGGTGGCATTGCGGGAACCACGTATGTCGAGCTCCTTTTGCACGAAGAGTTTCGTCGTGAAGGTCACATCTGACTTCGCATAACCTATACAAGCCACACGTCCTGTGAAGGCCACTTCGTTCACAGCCATCTGATAGGTGAAGGGGTTACCCACTGCCTCGATGATGACATCGGGGCCAAAGCCGCTTGTGAGGTCAGCCAGACGCTGATGCACATCCTCTGTCTTCGTGTTGATGGCATAAGTGGCACCCATCTGCTTGGCGAGTTCCAACTTCTCATCGTCCAGGTCGGCAGCAATGACAGTTGCCCCACGAGTGACAGCACGCACGATAGCGCCCATGCCCACCATGCCGCAACCAATCACCATGACGGTATCTACATCTGTCACCTGCGCACGACTGACTGCATGGAAGCCCACACTCATCGGCTCAATCAAGGCGCTGGTCTTGGCTGAGAGGGTGCCTGCGGGGATGATTTTCTCCCAAGGCATCACGATGTACTCCTTCATTGCACCATTGCGCTGTACACCCAAAGTCTCATTGTGCTGACAAGCATTCACACGACCATTACGGCACGATGCGCATTTGTTGCAGTTGGTGTAGGGGTTGCAAGTCACCACCATACCCACCTTCAGGTTTTCAGGCACCTCGCTGCCCACTGCTTCGATGACAGCACCAATCTCGTGTCCTGGGATGACAGGGTTCAGCGCCATGGTGTTGCGTCCCAAGAACGTGTTCAGGTCGGAACCACAAAAACCGACATATTCCAATTTCAACAGAACTTCGCCTGCCTTCAGTGCAGCAGGCTTCTCCATCTCAATGATGTTCAACTCCTGAGAGTGAGTGATTTGAATCGCTTTCATTTTCTTCTATTTTTCAATTTTCAATCTTCATTTTTTTATAAGAACGATATCCGTACACGATAATGAACAGGAAGCAAGCCAAGGGGAGCATGAACGACATGTTCACCGCTGGCCTACCCCAGATGACCTCTTGGTCAATCATCAAACCCTGAAGAGGGGGCATCAGCGCACCACCTACAATTGCCATCACGAGGAAAGCAGCACCCAGATGGGTGTCCTTCGTATCGACATTCTCCAAAGCGATGCCGTAGATGCTGGGGAACATGATGGACATAAAGAGGCTGATAGCCACCAATGAATAGAGTCCCCACATGCCTTCGATGCAGATGGCACCGAACGTGCAGATGGATGCACCCACACCGAAAATGGTCAACAGTTTGCGTGTGTTCACGAAACGCATGATGTACGTACCGAGGAAACGTCCCAAGAGGTTCATCGACATCGCCACGATGTTGTACACCTGAGCCGTTGCCTTGTTGATGCCGAGGTGGTCGGCGTACTGGATGATGAAGGTCCACACCATGATTTGCGCAGCCACGTAGCATACCTGTGCAAACACACCCTCACGATAGATGGTGTTGTGCCAGAGATTGTGCATCGTCTCGCTGAGCGTATGGGTCTGACCTGCCGCTTTCTGTTCCTCACTCTCCGTCTTTGGCATCTTCGTGATGGCGATAATCACCAGCACAGCCACCACCACGAGGCCAATGGCTACGTAAGGGTTGCGGATAACAGCCAAGTCGTGCAGGCGGATGTCCGCTTTCTCGGCTTCAGACAAGAGAGGGAAGATGATTTGTCCTGCTGCATCACGCTTGTCGGACAGCAGGTGAGGCAATACGATGAAGGATGCGACTGCCATACCGCTCAACGAACCCACAGGGTTGAATGCCTGTGCCAGGTTCAGACGACGGGTGGAAGTCTCCTTGTCACCCAACGAGAGGATGAAGGGGTTGGCAGTAGTTTCCAAGAACGCCAAACCGAAGGTGAGGATGTAGAGCGAAACACAGAAGAACGAGAACTCCTGCCACTCAGCCGCAGGGATGAAGAGGAATGCACCAATGGCGTAGAGTGCCAAGCCCAACAAGATGCCGCTCTTGTACGAATACTTGCGGATGAACAAGGCTGCGGGAATCGCCATGGTGGCATAACCGCCATAGAACGCAAACTGAATCAGCGATGCTTTTGCTGCTGACAACTCCATCACAGTCTGGAATGCAGCCACCATCGGGTTGGTGATGTCGTTGGCAAAGCCCCACAAGGCAAACAACGACGTAATCAATATAAATGTGAAGAGATATTTCTTCGATACTAAAGGTTTCTTCATTTGATTGTTATTTGTTTATTCCTTTTTACTCGGACATATTTTTAATGTATGGTAGTTCTGGTAAGTTTTTGAATCCGTAGAAGTGTTCGGCATTCTGTCCGAGGAACAGCGCCTTCTCGTCTTCTGTCAGTTCCTTCGATTTCGACACGAAGTCATACGACATCTTATAGGTGATGGCAGTGATGGTGCGGGGATAGTCGCTTCCCCACATCAGTTTGTCCATGCCCACCCAGTCGGCAGCCTCCTTGATGCTTCGGATGGCAGAGGGGTAGGGGTAGAACTCTGCGTTGTACAGCCAAGTGATGCCACCTGACTCCACCATCACGTTCTTGCCAGCCCTTGCCAACAGCACCTGGCTCTTGAACGATGGGGTGGTGACCATGCCGAAATGACCTATCGCCACTTTCAGCGCAGGACATTCCTCAATCACCTCCTTCATCTCGCCAATCTGGTGTTCGTCATCGCCCAGACACATGGACAGCACCATGCCCTGTTCCTCCATGTATTTGAAGACAGGCATGAGCGTCTGGAGCGACTCCTTCATGCGATGCCCAGGGAACGCGATGCCTTTCAGACCTGCATCATGCACCGCTTTCGCCTCGTCCAGGTTCCAAGCCATTCCCATGCAGAAGAACCGCTCAGGGTATTGCTGTTGCACCTCTGTCAGGTAGGCGTTCTGGTTGCCATCGATGACTTCCTGTACCACCACGGCAGCACCCACCTGTGCATAATTCATGTTTGACAACAGCACCTCAGCCGAGTTCTGCTCACTGGTCATGAACGGAGGCATCATCTGCACCTCTTCGTCCATGAAGATGCTCCTGCCGTTCTTCATCGACAGAATCCTTTTTCCGTCCACCCATGTGTCTTGCTTCTTCCACAGGTGGGTGTGAGAGTCTATAATAGTCATAGTTTTTAGTTTTCAGGAATTCGCCCAGCTTACGCGCTTTTGGTCACCAATGATTTCCTGCACTTCCTTCACCAGTTGCCAGTCGGGTTCTTCGTTGGCCCATTGGATGTTACGCTTCACGTTCTCGGGATTGGCCGATGAGAACAGGGTGCCAGCGATGCGCTCGTTGCTGACAGCGTACTGTATGGCCAGCTTCTCAATCGGGTAACCTTTCTCTGTGCAGTATGCTGCAGCTTTGGCACAAGCCGCCACCAGTGGCTTCGGAGCAGGATGCCATGCTGGCACACCACGTTGTGACAACAGACCCATGCTCAGGGGTGATGCACTGATGACACCCACACCCTTGGCCTCGAAGAAGTCGAGGAAATCGACCAGCTTGTCATCATTCAGACAGTAATGGCAGAAGTTCAACACACTCTCCACGGTGCCTTCCTCCGAGTGCTCGATGACCCATTTGAGGTTCTCCAGCTGTAAGTCCGTGATGCCCACATGACCCACAACACCCTTCTTCTTCAGTTCCACCAGCGCAGGCAGCGTCTCATCCACCACCTTCTGCAATCCCCCCTCCATCGCAGCCTGAAACTCGATGTCATGCACGTTGATCAGGTCGATATGGTCGATGTTCAGTCGTTCCATGCTCTCGTACACACTCTCCGTGGCACGTTTGCCTGAATAGTCCCAAGTGTTCACGCCATCTTTACCGTAGCGTCCCACCTTCGTACTCAGAAAATACTTGTCGCGAGGGATGATTTTCAGCGCTTTGCCCAACACCGTCTCTGCCTTGTAGTGACCATAGTAAGGACTCACGTCAATCAGGTTGATGCCGCCCTCGATGGCCGCCTCCACCGCCTTTATGCTTTCAGCCTCTTTTGTCTCGTGAAACACGCTGCCCAGCGACGATGCGCCGAACGCCAAGTGGGACACCTTCATTCCAGTTTTGCCCAATTCTGTATATCTCATCATCGAAAAAGTTTTTAGATATTGCTATTTCGCCACAAAGTTACGAAATTTGGGGCAGAAAAAGTTGCAGATAGCGTACAAAAACTTTTGGATATGTAAAAAGGACCGCACATCTTCCTACGTATGTGCAGCCCTTCTCGTTGAAGAACGCAGGGCAGTCGCCTATTGAGTGCCGCCGTTCAAGGTAAGTGTGGCCTCCTGCAGGAAGGGGGAGGTGGCTGTCACACGAACGGCTTCCTTGCCTTGTGGCACAATGTATGCCACCAGCCGCCCGCCCTGCACTCGCAGTCGGGGGGTGCGCTGGCTGAAGGGTTGACTGCCGCCCTGCATCGAACCGTTCTCCATGCCTAAGAGCCGTCCTCCACGCACCATCAGGGTCACTTCGTTATCGGCCTGTTTCACGAGGTTCCCTTCCTCGTCCACCACTTCCACAAACACGTGCATTCCGCCGTCGGTCGTGAGTCGAATGGCGTGGGGAGCCTTTGTGGTCTTCACCTCATAGACGGCTTGGTTGTCAGCCTCGCAGCGCAACGTGCCAGGAGCATAGTCGATGTCCCAATAGAGGATGCCTGTGTTTGCGTCGCGTTGCGGTTCACCGCCGATGGACTGTCCGTTGAGGGTCAGATGCGCCGTCTTGGCATTGGTATAGCACACCACTCGGATGCGCTGTCCCTCCGTGTAGTTCCATGTGTCGTTGGCGTATGGCGACACGTTGGTGGTGCGCTGGTTGTTGTTGCGCGATCCATAGCGTTGTGGCCCCACTGGATAGGTGCCGATGTAGCACACGGGCTTTTCGCTCCACAAGGCAGCACGATACCATCCGTTCGGCTTGCGCCAACCAGCCAGGTCGAGCAGTCCCGCGCTGCTGCCACGGGCAGGCCACACACCGCTCTCGCCCAGATAGTCGATACCTGTCCAAAGGAACTGACCGAAGATGTGTGCGTTGTCTCTCACGGCTTTCCATGCCGCCAGGTCGTGACGGTTCTCCGAGCCATAGATGATACGCTTCGGGTAGGTCTTATGGTCTTCCCCATAGCGGCTCTCGGTGTAATTATAGCCCACCACGTCGATGGCTCCCGGATAAGCCGTCTCGTTCGACATCACCACGCCAGCCAGTGCTCCCGTGGTGGGTCGCGAGGGGTCGATGTCCTTCACAATCTTGGCCAGTCGCTGGGCGATGAGTCCGATGCGCTCAGCGTTCGGCTGGTCGGGCTTGTAGCCGCCATACATGGGCTGCGTGAATCCATTTGTGCCTCCATCGAGCACAGGGTGGGAGTAGGGGTCGTTGGGGTAATCGACCTCGTTGCCTATCGACCACAGGAACACGCTCGGATGGCAGCGGTCGCGGCGCACCATGTCGGCTACATCACGGTCTATCCATTCTTCAAAATAGGTGTAAGTGCCCTCAAAGGCAGGCTTGCCTTGGTTCCATCCTTTCATCCATTTACGTTTCGGAAACTCCCATTCGTCCGAAGCCTCATCCATGACCAGCAGTCCCAGTTCGTCACACAGGTCGTAGAACTCAGGCGCATGGGGGTTGTGACTCAGGCGCACGGCATTGGTGCCGAGGCTTTTCAGTTCGACAAGCCGCCTGCGCCACACTTCGGCAGGCACGGCAGTGCCCAGCACCCCCGCATCGTCATGTACACATACACCCTTCACCTTCATCCATCGTCCGTTCAGTGCAAACCCCTTGTCGGCTGAGAACTCCAGAGTGCGCAGTCCTGCCTTCACCTCCGAGCGGTCGGTTTCTTCGCCGTCGCTGAGCAGCAGGGTGGTCAGCGTGTAGAGATAAGGCTGCTTCAGGGTCCATCGTTGTGGGTTAGGCACTGAGAGCCTCACGGTCTTCTTCTCTTGGGCACCCATGTTGGTCTTGCCTACAGCCACCGTCTTTCCATTGGCATCCTTCAGGCTCACCACGGCTTGCAGCGAAGGAGTCCTCCCTCTGTCCACACGGGTGTCGCAGGTTTCCACGTCCAAGTCCACCTCTGCCTTGTTTGTTGAGATGCTTTTCAGCCGATAGGCGGTGCCCCACTGTGCCAGATGGATGGCAGGAGCAGTGATGACCCATACGTTACGGTTGATGCCGCTACCCGTGTACCAGCGTGAGTCGGCTTCCGCCGAGTGGTCCACTCTGACAGCCAACACGTTCTCTCCATCCTGCATGTAGGGTGTCATGTCATAGAGGAACGAGGCGAAACCGCTGGGGCGCTTGCCCAGCAAGTGACCGTTCAGATACACCTCTGAATGGTTATACACTCCCTCGAAGTAGATGTAGCAGCGTTTGCCGTCCTCACCATCTCCAGGGGTGAGTTGCAGGTGCTTCCGATACCAGCCGATGCCGCCAGGCAGATAGCCTTGGCAGGAGCCTTTATCGGGCGACATGGGCAGTTCCACACCCCAGTCGTGAGGCAGGGCGACGTGCCGCCATCGCGAATCGTCGAAGCCCACCTCCTTCATCCGTGGACTCTCGTAGATGTTCCAGCTGGAGTCAGCTCTGAGGAAGAGCCAGTTGTCATTCAACCGTTCGGCATGGCCGAAGGAGACCTGTGCCCACAGGGTGGCAGCACAGCACAGCGCGAGTGCGCTCAGTAGCAGTTTTTTCATGTGCGTGTTGTGTTGAGGCCACAAATGTAACACCAATTTGGAAAATATGCAAATTTCAGTGAGAAAAAAACAAAAATCCGTTACCTCTCTCTGCGTAGCGCCGTTACCTCTCTCTACTCAACGTCGTTGCTATTCTAAATTGTACGGCGTACTTATTGTATATTGTATGCCGTTCCTATTGCAATTTGCACGGCGTTGCGTGTGAGGCGAAGACGGAATTTGTTTTTTCATCTCGCAAGTCTTGTATATTTCACATTTTCAATGTAACTTTGCAGCCGAAATATACAATAACGTGAGTTCGATGTAAGATATACGCCTTCGGCGGACGAAGAAAAAACAAATAAAAACCGATGAAAACAAATAAAAACCTTTTCTTCGTCCACAACATCTTCGCTATCACAACAAAGAAGAACTTGTTTTTATTTGTTTTTACTTGTTTTTATTTGTTTTTTTTCAAAGTGACATTCAGTCACTTTACACGTCCGCCGAAGGCGTATCATTAAAACTTTTCTTGCGTCGAACTGACGTACAATAATAGATTTGTAGAAATGAAAGTGAAGAACATGAACATGAAAAGAGTCATGATGATGGCCCTGCTGACTCTGCTGGTGCAGACGGTGATGGCACAGAGTGTACAGTACTGGCACCATAGTTGGGAAAACGTAAGTGGCCAAAACCGTGTTACCAACTCCAGCAGCCTCTGCACCAAATACAAGGTGCTCGATGCCTCCACTTCGCTCAGCGACAGCCACGAGTTTGGTGTGGGCGACAACCCCGAGTGGGACAACGGAGGCTACAAGTGGGTGGTGGTCAAGGGCGAAGTGACTATTAGCCGCCTTATTGTCAAAGGCGAGGGACACCTCATCCTGACCGACGGTTGCCGTCTGGTGTGTTCCGACGGCGTAGTGCTGCAGGGCGACGGCAATTCACTGAGCATCTACAGCCAGTCGTCGGACGACCAGGAGGGCAGGCTTGAGGCAAAGTTGAGCCAGTCAAAATTCAAGTACAATGCTGCCATCGGCTGTATAGACGGCTATGAGGTCAACGGCTCACCAGGCGGCATGGGCACCCTCGTCATTCATGGCGGTGTCATCACGGCAA